>JAFMHL010000008.1 GCA_017854535.1 Nitratireductor sp.
GCGCTCGACTTGCATGTGTTAGGCCTGCCGCCAGCGTTCGTTCTGAGCCAGGATCAAACTCTCAGGTTTTATGAGATTTTGATCGGCTATATTTTAGACACAAGTAATATGTGTCAGGTCACGCATATTTGCATCGATCTTGCGACCGACGCGAAATTGACGAGAACATTTTATAACACCTTACCAACTATCTGAATAAATTCATATAGTTAGCAATGTTTGTAACATTCTCGAAACGTGTTAGCCAAGTCTCTTTCGAATAACACAACCCAAGGAATAAGGATTGTGCATTCAGCAGGAACTCCGCCACCCACGTTTCTCTTTCTTCATATTTAATTGTCAAAGAACCAATATTCCAAACGAAATATTGTCGGCTGTTGGATCAGGGCGCTTCTTAGCGAACCGGGCTTCCAGCCTTCGAGCACACCTTGCGGTGAAGATCTCTTAGATGATTTAACAAGAGCGAACTAAAGTGCGCCAGCGGCGCGCCGCCCTCGTTGATGAGCGGTTTATAAGCTGGGGAACCTCAAAGTGTCAACACGGAAATTCAGAAAAATTGCTTTTTTTCGAAAAAAGATTTTCCCATCCTGTCGGCCCATGTTGATAGACACGAGATTCAAGGCGAAAACATGCTGATATCGCCTCAAAACAGCCAAATTTGCCTGTTTTTACAATCTTAAAAAAGTTTGTCGTAATTCTTCTTTTGTGTGAAGATAGGGCAATATTTAGAACAGTCAGCTGGATCCTATGTCAACAAAAGTACCATTAACAAAGAAAAACATCGAGTCTGACTTCTTAGGTGACCTTCAACCTATACAAATGCGCCGCTCTAAAGGTGAAATGGACCGCCGTGGAATCAGCTTTCGCTGGTTTGGCGGTTCGGTTTTAACCGGAGCGGCTTCCGTATTCCTTATGGGAGGCGCTTTATATGCCGCCCTTGATGGACGTCAAAACCTTGCGATACCAGCGCAAGCCTATCAAAGAGACGTTTCTACAGAATCAGCGATTGGCATCGTTGCGAAAGGTTCACGCCCAAGTTTGGCTGCGCTTTCAGCCCCGGAAGAAAGCACAACCGGATTAATGATGGTCTCCACTATGACCCGCGAGGGTGATCAGGACATTGTTAAGCTGAAACCATTCATGCATATCAGCGCACCACTTGCTGGAATTCCAAAACGGGAAGCAAAATATCCAAAATTTGATCCGCTGACCATTTTTTCCGAATCTGGCAAAGCCGAACCGATCATTGCCTCCACGGACCAAATATACGGAGCAGATGTTGAAGGGGAAATTTCTTTAAAGATTGAAGACTTTCCGTTTGGCGATCCAAATATCTCTTTGGCCCGTCGCCAATCTTCGCGTGATATTGAGACAATCGTCAGAAATGCTGCTCCTGGGTTGAACATTGGCGCAACAGCATTGACCTCTGTGGCTTATTTTGATCCCACTCGATTCTCGACTGAAGACAGTAATTTTGTTTCTACCCCCGGACTAACCATTACCGCCGAAAACGTTTCAACCATGTCACGATCTTATAAAGAGGATTATTCAGGCGTTCGCTACGATGAGCGTTTCGCCCGAGTTCGATCTGAATTGCCTATTGCGGTTGTCTTGCAGGGTGAAGGTTTGGCAGAAGCTGAATCAATTGAATTTGCCAATGCGATTGCTTCGGATTTGACGTCTGACAATTTCCTTGGCGATGACCGTCTCCGCTTGGCATTCGAAATAGATAGCACTCAACCTGACATTCCAGAAAAACTTATACGCGTAAGCGTCTATCGCGGCGGCGCGCATCTGGTCAGCGTTATGAGAAAAGACAATGATAGGCTCTTCTACGCAAATGAGCCGGACCCTGTTCCTCAACAAGCATCAACAAAAACGGCAGAGCCTCTGCTCTCATCCTCAAATCTGCCAAATATATATGACGCCATATATAGGACGGCAATTAGCGAAGGCTTGGATGTTGAAACCGCAGGCAAACTGGTCCGCATTTTTGCCTTCGATGTAGATTTCCGCTCTCCTATTGCCCGTCAAGACTCTCTTGAAATGCTGTTATCTCTCCAAGATGGCGATTTGGCTCCAACAGAAGATGCCGAAATTTTATATGTTGGGATCAATCTTGGTAAGGTGCAACGACGCTATTACCGCTTCCGCGATCCAGAAAGAGGATTGGTTGATTATTATGATGAAACAGGAAAAAGCGCGAAACAGTTCTTGTTGCGCCAGCCTGTGCCAAACGGAAAATTCCGCTCGGCTTATGGAATGCGCCGTCACCCGATTACCAGAGTGCAAAAAATGCATTGGGGGGTAGATTATTCAGCGCCGCGCGGCACGCCTATTCTTGCCGCAGGTAATGGAACTGTAGAAAAGGCCGGATGGGCTGGCGGCAGTGGAAAACGAACCATTCTTCGCCACGCCAATGGTTATGAAACATATTATCTGCACCAGTCTTCCTATGCCAAGGGTATACGACCGGGCGCCAGAGTAAGGCTTGGGCAAGTAATCGGCTATGTTGGATCAACTGGCCTATCAACTGGCCCACACCTTCACTACGAGGTTGCCGTAAACGGCAATAAAGTTAATCCATTGAAGATCAAACTGCCTAGTGGAAAGACCTTTACTGGGAAAGACCTAGCAGCATTTGAGGAAGAGCGGGACCGTATCGATACCTTACTGCGCGAGCGCAACGAAGAAAATCAGCGTTTGGCCAGAAACTAGCCCGATCAGACCGCTCTATCGAATGCTAACCTGAACGCCTGTGGATACCAGCTTCGCCAACTCCAATGCGTCCCAATTTGTTAGGCGGATACATCCATTGCTAGATGATTTGCCAATTTGCGAGGGCTCCGGCGTTCCATGAATACCATAAGTTTTTTTAGATAAACCAATCCATGCGATCCCAACTGGATTGTTCGGCCCAGGAGCCACCAAAACTTGTTGATTTCCATCCATCACTTCAAACCCGTTATCGGGCGCAAGTGTGTAAGCAGGAAATCCGGCTTTGTTACGAACAGTAAAATCGCCTCTTGGCGAGGGATTCTTTAAAGAGCCTATGCTCGCTGGATAAACCGCAACGATCCGACCTTTGCCATCAAATGCGGTAACTTGCTTCAAATCTTGTTCAGCAACTATTCTGCTAACTCTGATATCCAAATACCTGCCAATATTGGCGACTTTAATGACAGTCCCTGCTTTTGCAAAATCTGCCCCTGGATTTAGCCGTTCTAAGAACACCTCATCCATATGAAAGCGTTCACCCAATAATTCTTGAACGCGCATAAAATTCAGTTTCTTCAACGAGCCCTGATCTTGAATACGTTTTGGAATTTCTGACACAAATGGTCCGCGAATATCATCTTGGGTCAATGTATATTCTTCGAACGCTGCCCCTCCTGCCTTTCCAAGCAATTCAGAAACCAAGGGAGATCCAATTTTAAGCTCGTTAAATTTAAATTGTGAGCGGTATATCTCAAGAACCCTTTCCAAATGTACAGACCCCTGTCCGTCAATCGCGCCCGGTGAAAAACCCGATCTATCTAACAGGATCTGCAATTCGGCAATCGCCAGTTCTTCGTCACTAACCAGCTTGTGGGGTGCCGCAACATCTTCCGTGAACACAGTTTTCTGCCCACTTACGCTCGATTGCTTGATCAGGTTCGGATCAATCGCGTCCAAATCATCACTTGATAGATATTGACCTGGCGTCTGCACAGCAAATGCAGCGGAGCAAATTCCTATAGAGGCAATTCCAATCAAAGCTAAAATCGGAGCATTTAAAATGAATCTAGAAATATATTTTAATATAGCTGCTACCCCAATATTTCTGCGCTCAATCGAAATACGTCTCGCCCACTTCTAATTTGGTGGAGTAGATAACTTCTATCCCTTGAAAAGCAAGGAAAGAAATATTGGCGGGCTGCAAGGCACCCAATAGCAATCTATTTGGGCGGCATATCATCAAGACCCAGTTCCGTCCGTAGCTTCTTGGTCAGCTTCAATGAGATCAAACGATGGCTTTCGGTGAGATAGGCCATCAAGTCTTCAATGGGCAATGCTTCGGGCTCAAACATTTGGATCCACTTACCTCCGCGCGGGGCTAGGTAAGGCGCAGGGCGCAAGCCTTTTTGTTCCCGCAAAATATCAAATGCGAGATCACTGGTTTTAAATACGATATGCGGCTCCTCGCTATCCGACCAACCGCCGATGGCAAACACTTTGCCCCCAACTTTCCACACATGCGCCCCGCCCCACTGAACCACATGAGTGGTTGCCGGAAGCGAGGCGCAAAATGTGTTATAGTCATCAAGCTTCAAACGTGATCCAACTATTATTACGCGGCGGTCTTTTGTGGCTCGCTCTCACGTGCCTTACCAGACAAATGCAGGCGGTCCGCACTAACTGACACTTTGACAATCATCCCATCATGGATTTCACCCATCAATATCTTTTCAGCCAATTGATCTTGAAGGGTTGATTGTATGACACGTTTTAGAGGCCGCGCGCCATAAGCCGGATCGTAACCACGATTGGCCAACCATTCAACAGCTTCATCTGACAGCTCAATGTCTATCCGTCTATCAGCCAACAAGGCCTCAAGGCGTTTCAACTGAATGCGAACAATCGATGCCATATCTGAACGCTGCAAACGATGGAACAAGATTATGTCATCAACTCGGTTCAAAAACTCTGGTCTAAAGCTGGCTTTGACCACATTCATCACATCATCACGAACCTCGCCAACATCTTGCCCATCTTTAAGAGCGGTTAGGTATTCCGAGCCAAGATTGGATGTCATGACGATCAGCGTATTGCGAAAATCGACAACACGACCCTGCCCATCCGTCAAACGGCCATCATCAAGCACCTGAAGCAAGACATTGAATACATCAGGATGGGCTTTTTCAATCTCGTCAAACAAGACAATTTGATAAGGCCTGCGCCGTACGGCTTCGGTCAACATGCCGCCTTCGTCATAACCAACATAGCCAGGAGGCGCTCCGATCAAACGCGCAACGGAATGTTTCTCCATGAACTCAGACATATCAACACGCACCATCGCGCTGTCATCATCAAAAAGAAATCCAGCGAGCGCTTTCGTCAACTCGGTCTTACCAACGCCTGTTGGACCCAAGAACATGAACGAACCAATCGGTCTCTGCGGATCTTGCAATCCTGCCCGTGAACGACGAACCGCTTTAGAAACAGATTGTACAGCCTCGCCTTGACCCACCACGCGTTTGGCAATCTCGTCTTCCATACGAAGAAGTTTGTCTTTTTCGCCTTCCAGCATTTTATCAACCGGAATGCCTGTCCAACGCGATACCACATGAGCGATGTGAGCAGGCGTAACGGCCTCTTCCACCATAGCTTCAAGACCATTGGAATTGGCAGTTTCTTGCTCCGTCAGCTTTTTCTCAAGATCAGGAATCACGCCATAGGCAATCTCTCCAGCTTTTCCGAGATCCCCTTTGCGTTGAGCCTGTTCCAGCTCCATGCGAGCGTGATCCAGCTTTTCCTTGATGTTTCTGGCACCAGACAGTTTGTCCTTTTCTGCTTCCCAGCGCGCGGTCAATCCATCGGCTTTTTCCTGCAAGTTAGCCAAATCAGACTCAAGCACTTTCAGCCGCTCTTTCGAGCCTTTGTCTTTTTCTTTTAACAAGGCTTCGCGCTCGATACGCAATTGAATGATGCGCCGATCCAATTCATCCAATTCTTCAGGCTTGGAATCCACCTGCATCCGCAAACGAGAACCAGCCTCATCCATCAGATCGATTGCCTTGTCTGGCAAAAACCGGTCTGTGATATAGCGATTGGAAAGCATCGCCGCAGAAACCAAAGCCGAATCTGTGATCCTAACACCATGATGCAATTCATACTTCTCTTTGATGCCGCGCAAAATCGAAATGGTGTCCTCAACCGTCGGTTCACTGACAAACACCGGTTGGAAGCGACGCGCCAAAGCAGCATCCTTCTCCACATATTTGCGATATTCATCTAGCGTCGTTGCGCCCACACAATGCAATTCCCCGCGCGCCAAAGCTGGCTTCAACAAATTGGAAGCATCCATTGCTCCATCCGCCTTACCAGCACCAACCAGCGTGTGCATTTCATCGATAAACAAAACAATCTGACCCGCAGCTGCCTGAACTTCAGACAATACAGCTTTCAGGCGCTCTTCAAATTCACCACGATATTTAGCACCAGCAATCAATGAACCCATATCTAATGCGAGTAATTTTTTGTCTTTCAACGATTCGGGGACATCACCGTTGATAATCCGTAAGGCCAAGCCTTCGGCAATCGCAGTTTTACCAACACCAGGTTCACCAATAAGAACTGGATTGTTTTTCGTGCGGCGAGCCAAAACCTGAATGGCCCGGCGAATTTCATCATCACGGCCAATCACTGGATCCAGTTTGCCATCACGCGCATCTTGGGTGAGATCGCGCGCATATTTCTTCAACGCATCATATCCGGCTTCAGAATTCGACGAATCAGCAGTCCGTCCTTTGCGAATATCATTGATCGCCGTATTTAGCGCATTTGCGGTCAAACCAGCCTTTGCCAAAATATCCGAAGTTGGTGCAGATTTTTCAATGCATAGGGCAAGCAACAGACGCTCTGCCGTTACATAGGAATCGCCTGCTTTGTCTGCAGCTTTCTCAGCTGTGTCCAAAACCTTGGCCAAAGTTTGTGAGAGATATAGCTGGCCATTGCCGCCCTGCACTTTAGGAAATTTCGCTAATGCAGCTTCCACAGCCATTAAGGCGTCCTTTGGGCGTCCGCCGGCTTTTTGCATCAAGGATGCTGCCAAACCTTCCGGATCATCCAACAATACTTTTAGCAAATGCTCTGGTGAAAACTGCTGATGACCATCTGCAAGGGCTTTTGTCTGCGCCGACTGGATAAAGCCCTTAACCCGATCAGAATACTTATCAATGTTCATGTCTAAATCTCCTTTTGCCGCCACCCTATTTAGGCATGACGAACCTTGTGAAGACTGGGCTCCCTTAGTGGCAAGCACCTGTCCTGATAGATATAGGAATTGGAAAATCAAATTTGAAGGGCTCAACAAAAAAGGCTGGTGCATTTGCAGCCAGCCTTTGTCTTTTTAATTCACACAGATTGTATATTTGCCGGTCTCAGGAACCCATTATCCGCCAATAAGGCCTTGTGGCAATGCAGCAGCATCAGCTGTAACACCTTCGCCTGGTGCTTCTTTCTTCCGTGAAGTGCGGCGGGCGCGTGGTGCGCGAACTTCTTCACTAGGAGCAGGCACATCACTTGCATCAGCTTTTTTTACATCCGCGGTGTTCTCAGGCTTTGGCGACTCAGAATCACCATCAGCCTCTGAACTGGCATTTTGAGTATTGCGATTATTGTTGCGGTTTGCGTTTCTAGGCTCACGACGGCGCGGCTGGCGTCTATTGTTTTCGCCTTGATCATTGCTGTCGTTGCTGTCATCGCCTGATGCGTCCAAGTTCACGTCTGGCTGATCGCCACTATCATCATCACTATTGTCGTTACTGTCATTGTTACGATTGTTCGCAGCTTGTGACACATTAAACTCTTCACGCTGTGCATTAGCAGCAGCGACAATACGGTTATAATGTTCGGCATGTTGTAAATAGTTCTCAGCAACAACACGGTCACCTGAGGAAAGCGCATCTCTTGCAAGGGTCGTATATTTTTCAGCAATATGCGCCGCATTGCCCCGAATTTTTACATCCGGTCCATTGCTCTCATAATTCCTGTTCAGCGAATTAGATGGCTTATTGCTATTAGGATTGCGGCCACGACCACGCATTCTATTTTTATTGTTGTTGTTATTATTGTTATTCTGCTGCCTCATGCTAATTCCAGCTATCCATTTTTTGCCCTGAAGGATCTTGATTACCTTGCCAAGGGTCGTTTTAAAAACCATCCCAATCCCGACAAGTCGGGTGGTTGGGTCGAGAAGCGTTGCTATTCAATGCCTAAATATTGGTTCCCCATAAATCCCACAAAAATAAAGTCCGAATCAATCGGTTTGTTTTCATCATCACCGGCGCTTTAAAGCACGAACAAGAATGAATTTTGGGATTTGTTTAGCGCTCAATTTAACCCTTGGCTAAATGCGCTCAAAAACGTCTACCTTTTTATTACGGCAATTCCAAGTCTTTTCTTTTGTCAGCATTAACGCCAGCTAAAGCGCGTCTTTCACACATAAGTCACTGATTCTTTATGCTTCCAGCACTACAATGCGCTCAAGGCCGGAAAGATCAAGATGTGTAGACACTATTCCCCAACCCATTTCCGATGCCATCGAGACTATTTGTTGATGCTGTCCGTGTCCGGTTTCAAGATAAAGGCGCCCGCCAGCATTTAAAATGCCATGCGTTTGCTGGAGTATCTTTCTGTAAATATCAAATCCATCTGGTCCCCCATCCAACGCTGCAGCTGGATCAAAAAGCCTTACTTCTTTTTCCAATGTCTCAATATCTGAGGTAATGATGTAAGGCGGGTTTGAAACAATGAAGTCGAAGCGTTCAACAATCCCCTTAAAACAATCCGTTTGGTGTAGCTCCAAACGAGAACTAACACCCAAAATCTCGCCATTGATCCGTGTTGCCTCAATTGCTCCAGCTGCAATATCTGTTCCCAACGCTTTAGCTTCCGGCAGTTCAGCTAACAATGTGCACGCAATGACCCCGCTGCCCACACCGATCTCTCCGAATAAAACGGGCGTTCCAGGCTTATAATCCTCCAGCACCCGCTCGACCAATAATTCTGTTTCAGGACGAGGCTCCAAGCAGTCTTTTCCAAATTGGAAGGAACGTCCGTAAAATTCTCGACGACCCAAAATTCTATATACTGGCTTACCCGTTTGGCGCTCTTCAATCATCTCAAGATAGGTTTGGTAGAGCTCTTCACCGATCAACTTTGATGATGCTGACAAAAGCCCCGCCATTTCTACTTTCAGACATCCAGCAAGCAATACCCGTGCATCAAGTGCCGCATTTTCTATTTCGGCATTTTTCAGCCGAACCGCCCCTTCTCTTTGCGCTTCTCCAATTGTTTTGGAAAAGGTTGAAGCACCTGATTCACCCATCATGCCTCGTCGGCTGCCAGCAACGTTGCCTGATGATCGGTGATCAAAGCATCAATAATCTCATCTAGTCCCTCGCCATTAATGATCCGGTCCAGCTTATATAAAGTGAGATTGATCCTATGATCGCTTATGCGTCCTTGGGGAAAGTTATAGGTTCGAATGCGCTCAGAGCGATCGCCGGAACCAACTTGTCCTTTACGCGAATCGGCTCTTTCTTTATCGGCCCGCTGACGTTCCATGTCATATAACTTGGCGCGAAGCGCTTTCATCGCATTAGCACGGTTTTGGTGTTGTGATTTTTCCGATGACGTTACGACAATATTTGTAGGCAAATGCGTGATACGCACCGCGCTATCGGTCGTATTAACATGCTGTCCGCCTGCGCCAGAGGCCCGCATCGTATCAATACGTAGGTCTTCATTGCGAATTTCAATATCAATGTCTTCGGCCTCAGGCAAAACCGCAACGGTTGCCGCCGATGTGTGAACCCTGCCACCACCTTCGGTTTCCGGCACCCGCTGAACTCGGTGCACGCCCGATTCGAATTTCAGTTTGGCAAACACGCTCTTGCCGTTAATTGCGGCGATGATCTCTTTATAACCGCCCACATCCCCATCACTGGCGGAGAGTATCTCGACTTTCCAACCTTTTTCAACAGCATATCGCTCATACATACGGAACAAATCCCCGGCGAACAGTGCTGCTTCACTACCACCAGTACCCGCTCTAATTTCCAAGACCGCACTCTTATCATCGGCTTTGTCTTTCGGCAGCAAAAGCAATTTAATTTGTGAAGACATTTTCTCGATTTGCTCTTCGATATCCGGATATTCCATTTCCGCCATCTCGCGCATTTCGCGGTCAGTGGTTTTATCTGCGAGCAATTCATCAAGTCCCTTCAAGGCTTTCTCTGCCTCACGAAGTTCTTCGATTTTCTCAACCACGTCTTGAAGACCTGAACATTCAGAAGCCAAAGCAACATAGGTTTCAGGATCCGGATTTGCTGCCATTTGGTTTTGCAGCGAATTGAAACGCGAAGTCAGTTGATTTAGTTTTGCGCTATCAAGCATGCGTATATTCCAATTATTTCAAATAAGTCTGAGCAAGAACAAAAAAATTGCTAATAGGGAATGCCTTGACTGGCAGCATGATCGGTCAAGAATTCCCGTATGGTTTGACCGCCATAAGGTTTTTCAATCTCTTCCAAAAGCGATGTCTGCAATTTCGCAATATCGGTTTCCAGCAACATTGCTTTAACCGGGCCAATCGCAGCAGCAGCCATGGATATAGATCGATATCCCAACCCTAACAGAGCAAGAGCGGAAAGGGGTTTACCAGCAATTTCACCACATAATGTCAGTGGTTTTTGATGCGCATCGGCCGCAACAACTATCTTGCGCAGAACCCTTAAAAATCCGCGATTGAGAGGATCAAACCTTTTTGCAATCCGCGCATTGCCCCGATCCGATGCCATAACAAATTGAAACAAATCATTTGAGCCGACAGAAACAAAATCCACTGCCCGCAACAAATCATCCATTTGAAACAGCAAGGAGGGAACTTCAATCATAGCCCCAATCAAAAGCTTGTCTGGAACTTGGTGTTTAAATTTCTTCAACAACGCCACTTCGCGCTCAATGATTTCCTTCACGCGGAAGATTTCACGTGTTTCGGTTACCATCGGGATCATCACTTTTAGTTCGCGCCCACCGGCCGCACGCAGCAAAGCGCGCAATTGAGTTCGCAATAATCCTGGCCGGTCCAATGCGAGCCTGATAGCCCGCCAGCCAAGCGCAGGGTTTTCCTCTTGTTCAGCTCTGAGATACGGCAACACTTTATCGCCGCCAATATCCAACGTCCTGAAGGTGACGGGCAATCCATCACTGGCATCCAAAACACTTCGATACAGCTCCTCCTGCTCACCTATTCTTGGGAACCTTGAAGACACCATGAATTGAAGCTCGGTTCTAAACAATCCAATCCCTGCCGCTCCTGATGGAATGATATTTGGTAAATCCATCAACAGGCCGGCATTCATCAACAATGAAACATCAACGCCATCTTTAGATGTAGCCGGCAGATCTTTTAATTGCTTATAGACTTCACGACGTTTGGCGCGAAATTGAACTTTCTCGCCGTATGCCGATTCAACCTCTTCAGATGGCCGTAAGAAAACCAGACCTTCTTCACCGTCAACAATAACGGCATTATCGCTATCAGCCAAAGAAACAACATTCGATAACTGACCAACGACCGGGATACCGAGAGCACGCGCCACAATGACAACATGGCTGGTTGGAGCACCCTCTTCGAGAGCAAGACCCCGCAGGTTCGGTCCGCTATAGTCAAGAAGTTCAGCAGCTCCCATATTTCGCGCAACGACAATATAGTCACTATCCATTTGATCGGTCAGCGGGCCATGTGGCCGACCTACAAGTTCCCGAAGTAGGCGATAGGCAAGATCATCAAAATCATTCAACCGTTCCCGTAAGAACGGATCTGATTGGCGCATCATCCGGGCACGGTTATCGCTTTGGACTTTTTCAACGGCAGCCTCTGCAGTCAGACCATTTTGGATTTGCTCTTCCATCCGCCGGACCCATCCGCGGTCATTGGCAAACATCCGATAGGCTTCCAACACTTCACGATGTTCACCAACTCTGGGAACATTGCCATTGTTCATCATGCCATCAATAGAAATTCGAAGCTGCCCTAGCGCTTCAGCTAATCGTTTGGTTTCATATTCAGCATTTTCATTGAAGAGATTGGTTACCACGACCCGCGGTTCATGCAAAATGACATGCCCAAGACCAATACCATCCGCCAAGGCAGCGCCTGTAAGATTTAGGGCGCGGGACGAATCAAGGCCGCGACCTTGCTTGTCTAGCCCCTCTAATTCGCCAGCTGCAATCAGCTCGGCCAACACCATGGCTGTTGTTTCCAACGCTTCAACTTCATCATCTCGATAAATTCGTTTTGCCTGGTTTTGGACAACCAACACACCCAGCGCCCGACCTGACCGTAAAATGGGCACACCGAGAAACGAGTTGTATATCTCTTCACCCGTTTCAGGCAGGTATCTAAACGCAGGATGGTTTTGCGCGTCATCTAAGTTAAGCGTTTTTGCATTAGCCGCGATAGAGCCAACAAGACCTTGGCCAACCATGAGAGAAGCTTCATGCACAGATTGTGGATTTAGCCCTTCTGTAGCAAATAGCTCCAAGACATCATCAGAACGTAGCACATAGACCGAGCAAACTTCAGCAATCATGTTAGCCGCGATATGCCGAACGATTTTATCAAGACGATCTTGAGCGCCCAGCGTTTCCGCCATCACCTCTCGCAACCGTTTCATCAGCCCTCTTGGGCCGGGACTTGAGTCAATCATTTACAGTTTCTCCAAAAATCCGCGCGCGCATGCTTTTATCAAACGCTTTAATCAGGCCGCTTGCCTACGAACCGTTTGAACCTAGTTTTTGCCAAACTCTATTTTCATAAACAGAACAGGAAGTGGATTTTATGGCAACCGTTAGGCTGAAACTTTATCCAAGCCGTATACTGAATGAAGCGTGCGCACGGCAAGTTCAGTATATTCAGAATTAATCAAAACGGAAAACTTAATTTCAGAAGTTGTTATCGCCCGAATATTAATGCCCTTTGAAGCCAAGGCCGCGAAAGCAGTTGAGGCAACACCTGCATGACTGCGCATGCCAATACCAATCACCGATACCTTTACCAAGCCTTTGTCATGCTGGATCAATTCAAAACCGATGGCTTCACGTTCAGCATCTAAAACTTCAAGCGCTCTAGCCAAGTCACCATCTGGCAATGTGAAAGTCATATCCGTGCGGGAGCCATCTTCCGAAACACTCTGCACGATCATATCAACATTGACATTGGCTTCAGCCAAAGGACCAAAAATCGCAGCTGATATACCTGGCTTGTCTGGTACACGACGCAATGAGATTTGTGATTCATCGCGGGCATATGCAATGCCTGTCACAACTTCTTTTTCCACTATATCTTCCTCATTACAAATCAGGGTTCCAACTGGCGTAGCGCCGGGGCTAGAATCAATTGACTTTGGATCATCAAAACTTGAGCGCACAAATGTTTTTACGCCATGGACCATGGCCATTTCAACTGAGCGCACTTGCAACACTTTCGCACCCAACGACGCCATTTCCAACATTTCTTCAAAAGAAATCTTTTCAAGACGTTGCGCTTTTGGCTGAATACGAGGGTCCGTAGTATATACACCATCGACATCCGTATAAATGTCGCACCGATCAGCCTTTACAGCTGCAGCGATGGCAACAGCCGTTGTATCCGAGCCTCCGCGTCCAAGTGTCGTAATCCGGTTGTCTTCAGCAATACCCTGAAAGCCCGCAATAACGGCAACCTGACCTTTGGCGAAACGTTTGATAAGTTCAGTACCATCAATATCCTTGATACGTGCCGAGCCGTGGGCATTATCGGTTTTGATTGGTATCTGCCACCCGAGCCAGGATCTGGCCTCAACACCAATTGCTTGCAAACATATAGCCAAAAGTCCTGCTGTAACCTGTTCTCCAGAAGCTACAATCGAGTCATATTCGCGGGCATCGTGCATGGGCGAAGCATCACGAGCCCAAGCAACCAATTCATTGGTTTTACCGGACATGGCTGAAACAACCACCGCAACTTCATGGCCAGCATCCACTTCGCGCTTGACATGCTGCGCCACATTGCGAATTCGATCCAAATCCGCAACGGATGTTCCACCAAATTTGAGCACAAGACGCGCCATAGTCTCAGGTTTCCCTAATCTTCAAATCATCAACAATATTTAGTGCGAGACAACGCAATTGGCTAAATACCAAGAAGGGTGAAAAAAGACATTTCTCGCCTCATTCCACATGAACGCCGCTTCCATACTGAATAAGTTGCCTGCATGCAAGCGGCGGCACCCTGCCGCAGTATGTGGTGCAAAACTTGACTATGCCTGCAATAAACCCAACTGATAAACAAACACAGCTTAACGAGAGTTTTATGAGTACAAATTCAACACGCACGACAATAGATCAGAACGAAGTAGACCGTTTTTCCGCCATGGCAGCGGAATGGTGGAGTCCAACGGGCAAGTTTCGACCCCTGCACAAATTTAACCCAGTTCGCCTGACTTACATCAAGCAACAGGTTTGCGCCCGTTTTGATCGAGATATGAATGACCCAAAAGCTTTCAAAGGATTGAGATTTCTGGATATTGGCTGTGGCGGTGGTTTGCTCTGCGAACCCATGGCCCGAATGGGAGCCGAAATCATTGGAGCGGACGCATCTGAAGTAAACATTGAAGTCGCCAAAATTCACGCCGCACAATCGGAGGTCTCTGTCGATTATCGTGCAGTAACCGCTGAAACGCTTGAAGAGGCTGGAGAGAAATTCGATGTTGTTCTCAACATGGAAGTGGTTGAACATGTCTCTGACGTCGATCTTTTCATGGAAAAATGCGCCAATATGGTCAAGCCAAATGGCTTAATGTTCGTCGCTACTATAAACCGCACGATGAAAGCAAAAGCGCTCGCGATCTTTATGGCAGAAAACGTTTTACGCTGGCTTCCAAAGGGTACACACCAATATGAAAAACTGGTTCGACCTGAAGAATTGGAAAAACCGATTACCGCAAGCGGCATGAGAATCATCGATAAGACCGGCGTTTTTTACAATCCATTGAGTGATCAGTGGAACATGTCTAAGGATATGGATGTGAATTATATGGTCTTGGCAGAACGGCCAGCTGATTAACAGCAATTAGCCCAACAGATTAATTCTTGTCCTCTGGCAGATCTGGCATTGGCAGAATGGATATACCTTCATCCAGCAACTCCACGGCCTCTTCCGGCGAAGTACTTCCGTAAATGCCCCGCTCCTCGGCCTCGCCATAGTGGATTTTGCGGACCTCTTCCCCGAATTTTGCACCAACATTTTCAGAATTTGCGAGAACATGCTTTTTCAACTCTCGCAATTGGCTGATAAACTGTTCTTTGATTTCCGCAGGTATCTGGGGCATTGCAGGGGCAGTAACCGCGGGAATTGCTGCAGGCATTGATGATGGAACGCTTGGCGTCGAAACCATATTTTCCTTGCCTTTGGTCGATTTAACCGAAGGTGCCATCAGTAATTTTTGAACTTTTTTACTTCCGCAAACAGGGCAGTCTAGAAGTCCCGCTTCGTTCAAACGCGTAAACTCATCACTCGAAGCAAACCAGCCTTCGAATTCATGGTTTTTCTGGCATCCAAGAGCGTATTTAATCATCCATATACCCAAACACGATTAATCAATAACAACAGCAAACCCAATATTGCGGTCTTTCATATCATAGATATGGAAAATTTTCTCTCATTCGCAAGGTTTGGTATTCGCTTGCGGGCGTTTGCTGATTGCTCAAGATCCAAATCGCAAACCAAAATACCAGGTTCATCATGGGCCAGTTCACCTAACAACTGCCCCCACGGATCAATGATCATTGAATGGCCATGGGTAGTGCGACCATCTTCGTGTTGTCCACCTTGGGCCGCAGCAATCATAAATGCACCATTTTCTATAGCTCTGGCCCGCAACAAGACTTCCCAATGGGCTTTACCTGTCGGCTTCGTAAAGGAAGATGGGCAAGTCAAAATATTGGCGCCTGCCTTGGCCTGAGCCTGATACAGTTGAGGAAATCGCAAATCATAGCAAATAGAGACGCCAGCTTTGACACCATTCATATCAAAGACATAGGCATTCTCACCTGGTTGAAATCGGTTCGACTCTTTCCATTGATTGGCCTCGTCAACGACAACATCAAACATGTGGATTTTGTCATAAGTGAAAACCAATTCTCCCTTGGGAGAAAACAACGCACCGCGATTTGCAGCTTTTTTGGTAATTTCACTGTCAGCCATTTTAATCGGTGTTGAACCAAGATGCAGCCAAATACCCAACTCCATGGCCAATTCAGCGCTGGCCGCAAAGACAGGATCCTGATCTTGCAGCTTGATTATATCCATCAATAGTTTCGGATTTTTTTGCAGCAATCCGCTCATTTCTGGCGTCTGAATATATATTGCGCCTTGCGCCGCCGCATCGCGAACAAAATCGCTCATCTGAGCGATATTTTTTTCAACAGAAACACCGGATCGCATTTGGACACAAGCTGTACGCAATACCCCCATCGGCCTATGCGCCTTTTTTCAGCATGCCATCCAATTTGCCTTGCCGATCAAGATCATGCAATTCATCGCATCCGCCCACATGAACCCCATCAATGAAAATTTGCGGAAACGTCGTGCGTCCGGATTTTTGCATCATTTCCTGACGGATCTTGGTATCAAACGTGCCATCAAACTCTTTGAAGCTCGCCTTTTTTCCTGACAACAGGCTTTTCGCTGCTGTGCAAAACCCACACATTTTTCTAGTATAAACAATAATTTCAGCCATAAAGAATTTTCCATGAAACGGGGATTGCGATCCCCGTTTATTACTCGAGGTTCTCTACTCTGGCAAATGTCAAAACATCAATTTGCCTTGATCCCGCGCGTTTTAGGGCTCTTGCAGCGGCCTTTACCGTTGCGCCTGAAGTGTAAACATCATCGATCAACAAAATATTGCGCCCTGAAACTTCTGGTTTCTTGCTATCAGGAACGCGAAAAGCCCCTTGAACATTGCGCTCGCGTTCTTTTTCCGTAAGTCCAACCTGCTGTTTTGTTTTTCGAAATCGGCCCAAAGTATCAGGGCAAAAAGGAACTCCTGATTTCGCAGCAATAAACCTGGCAAGTTCTGATGACTGATTGTAGCGTCTTTGAATTAAGCGCGTCAGATATAGGGGTATTGGGATAATCATATCGGCGTCTTTTAGAAGAGGGCTTCCTGTCGCTAACATCCAATTGGCAAGCCATGGCGCCAGATCCAAACGGTCGGAATATTTAAGGCCGGTCACCAGCGCACGAACATTGTCATCATAGATTACTGCTGATCGGCATCTGTTATAGGGAGGAGGATTGGCTATCACATCTGCGCTCACAATCCCCTCACCATGATCATGAGAAAAAGGCGCCCCGCTCACGGCGCAAAAAGGAGGCGATATAAAACGTATCTTTGACCAACAATGAGCACAGGCACCACCGGGTTGATCTATCATCGCCTCGCAAATCAGATACAAAGGCGGTACAGCAACGTCCCGTATTGCGCCAAGACCATGCCTGAATAGGTTCACGATTCCCAAATCGACTTTTCCTCTTTATCGTCCCTAGCCTAACGAATTTTTTCGACCCTATCGACTCATTTGTCTTTGCAATACGCTTACACTTCCGCTTTGAAGAGTTAAAAATTAGTGTGGTACAACAAAAATGAACAATCCAACATTTGATATTCGCCGCCATCATGCAAAAATAGCAAGAGCCGAGCGCCGTTCCGAAAAAGGCGCTGGATTTCTTCACGCTGAGGCTGCGCAGATCATAGGAGAACGGCTGGCAGTCACAAATCGACAGTTTGAGGCAATGGCCCTGCTATTTGATGGCCAATTTTCAGAATTGATCGAAAACCGTTTGATGGCAGAAAATCCGCCAATCAAAGGACCGATTGTAAAAATTCAAAAACCAACGGACGAAAATGCAATACTGGCTCTAGAACCAAAGAGTCTTGATCTGATTATTAGCGTTTTCGACCTTCACAGACTCAATAATCTACCAGAGCTCTTGCTTCAGATCCATCACGCTTTAAAAGCGGACGGTTTATTTATGGCTATTTTCCCGTGTGAAGGAACTTTAAAAGAATTGCGAACTGTACTGCTGAATGCAGAAGCAGAAACTGCTTCGGGCGTTTCCCCAAGAGTGGATTTATTCCCCCATATTCGTCAATTGGGCGACCTTGTTCGAAAAATCGACTTCAAATTGCCTGTTGTGGATTTGGAAGAAAGAGTTGTCAGATACTCGAATCTTGACAATTTCATCAAAGATGTTCGCGATATTGGTTCAGGGAACAGCAATAATGGCGACATTCACCCCTTGATCCGGTCCACATGGGACACGGCGAAAAAGATTTATAACAATGACTATTCAGACCCTGATGGTAAACTTCGGGTAACGATAGCCATGGGATGCGTTAGTGGATGGAAAGAAGATAGAAGTCAGCAAAAGCCGCTAAAGCCTGGAAGTGCAAAGGCCAAACTGTCAGATTTTCTCTAACTAGAAGCTTTCAGACATGCTTTGGAAGGAATTGCCTAGCGTTGTTCCGGCAGTTGTTGCTCCACCGATAACTGCAACAGATATCATGATTGCAATCAATGCATATTCAATCGCTGTTGCGCCTGACTCATTTTCGATAAACGATTTAATTTTCAAAATCACAACAACACGCCCACTTCATAAAACTCTAGATTGAGTTTGGCTAATCTATCGCTATTTTATAAAATAGAGATTAACAGGCATGGTTAATATCCTAATAAGCTGTGCGAATTCAGTCTGTTATTTATCAAGGACACTTTTACGGATGGTATATTGCTTTGTTGGCTTGATGCTTCCGGTGATGACACGATCAATACCAAGCGCTTTATTTTCCGCGTAAATATCAACAGCATTTCGAACCTGCGGAGCGACCAAAACGGAAAGAGCCATTGCAACAGCGCCAAACATCAACGCGATCTGCACAGTAGAACCACCGTGTTGATTTTTTTGAAAATCCGAAACTTTCTCTACTAGTGATGCAAAATGCGTTCTCATTTTAAATTTCCGATCTTTTTGCGTTTCTTAGAGTGGCAAAACCATCAAAACAAAGAAACATCCGTGAAAACCAATATTCAGCGCCAATGACGGTCTTAGATTGGACAATCAGGCGTATTGAGGCGCTGACCTGAAATCAGGCACCCCACAATTACTTAAAAGTCTCACAATTTCATAAAAGATCAATTAACGCTGGTATTAAGGGTTCGTCAGCTGGCGGCATTGGATAATCACGAAGCTGCTTGGCTTTTACCCATTTCAAATTTTGATTTTCTTGGGAACGCGCTATGCCATCCCACTTTCGGCAGATGTAAAGCGGCATCAGAAGATGAAAATCATCATATCGATGACTGGCGAATGACAAAGGCGCCAGACAGGTTGCCCAAGTAACGATACCCAATTCTTCTTGCAATTCTCGAATCAAAGCGTCTTCGGGTGTCTCTTCAGCTTCAACTTTGCCTCCAGGAAATTCCCAAAGTCCCGCCATAGACTTTCCAGCTGGACGTTGCGCAAGCAAAATTCTGTTGTCTGCGTCCACCAAAGCACAAGCGCTAACCAAGACTATCTTCATATTAGGCCTATGTTGTTTCCGACGTATCGGGTTCGCCAGCTGGCTTCCAATAACAATAGCGATAAACTTCACGAAACCCAATCGAGTTGTATAAGGCATTGGCTGCCTTGTTTTCAGCAACAACTTGAAGCCAAACCTTTGAGGCGCTATGGCGTTTTGCCCACAATAAAGCTGTTAGCAAAATACTGCGTGCATGACCCTTCTGGCGAAGATCTTTTGAGCTGACCAAATCAAATACGCCGGCCATTGTCCGATCGCTTACGCATCGCACCATACTGGCTGTTTTATTCGATTGAGGATCCATATGGATAAACAAACCAGTTTCAGGCTGGGTTGCGCCAATGACTTCAACCAAACCTGGTTTCAAATCTTTTCGGTCTTCTGAAAGAGCAATGAAATCATCCACCCATCTGCCCACATCTTTCAGGGGCACCTGATCGCGCGCATGGCTGAGATCAATCTGGGTTAAATCAAGCATCATAACAATGCTCTCCTCGTGGCAAATCCATCCACGGTCCCCGAACATATCGGCAAGACGCGGAGGCGCTAAAGGCGTCAGCCGAAACGTCAATGGCCGTCCAAAACTGGAAAAACGACGCTCCGCCTTACTGATCCTGTTTTCCAGATCAAGACTGTCTTGAGGATCCAAAGGATTGACAGAGTTCAAGCGCTTTGCCGGGTGACCAGCCGTAAGACGAATAGCCCAGGTTCCATCATAATGGGTATTGGTCGCAGGAAACGAACGGAAGCTGACCGCTTCCAATCGGCGGATCTGTGCGAATTCAAGCATCTCAGACTGCTTTCGATCCAGCATTAGGGGTAATATCTCCCATCACGATCAGCTTCTATAGTCCGCATTAATAGCGATATATTCAGCGGTTAGATCACAAGTCCAGACAGTTGCCGAGCCTTTGCCAATGCCAACATCCACATGGATTGGAATAAAGGCTTTCTTCATAATTACCGCTGCAGCTTCTTCAGAATAATTCTTTTCCCGCTGACCATTTTTAGCAACGGTAACATCCCCAAAACCAATCGTGAGTTTATCTCTATCGGCCGGCTCGCCTGCCTTTCCAACGGCCATAACAATACGGCCCCAATTTGCATCTTCTCCGGCAATAGCTGTTTTAACCAAAGGCGAGTTTGCAATCGACAAGGCGATAACTTTTGCGGACTTTGCAGATTTTGCACCATTGACCGTGATTTCAATTTGTTTCGAAGCGCCTTCGCCATCACAAACCACAAACATGGCTAGTTCATGTAAAACTTCGCTCAATGCTTTTTGGAGTGCACCAACACCTTTGTCTTTGGCAGAGGATACAGCTTTGTTTCCATTCAATGCGGAAAACAACATTACCGTATCACTGGTCGACGTATCACTGTCCACGGAAATGGAGTTGAATGTTGGCCCGATAGCTTTGGACAAAAGTTTTTGCAACAGGTCACTGGCAACGGGATAATCTGTAACAAGAAACGACAACATGGTTGCCATATCAGGAGCGATCATTCCCGCGCCTTTGGCAATTCCATTTAAGTGATATGTAGTCCCATCAACATCAAAAGAACGGGTAGACATCTTGGGATAAGTGTCAGTGGTCATGATGGCGCGTGCCATATTTTCCCACTCATTTTCACGGGCAATTTTCTCAAGCTTCGTCAAATGCGTTTCAAAGCCAGAGGCATCTAACGGCTCACCAATAACGCCGGTTGAAGCCAGGAAAACTTCGTGAGTTTTGCAACCAAACGCCTTCTTGGCTGCATCCGCACTTACTTTGACCGTCTCCAAGCCAATCTTTCCCGTAAACGCATTAGAATTACCAGAGTTCACCACAACTGCACGAGCGCCGCCTTTGGCAAGTTGCTTCCGGCACCAATCCACTGGCGCTGAAGAACATTTGGATTTTGTAAAAACACCGGCAACGGTTGCTGGTGCATCAAAAATGATAGCGCCCAGATCCAGTCTGCCCTTGTATTTTATGGCCGCTTCTACCGCGCCCAGCCGAACACCTTTGAGCGCAGGCATTTGCGGATAGCTTGTTGGCGCCAACGGGGAAATATTTGCAACTTTACCCATAGTAAATTCTATTTCCTATTCTTTATTCATTGCTTCCACGTCGGCCTTCAGCGCTTCATCGAAAATCTCGGTTGGAACTTCTGTACGGACTGATTTGATGAGTTCAAAATATTTTTCACGCAACACAACCTGGCGGATTTGATCTTCAACATCTGAAAGAACCGGAAGTGGTTTGTCGCGCTCCTCTTCTTTCAAAATTACATGAAAACCAAATTGTGTTTTAATCGGGACTGACGTGTATTTCCCGTTTTCAAGAGCAAAGGCTGCGTCTTGAAACTCAGGAACCATTTGTCCTTTGCCAAAATAGCCAAGATCACCGCCTTGAGGACCCGATGGGCCCGTCGATTTTTCTTTAGCCAGTTCGACAAAATCCTTACCTGCATCCAATTCAGCAATTACAGCCAAAGCTTCTTCTTCTGTTTTCACCAAAATATGACGTGCTTTGATTTCTTTTTCTGCTGGGATAGCTTCCAGTTCTTTTTCAAAGCGTGCTTTGACTTCCTCGTCTGTTACGCCTTCAACAATGTTCTTTTGAAAATACAGATTGTGCAATGCGCGCGAGCTGACAAAGGCCATTTGCGACTTGTACAAATCATCTTCGGCCATATCAGCTGCCTGTGCTTTATTGGCGAGCAATTTGATGTCGATGAGTGCAGAAAGGATAGCTGAACGCCGTTTTTCTTCTGGGACTTGGGCGAACTGCTCTTTCAAGTCTGCTTCGGCAATGGTTAGTTCTTGCGCGGTAATTTCCAGATCACCAACTTTGGCAACAACAGTGGATTGAGCGAATGACGAGCCGGTGTGGAGCAAAGAAAAAGCTACAATTACAACAGCGCCTGAGGTTTTTAATTTATCAATCATGGAGGCTTCCTTTCAGCGCTCTAAATTTGGGGATTGGCTTGAATAAATGCTAAAAATGAAAGGCTAAACCTTCTATTTTGTTCCGTACAAGTCCATTCAATTTTTCTTGACAAGAAGGTGCAGGTTACGCATCGACGTTGACATCACAATACACCCCTCTTATCTGTCCGTTTGGCGGTCGTCCACAGTTTCAGAACGAAATTGCATCTAAAATAGCGGAAAAGACCAAAACCATTTTAAATCAAAGGCTTGGAATTGCCGCCAAACCCTTGGTAAAAGACAAAATTATCGCGCGGCCATGATGATCATCCAAGCGCAACAATCAAAGGACCCCTCCATGGGCATTTTTTCAGGCATCGCCAAAAAGATTCTTGGCTCTTCCAATGACCGTGTCATTAAAAAGCTGATGCCAAAAGTTGAGGCGATCAACGCTTTAGAAGATGAAATGATTGCGCTGTCTGATGACGCGCTGAAAGCCAAAACCGCCGAATTCAAACAACAAATCGCCGATGGCGCAAAAGTCGACGATTTGTTGGTTCCAGCATTCGCTGTTGTGCGCGAAGCCTCTAAACGAGCTCTTGGCATGCGTCCGTTCGATGTCCAGTTATTGGGCGGGATGATCCTCAACGATGGCAACATCTCCGAAATGCGTACAGGTGAAGGTAAAACACTTGTTGCAACACTGGCAGTTTATTTGAACGCATTGTCCGGCAAGGGCGTTCATGTCGTTACAGTCAACGACTACCTAGCAAGACGCGACTCTGAATGGATGGGTAAGCTTTATGGTTGGTTAGGACTAACCACCGGCGTCATTGTTCATGGTGTGAATGATGATGAACGCCGCGCTGCCTATGCATGCGATATCACCTACGGCACAAACAATGAATATGGTTTCGACTATCTGCGCGATAACATGAAAATGGAAATCGGACAGATGGTCCAGCGCGGACATCACTATGCGATTGTCGACGAAGTTGATTCGATCTTGATCGATGAAGCGCGCACACCTTTGATCATTTCTGGGCCTTTGGATGACCGATCAGACCTTTATGTCACCATCGATGCATTTATTCCATTGCTTGATGACAGTGACTATGAACTCGACGAGAAGCAAAAATCCACAAATTTCACTGAATCTGGCACTGAGAAACTTGAAAAACTCCTTGGAGACGCCGGTCATCTAAAAGGCGAATCCCTTTACGATATCGAGAATGTGTCAATTGTTCACCACGTCAACAATGCCCTTAAAGCTCATAAGCTTTTCCTTAAAGATCGCGATTATATCGTAAAGAATGACGAAGTGGTCATCATTGATGAGTTCACTGGCCGAATGATGCCAGGCCGCCGTTACTCGGAAGGACAGCATCAGGCCCTTGAAGCAAAAGAAAAGGTAAAAATCCAGCCGGAAAACCAGACGCTGGCTTCCATCACCTTCCAGAATTATTTCCGACTTTATGACAAACTTGCAGGCATGACCGGTACAGCCATGACCGAAGCTGCGGAATTCATGGACATCTATGGCCTTGAGGTTATCGACGTTCCAACAAATGTTGCCGTTGCCCGTATTGATGCCGATGATGAGGTCTATCGTACCGGCGAAGAAAAATATCGCGCTATCAGAGTGCTCATTGAAGAATGCCAGAAACGCAACCAGCCGATTTTGGTTGGCACGACCTCGATTGATAAATCAGAATTGCTAGCCGAAACACTGCGCAAAGCAGGCGTTGAAAACTTCCGCGTCCTAAATGCACGCTACCATGAGCAGGAAGCTTATATTGTTTCCCAAGCTGGCGTGCCCGGAGCCATTACCATCGCCACGAACATGGCTGGCCGAGGCACCGATATTCAGCTAGGCGGCAATTTGGATATGCGCCTGGAGCACGAATTAAAAGATATGCCAGAAGGCAAAGAACGCGACGCGAAAGAGGCTGAGATCAAAGCTGAAATTGCCGAATTGAAAAAACAGGCATTGGCAGCGGGCGGTCTTTACGTGGTCGGCACCGAACGCCATGAAAGCCGCCGTATTGATAACCAGTTGCGCGGCCGCTCTGGCCGCCAAGGCGATCCGGGCGCTTCCAAATTCTTCTTGTCCTTGCAGGATGATTTGATGCGCATTTTCGGTTCAGACCGCATGGACGGCATGTTGACCAAACTTGGCCTTCAAGAAGATGAGGCAATCATCCATCCATGGATCAACAAGGCGTTGGAAAAAGCCCAGCAAAAAGTTGAAGCGCGTAACTTCGATATCCGGAAGAACCTTCTGAAATTCGATGACGTGATGAACGATCAGCGTAAGGTGATTTTCGAGCAACGCATCGATTTGATGAAAGCCGAAGATATATCCGAAACCGTAACCGATATGCGCAACGATGTGATTGACGATCTGGTTACAAAACATATTCCAGAAAAAGCCTATCCTGAACAGTGGGAAACCGCTGAATTGAAGGAAGGTGTTCTAACTTATTTGAATCTTGATTTACCAATAGACCAATGGGCAGATGAAGAAGGTATTGCGGAAGAAGATATTATTAATCGCATAACCGAAACGGCGGACAAAGCGGTTGCAGACAAAACCGAGCACTTTGGTCCAAAAGTGATGCGTTATGTAGAAAAGTCAGTCGTTCTTCAAACCATCGATCATCTTTGGCGTGAGCATTTGGTCAACTTGGATCATCTGCGTTCTGTGGTTGGTTTCCGGGGCTACGGTCAGCGTGATCCACTGCAGGAATATAAAGGTGAAAGCTTTGAGCTATTCCAGACCATGTTGGGCAATCTGCGTCAGGCAGTTTCCGCTCAATTGGCACGGGTGGAATTGGTGCAAGACGGCCAGTCAGGAATTGAAGAAGATGCTTTGCTCGACGGTCCGGAAGACGAATTGGAAGAAATGCCTGAAGAATGGTCAAAAACCAGCCGCAATGCGCCATGCCCATGCGGATCAGGAAAGAAATTCAAACACTGTCACGGTAAGTTTGTTTAAAGCACTTCATCTTATGATGGAAACATCGCATCATTAAGATGTGAAGGTCTCTGTCGATCATTACAAAACTGGCTTTGGCGTCTCGTTTGATTTCGCCATAGCCACAAGATTGGCCAATGCATCCAGCCCCATCTTATTGAGTTTAACACCCGTTTCTACGTGAATTTGTAGCAGAAGAGATTCTGCGTCACGTTCAGCCAATTCAGCGAAAGTTCGAATACCGGCACTTTCAAGATAGGTAACCATTTTGGGGCCTATGGAAAACGCCTTGAGCATTTTTTGGCGCTCAGCAGGTGAAATCACTTTTGACTCACCGGCTTCTTTGCCGCCCACCATGGCTTTTTCTTTGCAGGTTCAGCAACTGCAACTTCCTGGCGCTCAGCTGGTTGTGGAACGGGAACAGCTGAAGGGGCAGTATTCTCAATTGTCGCCTCTGCCGGTGTCGGTTCGACTTCACTTGCTTGAACAACCGACGTTTCTGCTGGTGCAGTTGATGTTACGCTTTGCTCACCAGAAGTTTTGCCACTTAACAGCGCCTCATTTTGCGCTCCAGATACAACACCATCGATTGGGCTGGCAGCAGCAGCTTTGATTTCAGCCGCACTTGCTTCTGTATTTGCAGGTGGAGCTTCAGAAACCAATGCTGGTTCAACAACTGGTGGCGCTTCTGGCGTTGGCGGAGGAAGAACTTCGGAACCTGCGGCAATGATAGAGAACTGACTAAGATCCAAAGAAGCCAACGCCTCGCCTTTGAACTTGGCACGCGCTTGCTCACGTTTCAGCGCTTTAGAAAATTCCGCTTTTTCTTCGCTGCGTTTTTGGCTGTAGAGTTCTATCAACCGCTTGGGCATGGTTACCGGCGGACATGCTTCTGTGGACCTAAATTCTTTTTCATCAACCGCCTCGCGGTTAAACACATAACGCCTCTCACACACGTCCACTTTCGGCGGATAATTCGTCAGTTCAAAATGATCATAGCCTTCTTTGAGCATTTTCCAGAACTCAAAATGTGGATTGGTAACCTGCTTGGCCATATTCGCGGCAGTCATGCGAAATGGGTAAGCCTGAACCTGGAAGTAGTCCTGGCCACCAGAAATAGCATCTCTTGCCATCGCATAAATATCGGCAACCTGCTCGTCGGTCATCGAGTAGCAACCCGCAGATGAACAGGCCCCGTGAACCATCAAATGCGTTCCAGTTCTCCCATGAGAGCGGTCATAGCGATTTGGGTAGCCAATATTGAAAGAAAGATAATATTCAGAGTTCGGATTAAGCTGCGCCTTGCCAACATTATAGAAGCCTTCGGGAGCCTGCCTGTCGCCTTCTTTGAATTTAGGTCCAAGAACACCAGACCATTTGCAAATTTCGAAGCTCTCCAAAAGCGCATAGCGTCCAGTGTCTTTTTGCTTCCAGACCTCCAGCACATCTTCTTCTTTGTAAATTCGTATCAAAATTGGGGAGGTCTTTGCCATCCCTTTTGATTTCATTTTTTTTATAATTTGCTCAGATACGGGTCTTTCCGCTTTTGGAAATACGCTATCGATGCCGCCATTGCAGGAAGAAAGCAGTATAGCCGCGGCCACCAAAACTCCCACTTTGGCATAGTGCTTTTTTGACAGAGCTTTTTGCGTAAATCTCATGCTTCACCAGACAATAATTGGAAATTAGGGCGGTGCCCAGATCCACTAGATATGACCATGCAAACCCAATGCGGTTCGCTATTTGCCAGCATAATGCACCCAATTGTGTTGACAACACGTTATCAGCGTTACCTCACGCGATTGTCATTGAAAAATTCAAGAAAGATTGCGACCAATCGCTAGGAATTTCTCACGACGTTGCTCACGAACTTGCTTGCCGTCCATACCGCTAAATTCGCCAAGAGCTTTTTCTATCACTTTGCCGGTATCAGTTAAAACCTCGCTGGAATGCCTATGGGCCCCGCCTGCAGGTTCTGAAATAATACCATCAATGATGCCAAGCGTTTTCAAGTCCTGTGCAGTAAGCTTCATTGACGTGGCAACATCCTGCGCTTTAGTCGCATCACGCCACAAAATCGAAGCCCCCGCTTCAGGGGAGATCACGCTATAAATAGAATGCTCAAGCATATAAACACGATTAGACGAAGCAATTGCGATTGCACCACCAGAACCACCTTCGCCTATGACGACCGTAACAATTGGTACAGTCACCTTGAGACAGGCTTCGATAGAACGTGCAATGGCTTCAGCCTGCCCGCGCTCTTCTGCGCCAATACCAGGATAAGCTCCGGCTGTATCCACCAGCGTTACAATCGGAATATCAAACTTGTCAGCCAGTTCCATAATACGCACGGCTTTACGATAGCCTTCCGGCCGAGCCATACCAAAGTTGTGCTTAATCCGACTTTCTGTGTTCGATCCTTTTTCCTGACCAATCACAGCCACTGGTTGGCCATTCAACCGGGCAAAGCCAGCTTGAATGGCAAAATCTTCAGCAAAGTATCTGTCGCCAGCAAGATCAACAAAATCAGTAAACAACGCTTTTTTATAATCTACAAAATGCGGCCTGTCAGGATGACGGGCAATTTGAGTTTTGTGCCAAGGCGTGAGCTTTGTATAAAGCCCCTCCAATGTTGATTGAGCTTTTTGTTCCAGCTTTTGTATTTCAGAAGTAAGGTCAACCTGTTCATCAGGCTCACTAACGCTCTTCAACTCCAATATTTTCCCGTAAATATCGGCTACTGGTTTTTCGAAATCGAGATACAAACGCATATTTTACAACCTGTTTATTTTTTACAAACCATAGCAGTTTCATCGCAGAAGACCACTGTGGTTTGGGCTTATTAGACGGTTTTGCCAAGCTTTGCCAGAGGATGATGTTGTTCCACCAATTCGCGCATCCGTTCATCCAAAACATGGGTATAAATCTGGGTCGTTGAAATATCTGAATGACCCAATAATGCCTGTACAGCTCGCAAATCAGCACCATTTTGCAGCAAATGGCTGGCAAAAGCATGACGCAGCACATGCGGTGAAACGCGCGACGGGGATAATCCAGCACGAACAGCAAGATCTTTCAAATCTCTCCCAAAGGCCTGTCGGGTAAAATGTTCTTCGCTGGATTGGGCCGGGAACAAATAATTTTGCTTGGCAAAATTTGGTTCTTTTCCCATCTCGCCAAGATAATTCACCATTGCAAGTTTGGCGCGATCAGACAGCGGAACAAGACGCTCTTTCTCGCCTTTTCCTGTTATCATCAGAAAACGCCCATCTGTTTTACCCGCACCAATCGGCAAGCCAACCAATTCACTAACCCGCATACCCGTAGCGTAAAGCGTTTCCAGCAGTGCGTTTAAACGAAGCGCTTTGATATGTTTAAAGCTGCCTTTCTTGGCAACAGTAACTTCATCTTCTGCTTGACGGATAAGCTGATCAACTTCGCTAACACTCAAAATCTTGGGCAAAGGGCGCTGGGATTTTGGCGCGTCAATTGAAGCCGTAGGGTCCTCATTTCTGATTCCCTCGCTGTATAAGAACTTATGGAACTGGCGCAGGCACGAAAGAATTCTGGCTTGACTAGCCGAGGCCAGACCTTCATCGGCAATCGCATATAGGAAAGACCGTATTTGGTCCGGCTCAACTTGTATTACGCCCAATCCCGCTTCTGAAAGATTTGCACAATAGCGGTCCAAATCCCGACGATAAGCATCCATCGTATTAGGACTAACACCGCGTTCCGCGCTCATCATTTCAAGAAAAGATTCTACCAGATAGCCATTTTCACCAGATTTAGTCATCCACTAACCCTTTGATGGCGTATTTCAGCCCTACAAACAGCAATGACCTTATTTATTCCAGATTGAGTTTATTGGCTGGGATTTTGATCAAGACTTCTTTTGGTTGCGGCTCTACATAAGTAACCAATGCAAACATTGCGCCATATGCAATGCCAGCCAAAATGGCACAAAAAACAATAAATCTGATTAAACTGGGCATACTTTTTTAAACCATTCGGTTACATCAAGTGCATATATGACAGGCAAACTCAAAAATTTCAATTCTTAGACTAGGTGAAAAGTTGCTGGCACATTGCCATCAACAAAAACTTGAGACTTGACGCAACTTGATTATTGGTGTGCTACGGTCTCAGTTTTCGGTCTGGATAAGAGCAGGTTTATGACAGAGGCACATTCGCAGCGAATTGATAAATCGCAAATGCTTGAAGCATTAGGCGACCGCTCACTGGTTTTTGTGGGGCTAATGGGTTCTGGAAAGACAGCTATTGGCAAGCTTGTTGCCGCTTGGCTTGGCCTTCCTTTCTTTGATTCTGACCATGAGATCGTGGCTGCAGCAAACCTAGACATACCTGAAATTTTTGAACGCCATGGTGAAGCCTATTTTCGTGCAGGCGAGGAAAAAGTGATCCATCGCTTGCTAACTGAAAACACTTGTATCTTGTCTTTAGGTGGCGGCGCTTTTATTTCTGAAACAACACGCCAAGAAGTCGCAAATACCGCAATTTCCATTTGGCTGCAGGCAGACCTAGATTTATTGATGAACCGTGTTATGCGCCGGCCAGGAACCCGTCCGTTGCTTCAAACTGCCGATCCAAGAGCCACATTGGCCGCATTGAAAGAAAAGCGGGAGCCGATTTACGCTCTTGCCGATATTCATGTCCCCTCGTCTAAGATTTCCAAGAATCACACACGCGATGCCGTCATCGACCAATTGGCAATTTATTTGCTGGGAAAATCCGAATGAAAAAATCCAGTATGCTGCAAGTTGAACTCGGAAATCGTTCTTACCCCATTCATATCGGAGAAGACCTTCTTAACCAAGCTGGTCACATGATCGCGGAACTTCGTCCCGGAGCCAAATGCGCGATTATTTCCGATAGCAATGTAATGGCAGCCCATGGCGAGAGGCTGCTAGAAAGCCTTTCAGCATCCAGAATTGAATCGACCCAAATCATCATTGAGCCCGGCGAAAAATCAAAATCCATTGCGGTTCTCGATTCGGTTGTATCACAACTTCTGGCAGCCCGAATGGAACGCGATGATTTAGTCATAGCGTTTGGCGGCGGCGTTGTCGGTGACCTTGCTGGATTTGCCGCTTCCATCACGCGGCGAGGCATGGATTTTGTCCAAATACCCACATCTTTATTGGCGCAAGTAGATTCGTCCGTTGGCGGAAAAACTGGCGTCAATTCTTCGCACGGCAAAAATCTAATTGGCGCATTTCATCAGCCGATCATGGTGCTAATTGATACCAACACCTTAAAAACCCTTGCCCCAAGAGAGTTTGCCGCTGGATATGCCGAGGTCGTGAAATATGGTTTGATTAACAAACCAGACTTTTTCAAATGGCTGGAAAACGCCAGAACAGATATTTTCTCTTTCGGCGCTTCGCTAACCCAAGCCATCGCAACCAGTTGTCAGGCAAAAGCCGATATCGTTGCCGAAGATGAAACCGAACGCGGCAATCGTGCTTTGCTAAATCTGGGCCACACATTTGGTCACGCCTTAGAAGCAATGGCAGAATATGATAGTGCGCGGATTGTTCACGGTGAAGGTGTATCAATTGGCATGGTTTTGGCCCATCAATTCTCCAATCGGTTGAACCATTGCAGCATAGAAGATGCCGAGCGCGTTGAAGCCCATTTGAAGTCAGCCGGACTGCCTACCAAGATCTCACAAATTCCTGGCGAGATACCAAGTGCTGAAGAATTGCTGGATTTCATTGCACAGGACAAAAAGGTCTCGCGCGGCAAACTCACCTTTATACTTACAAAAGACATTGGAAAATCCTATATTGCCAATGACATCGCTCCGGCAGAAGTGCTGGCATTTCTTCAAGATGCTTTAGAAAAGTAGAAAAAAGGTTATTTAAAATGACACCCGCTGATTGGATGCTATTGGCCGCCATCTTAATCCTGATATTATTTTCCGCGTTTTTCTCCAGTTCTGAAACTGCCCTGACCGCCGCCTCTCGGGCGCGCCTGCATTCCATGGAGCGCAATGGCAATACAAGAGCCATTACCGTGCAAAACCTTATCCGCAAAAAAGATCGGCTGATCGGCACTATTTTGATCGGCAACAATCTGGTCAATATTCTTGCCTCCGCTCTTGCTACCAGCTTTTTCTTGAAGGCATTTGGCGAGGCGGGCATTTTTATTGCTACAATTGCGATGACCGTAATCGTCGTTATTTTTGCTGAAATCATGCCGAAATCCTGGGCGATCGCCAATGCGGATCAGGTGGCCCTTAAAGTAGCGCCATATGTTCGGTTTTTTGTCATCATCCTTGCCCCTTTTGCAAAAAGCGCAAATTGGCTCGTGAAAATGATCTTGCGTGTGTTCGGCGTTAGGCTGGGCGAATCAGAAGATATGCTGAGCGCCCATGATGAACTGCGCGGCACCTTTGAAGTTTTCCACAGCGATGGCGCTGTGATTAAAGATGATAAAGATCGACTGGGCGGGATCTTGGACCTGCACCAGCTTGAGGTCTCAGACATTATGGTCCATCGGACCAATATGTTGTCGATCAACGCAGACCAGCCAGCTGAAATGATTGTTAAGGAAATTCTTGAAAGTCCCTACACCCGAATTCCACTGTGGAAAGATACCAGCGAGAATATCATCGGTGTTATCCACGCTAAAGACGTTTTGCGTGCGATCGGCTTGGGTGAAAAACCCAAAAATATTGATGTTCTGAAAATCGCAGCCAAGCCTTGGTTTGTGCCAGAAACAACATCTCTGCGAGATCAGCTAAATTCATTTCTGCGCAACAAAGCTCACATTGCGCTGATCGTTGATGAGTACGGCGAGGTGATGGGACTTTTGACCCTTGAAGACATTTTGGAAGAAATCGTTGGCGAGATTGAAGATGAACACGATTTGGAAGTGATCGGTGTTACGACGGAACCAGATGGCGCAGTTGTTGTAGACGGCAATGTACCGATCCGCGATCTGAACCGCGCATTGGATTGGAAACTGCCTGATGAAGAAGCCACAACCATCGCAGGTCTTGTAATTCATGCGGCTCAGATGATCCCCGATGAAAAACAAACTTTTTCATTTTTTGGCAAACGCTTTGTTGTTCTAAAACGGGAAAAGAATAGGATCACAAAAATACGCATCAGGAATATTTGACACATGAACAGTAAAGGCAGTTAACAATGGCAAGGAAGATTTACTTAAGCTTGCTCTATTGCATGTTGTTAATTCCCAGCACGGCTTGGGCATTGTATCCTCCTCTCGGAGTGTTAACACCGTCCTTTTCTGGATTGATCTGTGTTTCTGAAAAACTTTGTGTCGACGATATTGCAAGGTTAGACCAAGCGCAAAAATTGTATGACGAAGCCTTAGAGTTCGTTTCTACAAATTTGGGAGAGTTAGAAAACGCCCCAAGAGCATATTTTTGTGCCCACGAAAGCTGCTCTACCTATTTTGGAATGCATCACTCAGTCGCATATAATGTAGGAACTTCAGGGTTTGCGATAAAGCCAAACGGATGGACAGCACACTTCGTTCGCCACGAGCTAATCCATCACTTGCAAAATGAAAGGCTTGGAAGTTTTCACAACTTTTTCTTTAAGCCAGATTGGCTTCTTGAGGGTATGGCATATTCTATGAGCGAGGACCCTAGGCGACCAATCCCTGGTGACGGATCACTTGAGGCTTATCGATCGCAGTTTGAAAAATGGTACTCAGAATTGAACGAAGACGACATTTGGGAAGCTGCAGCAAAAATCAGTAACTAGCATCACTTAACCTCGCTTGGCGCTTTTGCTTCAATTGCGATGGCATGGAGTCCAGCAGCAATTTCTTCATCTATCAAAGCATTAATTGAACGATGGCGATCGACCCGGCTCATGCCTTCAAATGCCTCGGTAACAATTTTGATTCGCAAATGCGTCTCGCCGCTCCCATCGAAGCTTTCCTGATGCCCTGCATGCAAATGACTTTCGTTGATGATTTCAAACGATACCGGGTTAAGTTTGTTTTCTATCTTTTTTTCAATGCTTTGCGAAAATCCCATTTTCATCTTTCTTGTGCACTTTGTTCCTGTTACAGGGTTCAACTTAAATAAATTCAAATTAGACCAAACAATCATTTCTCCATGGGGACAAGAATTTTGCTTGTCAATTCTTGTTCATTTATTCCTCACACCCTATACCTATTGCTATGAAACCAACATCATCTCTCTTCGATTCGATTAAAGTCGGAAATCGATCCTCAAAGAAAAAGAAAGACGAACCTATTAAACAGGTTTGCCAATGGGAAGGCTGTGAAAAAGCCGGAACCCATAAAGCGCCTATGGGGAGAAACCGAGAGGGTCAATATTTGTGGATGTGCATAGACCATGTGCGTGCCTACAATAAAAATTTCAATTATTTCTCTGGCCTTGATGATGATGCCATTGCAAAATTTCAAAAAGACGCGATCACCGGATCACGTCCCACTTGGCAAATGGGCACCAACAAAACCAGCAAGCATCCGCCTTTAAATGAGCGTAACCCTAATGCCGAAGGCGCACAGCGGTTATACAACAGAACCAATTACGCGGCAGCAGCACGGGCAGGACGCTCTGGTGCAAGTCCAGCGCGTAAAATTAAAGTTTTGGAAAAGAAGTCATTTGACGATCTTAATTTGCCCTACACAGCTTCTTCGGACGAATTAAAAGCGCGCTATAAATTGCTTGTTAAGCAGAACCATCCTGATGCCAATGGCGGCGACAGAAGTTCTGAAGAGCGGTTGAGGGAAATTATTCTGGCCTATAAGATCCTGCAAAAAGCAGGTTTCTGCTGAGGTCCAACGCGTTTGATCTTCAAGAATCTCTATCAGGTTCACCAAAAACCCTCGACTGCAATCGGCCAATTTGGCCTCATCGCGGCAACTTGCTCCGCATCCAACATTGTTTCGGGTTGCAAAAAGCGCTAATCGGGATAGATATAAAAAGGAATACTGGCACGGGTCAGGGTTCAGGCTTTTTGGTCTGAGCGAGCGCCCATAAATATATTTCCGAGAGTTTTGCAGGATTGACCCGGTAGGTCAGGGATTTCCCCCTTTCTGGTACTGTTCATTTTGTTTGCTGTCTTTCAGAAAAACGCTGGTGATATTAACCGCCCCAAGTGGAGATAAAGCGGATGAGTGATGGCATGCCGGATACAGAAGTATCTGTAAGAGATTTATTTGGGATCGATTCAGACTGGAAAGTGCCCGCTTACAAAAAGCGCACAGAGCATGTTCCTGAGGAAGATCCTGATTATCTGTTCGACAAGGCGACTACGTTGGCGATTCTTGCCGGCTTTGCCTACAATCGCCGCGTTATCGTTTCCGGCTATCATGGAACTGGTAAATCAACCCACATCGAACAGGTCGGTTCTCGCTTGAACTGGCCTTGTGTGCGTATCAACCTGGATAGCCATGTTTCCCGTTTAGATCTCATCGGTAAAGATGCCATTGTTGTGCGTGATGGTATGCAGGTTACTGAATTCAGAGACGGTATTTTACCTTGGGCTTATCAAAACAACATCGCGCTTGTATTTGACGAATATGACGCCGGCCGTCCCGATGTGATGTTCGTTATTCAACGTGTTCTTGAATCTTCCGGCCGTTTGACCCTTTTGGACCAAAGCCGCGTGATCCAACCTCACCCTGCTTTCCGCTTGTTTGCCACGGCAAACACCGTTGGCCTTGGTGATACGACTGGCCTTTATCATGGTACACAGCAAATCAACCAGGCCCAGATGGACCGTTGGTCAATCGTTACAACCCTGAACTATCTGCCCCATGAAGCAGAAGCTGCTATTGTTCTGGCTAAAGCTAAAAGCTTTGATACTGCTGAAGGCCGTGACACCATCGGCAAAATGGTTCGTATTGCTGATATGACACGCGGCGCGTTTATCAATGGCGATTTGTCGACTGTTATGAGCCCACGTACCGTTATCACATGGGCAGAAAACGCGACGATCTTTAATGATGTTGGCATGGCGTTCCGCCTTACCTTCCTCAACAAATGCGACGAATTGGAACGGGCAACTGTTGCCGAGTTTTATCAGCGCGTCTTTGGTGTGGAATTGCCTGAGTCCACTGCGAACCTTGTGATTTCCTGATCTGAGAGCTGAAACCATGGCCAGCCAAAAATGACACAACAAGGCGACAACCATAAAAAGGGCTCAAAGCCTGCAGATTTCGAACCGCTAAAACAAGCGTTGTCGAGTTGCGTGAAGGCTATGGCCAAACGCCATGATATGGAAGTCGTCTTCTCTAATGATCGCCCTTCTATGGTTGGCGATCAGATCAAACTTTCTGATCCCGGCCGTAAAATGACCATGGCACAGTTGGCCGCTACAAGGGGTTATGGCGATTCGATGGCTCTGCGCATGGCAGGCCATGACAAGACCATTCACAACAAGCATGCCCCCGTGGGCCAGCTTGCACGCGCTATCTATGATCGCGTCGAGCAAACAAGAATTGAGTCACTCGGCGCACGTCAGATGGCTGGTGTATCTTCCAATTTGACCGCGATGATCGAAGAGAAATACGCCAAGGTTAATTATCAAAATGCCGTTGATCGCAGCGATTCGCCGCTTGAAGAAGCATTAGCGCTTATTGTTCGCGAAAAGCTGACTGGCATTGCGCCACCGGAAAACGCAAAACGTTTTGTGAATCTATGGCGCGAATTTATTGAAGAAAAAGCCACTGATGCAATCACCGCCTTGGAAAGCGACTTGGGCGATCAAAAGGCTTATGCCAAAGCGATCCGCAATTTGATTGCTTCGCTAGATATGGCCGATGAGCTTGGCGAAGATCAACCAGACGATGATCTGGACGAAGCTGACAATCCGGATCCAGAAGATCAGGAATCCGACGCTGAAGGCGAAAGCGACGAGGCAACTGGCGAAGACGACGGTGAGCCGCAAGAGTCTCAGGAAACATCTGACGAAACCGAAGACGGTGACATGGAAGCCACCGAAATGGGTGAAGATGATTCCAATGACGACGACATGGAAGATGCTGAAACGCCCGGCGAGGCCCAGCGTCCCCAATTACCATTTTCAGACTTACCACCGGATTCAGATTACAAAGTTTTCTCCTACGAATTTGACGAAATCATCACCGCCGAAGAATTGTGCGATGAAGCCGAGTTGGATCGTCTGCGCGCATTCCTCGACAAACAGCTGGCCCATTTGCAGGGCGTTGTCGGACGATTGGCCAATAGATTGCAGCGCCGCTTGATGGCACAGCAAAACCGTGGCTGGGACTTTGACCTTGAAGAAGGCTATCTCGATACAGCCCGCCTGCCCCGTATCATCATGGACCCCATGACGCCTCTGTCGTTCAAGATGGAGCGCGAAACTATTTTCCGTGACACCGTTGTCACCCTTCTAATCGATAATTCTGGCTCCATGCGCGGTCGCCCGATCACGGTTGCCGCTACTTGCGCTGATATTCTTGCGCGAACCCTTGAACGTTGCGGCGTGAAAGTCGAGATCCTCGGATTTACCACCAAAGCCTGGAAAGGGGGCCAGTCCCGCGAAAAATGGCTCAAGGCAGACAAGCCCCACCAGCCGGGCCGTCTGAATGATTTGCGCCACATCGTTTACAAAAGCGCCGATGCACCATGGCGTCGTTCGCGCCGTAATCTTGGCCTAATGATGCGCGAAGGTTTGCTCAAAGAAAACATTGATGGGGAAGCGCTTCTTTGGGCCCATAACCGTATGATGGCCCGCTCTGAAAAGCGCCGTATCCTGATGATGATTTCCGACGGCGCGCCGGTGGATGATTCGACCCTTTCTGTAAATCCCGGCAATTATCTAGAGCGCCATTTGCGCCATGTAATCGCCGATATCGAAACCCATTCGCCAATCGAATTATTGGCCATCGGCATCGGCCATGATGTGACCCGCTACTATAAACGCGCAGTAACCATCGTTGACGCGGAAGAACTGGCTGGCGCAATGACCGAGCAATTGGCATCGCTGTTTGCCGAAGATCCTGCCGATACCAAGCGCGGACGTAAATCTGTTTGCAAAAGCGCCTAAGGTCACTGGACCTCCATCTTTTTGCCTTTTTACAATGGTTTGAACGCCTTACTTTGATATCCGCGATTAAACCACTGCTTGCTGCAACAGCCTCCTTACTCTTCGTCCTGCCTTTTGTCAGCGCGGGTGCAGAACCGATCAAACTGAAATCCTATCCGATAGAATATTTCAACATAGGCTCATCTGACCAGTCCGCTGGAAAACTGACCTTTCTCAGTGGCCTAGAAATCGAATCGGACAATGAGAATTTCGGCGGACTCTCAGGCTTGCGAATAACAGATGGTGGCACTCGTTTTTACTCCGTGTCAGATCAGGGGCATTGGGTCACTGGCGAGATATTACGCGACGAAAAAAACAATATCACAAAACTGACCAGAGGGGATTTGTCCTGTCTGTGCCGCGCCAACGGCCAACCTTATGGCGGCAAACATTGGGGCGATGCCGAAGGTGTTGAAGTCAAAGGCGACAAAGCCTTTGTGGTGTTCGAGCGCCTTAACCGCATCAATCATTACGATTTAAAAAGCGATCATCTCTTGGGTCCACCAGCTCAGGCAACGACCTCCTTCAAACCTTTTAACATCCACTATTCCAAAGGCTTGGAGGCGATGGCCCAAGCACCCTCATCATCGCCTTTGGCCGGAAAGTTCATCGCGATTGCCGAAGAAAGTCTGGATGCAAAAAGCAACAATCGCGGTTTTATTGCCGATGAAAAAACCATCGAAGAATTTTCAGTAAAGCGCACCGACGACTATTCCATAACCGATGCGACCTTTCTTTCTAACGGCGACCTGCTCATTCTTGAACGACGCTTTGGCCTGTCGATTGGTATCGGCACCCGCATAAGGCTGATCGACAGAAACGATATTAAGCCGGGCGCCCTGATCAAGGGTAAGACGATAATGGAAGCCGGGCTAACCAGCCGCATTGATAACATGGAAGGCATCACCACCTGGCAAACTGCAACCGGGGAAACCCGGATCGTGATCCTGTCCGATGACAACTATTCCCGCCTTCAAAGAACTTTGCTGCTGGAGTTCCGCCTGAACGACTAATTTGCGATCAGCATGCGCGACAATATCAACAATACCAACGACCTCACGAACATGTAACCATTGGGTCCTTAGATAGGGGATGTCGATGAAACACCTGTTGAGTTTTCTTTTGATTCTGTTTGGAGTGGTTGTGGCCTGCATAGCGGCCTCCATGATCCTTACTGGCCCAGATGCCACAGGCAATTTATTCGCTCGGATAGTCTCCAGTATTTTCAATACAGATCCCGTTCTTACAGGCTTAGGCAATGCGAATGCAGACTCGGAGTTACGCTTTTACTCCGCTTTCTTTTTTGTTTATGGCCTGTTCGTCGTGAAGGTCGGCAGTAACCTTAATGAATACACAAACTGGGTCCCGCCTATTATCGGTGTGTTTTTTCTCGGCGGATTAGCAAGACTGCTCTCCTATTATCTAATCGGTGAACCTCACATTTTCTTTCAGGTTTTGTTGGCACTGGAACTACTCCTACCACCTTTGTTTTTCGGCATTTGGAAACTGGCGAAGAAAAAGTGATGTTTTAACCCTTTGGCTATTTGTCCAGTGAAGTGGCTTTGCTAACTAAGGCAGTCATCCTCGGGCCAGAACAAGACAAGCGAAGTGACTTCGAAAATTCAGTCAGTTTAGTCATCCTCGGACTCCGACCCGAGGATCAATCGTCATGACCCATTTTTCGTCTGGCAGAAACAGGTCCAGTTTATGGGAGCGTTTTTAGGGGATAAGTTTTCGATGAATAGATTGATGTGATGTTTTACAGGCTTGGTTATACTGAGCAAGGGCCGCTTCGAGCTCAATCGAGACTTTCATCTCGTGTCGCGATTTGGATTGGTGGATGGAATTTTCGTCAGGGGATATGATCCAAAAGGGTCATCAGTTTGGATTGGTTTAAGTCGAATTATCGAACTATGCGGACGCCAATAACGTATTCAACTTGAAGTCAAACACTGAACCAAGGCGCTTGGTTATAGAACTGCCTTGTCGATCAGTTTTCAGGAATTCCCGCCTGTACGAGCGCATTCAAGTATTTTCGACAAACGCCTGATTTTTGTATGTCGACCGTGCCATACGGGCGAACGCTCCGGTTACGCCGGGATAGATTTTCTGCAAGTCGAGTGCACGGGCCCTAGCTTCATTCATATCCCCATCGAACACCGCCGCCGCCACCAATATCCCAGCTGCATACGGTTTGGCCCGCACATCCTGAATATCGGATGCTAAGACCTCTTGGGCCAGCTTTCTTGCCTCAGTGTTGCGTCCAAGCTCCAGCCTGGCGAAGTTGATCGGGGCCGGTAACCACTCGGGATAATCCGGCTCCAGCCGCATTCCACGCTCCATATGTTCGAGTCCCTCCAGCGTCTGTCCAGACATCGCCTTGACCATCCCGCCGAGAGCATTCGAGTCAGCGCTGCCAGGTGAAAGCAGAATTGCCCTGTCAGCCAATTTTATGGCTTCTTCAAATTTCCGCGCGCCCTGCGCCAGTACCGCTCCAAGTGTGTAACCTTCTCCAAATTCCTCGATTTCTAGCGCTCGATTTGAAAACTCTGTGGCTTTGGCCCAGTCTCCCGGAATATCGGCACTGATCCCAATAGTCACCTTCTGCCAATGTAGGAAGCCCATCAGGAAGTTGGCAAACGCCCGATCCGGCTCCATTCGATAGAGCTTGCCCCATAACCGTTCAGCATTGGCATGGCCTTCGGGGCTGAATTTCTGGAACTCCGCACGTCCGTTGATCACATGGACGTAGTTATTGAAGCCACCGACCATTTCAATCCAACTGCGTGTGCCCTCACCAACCGTAAGTGACACCGAGAGTTCCTCAAAGACTTTGTGTGAAATCTCGTCCTGCAGCGCGATTAGATCGTCCGGCGAACTGTCCTGTTGGATCGACCAAATCTGCTTACCTTTGACTGCGTCAGCCAGTTCAGAAGTCACGCGCAGCTTGTCGCCAGCCTTCAGCACACTCCCGCTGAGGATGTACCTGACGCCGAGCTTCCGCGCGACCTCCGCTGCGCTGACGTCGTGATCCTTGAAACTCGACATAGTTGAGTAGGCGATCGACACCATGTCTGGCGACAGCGATAGGGTGGAAATGATGCTTTCGGTGATCCCGTCGGCCAGCCAATCCTGCGATCCAGCATTGCCGCGCATTTCGAATGGCAGCACTGCAATCGACGGTTTTTGAGGTAATTCGAGCGCCATTTGAGTCGGATCGACAGGCGAGAAATCAGGTTGGGTTATCCACCACCAACTGCCAGCGCCCAAGATCAGTAAAATTAATACCAAAGCAACTGATCGTACTGGTGGTGCTGACCGTGATTTTGTCTTTCCCAAAACGTTACCTGCCTGATCAGGGTCGGTGAGGACACGATAAGCACGGACTGCTGCTCCGATTTCTTGACCTGAACATCACCAAGGGCTTCGTAACCAACGTCTACGGTCGATTTCAAATGATCATAAGCCGTGCCGGAAATACATACTCCACCGGGTTCTGCAAGCTGTTCCAGCCTCGCTGCAATATTGACGCCATCGCCAAAAATATCATCGTTCTCGATAACTATGTCACCAAGATTGATGCCTATGCGATATTGAATACGTTGGTCAGGAAGGTGACTTGCCCCTCTATCCACCATAGCACGTTGGATTACAACCGCACATTGTACAGCTTGAACAACACTAGGGAACTCAACCAGAACTCCGTCGCCCATTTCTTTGACAATGCGTCCACGAAATTCTGTAAATGCGGGATCAATAAGTTCACTGCGAAGGACTTTTTGACGTTTAAGAACACCAATCTCATCGGCTTCCATCAACCTACTATGCCCAACCATGTCTGCCGCTAAAATGGCACTTAGGCGACGTTCCATCAATTCCCCCTATAGATGATATTATAACAACAATCATATAATTCAAAAGAGAGAAATAAATTCAATTTTACCCAGGTTCAGGCGCTTTGGCTGATGACGCGAATTAGACAAGCGCAATATTATTGAACGGTGCTTTGTCCACCTAGCTAACATTTAGATAACCCGCCCAATCAACACTTTTCCTTGTTGACAATTCACACCATAACGCACCCCCCCTCACCGTCTTTAAATCTCACCCTTCAATATCTATATTAAACCCCATGCGACGGAGGTCGCTGGATCGAATGACTATTGGAGTTTTGCTTTTGCCTGATTTTAGCCGACGTGGATTTATGAAAGTTCTGGGTGCTGTGGGATTAACACCGCTCTTGCCAGCCATCCCAGCCATTCCAGCGAGAGCCGCTATGGCAAGTGGGGGCGTTTCTGCGTCCAAAGCCCTTTGGGCCAGCCTATATGCTAATGCAGGATCGGCGGGCGAATTTGTAAATGTTGCCAGAAATATGGGGCTTTCCAACGCCGCCATTCAAGGGGTAAGCGCCCGCACCATCGGCGTTAGAATGGCTGTTGCCGCTTCAAGCGAAACATTGGCCAGTGCAAGCGCAAGGACAGCGCACGCACCTCTATCTTCTAAAGGCGGCGAGCTGCCCGTGAGAGAAAAAGTAAAGCACACGCTGGAAAATTACTTCTCAACAGAGACTGACGATAAACCAGCAGTGGCTAAACAGAAAATCGAAAATCTAGCTGAAGAAACTGAAAAAGATTCACAAGCCGACCCTTAAGTATGTAACGGCAAAAAAGTCTCTGCCGCTACTCTCACCCTAAGCCTTGTTTCCGAGCGGAACGCCACTGACCTTTAGCAATCCCGCGTAAGGTACCAGCGCCACGATCCCGATGAAGATCTTCACCAGGAAATCGCCAATCGCCAGCGACATATAAAGCGGCATAGCGATGCCAAAGATACTGGCTGGGAAACCCAGCGATCCATCTTCCAGACCAACACTTGTATCCAAGCCTGCAAAATAGGGTGCAAAGGCAATTCCGAAGAATAATACCGTATCAACGGCCGAGCCGATAAAGGTCGAGATCAACGGGGCTTTCCACCAGCTGGAAGCGCGCAAGCGGTCAAACACACCAATATCAATCAGCTGGGCCATCAAAAACGCGGTGCCCGAGGCAATCGCGATACGCGGCGATGCGAGCCAAACGGACAGAATCAACGCGGTGATAAAACCTGCAGCCACAACGCGGCGCGCAGCCGATTTACCGAATCGGCGATTTGTCAGGTCATTGACCAGAAACGCGAAGGGATAGGTAAACGCACCCCAGGTGAGCAATTCACCCAGACCAAAATGCGCAAAGGGATATTGAACGATAATATTGGAAATAACGACGACAAAGGTCATCGACACCACAAAGGGGAGCAAGGCAAGCATAGACATAATCCATTTTTTTGGGCTGGGAGATGGCACCAGCAAAAAGGCTCCCTGTTACAAACAGAAGGGCCCAAGGAAAACAGTCACCAATATTAGGCGGCTGCTTCTGAAACTTTCTTGGCAATCTGACGCTTGATCAAACGCGCTTTCATGGAAAGCTCATTCGTACCGGCTTTCGTCAAAAACGCATCCAAACCACCGCGATGCTCAACTGTGCGCAAGGCAGCAGCAGAAATACGCATACGCACCCGCTGGTTCAGCACTTCGCTCATCAATGTTACATTAACAAGGTTGGGCAAAAAACGGCGGCGTGAGCGGTTGTTCGCATGGCTGACATTGTTACCATACATGACGGATTTACCGGTCAATTCACAAGTTCTAGACATAGGTTACACCCTTTAAGTAAATTTCGGTTTCCCGCCCAGACACTTGTCTGATGCCAGCATACCCATCCGTAATTTCGCCCAGCTGATATTTGCCGAACGCCGGAAATGACGCAAGTCTCGGGAAAAGTTGCGCTGTCTATAGTCTTGAACGGCAAAATCGTCAAGACTGGAATCTCCTGCAAATGCCAATCCATACAGGTTTAGCCAAAGATTCGTGCTTTCTGCCATGATTTAGGCACACAGAACTGGTTCAACCGAAGCGGTTCATAGTGTGTTCAGCTTCGATTTGATAGGTTCATTCTATCGAGCTGCACCTATTGCAGTACTTTAAGATGACTAGATCGGGGCATAAAATGATATTTTTTCAATCACTCAAATCGAAATTTGGTCTCTTAGCTGCAGGTGTCTTGTCTGTCGGCGCAATTATTGCCACCCAGCCTGCTCTGGCAACTTCTAAAACCCATACCACCGTTTTTAATGTCAAATTTGGTGCCCTCACTGTTGGCAACCTTAAGTTTGGCGTTTCTGTGGATGGAAAAGACTATGAGTTGACTGGCAAAGGAAAAACCCAGGGCCTTGCAGATTGGTTTGCATCGGGCAAAGCTGACATTAAAAGCGATGGCCTTTTGGACGGCGATCACCTGATTGCCGCAAAGCACTATCTATCCGTCACTGAAAACAAGAAAAAAGCCACGCTGAACATGTCTTTTGCAAATGGGGCCGTTCAAAATGTGTCTCTTGTTCCCGACAAACGGAAAACGAAAAAAGCAAAGAAATATGTGTTGATCACACCTGACGATCTGAAAAACGTCGTGGACCCCGCCAGCACATTGGTAGTGCCCGTTGAACTGGGCAGGGCAACAGACCCAACGGCTGTTTGCGGCCGCACTTACCGCGTTTATGATGGCGAAACCCGCTACGACATGAAACTCAGTTATAAAAGCAATCAGAAGATAAAAACCAAGGGCTATGACGGCTTCGCTTATGTTTGCAAATTACAATATATCCCTGTCGCTGGTCATAAGCGCAAACACGAAAACACCAAACGCATGGCGGAAAATAACGACATGGAAATCTGGTTGGCGCCAATTAGCGCTGGAACAGAAATCCAAAGTATTTTTACAGCTATCAAAATTGTAGTGCCAACTTGGCTTGGAACCTTTTCCGCTGAACCTGAATATTTTGGCCCTGCCAAGTCTTAGTATGCAACAAGCCGCGGTTTTCGTGAATTTTCACGTCTTTTTGGTTCAACCAGACGATGACATGGGCTAAGGAACAATGACGGCATAAGCCGCGTTTCATATTGTTGTTTCTTATCCCAGTTATAAATCGGCTTTTCCATGTCCGCACTTTCCCCGATAAACCCAACGGCCAGCGGGCGTGGTGTAACCGCCGTTTTGGGACCCACCAATACAGGCAAGACCCATCTTGCCATTGAGCGCATGGCTGCCCACTCCTCCGGCCTTATCGGATTACCACTGCGGTTGCTGGCCCGTGAGGTTTATCAGCGTCTTTGCTCCAAAGTCGGCGTTGCCAATGTTGCGCTGATAACCGGCGAAGAAAAAATAAATCCAAAAAACGCGCGTTATCAGGTTTGTACCGTCGAGGCGATGCCATCTGAAACAAATGCAGCATTCGTTGCCATCGACGAAGTGCAACTGGCGGCCGATCTTGAACGCGGGCATATATTCACCGACAGGTTGATGAACTTGCGAGGCCGCGAAGAAACCATGCTGCTTGGCGCGGCCACCATCGAACAAACCCTTAAAACTCTTCTGCCTGGCCTTCACGTCATTACGCGTCCGCGCATGTCACAGCTGGAATATAGTGGATCAAAAAAAATCACCCGCCTGGCGCCTCGCAGCGCCATCGTGGCTTTTTCGGTCAATGAAGTTTACGCCATTGCTGAACTCATCAGACGCCAACGCGGCGGTGCAGCAGTTGTATTGGGCTCCTTGAGCCCGCGCACCCGAAACGCACAAGTAGCCCTTTATCAATCAGGCGAAGTTGATTTTCTGGTTGCCAGTGATGCCATCGGAATGGGCCTTAATCTCGATCTCAATCATGTGGCCTTTGCCCAAGATAAAAAATTCGATGGTTTTCAGCATAGGCGCTTAACAGCTGCAGAAATGGGCCAGATTGCAGGACGCGCTGGCAGGCATACGAAAAACGGGACTTTTGGCGTTACCGGACAGGTCATGCCGTTAGAGGATGAGCTGGTTGAACAATTGGAGACCCATGTCTTTGCACCGTCAAAGGTTTTAACATGGCGCAATCGAAATCTCGAATTCAACTCCATTGAACATCTGCGCGACTGCCTTGAAACGCCTTCCGCAAACCGATTGCTGATGAAGGCGCTTCCAGCCACCGATCTGGTTGCTCTTGATACATTGGCTAAAGATACTTGGATCAGAGATACCTGCAGCAAGCCGGACAATGTAAAATTGCTATGGGATATTTGCTGCATTCCAGATTATCGAAAAATATCGCCCGCCAATCATTCCGATATGCTCCAAAAAATATTCTCTCAGATTGTTGAAAACGGTGTCATAAAAGAGGATTGGTTTGCAAGGCAAATTGAGTTGTCAGATCAAACAGATGGCGATATTGATGCGCTTTCTGCCCGTATTTCACAAATCAGGACTTGGACCTATTTGTCTCATCGGACCGAATGGTTGCAAAATGCATCTTATTGGCAGGAAAAAGCGCGTGAGACGGAAGATAGATTATCCGACGCCTTGCATGAAAGCTTGACGAAACGTTTTATTGATCGCAGGACAAGCCTGCTAATGAAGAGACTGCGGGAAAACACGCATATGGAAGCTGTAATTAAGGCAAATGGTGATGTGGAAGTTGAGGGCCACCATGTTGGGCAACTCAACGGATTCAGGTTTAAACCAGATTCGACCGGTGAAACACCTGAGGTGAAAGCACAAAATACTGCTGCCCAAAAAGCACTCGCTAGCGAAATCGAAAGACGTGCGGGACGATTGGCTGCCTCATCCAATACAGATTTTATTTTATCCAAAGATGGCCTGCTTCGTTGGCAAGGCGAACCGGTTGCAAAAATTGCCGCTGGTGACGATACCCTTAAGCCGCGGGTTATTTTGCTGGCTGATGAACAATTGACAGGCGCTTCTCGTGATAGCGTTGCCCATCGTCTTGAGCGTTGGATAGCAAACCATATCTCTATTGTTCTAAAGCCTTTGGTTGAGATGACTGGCGACCAGACCCTTGAAGGCATGGCGCGCGGTGTCGGGTTTCGTTTGGTGGAAGCATTGGGAAATATCGACCGCCGCGAAATCGCTACGGACATCCAAGGCCTATCACAGGATATGCGCGCGGGACTAAGACGTCATGGCGTTCGCTTCGGCGCTTATACCATTTTTGTGCCAGCGCTTTTAAAGCCTGCTCCTGCAGAATTGTTAAGCCTGCTTTGGGGTCTGAAAAACGACAAAATGGAAGCCACTGGTTTAGACGAGGTCCCCACAATCCTCGCCTCTGGCCGCACCTCAACAGTTTTTAATCCGGAATTCGAGCCAGAGGCCTACCGCCTTTGTGGATATAAAGTCCTTGGACAAAAAGCCGTCCGCATCGATATTCTTGAGCGCCTTGCAGATTTGATCCGCCCTGCCATGTATTGGAAGCCAACAGATGATGGCACAAAGCCAGAAGGCGCAATTGATGGACGGAACTTTTTTGTAACGCCAGCCATGATGTCTATTCTTGGTGCTACCCATGAAGACATGGAGCTGATCTTGAAAGGCCTTGGTTATCGTGCCGAGTCTCGTCTTGAGGTCGACGTAAAACCAGCAGAAGCTACAGCTGACAAAGTTGAAACTCCCGCCACATCCTCACAAGAGCCTGCAGCTGCAGTAAATGATGAGACAACAGCGCTAGAACCTGCTGCAAAACAAGCGCCAGCACCAGAACAAAGTGTTGAGACGACAGATACAAAGACAGAAGAAGCAAAGTCAGTTGAAGACGAAGGTCCGAAAATGATTTTGGTTTGGCGCCAGGGCGCACCTGCAAACAATAATCGCGACAACCAGCAGGCAAAAAACCGTGCAAGCCGCGATAATGATGGCGGAGAACCAAACAAATTTGCAAAGAACAAAGGGCGCAAGCCATTTAAAGGCAAGCCACAAGATCGCAATGGCGCAAAAGTCAACAATCAGCCAAAACCAGCGCCAAAGCCTGTTAAAATCGATCCTGACTCCCCATTTGCCAAACTCGCAGCATTGAAAGAACAGCTGAAAAAGAGTGACTGAAACAACTGAGAAAAAATCTTCACAAATCAGGATTGATAAATGGCTTTGGTATGCCCGCCAGACCAAAACCCGGTCTCTCGCTCAAAAATTGGTAACAGGGGGCAATGTCAGACTAAATGGCGAGAAAATTTTATCTGCCAGCAAAATGGTTGGTCCGGATGATGTGTTGACCTTGAAAATTGGCCTGCAAGTAAAAATTCTTAAACTGCTCGAATGCGGGACACATCGCGGGTCATTTTCTATAGCTCAACTTCTCTATGAAGATCTTTCACCTGTCATTCCAAAAGCAGAAATTCTGACCAAAGGCCAACAGGGCCTGCCTGATCCTCATGGCAAACCAGACAGCCGGGAAAGATTGCAGGCAAGAAGACTGAGCGGAAAAGAATAAATTCGCCAACATTGCAGTAAAACCGCAAAAATAGTTCCTTTTCTTGCCTTGGTATTTCTTTTCGCCTAACCCATATTGCGATCTGACCGCGAATGAAAACCAATCGCTTTGCAGCTTGAAGCATAAAGCAAATAGCTGTAGGGAAACGCAAAATGAAGCCTGCCTTGTTTCAATGAAACAGTTCACACAAAACACGCTCAAAACACTATTGGGGTATGAATGACCTATATCGTTAATGATAGCTGCATCAAATGCAAATATATGGATTGTGTGGAGGTCTGCCCGGTCGACTGCTTCTATGAAGGCGACAACATGCTGGTAATTCATCCAGATGAGTGCATCGACTGTGGTGTTTGCGAGCCAGAATGCCCCGCTGAAGCTATTAAACCAGATACCGAACCAGGATTGGACAAATGGCTTAAATTAAACGCTGAGTATGCTGAAAAATGGCCTAACATTACCATCAAGCGCGAAGGCCCAGCTGACGGTAAGGACTTCGACGGCATAGAAGGCAAATTCGAGAAATTCTTTTCACCCGAACCCGGTCAGGGCGACTAAGCGCTGAACGCATAACCTGAGTGGAAAACATTGTCCCCATCACGGACTGCTGGAAAGATATCTATTCGCCCCAGCGTTAATCATGTTTTACCGCAGTTTTGCTGATACTGCGTAGAATCCATCGAATACGTTGATTTTTGGCGTTTTTTGTGATAGCTTCCGTTAACAGTCGAAATACGGCCTGTTTCTCTTGCATTTTGCTTAGATAGCGAAGCTGATGTAAGTGCAAATTGGGCATCTACAACAAGGCAAATCCACTTCATTCCCTATGTAAATCATGGACCAGCACAAAATTTGGTCCTGCATTCTTATGCGACTAGTAGGCGAGACGGTGAATTTCTTATTTCATAACGACTGATATGGTTTGGGCCAGTAACGTCTATTGGCCCAGTAGGTTGGATGCGTAATTTCCAGCCTGTTTCTATCTGGATGTTGGAAAACATCAGACTTATGAGGGAGTTAACAAACAAATGGTTACAGCTAAAAAAACAACGCAACGTCAGGGTTTTAAAACTGGTGAATTTGTCGTGTATCCGGCCCATGGCGTCGGTCAGGTTTCCTCCATCGAAGAGCAGGAAGTGGCAGGGCAAACCCTCGAGCTTTTTGTTATCAGCTTCCTTCAGGACAAATTGATCCTTCGCGTGCCGGTAGGCAAAGTCGTTTCTGCAGGTATGCGCAAATTGGCAGAGCCTGTTCTCGTTGAAAAATCTCTGAAAACCGTCCAAGGCAGAGCACGTGTTAAGCGCACGATGTGGAGCCGTCGCGCTCAGGAATATGAAGCAAAAATCAATTCTGGCGATCTTATCCAGATTGCTGAAGTGGTTCGAGACCTGTTTCGTTCAGAAAACCAGCCGGAGCAATCTTACAGCGAGCGTCAGCTTTATGAAGCCGCATTGGAGCGCATGGCCCGTGAAATTTCAGTTGTAAACAAAATCTCTAGCACAGAGGCCGTTGTTTTAATTGAGAAAAACTTGGCAAAAGGCCCTCGCCGTGGCCCAGCTCCACCTGAAGAAGCCGAAGCTGAGACAGAAGCTACGGGCGCTGAAAAAGCCGCCTGATTTCGTTTCGTCAAAAAAAAATTCAAAAAAAGCGAAAAAGCCCGGAACTTTTCCGGGCTTTTTTTCGTTTACACTTATGGAGAATAATTATTGCGCGCATCATGAGTTGGGATAACCCACCAAAAGCCATGCGCGATATGGAGGGTAAGCAGCATGAGTTATCAGGAATTTCCCAATCCCATGATCATCAAGGCAGCAACGAAAGCTCCTTATCTTGAACGCCAGGAAGAACTGGACTTGGCAATCCGCTGGGCAGAAAATCGCGACCAGGAAGCGCTTCACAAACTTACCCAAGCGCATATGCGTCTGGTGATTTCCCTAGCCTTCAAATTCAAACGCTACGGATTGCCAACCGCAGAATTGATTCAGGAGGGCCATATTGGTCTTTTGGAGGCTGCAGCACGGTTTGAACCGGAACGCGAAGTACGTTTCTCAACTTATGCAACTTGGTGGATCAGGGCATCCATGCAGGACTTTATTCTTCGCAATTGGTCAATCGTGCGCGGCGGAACAAGTTCCAACCAAAAGTCTCTTTTCTTCAATTTAAGAAAGCTCCGCGCCGAGATCGCCCGTAATGGGACGATAATGAACTCGCAAGAGATCTTTACCCAGCTGGCGCAAACCCTGAAGGTTTCTGTTAAAGACGTTGCCAATATGGATGCACGCTTTTCAGGGCCTGATTATTCTTTGAATGCCCCAATCAGCGACGATGATGACGGTTCCAGTCAGCGGCAGGATTTACTTGTCAGTGAAGAAGCAACACCGGATCAAAATGTCACCATGATGGTTGACGGTGAACGCGAAAACCAGTGGCTTTATCAGGCCGTCGGCGTTCTTAATGATCGTGAAAGACGCATCATGGAAGCGCGCAGATTGTCCGAAGACGTTGCCACGCTCGAAACACTGGGCGAAGAACTGGGTATATCCAAGGAACGCGTTCGCCAAATCGAAGCAAAAGCGATGGAAAAACTAAAAACTGCGCTTTTGGAGATGAACCCAGAATTCGAGCACTATGCGAAACAATAACCCGAATAGGTGAAACACCCGACCCTATCGATCGCTAACAATTTTCACCTTGGCGCCTGTCTGTGGTATCTGACCTGCTGACAGGCCATTTAGCACCTGAAACCGTCGCAAGGGATTGTCTGTTCCCTTCATTTTCGCTGAAAGCGTTGCAAGGCTATCGGTTGCCTGAACCGTAACAATTCTAATTTTCAGCGGCTGTAGAGATTGCTTTTCCGTCTCGCTCAAACGCCGGAACGTATTGGTCGTGGCATTGGAGGCCTGTTCAATGTCAGTCCTGTTGAGCGGACCTGCTGTAATGAAACGATATACCTGCCTGTCAAGCTGAATGACCCGAATAACAAAACTCCAGTTTCCGCCCATGGCCCTTGCACTGGCAGATGGCAGGCCATTTAGATCGTCCGTCGTAATAGTGCTTTCATCAAGCCCTTTTACCCATCCACTCTTGAGATAGGTCACCAAGTCCTGACCCTTGGGCAACACAGCTGCATCAAAACGAGTAGCCAAATCATTCGGGCTTGTGACAACAACTGCAGTTGCCTGATTCTCGATTTTTGAACCGGGCGTAGCGTTGAAAGTAATCCCCAGACCCAAATGGGAAAAGCTGTTATCGCGCACAAAACCTTCTTCCGCGCTATCCCCATATAGCATCCCATCAATGCCTTTAAAATAGCGCTCGCGGTCAGCTTCCAATGTTCCCGGCGCTCCAAAGAAACGCGCATGGCGTTTGGCAAGCTCTATGCGCTCGGGCGTAGCGGGATGACTGGACAAAAACGCAGTATCGCTGAATTTGGCATTTTGCGAGGCATTGAGACTTTTATAGGCCTGCATGGTTTCCAGAAACCGTGCAGCCCCATGGGCGTCAAAACCCGCATTACCAAGCGTTCTGATACCAACTGCATCCGCCTGTAATTCCTGATCTTTCGAAAAGTCAGACAGCTTCATCTGATTGGCGGCCAAAGCGATGCGCCCGGCAATATTATCACTCAGAACTTCACTGACCACCTGTTCGCCAACATCCGTTGATGCCTGTTTTTGATTTCTCAAAATTGCATGGTTGGAGGCCACATGGGCCATTTCATGGGCAATAACCGCAGCCAATTCTGACTTATCATTTGCCAGCGCAAGCAAGCCGCGCGTCACATATAGATAGCCGCCCGGCAAGGCAAAAGCGTTTACCTTTGGTGTGTTCAAAATGGTAATTTTATAAACTTGCTGCTTGTCTTCTGAGACCGCCACGAGCCTCCCGACAATAATCGCAACCAACGTTTCTGCAGCCTTATTGCGATATTCACCACCATATTTGGCAAGCACAACGGGATGCTCTTTTTCGCCAATCTTGCTTTGGCTATCATCGGCTTTGATAAAACTGGACGAATAGGATTTTGGTGCAACATCATCAATCGAATTGGATAAGCTGCAACCTTGTACCAAGCCAAGCACAAGCAGGCCGGACAAACCCCTGCCTGACCGCGACAACGCGGCCTTGCTGAAATAGCGAAACAATGGATTATCCAACAGTTTCAATTGCACCCCAATTTAAAGCGCTGGGTTCAACTTCGAACCCAGCATAACTTCAATTTAACATAATAAACATTATGGCACAAAAAAGTGCTTCTTGTCGGCGCTGAAAAAACTATGGCCGCCCGATTGAAGAATACTTCAACTTGCTACCCGCCAATTCATCCTTGGGATAAATATTTCGAAGATCGACAAAGACCTGATCTGAAAGCAATTTCTCGGTCCGCTTGATATCCAAAGCGCGAAACTCGTCCCACTCGGTAACCACAACAGCTGCATTAGCGCCCGTCATGCAATCATAAGCATCTGTGCAATAGGTAACTTTTTTCAAGAATCGGCGCGCCTCCTCCATGCCCTCTGGATCATAAGCCCTTATGCTCGCCCCCAGTTTTTGCAACTCAGGAATAATGACCAGACTTGGCGATTCGCGCATGTCATCGGTGTTCGGTTTGAACGTTAAGCCCAAAATCGCGATGGTCTTGCCTTTGACCGAGCCACCGCAAGCGGCCACAATTCTTTGCGCCATGGATTTCTTGCGCTTATTGTTCGAGCGCACCACCGTATCAACAATGGTAACCGGAGTGCCATAATCCTTTGCTGTCTTGGACAAGGCTAAAGTATCTTTTGGAAAACACGACCCACCATAACCAGGTCCTGCATGAAGAAACTTCGCGCCAATTCTCTTATCAAGGCCTATGCCTTTTGCCACCTGTTGAACATCAGCCCCAACAGCATCGCACAAATCAGAGATTTCGTTGATGAAACCGATCTTCACCGCAAGAAAAGCATTGGCAGCATATTTGATCAACTCGGCTGTGCGCCGCTCAGTCACAATGATTGGCGTCTCGTTGAGATATAACGGGCGATATAACATTTTGAGAGTGTTTGCCGCCCGCTCGCTTTCTGCGCCCACAACAATACGATCAGGACGTTTAAAGTCGCTGATAGCAGCGCCCTCGCGAAGAAATTCAGGATTGGAAGCCACATCAAAATCAGCCTTGGGCGCGATTTTGCGAATGATCGTTTCAACTTCATCACCCGTCCCAACAGGTACCGTCGACTTGGTCACAATGACCGTATAATTCTTAAGCAAAGGCGCAAGCTCTTCTGCAACGGCATAAACATATTGCAAATCCGCATGACCGCTTCCGCGCCGCGTGGGCGTGCCAACCGCGATGAACACAACATCCGCATTGCTGACGGCTTCTTTGGTTTCCGTTGAAAACACCAGACGCCCTGCCTCGGCATTTTTCTCAACCAATTCATCAAGGCCAGGCTCGAATATCGGGATGATGCCGTGGTTTAGCGCATCAATTTTTTCTGCGTTATTGTCTATGCAAATCACATCGTGACCAAAGTCAGCAAAACAGGCTCCAGAGACCAGGCCCACATAACCTGTACCAATCATCACAACACGCATTATAGACTCCAAAAAATTGATTTGCCCGCCCCAAAGGCATCCGCCGAAAAACCGACGATTAAGATCAATTGCCTAAAGAAATCAGATCCATTTCGCAAGCCGCAATAAATTGGGGCTGCGGACACTCCAAAATTACAGGAGCAGCTTTTGAAACATAGCGTGTAGTAGCAAAGGTCATTAAGACGAAGCGCCATGGTCCCAAAAGGCCAGTAATTTTCGAAAATGTTCATTTAGTCGTCTAACGCTATGGTTCGGCGTTCGCGAACAGGCTTTGCATTCGTTTTTGACTATCACTCGAATGTGTAGTGCGATTGATAGATCAGCATTCTATAAATTTCGCAGATCAATTTACTATAGGCCATTCTCCATGTTTCTACGCCGTTTCATCCTTGGTATTGCATCAAGCCTACTTCTTACAAATTCTGCCCTTGCTCTGGATCCAATAAATTCAACTGGACCTAATCATTTGGCAATTAGGGGAGCTGATACAACCGCATATTTTCGTTCGGGTAGCCCTATTGAGGGAACCAATGACCACGTCGTCAGATGGAAAGGTGCAGAATGGCGTTTTATTTCCGCATCAGAAGCCGCACTCTTCAAAGCAAATCCAACCGCCTATGCCCCGCAATTTGGTGCCTACTGCACAGGAGGACTTTCTCAGCAGCATGTTGTAGAAGGAAAGCCGCAATACTGGCGGATACATAGTGGCAAGTTATACCTGTTTCACACAAGTGCGGGCGCACAACGCTTTAGCAAGGACCCAATTGGCACTATTCGCAAGGCGCAAGCCTATTGGGACACTCTTGGAGTGAAGGAATAACCACCTTTTAGATGGTCCAATTGAAAAGCGCTGAGCGTGACTGATGCGTCTGCGTTATGAAAATACCCACCAAAACAATTATGATCGCTTCTGCATTTGAAAATCTTCAAAGCTCTGTTAAACGAACCTCACAAAACAAGGTCCCGTAGCTCATCAGGATAGAGCGCAAGATTCCTAATCTTGAGGTAGTTGGTTCGAGTCCAACCGGGATCACCAAGTATTTGCCTACTACTTTATAGCAAAAACCGCTTCAACTTCTACACAGGCATTGATCGGCAATGCGGCAACACCAACGGCGGCCCGTGCATGAGCGCCTTTGTCTCCAAGGGCTTCGCCCATAAAATCTGATGCGCCATTGATGACTTTTGGATGATCGGTAAAATCTGGCGTGGAAGCAACAAAACCCCCAAGGCGAACGCAGCGAACGATACGATCAAGATCACCATCACAGGCGACTTTAACTTGAGATAAAATATTGATGGCACATTGGCGCGCTGCCAAAGCCGCGTCTTCGATGAAGACATCGCGACCCAAAAGACCCGAATGGGTTAGCTGCCCCGCTTTTAACGGCAATTGGCCTGAAACAAACACCAGATCACCGTGGCGCATAAAACCAACATAGCTGGCCAGCGGTTTAGGCGGCTCTGACAGTTCAACGCCCATTTCAGCCAGTTTTTTCTCGATTTGTCCGCTCAAAACTTGTCTCCTTGGTTAGATTTTTTGGGAAATTTGCCAAAAACATACATGTCAGTCTCTATAGATGACTCTATAGCTGAAAAATTTCTGTTTCCAAATTCAAATCCGTAGAGCCAAAAGTTTCCATTTTCATCGAATTGGCCCTAACAACCTTTACGGTGTGGCGCTGCCCCGATAGCCTAGTTCCAGAGTATTAAAGTGCTATCATCAAATGTGTCGTGCTTGCGCTTTTCGACAAAGGCAGAAAAAGCACTTTTTGGGAGTTGAAAATGGCTGTGCCAGCAATTGAGGCCGAGAAATCCCCTCATGTCTCAGACGAAATCCGCAAGACTACCTGCTATATGTGCGCATGCCGTTGCGGTATCAATGTACATTTACGCAAAGGCGAAAACGGCCAACCAAAAATCCGGTATATTGAAGGCAATCGCGACCACCCGATCAACAAAGGCGTTTTATGCGCCAAGGGTTCAGCTGGAATCATGCAGCATTACTCCCCTGCCCGTTTGAGCAAGCCGCTCAAAAGAGTGGGCGAGCGCGGGGAAGGCAAATTCGAGGAAATCGAATGGGATGAAGCCTTGGCAATTGCCGGAAAATGGCTTGGCGATGTTCGTGCGAGCGATCCTAAAAAATTGGCCTTCTTTACAGGGCGTGATCAAAGCCAGTCTTTTACCGGATGGTGGGCGCAGCAATTTGGAACGCCAAATTTTGCAGCCCATGGCGGTTTTTGCTCCGTCAACATGGCTGCAGGCGGCATTTATACATTTGGCGGAGCCTTTTGGGAATTTGGCGCGCCTGACTGGGAAAAATCGGAATTCTTCATGATTTTTGGCGTTGCGGAAGACCATGATTCCAATCCCATTAAAATGGGCCTTTCACGTATGAAAGCCCGCGGCAAGAAAATTGTCGGCGTCAATCCTGTGCGCACTGGCTACAACGCGATTGCCGATGAATGGGTAGCTATTACCCCTGGAACCGATGGTTTGTTTGTTCTCGCCATTGTCCATGAATTGCTGAAGGCTGGTAAGATCGATCTCGATTATCTGATCCGTTATACCAATGCTCCCTGGCTTGTGATCGACGACCCTGATGCGGATGATCATGGCCTGTTTGCCCGCGATAAAGATGGCAATGCTTTGGTGCTGGACCGCAAAACAGGCAAGGCAGTTGCATACAACAAAAAAGGTGTGAAATCGCATCTGAAAGGCGAAGTAAAACTTGGCCGTCTTGGTCGCGGTAAGCGCAGGGCAGTGCCGTCCTTCGAACTTCTTGCCCGCAAATATCTTTCTGAAGAATATGCGCCGGAAAATGTTTCCGAGACTACTGGCATTCCCGTAAACCAGATCAAGCGCCTAGCCGCCGAGATCGCCGAGGCAGCCTTCGAAAAAGAAGTTGTTGTCCATCAGCCTTGGACCGATATGAAGGGTGAAAAGCACGACAAGATGATCGGCCGTCCCGTTGCTTTTCATGCCATGCGCGGTATCTCGGCCCATTCGAATGGCTTCCAAACGTGCCGTTCCATTCACCTGTTGCAAATCCTGCTTGGGTCAATCGATAGCCCAGGCGGCTTCCGCTTCAAACCGCCATACCCGCGTCCCATCGCAGGTCAGCCGAAACCCCATGGCGGCAATAAACCGAACGAGCCGCTCTCAGGACCCCATCTTGGCTTTCTGCGCTCGCCGCAGGAAATGCTGATCAACGAAGACGGCTCACCGCAGCGTATTGACAAGGCGTTTTCATGGGAAGCCCCAATGTCTTCTCATGGCCTGATGCATATGGTGATTTCAAACGCCCATGCACGCGATCCTTACGGCATCGATGTGCTGTTCATGTATATGGCGAATATGTCCTGGAACTCGTCGATGAATTCTGTCGGCGTGATGAAAATGCTGACAGACAAAGACGAGGATGGTGAGTATATCATTCCAAAGATCATCTATTCAGATGCCTACTCTTCCGAAATGGTGGCCTTTGCCGATCTGATTTTGCCGGACACCACCTATCTGGAACGCCATGACGCAATCTCAATGTTGGATCGCCCGATCAGTGAACCAGAAGCCATGTGCGATGCCATTCGCTGGCCTGTCATTGAACCGGACCGGGATGTGCGCGGATTCCAGACAACCCTCATTAATCTCGGTAGCCTGCTAAAATTGCCCGGCATGACCAATGAGGATGGAACTGCAAAATACAAAGATTACGCCGATTACATTACCAATCACCAACGCAAGCCGGGCATTGGCCCGCTGGCAGGATGGCGCGGCAAGGACGGTTCGAAGACCGGACGCGGCGAACCCAATCCAGATCAAATTCAACGTTATATCGAAAACGGTGGTTTCTCAGAAACCCATGTTCCAAAAGAAGCGCTCTATTTCAAACATGCCAATATGGCTTGGCAAAATTGGGCCGTTGAAATGGGTCTTCAGGACGCGCCTGTAGAAAATGTCTTCCAGTTATATCTCGAGCCTTTGCGCCAGTTTCAACTTTGCGCTGAAGGCAAGGCAAAGCCCGAGCCGCCCGAGAGCCACAAGCAGCGCATTCTGCAATGCTTTGATCCTTTGCCATCTTGGTATGAACCTTTTGAAGGTACAGCGATTGATACCAAAGAGTTCCCCTATCATGCCCTAACCCAGCGCCCTGCGGCCATGTACCATTCATGGGGATCACAAAATGCATGGCTCCGCCAAATTCATGGTTCTAATCCTATGTATATTCCATCTGAGATTTGCGATGAGGCAGGTCTTGAAGATGGCGACTGGGCCTGGATCATTTCCCACCATGGCAGGATCAAAGTGCCCGTGGCACGCATGGGCGCGGTTAACAACAAAACCATGTGGACCTGGAATGCCATCGGCAAACGCAAGGGCGCTTGGTCTTTGTCACCTGGCGCGCCAGAATCAACCAAGGGCTTTTTGCTAAACCACATCATCAACGAACTGCTGCCGCCAAAAGGCGATGGGTTGCGATGGTCAAACTCTGATCCAATCACAGGTCAAGCCGCATGGTTTGATCTTCGGGTTCGCGTTGAAAAAGCTGAAGCTGACGAAGAGCTAAGCCTGCCGCAATATGACGAACAGAAAAATCCGGTGGACCGGAAAACCGAGACCCTTTCCTACGGAAAGGAGTGGACAAAATGACCCTATTACCTGAGACCACCCAAAAGAAACTCGGCCTAGTTATCGACCTTGATGTTTGTGTCGGTTGTCATGCCTGCGTCGTAAACTGCAAGGAGTGGAACACGGGAGGTTATGGTGCGCCTTTGAGCGATGTGGAGCCCTATGGCGATAATCCTTCCGGCGCTTGGTTAAACCGTATTCACACATTTGAGATTACACCTGCCGATGCGCCCGCTCAGATCGTGCACTTCCCAAAGTCGTGTTTGCATTGCGAAGACGCTCCCTGCGTTACCGTTTGCCCAACTGGTGCAAGCTATAAACGCAGCGAAGACGGCATTGTCCTGGTGGAAGAAGATAAATGCATTGGTTGTGGCTTATGTGCTTGGGCTTGCCCCTACGGCGCGCGGGAAATGGACCCTGTTGAAAATGTCATGAAAAAATGCACCCTTTGTGTCGACCGCATTTACAATGACAACCTCCTTGAAATCGATCGCACGCCTGCATGTGTAAAAACATGCCCCGCAAATGCTCGCCATTTTGGTGACTTTGCTGATCCAAATTCTGCAGTATCAATCATGACCCTTGAACGGGGCGGCTATGACTTGATGCCCGAAATGGACACCAAACCCGTCAATAAATATTTGCCGCCTCGTCCAAAGGCAAACCCTGCCACTGCTGCTAGCGAAAGCAAACAACTTGCCCCTGCTTTCGCACCCAAAGCTGGCGAAGGTTTGTTGGGTTGGATTGACCGCGCCCTTGAGAAATTAGGATAAGACCATGCATCCAGCTGTTTCCGTTATTTTCTTTACTGTAACTTCCGGTGTCGGACTTGGTCTTATGTTTCTACTTGGCCTTGGCTGGCCAATGCATGAGGGCATGATCCCAGTTTTGCTATCCTGCATTCTCGCTGGCGGATTAACCGTTGCCGGATTGATTTCCTCGACATTTCATCTAGGCCACCCCGAACGCGCTTGGCGTGCTTTTTCCCAATGGCGCTCTTCATGGCTTTCTCGTGAGGGTGTACTCGCCGTCGTAACGCTCACACTCTTCGGGATTTATTCGCTGGCTTGGGCATTCTTCGATATGCGTATCGAGTTGCTTGGCTATGTCATCTCGATACTAGCCGCTCTGACTGTTTACGCTACTGCAATGATCTACGCCCAGTTGAAGACCGTTCCAAACTGGAATAGCCAATTGACACCCTTGTGCTATTTGGCCTTTTCTTTGGCTGGCGGAGTAATCCTTGCTTCAGCAATCGGCTCAGCTGAGATGATGTTATCGCTTCCAACGCCAATTCTAAGCGCTATTGCATTGGTTATTGCCTGGCTTGCTAAACTGATTTGGTGGTCGCGCGCAGGTAAGATCGGATTTTCAGCGACAGGCTCAGATACGGGAACGGCCACGGGCCTTGGCAAAATCGGCAAGGTAAAGCTTTTTGAAAAACCCCATTCTGGCGAGAATTACCTGACCAAAGAAATGGTCCACCAGATTGGCCGCAAGCATGCCAACAAATTGCGGTTGATCGCTTTGGTGCTTGGTCTTGCTATGCCGCTGGTGCTTTGTTTCCTCGCCCTTTCCACTGGCGCTATAGTTCCGCTACTTATCCTAGGATTTATCTCTATGATGGCTGGATTATTTGCTGAGCGTTGGTTATTTTTTGCAGAAGCAAAACACGCCGTTTCGCTTTTCTATTAAAGCCAACGCGCTCAATTAAAGGATCATCATCCCATGCAGTTTCATAAAATCACTGACTGGGACGATGCTTATGCGAACGCTGATCATATTCCCGATGCTGCAGGGTTTATCAAACGCTGGCAAAAACAGGCCGGTGCCTTTCGAAAGAAACTGGCTAGCGAAAACCGTGCAGCCCTTGATCTTGCCTATGGCGAAGGCGAACGCAATGTGGTCGATATTTTCTATCCTGAAAATGAACCCAAGGGCTTGATGATCTTTGTCCATGGGGGCTACTGGTATCGCTTTGACAAAAGCTATTGGTCACACCTTGCGGCGAGCGCAGTAGAAAATGGCTGGATAGTTGCCATGCCTTCTTACACGCTTTGCCCTGACATCAAAATTTCCGGCATTACGAAAGAAGTGGCAAGAGCCATCGAATTTGTGGCAGGAACCATCTCAGGCCCTATCCGGTTGGCCGGGCATTCTGCTGGTGGTCATCTGGTCACCCGAATGATTTGCAACAAGTCTCCTCTTTCAAAACGCATTCAGGCGCGCATCGAACACACGATGGCAATCTCGCCTGTGTCGGACCTGAGACCACTATGTTGCCTAAAATTAAACGAGACCTTTGGCCTATCGGACAAAGAAGCCGAGAATGAAAGTCCTGCGCTTTTAACGCCACTTCCAAATGCCCGTGTTACCTGTTGGGTCGGCGCTGCGGAGCGCTCGGAATTCGTTCGACAAAATGCACTGCTTGCCAATATCTGGCATGGCCTCGGCGCACGCATATCGCACATAGAAGAAAGCGATCGTCATCATTTCGATGTGATCGATGGACTGGCTGATCCTAATAGCCTTATGACCAAAGCCTTGTTAGGCTGAACGCAACACAAAGGATGTCTCAGATGATTGAACGCATTGATACTGCCACCCGCATGAGCCAGATCGTCAAACATAACGGGACGGCCTATTTGGCTGGTCAGGTTGGCAATGCAGGTGAATCTGTTGCTGATCAGACCCGCACCTGCATCGAAAAAATCGAGAAGCTTCTGGAAAAGGCAGGGTCTTCGCCTGACAAAATCCTTCAAGCAATCATCTGGTTGGCCGATATGAAAGATTTTGCCGAGATGAACGCTGTTTGGGATGCCTGGGTACCAGAGGGCCATGCGCCAGCAAGAGCATGCGGCGAGGCTAAACTTGCCCGTCCAGACTTCACTGTGGAAATCATCATTACCGCCGCTTATTAATCGGGTTTTCGTTTCGCCCGTGCGACGACAGCCTCGCGATGGACCGTGTAAATCCCTGTTGCCATGATGATGGCTGCGCCAAGCCAGGTCCACTGATCCGGCAATTGGTGAAACACGAAATAGCCATACATGGTTCCCCAGATCAGCAAAGAATAATGTACTGGTGCTAGCGCGACGGATTCAGCAACCTCCAATGCTTTAATGACACAGGTTTCCGCCACCGCTGCGCAGATCGACATACTCGCCAATAATGTCCATTCAAGTTTCGTTGACGGTGTGACCCAAACAAAGACCAAGGGGAGCGTTAGCATGGCAGTGCTGACGATAGCCGTATAGGCAACGGTTGTCCTGATGCGATCAGAGCCTGACAAGAAGCGCGATAAAATTTGCCTCACAGCAAAGAAGGCTGCCGCCAACAATACCAATCCGGCAGCTGGGTGCACCACGCCAAGTCCGGGACGCACCACAATCAACATACCCACAAAGCCGATGCTTACAGCCGTCCATCGCCGGATGCCAACTTTTTCTTTCAGAACCAGCGCGCCGAGAATTGTAACAAGAAACGGAGCAACAAAACTAACCGCAACTGCATCTGCAATCGGCACATATTGAATGGCTATGATAAAGATCGCAGCAGAGCTGCCAGCAAGCACACCTCTTGAAATCTGTAATTTCAAATTATTGGTTTTGAGAACGACCATGCCCTGCATCGCCAATAGGATAAATACTCCGGCCAAAAGCCCCAATTGGCGAAACCAGACAATTTGCATGGCTGGCAAAGATTGCGTTAGAAATTTAGCCTGCGTGTCCACTGCAGAAAACAGGAACATACCAAACAACATATAGCCGATGCCCAATGCATTGTTGGTCTCACGCGGTTTGGGAGAAGCATTAATGGGAGCGGATGGGCTGATGGCGATGGTCTTAAGCTTTTTTTGTTAGCAAGATGAAAACCAAACCAATTAAAGCGAATAATGTTTGCACAAACAGAATGGAAACCGAAATGGTTGCCGCGCCATACAAACCGGCAATCGCCACGCACAAAAGAAAAAACACGGCAACTTTTCTGGCCCATTCTGGATTGCCTATGAACTGGGACCAGATCAATCCCGCAGCCAAAAATCCATTATACAAACCCTGATTGGCAGCCATGACTTTAGTGGGTGTGAACAATTCCTCGGACAAAAAGCTAAATACGTCTGGTCCTTTGGATTCCCATGCGAACATTTCCAACCACAAAATCAAAATGTGAATGAGCGCAACAATTCCAACTACAATTCTGGAAACTAAAGTCATCTTTGAACTCCCTTTATTGCCCTCGGTTAATCTTAATCCTTACGGCAGACGAATAGCGCCATCGAGACGAATGGTTTCGCCATTCATATAAGGGCTTTCAACAATAATGCGCGCCAAAGAGCCATATTCAGATGGCTTGCCCAATCGCTTCGGGAAAGTAACTTGGGCGGAAAGCGAATCGACCACTTCCTGACCAAGACCTTCAAACAATGGCGTTAGAAACAGGCCCGGCGCAATCGCGCAAATGCGGATGCCGTAAAAAGCAAGATCACGGGAAACAGGCAAGGTCATGCCAACAATAGCGCCCTTGGTCGCTGAGTAAGCGACTTGGCCTTTTTGGCCGTCATAAGCTGCCACAGAAGCCGTATTGACGATAACACCGCGCTCGCCGTCTTCATTTGGTTCATTCTTGGCCATTTGTTCGGCAGCAAGACGGAACACGTTAAACGTGCCCGTTAGATTGATATCAATGGTTTTCTTGAAAAGACCAAGATCATGCGGCCCTTCTTTACCCAAAGTTTTTGATGCAACACCAATGCCCGCGCAGTTTACATTTGCAGTGATCTTGCCAAATTTCGCCATCGTAGCCGCAATCCCTGCAACAACGCTGGCTTCGTCGGTTACATCCACTTTTTGAAACAGCACATGATCGCCCAATTCCTCAGCGACATTTTCGCCCCGCTCGGCGTTCATGTCAAAAATCGCAACTTTTGCACCGCCAGCAACAAAATTACGGACCGTTGCTTCGCCAAGGCCGGATGCGCCGCCAGTGATGACAGCTACTGTTTCATTGAGTTTCATGGACGTTCTCCAGATGTTGAAATTGGTTAGCCCAAGAATAGACCAGCAACGCACTGAAATGCCAGCGTCAAATTTGCAATACAGGTGTCGATCTTGGCAACAGCATGAATCTTAAATCTAACTCCCGTAGTGGGAAAGCGGTACAAATCAACCGCGTTTCGTTATCTTCGGGCTGTGACCCGACGGTCGAAACCATTATCCATCCTCATTTACGAAACAATGAAGTTTCACGGAATGGATCCTCGGGGCAAGCCCAAGGATGACGAAAAAGAAACAACTGTCAGAACAAAAACGGGCCCAAGATTTCTCTGGGACCCGTCTCCAAAATTTCAATTGTTTTACACTTAAAGCGCAGCTTGCAAGGTTGTTAGCTGGTCAAGATAATCTGCAGCAGCAGCCTTGGCATGATCATCCTTGGCATCGGCCACATCTTCTTTTGCGTCCTGAATGCGCTTGGCAAGATCTTCTTTGTTTAGATCAGCCGCATTGACCGCATGCTCAGCAAGAATGGAAAGACCATTTGGCGACACGTCAGCAAAGCCGCCAAACACCACATAACGCGATGCTTCGCCGCCGGCCATCTTCACTTCAATCACGCCCGGCTTAATGGTGGACATGAAGGGTGCATGGTTGGCAAGAACCTGAAAATAACCTTCAGCACCAGGAATAAGCACTTCTGCTGCTTCGCCTGAAACCAGAAGTTTCTCCGGTGAGACCAGTTCAAAAGGAAAGGCTTGAGCCATGTATTTATTCCCTTTAGCGCAAAGCGCAGCCTAAAATTAGGCTGCTTCTGCTGCCATTTTCTGTGCTTTTTCGACGGCTTCTTCAATAGAACCCACGAGATAGAAAGCTGCTTCTGGAAGATGGTCATATTTACCATCCACTAGATCGCGGAAGCCTTTGATTGTGTCTTCAAGCGGAACCAGTTTACCCGGAGCACCTGTAAACACCTCAGCAACGAAGAACGGCTGAGACAAGAAACGCTCAACTTTACGTGCGCGGGCAACAGCCAGTTTATCTTCTTCAGACAATTCGTCCATACCAAGGATCGCGATGATATCCTGAAGCGCTTTGTAACGCTGCAATACTTCCTGCACATCACGGGCACAACGATAATGCTCTTCACCGATAACCAATGGATCAAGAATACGCGAAGTAGAATCGAGCGGATCAACCGCAGGATAAATACCTTTTTCAGCAATCGAACGGTTAAGAACGGTTGTCGCATCCAAGTGAGCAAAGGTTGAAGCAGGCGCCGGGTCGGTCAAGTCATCGGCAGGAACATAAACGGCCTGCACAGAAGTGATCGAACCTTTGTTCGTTGTGGTGATGCGTTCCTGCATCGCGCCCATATCTGTACCCAAAGTTGGCTGATAACCAACCGCAGAAGGAATACGACCAAGAAGCGCAGACACCTCAGAACCAGCCTGAGTAAAGCGGAAAATATTATCAACGAAGAACAACACGTCCTGGCCTTCATCACGGAAATGTTCCGCAATCGCCAAACCTGTCAAAGCAACACGGGCGCGCGCTCCTGGAGGCTCGTTCATCTGACCAAACACCAGCGCACATTTTGAACCAGCTGTTGAGCCATTGTTCTCATGGGGGTCCTTGTTCACACCAGACTCGATCATCTCGTGATACAAATCATTACCTTCACGGGTACGTTCACCAACACCGGCAAACACAGAGTAACCACCGTGGGCTTTAGCGATGTTGTTGATCAATTCCTGAATAAGAACCGTTTTACCAACACCAGCGCCACCAAAGAGGCCGATTTTACCACCTTTTGAGTAAGGCGCGAGAAGGTCAACAACCTTGATACCTGTTACCAAAATTTCAGCTTCTGTCGACTGATCAACAAAGTCAGGAGCTGGCTGGTGAATACCACGGCGTGCTTTTGTTACAACCGGACCAGCTTCATCAACCGGCTCACCAATCACGTTCAAGATACGGCCAAGGCACTCATCCCCAACGGGCACAGAAATCGGGCCGCCCAAGTCGGCAACTGCCTGACCGCGAACAAGACCTTCTGTCGAATCCATCGCAATGGTACGTACAGTATTTTCACCAAGATGCTGAGCAACCTCGAGAACCAGACGCTGTCCATTATTGTCTGTTTCAAGGGCGTTCAAAATATCTGGCAGGTTGCCGGAGAACTGAACGTCAACAACCGCGCCAATAACCTGGGTAACTTTACCAGTAGCACCGCTGATCGCAGCAGATTTCTTTGCAGAAGCTGCCTTTGCAGGAACAGCTTTCTTTGCCGCTGCTTTTGCAGCAGGCTTTTTTGCAGCAGCTTTAGCCGGTGCTTTTGGTGTTGCAGCTTTTGCCATTTTACATCTCTCCAGACATTAAATTTCACATCTCTTTTGGGTTTGCTTTCGCTACCAAACCGAGACTTTAGAGCGCTTCCGCGCCTGAGATAATTTCAATCAATTCTTTAGTAATCTGCGCCTGACGCTGACGGTTATAGCTCAGGGTCAATTTGTCGATCATTTCACCAGCATTACGGGTCGCATTGTCCATAGCGGACATTTTCGCACCCATTTCACCAGCAGCATTTTCAAGCAATGCACGGAAGACCTGCACAGAAACATTTCGCGGCAAAAGATCGCCAAGAATGGCTTCTTCGCTCGGCTCATATTCATAGCTTACGTCACCGCTTGCAGCATTTGCGCCTTCTTCAACTTCAGGAATAGAAGCTGGAATGAGGCTAAGAGCTGTTGGAACTTGGCTAATGACAGATTTGAACTCTGAATAAAACAAAGTGCAAACGTCAAACGCTTCATCCGCAAACATTTCCAAAATGCGCTTGCTGACAGTCGTCGCTTCATCAAACCCGATATATTTTACTGAACGAAATTCAATACGCTCAACAATCTTTGGTCCGAATTCCATCTTCAGCGCATCATAGCCTTTTTTGCCAACGGTATAGATTTTTACTTCTTTACCTTCAGCGAGCAGTTTGCGTGCATGAATACGGGCCATACGGGCAATCGATGAATTAAAACCACCGCAAAGTCCACGCTCGGCTGTTGCAACAACAAGCAAGTGCACTTGATCTTTGCCATTGCCCGTAAGCAGCAAAGGCGCATCTTCACGCCCTTCCATGCTTTTTGCCAAACCACCCAAAACTTTAGCCATTTTGGTTGAGTATGGTCGAGCCTGCTCAGCAGCCATTTGCGCACGACGAAGCTTCGCAGCCGCAACCATTTTCATGGCTTTGGTGATTTTTTGCGTCGCTTTTACCGATGCAATCCGGTTTTTAAGGTCCTTTAAGGAAGCCATTTAGCTTTTTTCCCTAGTCTCTCTATCCGTTGCTTATGCAAAGCCTTTTGCAAAGCCGTCGATCGCTGCAACCAGTTTCGCTTTAATTGCGTCGCTGATAGCCTGTTCTTTACGAATGCTTTCCAAAACATCTTTGTGGCTAGAATTCATTGAAGCCAAAAGACCTTTTTCAAAGGCACCAACCTGGTTCACTGGCAACTTGTCCAGATAACCATTCACACCAGCAAACAGAACAACAACTTGCTCTTCAGTTTTAAGCGGTGAGAACTGCGGCTGTTTCAACAATTCTGTCAAACGTGCACCACGGTTCAGCAAACGCTGTGTCGCGGCATCAAGATCAGAACCGAACTGGGCAAAGGCAGCCATCTCACGATACTGAGCCAATTCACCTTTGATTGAACCGGCAACCTGTTTCATCGCTTTGATCTGCGCAGCAGAACCAACGCGGGAAACCGATAGACCAACGTTAACCGCAGGACGAACACCTTGGTAGAACAAGTCTGTTTCGAGGAAGATCTGGCCGTCAGTGATCGAAATCACGTTGGTAGGAATAAACGCAGACACATCGTTACCCTGTGTTTCAATAACTGGCAAAGCAGTCAAAGAGCCAGCGCCATTATCTTCATTCATCTTCGCTGAACGCTCAAGAAGACGGGAGTGAAGATAGAAGACGTCACCAGGATACGCTTCACGGCCCGGAGGACGACGTAGCAAGAGAGACATCTGACGATAGGCAACAGCCTGCTTGGACAAATCATCATAACCGATCAGCGCATGCTGGCCATTGTCACGGAAATATTCGCCCATGGTGCAGCCCGTAAACGGAGCAAGATACTGCATTGGAGCAGGGTCAGACGCTGTCGCGGCAACGATGATTGAATATTCAAGCGCGCCGCGCTCTTCCAACACTTTAACGAACTGAGCAACCGTTGAACGCTTCTGACCAACAGCCACATAAACGCAATACAATTTGTCTTTGTCAGGGCCATTATCATGGATAGGCTTCTGGTTAAGGAAGGTATCTAGAATGATCGCTGTTTTACCAGTCTGACGGTCGCCAATAACCAATTCGCGCTGGCCACGGCCAACAGGAATAAGCGCATCAATGGATTTCAATCCGGTTGACATTGGCTCATGCACAGATTTACGCGGGATAATGCCCGGCGCTTTCACGTCAACGCGAGAGCGAAGCTTTGATTTGATCGGGCCTTTGCCATCGATCGGATTACCTAGAGCATCCACAACACGGCCGAGCAATTCAGGTCCGATCGGAACGTCCACGATAGAGCCGGTACGTTTAACCGTATCGCCTTCTTTAATTCCACGGTCATCGCCGAACAACACAACACCGACATTGTCAGTTTCAAGGTTCAGGGCCATACCTTTAATGCCGCCCGGGAACTCAACGAGCTCACCAGCCTGAACATTATCAAGTCCGTAAACGCGGGCGATACCATCACCTACTGATAGAACCTGACCAACTTCAGAAACTTGCGCTTCCTTACCGAAGTTTTTAATTTGGTCTTTTAGAATTGCGGAAATTTCCGCTGCACGAATATCCATTATCCGACCTCTTTGAGCGCTAGCTTGAGCGAAGATAGTTTTGTACGAAGTGACGTGTCGATCTGGCGTGAGCCGACCTTAACAATCATTCCACCGAGTAACGACGGATCGACTGTAGCGTCAATGGCGACGTCTTTGCCGACAACACTCTTCAGTGCTGCCTTCAATTCTTTAGTCTGCGCGGCACTCAGGGCTTTCGCCACTGTTACCTCAGCAGTTGCCTCTCCTTTATGGTCAGCAAGCAGCCGACGAAAAGCAGATAGCATTTCCGGCATAGCAAAAAGCCTACGGTTCTTTGCTATAACGCGAATGAAATTACCGACAAGACCGGAAATTTTAGCTTTGGTCAAAATACCATTAATAGCTGAAAATTGGTCGCCGGCGGAAAATACGGGTGAACGAACCAAGCGCAAAAGGTCGTCAGAGCCATTCAGCACAGCATCAAAGCGCGCCAAATCTTTCTCGACTGGACCCAGCTGCTTTTCGCTCAACGCAAGATCGAACAAGGCGCTGGCATAGCGCTCTGTGATGCTTGAAACGGGAGAGGCAGAATTGGCCAAAGTTACAACAGTCCCCAAGATGTGTTCATGCGACTCGCAAAAACAGATTTTTAACAACGCCCGATTACGGGAAAATCTGAACAAGTCATTGAACTTGAATATCTTTTAGTAATTTTTACAGCAGTGGTCGAACCGAAATTCCCCACAGCCGCGCTTCAACTAGCACACTGAATGAGGAGTCGCAACCAACCAAAGCACCGCTTTTTGCAGATAGTTATGAGTCTATTGTCGCATAGGGAGAGATTTTTTCCACTTTTAAAGAAAGCTTTGCGGATCCACGTCAATTTGTACGCGAATACTGCCCTTCTCCTTGGGGCTGGCTGCAAGCCATTTGCGTAACCATGCCTGCAAATTGACCCCAAGATCGCCATGAACCAATAATCTGAACCGATGGCGCTCGCGAAGAATTGCAATCGGCGCTTCTGCCGGACCCAGAATGGATATTCCCGCCTCCTTTGGAGCAAGTCTACGCATGGCTTTTGCCTGCCCTTCTGCCTCGTTCCGCGTTGAAGCAGACACAATAATCGAAGCCAAACGTCCAAATGGAGGCAGACCAGAAGATTGCCGCCCTAAGATTTCGCGTTCATAAAAGGCTTCGCGATCTCCCGCAGCAATCGCCTGTATCACTGGATGCTCCGGCTGGTAGGTTTGCAGAAAGCCAAAACTTTTGCCGCCTGCACGTCCTGCACGCCCTGTCACCTGAGATAGCAGTTGAAATGTGCGTTCTGCAGCCCGCGGATCACCGTTTGAAAGACCCAAATCTGCATCAATTACCCCAACGCAACTCATCAATGGAAAGTTATGGCCTTTGGCAACCAGTTGCGTACCAATGACAATATCGCATTCACCTTTGGCAATCGCATCAAGTTCCAGCCGCAAACGCTTCACGCCGCCCATAAGATCAGACGACAAAATCAAAGTTCGTGCATCAGGGAATATATCCACCACCTCTTCAGCCAATCGTTCAACGCCGGGACCGCACGCAACCAGATGATCAAAAGTGCCGCAAGACGGACATACTTCCGGCACTTTGTCATTATGACCACAATGATGGCATTGCAATTGCTTGCGGAAACGATGCTCAACCAGCCAGGTCGTACAATTGGGGCATTGGAACCGATGGCCGCAGACCCGGCACAAGGTCAGCGGCGCATAGCCTCTTCGATTGAGAAACAACAATGCCTGTTCCCCGCGTTCAACCGCCTCGCCTATCGCTTGGCGCAAGATAGGCGAAATAAACCCGCCGCGGGGCGGAGGATTTTTCCGCATATCAATCGTCGCAAGATCAGGCAGCACGGCCTCGCCGTAGCGCGCCTCCATCCGTAAATAATGATAGCGCCCACGATCCGCGTTCACCCGGCTTTCAAGCGAGGGCGTGGCTGAAGATAAAATCACCGGAGCATCCGCCAGCCTTCCGCGCACCACAGCCATATCGCGGGCGTTGTAAAAGACACGGTCTTCTTGCTTGTAGGCAGCATCGTGCTCTTCATCGACGACGATCAATCCAAGATCATGAAAGGGCAAGAAAAGCGCCGAACGGGCACCGGCAACAACTCGCACTTCGCCCGTTGCCACTTGCCGCCACAACTGTTCGCGTTTCTTTGGCGCAATATCTGAATGCCATTCACCGGGCTTTACACCAAAGCGATCCTGAAACCGTTCAAGGAAATTTGCAGTCAACGCGATTTCAGGCAATAGAATGAGAGCTTGCTTGCCCAGCTCCAGAACCTTGGCAACAGCCTCGAAATAAACTTCAGTTTTTCCTGAACCCGTAACACCATCCAGCAATGAAACTGAAAACTTATTGGCCTCGGTTGTTTCCACCAATGCCTTGGCGCTATCAATCTGCTCTTCTAGCAATTCAGGCTGATGATAAGAATTATCTGGCAAAGGAACCAAAGGCCCTGCTGGAATTTCCACTTCTTCCAAAACACCTTGGGTGATCAATCCATTCACCACAGACGCACTGGTTCCAGCCGCATGGGCCAATCCAGATTTTGACCATGCCATGCCATCACGCGCCAACGTCAAAATGCGTTTGCGCGCCTCGGTCAACTTTTCAGGCTCCTTGCCTGCAAATTTATAGGCAATGGTATTTGGCAACGGTTCAAGGGCTGCCGGCGATCTCAAAATCATCCGCAGCACCATTCCCGGCGGAGAAAGCGTGTAGGCCGCAATCCATTCCACAAATTGCATCAATTCTTTTGACAAAGGCGGGCAATCGAACTTTTGTTCCACAGCTTTAAGCTTTTTGGGGTTTACCTCATCAACCTTCCCATCCCACACGACGGCCGCAACCTTGCGTGGCCCAAGTGGAACCTGCACATGATCGCCCGGCGCAAGCACCATGCCTTCCGGCACGCCGTAGGTATAAGGGCGCTCGGTTGGGATGGGCAGAAGGATAGCTACGGTCTTGGACAATGCTGACTTTCAATGTTTATTGGTTCGACACAAATCATTGCCGATTCTCTTCAAACTTCCGGTAAACGTAATGACCTCGTGGCAAATATGCTATAAAGGAAACGAAAACCATCCATCCCGATATAGGAAACCAAAATGAAATTTTTTATCGATACCGCAGATGTTGCTGAAATCCGTGAACTTAATGACACAGGCCTTGTAGATGGCGTGACTACGAACCCTTCCCTGATCATGAAATCTGGCCGTGACATCATCGACGTTACGAAAGAGATTTGCGGCATCGTAAAAGGTCCGGTTTCTGCTGAAGTTACAGCCACTGACTACGAAGGCATGATGAAAGAAGCAAAGGTTCTTGCAAAGATCGCAAAGAATATCTGCATCAAATTGCCATTGACCATGGATGGATTGAAAGCCTGTAAAGCACTGACAGACAAAGGCCACCAGACCAATGTCACCTTGTGCTTCTCCGCCAATCAGGCGCTTTTAGCGGCAAAAGCTGGCGCAACTTATGTGTCGCCTTTTATTGGTCGTTTGGACGATCAGGGATTGGACGGCATGGAACTGATCGAAGAAATCCGCACAATCTTCGATAATTACGACTTCAAAACACAAATCTTGGCTGCTTCCATCCGCACCGTGAACCACGTCAAGGAAGCTGCCTTAATCGGCGCTGATGTGATCACCGCACCACCGGCCACCTTGAAAGCCCTGGTCAAACATCCGTTGACCGACAAAGGCCTCAGCGACTTCCTGGCCGATTGGGCCAAGACAGGTCAGAAGATCAGCAAATAGTCATTTATGTGGCCCCAAGTTTCAAAGACACTATCAGCTTTTTACCTTGCTGATAATTGGTTTTAGTGGTCACAAACTTGCTTTGTAAAATTTACACATTCTTGGCGCCAACTGGAAAATCCGGTTGGCGCTTCTTGTAAATATCCCTCTTCATCCTTCGCTAACCACCTTCTGGCACTCTGATTCCAATAAAAGGAATGGAGCGTCAGATGAACGACCAATCAGCATTTTTAATCTATGGCGCACCAGACTTAATTGCCGAACGCAAAAACTGGTTGGCAAGCCTTGCCTCCGAGCGCCGTTTATCGCCAGAAACGCTAGAGGCATATGAAAGAGATTTGCGCCAGTTCCTGCAATTCATGACAGGCTATCTTGGCGCACCTGTTAGATTAAAAGATGTATCAGCATTAAAGCCGATGGACCTGCGTGGATTTCTTGCCGAACGTCGCCGTGCTGGCGCTGGCGCAAGGACCCTCGGCCGCGGCCTTGCGGGCATCCGCTCCTTCGTCCGGTTTCTGGAGAAAAAAGGCTTGGCATCTTCAGCTGGTTTGTCAGCCACGAAAGCCCCCAAACAGCCAAAAACTTTACCCAAACCCATCAGCGCCTCCAAAGCCATTCAATTGACTGATCCAACGGAACATATGCGCGATGAACCCTGGATTGCGGCCCGCGATGTGGCGGTGATAACCCTGCTCTATGGGTGCGGCCTTCGCATCAGCGAAGCATTGGCCTTAACACCGTCCATCATTTCAGCCAGCACAACTTCCATTCCCATTTTAGGCAAGGGTGGCAAAACCAGACTTGCACCCCTACTCCCAGTGATACGCGAAGCAATCGCTCAATATCAAAAAATCTGTCCATTTTACTTAAAGCCAGATGCGCCTTTGTTTCGCGGCGCTAAGGGCGGAGACCTTCGTCCAGAAATCATTCAACGCCAGATCAAAAAACTGCGTTCAGCCCTAAACCTTCCAGACACAACAACGCCACATGCCCTGCGCCATTCTTTTGCTACGCATTTACTGGGCAATGGTGGAGACCTTCGAACCATCCAGGAACTATTGGGCCACGCGTCTTTGTCGACCACCCAAATCTATACGGGCGTCGATACCCAAAGGCTTCTCGATATCTACGAAAATACCCATCCGCGAGCGTAATTTAGAAACAATTGTTACGAATATTGACCTCTAGTTAACCCTGTCATTTAACGCGATTTCCACTTCCAGATCGTAAAACATGCACATGATAAAAACAGCATCACTGACTTCTGCGCTTGATACCCATGCCAACCGTATTTTGATGGTGGCTTCTGGCATCTTGGTCGCATTCTTTATCAGCTTCCTTTTTGTGCTGGCTCAAGTGGTCTCTGCCCAAGCTGAAACCAACGCCCAAATCACGTGTCAGGGCAAAGATCTAATCGCAGAGTATGCCGCGAACGATCCAGAAAAGCTGGCAGCTCTTCGCGTCGAATCAGATAAAATCATCAATGGTAAATCCATCTTTTGGAAAATCGAAAAAGACGGCGTGCCAACTTCCTATTTGCTAGGCACCATGCATATGGCCGATAGCAGGATCGTCGATATGGCTGGCCCAAAACAGGCCGCTTTGGACAAGGCGGAAACCGTGATCGTTGAAAACATAGAGGCGCTGGACCCTGCCCAAGCAGGTGCAGCACTCATGCAGCATAAAGATCTGACGCTATATACAGATGGCACAACACTCTCAGAGCGTCTCGACGCTGAAACCTTAGAAAAGTTGAAAGCCGCTGCAGATGAAAGAGGGATTCCTTTTGCTGTTGCCCAGATCATGCGCCCTTGGCTTATTGCCACAAGCGTGGCTGTGCCAGCCTGTGAAATGGCATCAAAGAAAGCAGGTGAGCCTGTCCTTGATGGCATCATCGCCGCTGCTGCAAAGGCACAGGGCAAAACCCTGATTGGTTTGGAGACCGTGGGCGAGCAATTTTCTGCGATGGCAAGCCTGCCGGAAGAATTCCATCTTGAAGCGCTCAAAGAAACCCTCAACATGGGAAGCTTGGCAGAAGATGTCATGGAGACCATGAAGCTACTTTATATTCAGGGCGAGATCGGCATGATCCAGCCGCTGACCAAGGTCGTCTCTCCCTCAACCTCATCATCAAAAAACTTCGACGAGTTTAATCAAAGCCTGATCATCAACAGAAATGCGGTCATGGCCGAACGCGCCGTGCCCTTTATTGAAAAAGGCAATGTCTTCATGGCTGTGGGTGCCCTACATCTTCCTGGAGAAGATGGGCTGGTAAACAAATTTCAACAAGCTGGTTATTCGGTTACCAGCGTTGAATAGGCTTTATCCCAACCGATATTGAAATTTTCGAAAATTGTGCTACTTTTTTTGACAGAATGCCTATGGTGGCGTTCGCAAAAAGGAGTGACTGTATGAAAACGCTTCTCCTTGGTTTGGCAATCACCAGCTTTGCTGCAAGTTCAGCATTTGCAGAAGGTTGCTCTTACGGCATGGCAAAAATGAGCCATGGCACGAAGAGTGAAACCGTTGCCCAAAGCCAACCTGTAAAAATGCCTCAAAATACTAGTGAGAAACTTGATTTTGCCGAGTTGAAAGACGCCTGGGTAATCAATCTTCTAAATAAGGCATAGTCCTGAACTGCAAACAGTTCTTGTAAAAAACTACCTTCCAAAAATGAAAAGCCCGGATCGTCTCCGGGCTTTTTTATTTCATATTTTCTCTTTGAGACTTTACCCGGGCCAAAGCGCTTCGAATAATCCATCGGTGAAACGGTAATATTGTTGCCAAATATGCCCACCCAATCCAATTGTGCCTTTTGATGATGGTTGCCAGTTTAATACTTTGCAGATTTGCATGATCGCCAAGATCAACGACGATACGAAAATCAAGATGCATGTCATCAAATCCGGCGGTGACGCTTTTTTCGCTTTCACGCATGACCGGGAAAAAACCGATACTATCGGTATTTATACTTTCAATATGCTTTGGACCCTTGAGCCCAAATGGTGCCATGATAATCCCGCGTAATACCAAGAGGTAATTGGTCACTTTTGGAAAAGCCTGAAAAATCGCCTCGCCTGCCTCACGTGCAGAACCAAAGCCAAATTCTTGCTCCACGCTTACCTGATAGGCATCAGCCCAATCAGCGTTTTCCAGTGAAGAATGAGGCAATTCAACTTCTATATCTATGACATGCCCCATTTTAATGCTCCAATCATATATGTATCGGTTTGCCGCTAGTCGCCATGGCCGCTTCACGAACGGCTTCACTCATAGTCGGGTGAGCATGGCATGTGCGGGCCAGATCTTCAGAAGATCCACCAAATTCCATTAATACCGCACATTCATGGATCATCTCGCCAGCACCAAAACCAATGATATGTGCGCCAAGCACCCGGTCGGTGGCTTTATCAGCTAGAAATTTCACAAACCCGTCGGTCTGGTTCATGGCACGCCCACGACCATTGGCAGAGAACGGAAACTTGCCAGCCACATATTCAATGCCAGCTTTTTTCAATTCTTCTTCCGTCGCGCCAACGCTGGCCACCTCCGGCTGCGTATAAACCACACCCGGAATAACATTATAGTTCACATGACCTGCCTGCCCTGCCAGCACTTCAGCAACGGCCGAGCCTTCGTCTTCTGCTTTATGAGCTAGCATAGGCCCGTCGATCACATCGCCTATGGCGTAAATACCCTTGATGTTGGTTTGCCAATGGGCATCAGTCTTGACCTTGCCGCGATCCATCTCAACGCCAAGCGCATCCAGACCAAGATTATCGGTGTATGGTCTACGACCAGTGGCAACCAAAACAATGTCAGCTTCAATCTTTTCAGGATCTCCGCCTTTTACCGGCTCAAAGGTGACCGTTGCACCTTTTTTAGATTTCTCGACACCGGTAACCTTTGAGCCGAGTTTGAAACCCATGCCTTGTTTTCCCAAAATGCGCTGGAACTGTTTCGACACGTCATTATCCATCGAACCCAAAATAGTATCGAGATATTCAACGACCGTCACCTTGGCACCAAGGCGCATCCAGACAGACCCCATTTCAAGACCGATGACACCGCCGCCAACAACAACCAGGTGCTTTGGGACTGTATCCAACAACAATGCTCCTGTGGAAGAAACAATCGTTTTCTCATCAATCTTGACGTCAACACCTGGAATACCTGCAACGTCAGATCCAGTGGCTATGACAATATTCTTTCCTTCAATAATCTGTTCTTTGCCATCGTCGCTTTTCACAGCAACTTTGCCAGCAGCAGGAATTGAGCCCGTACCGTGAAAGGTCGTCACTTTGTTTTTCTTCAAAAGAAACTGAACACCATCCACATTGGCTTTCACCGTTGCATCTTTGTGGCCCATCATGGTTTTAAGATCGAGCTTGGGCTTGCCAACTTTGATCCCTAGTTTCTCAAGGCCATGTTCTGCTTCATGAAACATTTCTGAGGCATGCAAAAGTGCCTTTGAAGGAATGCAGCCAATGTTGAGGCATGTGCCGCCAAAGGTCTTCATTTTTTCAACAATGGCTATTTTCAAACCAAGTTGGGCGGCTTTGATCGCACAAACATATCCACCTGGGCCTGAGCCTATGATCACAACATCGAATTGTTCAGACATAACCACTCCAAATAATTTTAGGTAACTTACCGGCCACCCGTTACATTCATGCAATCACCCGTCACATAGGACGCATCATCGCTTGTCAGCCATAATATGCCTTTGGCAACTTCTTCAGCGCTTCCGCCGCGTTTCATCGGCACCATATGTTCAAGGCGCTTGACACGGTCGATCTCGCCGCCACTCTCGTGGATATCCGTATCAATCAGACCAGGACGCACAGCATTTACTCTGATACCTTCATCAGCAACTTCCAATGAAAGTCCTTTGGTAAAGGTATCAATAGCCGCCTTTGATGCAGCATAGTCGACATATTGATTGGGCGAGCCAAGATAGGCCGCAGCCGATGACAGATTTACGATTGTTCCGCCTTTGCCACCATGCTTGGTCGACATGCGCTTGATGGCTTCCCGGGCACACAAAATACTACCAACCACATTGACCGAATACATCCGGTTCAACCGTTCAACAGTGTAGTCTTCTACACGTTGGCTTTGATCAACAATACCAGCATTGTTAATCAGGCTTTTGAGCACTCCCATTTTATCGGCTTCGGCAAATAAGTGGAGAATATCAGCTTCATTACCCACATCAGCTTGGACGGCTTTCGCCGTTCCGCCCATTGCGGATGCTTCAGCCGAGACTTTGTCCGCGGCCTCTTTGTTTGAAACATATGAAAAGCAAATATCAAATCCAGCTTGAACCGCAAGTTTGACACAGGCAGCGCCGATACCTCGACTACCACCCGTGATCACCATCACATTGCTCATGCGCCAACCGCCAGGCGAGTTAGTTCCCAAGCCATCAGGCAAATACCAACAAGGGAAGCCATCCAAATCACGGTCCTGACAACTGGTATTCCAGCGACATAAGCAGGTACGTAAAATACCCTACCCCAGAAATAGAGCTGAGCGCCCAAAGCCGTCAGAGATGTCCAGCTTTCAGTCACATGAACCATCAAAGCCATCGCTGCAAAAATCGGAAAGGTTTCGAGCATATTGTAAAAGGCTCGCTCGACACGACCTGCAATGCCCGAGTCATTTGACAGATCATCACGAGGGCTAAGTGCATATCCCAAACCATTTTGATAAATGCCTGCCAGCACTTGCAGAACCAATTGAACGATCAATACGATGCCTGCGTATAGAAGCATTTTCAATTCGATGGACATTGGCAGTCTCCTGGTAAATCAGATTGAAATAATACGATTAAAGATCAAGCACCAAACGCTCTGGATCTTCAAGGCTCTCTTTTACACGAACAAGGAAGGTAACAGCTTCTTTGCCGTCCACAATCCGGTGATCATAAGAAAGCGCCAGATACATCATCGGACGAATAACCACCTGACCATCAATCGCAACAGGGCGATCCTGAATCTTATGCATACCCAAAATGCCCGACTGCGGTGCATTGAGAATAGGTGTCGACATCAGTGAGCCATAGACACCGCCATTGGAAATCGTAAACGTTCCGCCCTGCATATCTGCCATGGACAATTGACCATCGCGCGCAGCTAAGCCCAAACGACCAATTTCTTTTTCCACATCAGCAATACCCATTTGATCCGCATCGCGAACAACAGGAACCACAAGGCCTTTAGGTGTGCCAACGGCAACCCCAATATGGGCAAAGTTTTTGTAGATAATATCAGTGCCATCTATCTCCGCGTTCACTGCGGGGATTTCTTTCAAGGCATGACAAACCGCTTTGGTGAAAAAGCCCATAAAGCCGAGCTTCACACCATGCTTTTTCTCAAACAGCTCTTTATATTTTTTGCGCATTTCCATGACAGCCGTCATGTCTACCTCGTTGAACGTGGTCAACATAGCTGCGGTTTCTTGTGCATCTTTCAAACGGCGAGCAATTGTCTGGCGAAGACGGGTCATTTTCACCCGTTCTTCCCGAACACTATCATCAACGGGTGCAGGCGCTCTTGCGGCAACAGGTGCTGCTTTTGGCGCTGATCCAGCTTTCATCACATCTTCTTTAAGAATTTGACCGCGCTTGCCAGAGCCATCAACACTTCCAGCATCGATGCCTTTTTCAGTCATCATTTTTTGAGCAGAAGGTGCGGGTGGCATTTCTGACGAAGAACTATCACTTTTGGCTTCTGCCGGAGCCGATTTAGCTGGCTCTTCTTTTTTCGCAGATGGCGCAGCAGCTGCACCTTCATTGATGGTTCCAAGCAGCGCGCCAACTTCAACCGTATCGCCTTCTTTCGCATCAATTGCAGCAAGGACACCTGCAACAGGCGAAGGCACTTCTACGGATACTTTATCTGTTTCAAGTTCTACCAAGGGCTCATCAACAGCGACAGCGTCACTTGCAGATTTTAACCACCTTCCAATAGTTGCCTCAGCCACACTTTCACCAAGGGTCGGTACACGAATTTCAGTTGCCATTTTTATTACTTTCTTTGGATTCGGTCAGGCCAATTGTTATTTTTTGGACGTATCGCCCAAGGCATCTTCAAGGAAGGCTGCAAGTTGCGCCAAATGCTTGGACATCATGCCAGTCGCAGGCGAAGCTGCAGCAGGACGTCCGATATAGCGGGGCCGCTGATGTTTGGCTTTGATGTGATCAAGCACCCAAACCAGATAAGGTTCGATGAAGCCCCAATAGCCCATATTCTTTGGCTCTTCCTGACACCAGACAATCTCTGCATCTTTAAAGCGCGACAATTCATGGATCAGAGCTTTTGCCGGAAACGGATATAGCTGCTCGACACGCAACAGATAGATATCATCGATCCCGCGTTTTTCCCGCTCTTCATAAAGGTCGTAATAGACTTTACCGGAGCAAAGAACCACACGATTGATTTTATTGTCTTTGACGAGTTTTATTGCCTCGCCTTTTTTGTATTCCGCGTCATCCCATAACAGGCGATGGAAACTTGAGCCTTTGCTCATTTCCGATAGTTCTGAAACTGCACGCTTATGGCGCAACAAGGATTTCGGTGTGAAAAGGATCAAAGGTTTGCGGAATTCGCGGCGCAATTGGCGGCGCAGAATATGAAAATAATTCGCTGGCGTCGTAACATTAGCAACCTGCATATTGTCTTCTGCGCATTGTTGCAAGAACCGCTCTGGGCGGGCTGATGAATGTTCAGGCCCCTGTCCTTCATAGCCATGGGGCAATAGCATCACCAAACCGCACATACGCAGCCATTTGCTTTCACCGGAGGATATGAACTGATCGATCACAACCTGTGCACCGTTCACAAAGTCGCCAAATTGCGCTTCCCAAACGGTCAAGGCACCCGGCGCTGCCAGCGTATAACCATATTCAAAGCCCAGAACGGCTTCTTCTGAAAGCATCGAGTTGATGACGTCATAATTCGCATCTTTTGTCGCAAGGGTTTCCAATGGAATATAACGACTATTGTCCACCTGATCATACAAAACAGAATGACGCTGAGAAAAGGTCCCGCGCTCAACATCTTGCCCGGAAAGACGAATGATATTTCCTTCTTTCATCAAGGAACCGAAAGCCAATGCTTCGCCAGTCGCCCAGTCAATACCTTTGCCGGATTTAATCGCGGCAGCGCGGTTGTCCATAAACCGCTGAATGGTTTTATGAATGTTGAAGTCCTTGGGAACAGCGCTGATCTTCTCGCCAATTTCCTTCAGCGTTTTCAAAGGAACCGATGTTTCGCCCCGTCTTGGATCATCCAGACCAGAGGCAGTTTTCAATCCACTCCAAGCGCCATCTAGCCAATCAGCTTTGTTCGGGCGGTAATTCTTGCCAAGCTCAAACTCCCCTTCCAGATATTCGCGGAAATCTGATTTCACTTTGTCAGCCGAACTCTCATCGAGAACTTTTTCATCCAAAAGCTTCTTGCTGTAAAGCGTCACAGTGGTCAGATGCGATCTGATTTTTTGATACATCAGTGGCTGTGTAAATGCTGGTTCATCGCCCTCGTTGTGTCCAAAACGACGATAGCAGAACATGTCAATTACCACAGGCTTGTGGAATTTTTGGCGGTATTCAATGGCGACCTTAGCCGCAAAAACCACGGCTTCAGGATCATCCCCATTCACATGGAAAATTGGTGCCTCAACCATTTTCGCCACATCGGAAGGATAAGGCGAGGAACGCGAGAAACTTGGATTGGTGGTAAAGCCAATCTGGTTATTGATGATGAAGTGAATAGAACCGCCAGTACGGTGACCCTTAAGACCTGAAAGTCCCAAGCATTCAGCAACAACACCTTGTCCGGCAAAAGCAGCATCACCGTGGATTAATAGCGGCAAAACCGTATCGCGCGTACGTGACCCTCGATCATTGACCTCTTCCAACTTGTCTTGCTTAGCGCGCACTTTACCAAGCACTACAGGATTGACGATTTCCAAATGAGATGGATTGGCAGTCAAAGACAAGTGGACTTTATTGTCATCGAATTCACGATCTGAAGATGCGCCCAAATGATATTTCACATCGCCTGAACCCTCGACCTCTTCAGGGGCAAATGATCCGCCTTTGAATTCATGAAATACTGCACGAAACGGCTTGGCCATCACATTGGTCAGAACGTTCAAGCGCCCACGGTGAGCCATGCCCAACACGATTTCTTTTAGGCCTAGCTGGCCGCCGCGTTTGATAATCTGCTCAAGCGCAGGAATGAGCGATTCGCCGCCATCAAGGCCAAAGCGCTTTGTACCTTTATATTTTACATCTAGAAACTGCTCAAAACCTTCAGCTTCAACCAGTTTTTGAAAAATAGCCTTCTTACCCATTTCCGTAAAGGCGATGCCTTTATCAGGCCCTTCAATGCGCGCTTGAATCCAGCCCTTTTCCTCGGGGTTTGAAATATGCATGAATTCAACGCCCATGGTCGAGCAGTAAGTGCGCTCTAGAATTTCAACCATTTCTGGAATGGTCGCAAATTCAAGACCAAGCATGTAATCAATGAAAATCTTGCGGTCGTAATCAGCTTCGGTAAAACCGTAAGAGGTCGGTTTTAATTCATCATAGGTTTCACGATTTCCGGCAATGCCCAAGGGATCCAGCTTTGCATGCAAGTGACCCCGCATACGATAGGCACGGATCATCATAATCGCACTAACCGAATCTTTTGCCGCGCGCTGCAAATCCTTTTCAGACAACCCGCCTGATTTTCCAGATCCTTTGGCAGCAATCTTATCCGCGAGGACTTTTTCTATTGCAGACCAATCACCATCAAGAGCCGATACCAATTCGCCATTAGCATGGATAGGCCAGTTGGATCGTTTCCACGATGCACCATCAGCATTCTTGATCACATCACCGCGATCATCCTTGAGAGAACCGAAATAATCCTGCCAATCCTGGCTCAATGAGCCCGGATTATCTTGATATTGCGCATAAAGCTCTTCAATATATCCGGCATTGCCGCCATATAAAAATGAGGAATTAGCAAATTCTTGATTAGCCTCTTGGCGGCTGGAAGGATCATTGGCCATTGAACGTTGCGGAAATTCCGCCTCCTGATAACAATCTGGTATTCAAATAAAATCGGCCCCGAACAAATCAGGGCCGATCAAAACATTATTTCAAGTTTGGAGCAATCTCTGCGCAGGCGGCGCAAAGTTCCGCAACCGCATCCACTGATTTTTGGAACATCTTTTCTTCTGTCCGGTTCAATTCGATCTCAATGACTTTCTCAACACCATTGGCACCGATCACCACTGGAACACCGACATAAGAGTCCTTGATACCGTATTCACCTTTTAAAGAAGCAGCACATGGCATCACGCGCTTTTTGTCTTTCAAATAGCTCTCGGCCATCGCAATCGCTGAGGAAGCTGGCGCGTAATAAGCAGAGCCTGTTTTAAGCAGGGCAACAATTTCACCACCGCCTTTGCGTGTGCGATCAACGATCTCATCAATACGAGCTTTCGTTGTCCAGCCCATTTTGATCAAGTCTGGCAAAGGAATACCAGCAACTGTCGAGTAGCGGATAAGCGGCACCATCGAATCGCCATGACCACCAAGAACAAACGCCGTCACATCTTCTACAGATACATCGAACTCTTCAGCGAGGAACAAGCGGAAGCGGGCGGAATCCAAAACACCGGCCATGCCGACAACTTTGTTTTTCGGAAGACCTGAGAATTTTTGCAAAGCCCAGACCATTGCGTCGAGCGGGTTGGTGATGCAGATGACGAATGCGTTTGGCGCATATTTTTTGATGCCTGCACCAACCTGCTCCATCACTTTCAGGTTAATACCCAACAAGTCATCACGGCTCATACCAGGCTTGCGTGCTATACCTGCGGTCACGATGCAAACATCAGCGCCTTTAATTGCTGCATAGCTTTGAGTGCCTGACAATTTCGCATCAAAGCCTTCAACAGTTGACGATTGCGCCAAATCCAGTGCCTTGCCCTCAGGGATTCCTTCAGCAATATCGAACATTACGATATCGCCTAGTTCTTTTATCCCAGCTAGATGCGCCAGCGTACCGCCGATCATTCCTGAGCCAATCAATGCGATCTTGTTTCTCGCCATATTTAGTATTCCCTGTAATCAGGCCTCTATTGAGATGACCTATGCTGGTTAACATCTACGCCCAGCATTTTCGGCTGTGACGGGGGACAAAGCTAATTTGGCAAGATCAATTTTGATCTGCCTTAAAATCCCCAATTCACGCCTTTTACTCAAAATTGGCACTTTTGGCAACAGCGATTGAAAAAGATGACTGTTTTCAATGGTTTAAATTTTCCGTTATTTACGTAAAAGTAAGAATTTAAAGTAAAACCTTTAGATTCCAGAGGCTTGTTTATGCGTTCTGTTTCGAGCGTTTGAATTTTCAATCGGTTTAGCGTTCTGCAAGATATTTTTCTGACTGCATTTCAATCAAACGTGATGCAGTACGTTCGAATTCAAAGGATTCGGTGCCTCGTTTGCCCGAATAAAGCGCATGCGGGTTTGCTTCTGCAGAGATCACCAGTTTAATCCCTTGATCATACAAGGTATCTATTAAATTGATGAACCGCTTCGCCTGATTGCGATGCTCTATTGCCATGATCGGCACATCATCAATAAAAATCGTATGAAATTTACGTGCCAGCGCCAGATAGTCTTGGGAACCAAGCGGCTTGCCACACAGGTCGTCAAAACCAAACCGGGCTAAACCTTCGTGAGCAAGTGGCACAACAACTTTGCGCCCCTTTACTGTCAAACTGGTTGCCGCCCCTTTTGCGCCGCCTGTCATTCGTTCCCATGCCGCAGCCATTCCTTTGGCTGACTTGTCCCCTAAGGGCGCCATGTAAACAGGTGCCTTTGACAGCTTTTCCAACCGGTAGTCTGTGCGAGCATCCAGCATATATTCGGCACAATGAGATTTGAGCAACTCGATAAATGGTATAAATCGCTGCCTGTTCAATCCGTCCTTGTACAAATTGTCCGGGGCCACATTTGATGTGGCGACAATAACGGCTCCCGCCTTAAACAACCCTTGAAACAAACGGCCAAGGATCATTGCGTCCGCGATATCCGTGACAGAAAATTCATCAAAACAAAGAAGCATTGCCTCAGAAGCTAGCGCGCTCGCAACGGGCGGAATTGGATCCTCTTCTTTTGTCTTGCCCTCTTTAAAATCTTGCCGATGTTGATGGATGCGCTGCTGAGCATCCTCCATGAAGTCATGAAAGTGAACACGGCGTTTGGGCGCAAATTGAACCGAATTAAAAAACATATCCATTAGCATGGATTTGCCACGCCCTACCGAGCCCCAAATATAAAGGCCAGTTATAGGCTGCTGTTTATTTCTTCGGCTTAACAGCCAGCCAAGCGCCGAGGATTTTGATGCAACGGGACGCGCTTCCAGCAAAATGCGAAGTTCATCGAATTTTTCACTGAGCGCAAGTTGAACAGGATCAAGCTGGAAAGTGCCTGCTGCAACTTTATCGCGATAGGCTTGCGCCACGGAATTTTCTGATCGAACTAACTTAGAGCCTGGCACGCCTGATCCCGACATTTTGTTTAATCTGCGTTTCCACGCCCACAAGTTTGTGCGCTTTTATAGCGTAATACCAAGCGTCACAAGCTTTTCGGAATTCTAAACAGCTTTGCCCATATCAGTCTACCAGCAATGATTTGGCTCTGAACTCAAATATGTTAAGTTAAAAAATTATCGGGTAAAGCTGATCGGCGCACCGCTATTTGTCGTGCCATCATAACGCCCTGAAGCTGATTGATACAAACGGGCAACCGTATTGCCGCCAGCATCCATCAAAACAACCTGCTGACCTTTTACATCCCAAGCACTGACATTAGCCAACTCCTGAGAGTTACACCGCCGTGTTGCTGCGCGGTATCCTCCAGACCATTTTGTAAAAGCCAAAATCATACGGCAATCAGGATTGTCGCTGTTTACATTCCATGAGCCAGAAACCGCTTCGCGCGTAACAGGTTCGCCAGTACCTTCAGGAATTACGGACGCATCGCTCGGTGTCGCGGCTGCAATTTGCGTGGAAGGAGCTTGTGGTGCAGTCGCATCAACCATTGTCGACTGACTTGCATCAACTGGCGGCGGTAATTGATCTGATTGAACGGATTCAACAGGTGCAGACGGCAACCGTTGGGGTTGTGATCCGGCAGGCGCCACAGAATTGATAGATCGATTGCATCCAGTGATCGCTAAACCAAGCGCAACCATCGTAACGACAGTTTTCAGTCCCATTGTAAGCCCCTTACATTTTTTATCAGCCGGACAAAGCCCGCCAACCTTTTGCCTACAACAGCAAAAAGCTGGAAATATGGCCTTGCCAAATGGCACGGCCTTACTCGCATTTTGGCTTAATATGGTAAACCAATTCTGAATGGAAGCTGAATATACCCAATATGAGCATATTCACGCCAAAATACAGCTTTTAGACTGGGAAATGTATGGATTTTTAGCTCGAATGACCTTCTACGCCTTTATAGGCTTCCTCACCCCATAACCCTTCAACCGTCTTGTTACGGCCACACGCTTTTCGATAATAGTTATATCGAACCGGGCTTTTTTTGTAATAGTCCTGATGGTAATCTTCAGCATTATAGAAGGGTTTGATGGAATGGATCGGCGTAACGATTGTTTTGCCCAAGACGTTTTCTGCTTCGGCTTTTGATGTTTCAGCCAATTTCGCCTGCATATCGTCTACGGCAAAAATCGCTGTTGTGTAGGAGTAACCGCGGTCGCAAAACTGACCACCATCGTCTGTCGGGTTAACAGTACGCCAAAACGTGTCGACCAAAGATTTATAGGAGACGACTGCCGGATCATAAGTGATCTTCACCGCTTCAACAAAACCCTTGTGATTTTTATAGCTCGGATTGGTTGTTTCTCCGCCAATATAACCTGAAACAACGTCCACAACGCCATTCACATGCTCATAATCTTTTTCAATGCACCAGAAACAACCGCCAGCAAAAATAGCAGTTTCATTTTCGGCATAAGCCGCTGAAGTGCCAATAGTAAGAAGCGCAGCTGAAACCAGCGCAGCCTTGATCATTGAAGTTGAATTTCGCATTAAAGCACCGTTTTTTTGAGTTCATTTCCAATGAATATGGCGCGTATTTCTGGAAAAGCAAAATAACGAGATTACACAAGTGTGTGAGCAAGCAAACGCGTACCTCCAAAGGGATTTCAGCAACACTTCAGAAATTAAACCCGGCGCTCGATCATCATCTTTTTAATCTCGGCAATCGCCTTGGCTGGATTCAAACCCTTCGGGCATGACTGCGCACAGTTCATGATCGTGTGGCAGCGATACAGACGGAATGGATCTTCCAGATCATCAAGACGCTCACCGGTGGATTCATCACGACTATCAATCAGCCAGCGATAGGCTTGCAACAATGCTGCTGGTCCAAGATAACGATCGCCATTCCACCAGTATGACGGGCAGGACGTAGAGCAACATGCGCATAAAATACATTCATAAAGCCCGTCCAACTTCTCGCGATCTTCGTGAGACTGTTTCCACTCTTTGGCAGGCGTTGGCGTTGTCGTTTTCAGCCAAGGCTCAATAGAGCGATGTTGCGCATAAAAATGCGTCATGTCAGGCACAAGGTCTTTCACCACAGACATGTGCGGCAAAGGATAAATCTTGACCGTTCCAGAAATCTCGTCAGAGCCCTTTGTGCAAGCCAGAGTATTCGTACCATCAATATTCATCGCACAAGAGCCGCAAATACCTTCGCGGCATGACCGGCGGAAAGTCAGAGTCGGGTCAATATTGTTCTTGATCCAAATAAGTCCGTCGAGAACCATAGGCCCGCAATTGTCCATATCCACATAATATGTATCAACACTCGGATTACCATCGTCATCTGGTGACCAGCGGTAAATCCGGTATTCGCGCAAATTAGTGGCGCCCTGAGGCTTCGGCCATTTCTTGCCTTCTTTGATCTGCGAATTTCTAGGGAGTGTTAATTCAACCATGATACGTCCTTGGACATCTTTTACCGCTGTTTTATGTTATCTATCAGATAGGGGCTTTTGATCGCTTGTAAACCAACTCCCGTCAAGTATTTATATCAATTCAAATTCGTTTGATAAATTAGACAAGTGGCTTAGTTTCAGCCAAATTGCGAATCATGATAGAAGGCGCCGAGCAGTTGAATAATACAGAGCATAAATTAGCTGTTGTTACACGCTCAACAACTTCTCCTTCCCAGACTTTTGTCCGCAGACATATTGAATTTTTAAATCACGGAAACACGGTAGTGGTTTCTGGCCGATACAAAGGCGAAACGGTGATGGGAAGGCCGACCTTCCATTACCAGAACTCACGCTTGGTTGAATTAGTCAATTCCCTTGGTTTTTTTCCAGCAGCTTTCGAACAATTTGGCGCTTCTGCCCATAATGCGAAGGTAAAAGCCTTTTTTGATGAACAAAAAGTCACTCATGCGATTATGGAATTTGGTTATGTGGCAACCGAAATAGGCCACCATATTATCAATACCGGCCGCCCGACCTATTGCATGTTTCGGGGAAACGATGCTTCAGGAATGCTGCGAAATTCAAGCTATCGGCGAATCTTGAAACAAATCTTGCCGCGCTTATCTGGCATTATTTCTGTTTCACAAAGCCTGTTGGACAATTTGGCCCGTCATGGAATAAGCAACCCTAAAGCCATAGTGGTCCCCAGTGGGGTCAATACAGATTTATTCAAGCCTGGAAAACCGGAACCAGGCCTGTGTCTGTCAGTGGGGCGAATGGTAAAGAAGAAATCACCTGAAACCATGTTGCGCGCTTTTGCCATGGTCGCAGACAAATTTGATTTGAAACTTGAAATAGTCGGTGGCGGCGACGGCCTTCCAAAGGCACAAAGAATTGCAAAAGAGTTGGGTATCGATGACCGAGTCATTTTTTCTGATAGAATGCGCCATGAAGAAGTCGTCAAGCGCATGGCCAAACCGATGCTATATCTTCAACATTTTCAAACCAGTGCAAATGGTGACACCGAGGGAATGCCCGGCGTCATTCAAGAAGCGATGGCTTGCGGCCTGCCAATTGTAACCACAAGGCATGCAGGTATTCCAGATCATATTAGCGATGGTGAAAACGGTCTGCTTGTGGAACCTGGCGACATAAACGCATTTGCAAATGCAATTTCCCGATTATGCGAGTCCCAACAATTACGCCAAAAACTGGGGCAAACTGCAAGGCGCTATGCAGTAGAACAAGTTGATTATCGAATTTCACACAGCAAGATCGAAAAGTTTATGGGCATGGGCCATGACTAACCTAATATTGCATATTGGTGCGCACCGAACTGGCACAACAACTTTGCAAGCATCGCTGGACGCGGCGCAAGATGTACTATCAGCCAGAGGTATCGCTGTTTTAACTCCGCCCCGCCCGGACAAGCGCAACCAAAAAACCATCCGAAAACTGGTCAACCTTGCTGGCTCTGTGCGAAGACCAATGGGAAAGCTGCTAATTTGGTTTAAACGAAAACAAGCACAAACTATCATGCTTGATTTGCTCAACACGGCAACGTTGCGGGACATTGTTTTTGAAGATATCATTCTTTCTGATGAAAAAATACTTGGCAGTATTTTCGGGCGAAATGGCAAATCTATTTATCCCGCAACGAAAAGCCATCTTCAAGCTTTGAAAAAACTATTGCCTCTAGACGTTTCAAAAATCCATTTAACGCTGCGCTCCTATGACACTTTCATCATATCATCTTATGTCATGCGCGCTGTATACGGCAGCAAGATCAAACCCTTCGAAACCATGACAGATGAATTGCTGACAATTTCCAAAGGCTGGAATGATGTAATTGATGATATCCGCTTCATATTCCCCAATGCAGAACTTACCGTATCACTGTTTGAAGTAAATAGTTTTGAAGAACGGTTACGTTCGCTGGTCAATGACCCAAAAAATCAGATGAATATCGGCCAATACATCGTTCGCCCCATGAACCGCGCACCGACCCGCGAAGCCATTGAGCATGTTCTTGGCCTAAGTGAAAAACCTGACAATCCGGACGAGATCGTCGATCAATTTGCTGAAGGCACACCTTTTGATCCTTTGACCAAAGAGCAAAAAACTGCTCTGCAAGAGCGCTACAAAAAAGATATCGCCACGATACAAAATCGCAGCGATATTCGTTTTCTGAAAACTACTGAGTAACGGATCAATAAACCCGTGCTTTTGGTGCGATGCGTTTCAAGTCAATCCCACCTTCTTTTTCAGTTGTCAAAGGCGTGGTTACAACACGGCGATAATCCAGCTTCACGCCGCCTTTGGCATCCACCCATGACAATGTATGCTTGCGCCAATTCTTGTCATCGCGATCTTTATAATCTTCATGGGCATGGGCGCCGCGGCTTTCCTTGCGGGCTTCAGCGCCAACAACCGTCGCCGATGCGCTAATCATCAGGTTTTCTAATTCAAGCGTTTCTACCAGATCAGAATTCCAGATCATCGAACGATCTGACACTTTAACATCCGGCATTTCTTTCCAAAGATCCAACATGCGATCGCAGCCAGATTTCAATGTTTCTGAAGTACGGAACACTGCTGCATCTTCCTGCATAATCTTCTGCATTTTCAGGCGAAGATCTGCCGTTGGCGCAGAGCCATCCGCATGACGCATGGTATCAAAACGGCTCATGATTTTGTCGCTGACTCCAGCATCAGGCTGCGGAATAGACGAATTGCGGTCGATGGTTTTACCAGCACGGATAGCTGCAGCACGACCAAACACAACCAGATCGATTAGAGAGTTTGAGCCAAGACGGTTCGCGCCATGAACAGATGCACAGCCAGCTTCACCCACTGCCATCAAGCCCGGAACAACACGATCTGTCTCTTTCTTGGTCGGATTAAGCACTTCCCCAAAATAATTGGTCGGAATACCACCCATATTATAGTGAACCGTTGGCAGAACAGGGATCGGTTCGCGTGTCAGATCAACGCCTGCAAAAATCTTTGCAGATTCAGAAATACCCGGCAGACGTTCTGCCAGAGTATCTGGGTCGATATGGTTTAGGTTCAAATGTATATGATCTTTGTTCGGGCCAACGCCGCGACCTTCACGAATTTCAATGGTCATGCAGCGGGACACAACATCGCGTGATGCCAAATCCTTATAGGTTGGCGCATAACGCTCCATAAAGCGCTCGCCTTCAGAATTGGTCAGATAACCGCCCTCGCCGCGCGCGCCTTCGGTAATAAGACAGCCAGCACCGTAAATACCAGTTGGGTGAAATTGTACAAATTCCATATCTTGTAAGGGCAAGCCAGCACGGGCAACCATGCCATTGCCATCGCCAGTGCATGTATGAGCTGACGTTGCAGAGAAATACGAACGACCATAACCCCCCGTTGCCAACACCACCATTTTTGCGTTGAAACGGTGAATGGTTCCATCATCAAGGTTCCAGGCGATGATCCCAGTGCAGGTGCCATCCTTATCCATCATCAAATCAAGCGCGAAATACTCGATGTAAAATTCCGCATTGTTACGCAGTGACTGGCCATAAAGTGTGTGGAGGATCGCATGGCCTGTGCGGTCAGCGGCAGCGCATGTACGTTGCACTGGAGGACCTTCACCAAATTCGGTTGTATGGCCGCCAAATGGGCGCTGATAAATCTTGCCCTCTTCAGTTCTGGAAAATGGAACGCCATAATGCTCCAGCTCATAAACCGCTGCTGGCGCTTCACGGGCCAGATATTCCATCGCATCCGTATCGCCCAGCCAATCAGAACCTTTGACGGTGTCATACATATGCCACTGCCAATGATCAGGTCCCATGTTGGAAAGCGATGCCGCAATACCACCTTGTGCTGCAACCGTATGAGAACGTGTTGGGAATACTTTAGTAACACAGGCAGTTTTGAGCCCTTGCTCTGCCATGCCTAGCGTTGCGCGCAAGCCAGACCCACCTGCTCCAACAACGACCACATCATGATAGTGATCGACGAATTCATACGTTTTGGTCATCTTCGTCCCGTTCGTAATGCTGTCTTTTACCATTTGAAATTCATATACCTGATTTGAGGGTTAGCCACCAAAGGAAAGCTTGAAAATTGCATATAAAATCAGTGCACCTGTGAACATCACAAAAAACGTGTTGAACATCACCAAAAGCACTTTGGTAAATTCACCATGAACATAGTCTTCAATCACCACCTGCATGCCAAGGCGCATGTGAGAGAGCACTGAGAAAGAAAACAGAAAAAGGAAGATTGCCGCCAAGGGCGAAGACAGCGTCTGATACACTTCACTGTAAGGGGCGCCTGTTAACGACACAACAAGATAAAGGCCGATTAATACTAGCGGAACATTAGCAACGGCTGTGAGCCTTTGATGCCAAAAATGTTCAGTGCCGTCTTTTGCAGAACCTAGTCCGCGTACTTTACCTAAAGGGGTGCGCATATTCATATCAAATCTCTCAAACTTATCTTGCCGCGTAGGCCGCAAACCACAAAAGGATCGTAAGCACTATGGATGCAACAAAGTGCCACTTAGCCATGGTTGTCGTGAAATTCTTTTCTATGGCTCGGCCTGTATCTTGTACGAGATGTTTAATGCCACCGAGCATGTGATGGATGAGCGCCCAGCTAAATGCCAATAGAAAAATACGACCTAACAAGGAGCCAAACAGACTGTTCACCCATTCAAAATATGCCTGATTGGTTGCGGCAGCAAATAGCCACCACGCAAATAGGAACATCCCAAAATAAAGCCCAACGCCGGTCAGCCGATGGACAATGGACGCCACCATCGTTGGAATCGGTTTATAAATTGAAAGATGGGGCGATAAAGGTCTGGCTTTTGCCGCAACCTTGGTTGGATTTGCCTCACTCATGAAAAATGCTCGCTATCATTTCTATAAAATATTTTCAGCTACCGCTGGAATTTCATATGTTCTAGTGCGCTAAAGGCCATTCGTCAAAGCGACAAAAGGCTAATATGATAATATAAGTATCATTTACCCAAAATGCCGCTTTCCTAGTTTTTCCGCCTCAGTATTCTAATGCTCAAAACGCATGATATAGGAGTGCCAGTCGGCAGGATCAGCCATTTTTTCAAAGACCTTCTTACCCATTTCAGGCTTTGATGGCGCATTCAACACCAATTTGGACCATCCCCGTTCCTCTGCTTGATCAGCCAAGACATCCACCAGAGCCTTAGCAATTCCTTTGCCACGATGCTCATGATGAACATAAATATGATCGCACTGCCCGGCCCGTTTTCCAGACACTGGTTCCGGCAAATCATAATATAAGATAAAGCCCACTAGCTTGCCATCAAGGGTCGCACCTAAAAATTCTGCTGTGCGATCTTGTAGCATCTGCTCAGCATAAAACTGATCTGGCCTGCGCGGGGCGCCGCGCTTCAATGCCTGTCCGTATTCTGCAATCAAAGGCGCAAGATGCAATGCGTCTTTCAAGTGTAACCGGGCAATGTCTATTTTCGTATCCTGGCTCATTAGATCACCGATATATGTTTGAAAACTCAATAAGTCTGGGTACTCGCCCCAAACAGATACGTCAATTGAGCAATTTTCATTGAAGCTTTCATTTTTCCTATTAGTCGGGAAATACTGCACAGCCGTATTGTTCACTTAGCCCGATAAGACTAAACAACTTGAGAGCAGATTGGCTCTTTCTTCTGCATTTCAATCGGACGCGTCCTTGTTAAATATTTTCCTCACCATTTTACCCGTGTTTATTCTAATGAGCGTTGGCTGGCTGGCGGTCAAAACAGGCTACCTGAAAGATAGCCTGTCTGATCATTTAAACGCATTCACCGTGAAAATCGCCGTGCCCGTTTTGCTGTTCAGAGCAATGGTCAATCTCGACTTTTCCCAAGCCTTCAATTTTCCAACGCTTGCAGGCTTTTATATTGGCGGCTTCTTAAGCTTTCTAGCGGGAATTTTTCTCGCCAGAAAAGTTTGGAAAAGACGTCCCGGCGAATCTGTTGCCGTTGGCTTTTGCGCGCTTTTCTCCAACACAGTGCTGCTTGGCCTGCCCATCATGTTGCGGGTTTATGGCGAAGCAGACATGGCACCGGTATTCGGTATCATCGCCCTGCATGCCGGTACAATGTACACGATCGGGATGATATCAATGGAGCTGGCCCGCGCCGACGGCCGCCCAATAGGCGAAACCGTCAAAAAAGCCGCCACTTCAATCTTGTCAAACACACTGATGATTGGCGTTATTCTCGGCGTGCTGGTCAATCTATCTGGCGTTCAGTTGCCTCAAGTCATTCAGGGGCCTGTCGACATGTTAGCATCTGCAGCATTGCCGGTAGCACTGATCGGAATTGGCGCCGCCCTCACACGATACACCATCAAATCCGAGTTCTCAGAAGCGCTGATGATCTCGCTGCTTTCGCTGGTCCTTCACCCGTTGATAACCTTCATCATCACCCATTACCTTTTCGGCCTGCCGATTGAGATGATCCGCGCCGCCGTGATATTAGCCGCCATGCCGCCAGGCATGAATGTCTATATTTTTGCAGCCCTCTACGATCGCGCCATAGGCCTATCCGCCTCGGTAATTGTCATTGCAACCTCGATGTCTATCCTCACCATTTCAGCTTGGATTTGGGTGCTCAGCCATCTGAATTTGTGAAAAGTCAAACCGAAAGCAATATTACTTCTGAATATTCTTGTCTGAATAAGCTTTCGCGACTGCCTGAGATTTCTGTCTCTGGGTCAGCGCGGCAATTTTCGCCATCGACGCTGCCTGAAAACCAGCGTTCTTTTCAACATTGGTATGGGTGATGCTGTCATCAATCGTGACATCAATATTTTCAATTGTCCCGGTAAACCCGTCTTTCGCCAAAATCCTGTTATCTGTCTTTTTCTTCGGCAAATAGTAATTGATAACTTCGCCAATACCGGACCCCACATGGCCAGTCTCGACAGGATCAAACGCAACAACCAGCGCAACCTTCACGCCGCGCTTCGCCAGATAATTGGCGAATTTACTGCTTTCATTAGCGCCTAACGAATGGCCAATGATAACCACCGGATAGGAAACCTTTTTACGCTTCGAGCGCGCTACAATATTATCGGCTACCCCGTGCCAATATTGATAGGAAAAATTCGGCGCATCATATCCGCCCCTGCGCAAATCACGCGCCATCTTGTCAATGCCTCGCGAAAATACATCCGCCAGACCGCGCATTAGATAGATTTCACCCGTACGGCTAACTCCGGCTTTCGAGCGCTTGTTCACATCATCCGCACGAATGCTATCAATGTCTTTTACTTTGTCAAAATTAACCGCTGGCTCAACATAAACCGCCCCGGTGGGCTTGTCTTCATGGACCTTTGCGCCGTCCAGTGACGTATTGGAGGAAGAACTGCTGGTGCAGCCGCCAAGGGCAATAAGCGCAGCAAAACTGAGCACCAAAGCGCTGGAATGAAATTTATTTCCTGCCATTATCATACGCATCACCCAACAGCCCGTTCCAGCTTTTCAGCAGCTTGCCCTTGCTCCTACGTCTCCTTTTACAGCAAAAACCCAATTTTTCAAAGCTAAGCTTTACAAACGAGGTTAACGCGCGATCCAAAATCGCCACAAAATGCTGATCCAGTCAAAACATTGGTGTGCGATAATGCACAGATTCAAACCGGTTATTTTGCTTACCTTTAGGCAGATCAATAGAAAGGATTTGAAATGAAAACCTCCATTTTTTCAAGGACCATCAAAATTTGCGCCATACTGGCCATGGGCATTTCCATCAATTCCGTTAGCGCGGTTTCTGCTGGTGCCCAGTCAAATTCCGGCGCAGCCAAACTCCACATGTTGCTTCGCAGCCATACCTATGTTGGCCAGCGCGTTACCCAGGACGTGAAAAACGCCACTGGCGACCCGCATATTCAGGTCATCGACCGCCGCCACACATTCGGCGAGGTCTATCGCTGCTCATATTCCTATCGCGGCAACCCCCGCTACCGGATTTTGGTCTGTGATTAAGGAGAAAAATCGTAAAACGATTTTTCCCGTATGGCGGCAAGCATCTTTTCATGAAATGAAAAGTGCTGAGAGCCTAAGCTAATCCACCAGCGTAAAACGAAAACATGCTGAGAGCACCTTCACTTCGTGAAAAACGCCGATTAGCAAGACAAGCGAAGCGCCGTCGTTAGCGCGGCAGGCAACTTTCGAAGAAAGATGCTGAGAGCGCATGGTTATTCGTTCACTCGATGGAATCCACCAGCGTCATAAGAGGTTCAGGGCAATGGGGCTGCAGGGCAGTCTCATGCGTTACGTTTTAGTGACTGCCTTGCAGCCCCATTAAGACGTTCTTTTTATCGGCAGTTTGTTCCACTCCATACTCCTCTTGGTCTTTATCGAGTCTTCACAACAGAACGACAAACTAAAGCAAGTGAAGAGGGATTAATTACTGACAGAATCAACAAGGCAGTAGAGGGCCTCGGTGCAGTGAGAAGCGCCGCACGTGTTGGACGAAATATCGAATATCAAACTAATAAACCTGCACCTAATTCGCCACATAACATATTTGAATGGCAAGACCAGCCACTAGACATCTCAACACTTGGCGCTAACAAACAACCCAAATTTGGAGAATGGAGTGATTTTCAGCAAACTCTACCAAATTTGGAAGTTAGAATCGGAAGTCTTTATGCATTGGAAAGAATCTCTCAAGATAGTCATCGAGACTACCTGCAGATTTTGGAAATTATTTGTGCATACGTTAGAGAAAATTCACCAGCAAATGGGCTGGAGCCTTCGTTAACAATCAAAGAGCGTCCTGCTGTCCGATCAGATATCCAAACCGCAATAACATACTGGGACGCCGTACAAGAGAACAGATAGCAACGGAATGGCAGAAGCGCTTTCGACTAGAGCATTTCCGGTTTAATTTGCCCCATACCCTGCTGCCTTGAAGAAGTTTGCA
>JAFMHL010000041.1 GCA_017854535.1 Nitratireductor sp.
AGTCATCCGACCACATACTTTGCAGGTCTGATTTCAGATTTCCTCGAACATCCTTCAATTCACCAGCAGAGACTTTAGCAGTCAACAGTTTAAACACGCCAGAAATTGCTCTTTCCGGCTTGCCGATTTTTTCGTTTGCAATTCCAGCTAGGACTCTATCCACAAAGCTATTCTTATCGTGAGGTTTCAGTTCAGCCTTGGAAGGGTCCCATTCTTCAAAGAATATCCCGCGGATAAACAACGGCATCTGTGCGCTCAATTGTGCTGCTTCATCAATCGGTAATATATCACGAAGTTCATGAAGGGTGGAGCGTAGCAATCGAAAGCTCTGATTTTTGTCCTCCCAACCCAATTCATCATCCAGTTCATTAACCCATTCATTAGTGACTTCAACAGAGTGCTTAAGAGTATTTTGAAATGCGTATGCCATTGTAATAGCTCCTAGAGATAGCTGTAGCTTTGTGAATTATCCTCAGTAATAGCCGTTTAAGGAAATATCGATTTATGGAGCAACGGCCTTCATTTAGAAAACCGCTGCTACCTTTTCTTAAGGGACATCATGTCAATCCACCTACACAGCTTTTGAAATCATAATCTTCTTGGTCTTCGCCGCTACTTCAGCTGGTTTTTTGATTTCTATCGTCAGTACGCCGTCTTTGAGTTCAGCTGTGACATTCTTTTCGTCAATGACGAACCCCAGTGGGATAGTGCGGGAAAAGCTACCAAATGATCTTTCCACCATGTGATAATCTTTTTCCTCTTTTTTCGTTTCTGAAGATTTCTCTCCTTTGATGGAAAGAACATTGTCGATTGCTGAAATGTCGATGTCTTCCGTTTTCACACCTGGAAGCTCAGTTGAAATTTCGACATGTCTGTCGGTTTCGCTCAAATCAAGTTTGGGAATAAGTTTACCGTTTGATTTCGTGAAAAAGCCTTCATCATTCCAAGGTGTTATATCCCGGAATTCATCAAAAACCCGATCAACTTCTTTTTGAAGCGATTGAAAGATTGGCTTATCTTTGTTTTCAAATAAGGAAGGAAGCGGTGAATTTGTCATCTGGAAATTCCTTTCAATTGATTGAAGAATGTTGCCTCAATATCAACATGTCACAAGTAACACATTCGCATATTGCGATAGATCAATTTGCAACGAGAATTTAATAGCGAGTAGATTTCGGCGAGCTTCTATTTCATCTGAATGAATTGCAGTCCAACGCGTCACTTCGACAAAATCACAGGAACCGGTAGGCTCATGTTGGGTAACTGATGAGGGTATTTTCGATGCTAACATGAAAGTTAGCTATTCGGATGGTGTGGATGGCTCCTGAGGTTGTTGAGACCCAAGCGACTGGTTCTCATCAGCATAGGGACGATATTCTCGTAGAAATCACGGACGGGGCTTTTCATTGGTTTCTTGCCGTTGTCGGGCATGATGTCGGACAATTTTTTTTAGATGCGATTGCCATTGATCGACACGAGACACGATGACAACAAGGTCTCCCGCACTTGTAGCAACCGGCTGGCCGAGGCAGAGCTTAGCCAATCGCTTTTTCTTCTTATCATTTCGAACCAGTCTCTGTTTGACATATAACAATGGGATCAGTTAGCGATAAAGATGTGACACTTAGTAAAGGCGGGGGTTCTGTCTTATGTAGAGATGCCTGTCCGTCGTCAGGGCTTTTGGTCAATCGTTCCTACTAGTGTCGCAATGGCCCTTATCTTAGGCGTTCGACACGCGTCCCATGATGTTTTGAACTATTTCAAGTTTTTTCAGCAAATCAAAGACTAGCACCGATCCTAGGCCAGCGGTGATTGCCAATAACAAATCGAACCACGCGGGGACTGAAAAACCTAATAGATCGCGCAGGCTCGGTGTCAGGATGCTAATAGCAAGCACTGAGCATGCCATGAGCGCAATGAACCAGAATAACCGATAGCCGGGTGCCAATAGATTAAGAAGAACAAATTCACGGCTGGCATTGATGCGTACCAAAGTGATGTTGCCAGCTGTCATAGCTACAAATGCCAGTGTACGAGCGGTTTCTGTGTCAGAGCCGTTACGCAGATGATATCCATAGAGGAATAGGCAGCTTGCCAGCAACAATGTTCCCTGTATCAGGCCAAGCGCAATTTGTGGAAACCCTGCAACCTGATCGGAAATCGGACGCGGCGGATGCTTCATTATATCCTTTTCTTCCGGTGTGGTCTCAAAGGCGATTGATGCCATCGGATCGATGATCATTTCGGTCAGAACAACGTGGGCAGGCAGTAAGAGTGGCGGCATGCCAGCGAGGAGGGGGAGGACTGCCAGTCCAGCAATGGGAATGTGGATTGCCGAAATATAGATTATTACTTTTCTGAGGTTTTCGAAGATACGTCTGCCCATATGAATGGAATTCACGATTGTCCCAAAGTCCTCGTTCATCAGCACGATGTCGGATGCCTCACGAGCTACATCGGTTCCACGCTGGCCCATGGCGATGCCTATGTGAGCGGCTTTGAGGGCGGGCGCATCGTTCACACCGTCCCCAGTCATCGCAACAATCTCGTGATTGGCCTTTAGTGCGGTTACAAGAGCGAGTTTCTGCTCGGGCATCATCCGGGCAAAAACCGAGGTCTGTAAAACCTGCTTGTCAGATCCGGACGTCGTCAGTTTTCTAAACTCAGGACCGGTAAAAATTCCGTCACCAATGTCAATTCCGGACTGATTTGCAATTGCTTTTGCAGTCGCTGGATAGTCCCCCGTAATCATTTTTACTTTAATTCCGGCAGCTCTGGCTTCGGCGACTGCCGCGGGCACTGTTTGCCTGACAGGATCTTCAAAACTGATCAGGCCGCTAAATTTGTAGTTGAAACCGCTTTGTTTTTCTGGAAGGTCAATATTCTTGCATTCTGCAATTGCAACACCTAGTACCCGCAATCCCTGCTTGGCTAAAGCCTCTACTTCGGCAAGCAACTTTCGCCTTTTCACAATGGATAACTGGCACAAATCGGCAATGGCTTCGGGTGCACCCTTCGCAGCAACTAAATATTCATTCTTTGCTTTTTTCCAAACTTGGGAGAAAGCAAGGAGTTCAGGCGTAATTCCATATTCACGCGAGACCGGCCACTCTCGGTAGATGGCAAGGTCTTCGGATGCCGTATCCCTAGCCAAAAGATCTACAGCCTGATCTATAGGATCTATGTTGCCATGACGTGCTGCAAGCCATGCATAGGCTACGAGCATGCGAAACGGAGTATCCATCGGCGCATTGCTATCGGCAAGATCGTGTCGATTGCCATCGACAGAAAGCAGTCTTGCTCTCATGTGATTTTCAGTCAAGGTGCCTGTCTTGTCGACGCACAATACTGTAGCAGCACCTAGTGTCTCGAGCACTGCCGGACGGCGAGCCAGCACTTTGATTTTGGAAAGCCTCCAAGCTCCGATTGCCAGAAAGACCGTTAATGCGACAGGAAATTCTTCGGGCAACATTGCCATTGCCAGTGCTACACCGGACAACATCCCCTGTACCCAATCCCCTTTTTCCAGACCATACCAAACGACCAGTGCACCACATACAAACAAAGACAATATACCGAATATGCGGACCAAACGCATTGTTGAAGATTCAAGTCGGGTTTTTTCTACAACAATTGCTGAAAGCGACGTTCCTATCATTCCCGTCCTAGTCTTGCTTCCGGTTGCAGTGGCTTTCATCAAGCCGTAGCCAGAAACAACCAGTGTACTGGAAAAAAGCTGGTCAGGATCTTCTACTTCGATATCTTCGGTTGCCCGAACCAGTGTAATTTGCGTGCGGTCGATTTCTAACTTAGGCAATTTTCTAACGGCAACACTCTCACCTGTCAGCAGGGATTCATCAACGCTTAGTCCTTGACCACGTAACAGGTCTCCATCAGCAGGAATGCGTTCGCCCTCATCTATTTTAATGATGTCGCCGGGCACGATTTCACTGGCTGGAATAACTATCTCAAGTCCATCACGTATGGCTGTGGCATTGGGAGCGCCGAGGGCACGCAAGGCAGCCAGGGAGTTTTCGCTGCGTCGAGCTTGGTACAATATCAGGGCGATAGAAAAAACTGCAAAGAAAAATAGAAGGATGCCTTCGGCAAGATCGCCTACCAAAAGATAGATCATGGCTGCAAACAAAAGGAGCAGCAACATTGGTTCGGTCAGAATTTCTTTTGTAGTTGCTAAGAAATTCCTGGCAATATCCTGCGGCAATTCATTGGGGCCGTGAATTTGAAGCAGTTCAGCAACCTGTTTCTGCGAAAGACCGCTTAATGCAGAAACTTGTTGTTGTTTTTGATAGGTCGTCATGGGTATGTTGTCGCCAAAATTGAAATTTCTACTTTTCAAATACGGATTGTTGAGTAGATAATAATGAATTATTCATTCTCAGGAGAAAGGCTCTTCAATCCGAATGAGGTCATTGATGTTGAGTTTTTCCGCACATAGAATTCGTTGCATTCTTTTTCTCTTCCACGAACAATACGATGTGTCTCCATTGATCCATGAGCCTGGCTGACAACGGTACTGCGGGTCTCCACATAATTCTTATTTTCATGATAAATGGCAACCCAATCGTTAGTTTTGTCCAATTTATGGGCGAGAGCTGTGTTGGAAAACAGAGCCGTAAAATGCCAATCATCATGGCGAGCATGCATGATTGGAAGCCATTTCACTCCCTCGGGATTATGCCTTTTGGGTGCAATGAGCTTGAGCGTTCCGGCCGCAGCGCGCGCCCGATACATCGCATCGACTTCCAAAATTAGTTCGACGGGTGGCAACTGGCTTGCCGCAGGTTTCGGGAAAACAAACCGGCCAAGTCTTTTTTCAAGTATCGCAGCAATAGCTTCGCGTCGCCGCGGCCCCAATTCTTTGATAGGTGGTTCATTTGTATGAATGGCATATTCAAGATCCTCGAGGCTCTCGAGATGAGCATCTTCAACCATAGCCTTAGCAAATCTGGGACCTATCCCTGGGATAGTCATGAACAGTTTTTCTGGGACAAGCTCACCGCGAGCCCGGTCCAACTGCGACCATTTTCCGGTGAGGATAATTTCGGCAATTGCGGCTGCAATCCCTTTGCCAATAGCTGGCAATACCACAAGTCCGTCGCGTCCTTTGTTTTTCAGGGTTTCACTGAGCGGAACTTTGAATTCGGATATTTCCCGTGCGGCATTTCTGTAGGCTCTTTCACGAAAACCGTCTGCCCCTTGCTGCTCCAGAAGTTCCGCATACTCTGCCAATCTTGCGGCGATTGCTAGATTTTCGCTAAGTGTTTGTTTGCGTTTCGACATAGCTAAATTCAGTTCGATAATGCTAAGTTCATGGCATATGGTCCTTTGTTTCCTATTGCCTCGCGGAACCTGACTTTTCTATCGATTGTCACATCTTCCCACCGACCCGTGGTCAAATTGTCTCTTTCGAAATACACTTCCTTGCCGTCATCTGCTTTGATGAATCCGTACCCTACATCGGGAAAAACCCGGTCAATAATTCCATGCAACAATATCGGATGGTGCTTGGTTGTCTGACCATCCATGATGCGTGCTTGCTCTTTGAGTTTTCTACGTGCGGCATCAAATGCCTTGTGAATGGCCAGATTGACATCTTCCGCCGCACCACTTCGGCCTATTTTTCGCGCGATATATGTCAGGACCGGGTACGCTCAAAGTCAATTGAACTTTGAATTCCCTTCCAGTGACCTTTTTCTTTTTGCCGGCCCTAATAACGACATTGCAACCAACAATCCGAGGGAATGTATCTTCCAATTCCTTAACCCGTTGTTGAACATGGTCTTCGATCGCGGGCGAAGCATCCATGTTACGGAATGTGATGATGGTGTTCTTTTGCATTACTATTCCTTTGTTCCAAATTCATGTAAATTGCTGATCTCACTTACAAACCTTCTCTGGGACTTTTTTTGATCGCTATATCCAAAAGGGCGCGCATCAATGCCAGAGACACTGTCTTGCCTTCGCCAAAGCCAATCAATGCGTCATTGTCGCGGATATTCTGCTCACGCAAACTGCAATTCCACATACCGTCCGGTTCCATCGCTTTACCCTTTAACGAAATGGTCCAGCCGGACAGGCATTGGTCAACCAGATGCAACGTGCGTTCTGTCATGTCATTTGATGAGGGTTCCTGTAACGAAACCTTGGTGAACACTGAATGAATTGAAGTCGTGATTTTGTATAACAAATCAGCGTCAAGAGACGTTGCCTGATCAAGGCGCCTCGAGATTGATATTAGTTTGTCTCTCATTTCATTCTCCAGCTTTCGGAAACGTATGCAGGCGCTACGTGCATCCATCTCTCTATATTATACCAGAATTTCCAATCACCGGATTGATATCTGTCAATATACAGTCGGCAGATCGTTCTAAAGTTAGATTGAATGAAACTTGAACCCCTGCAGGAAACGCCGACATGCCAGAAAACAAAAAACATGTGATCTGGTTTGAGGAGTTGACTCGCAATGATGTCGGGTTAGTAGGCGGTAAAAACAGTTCGCTCGGCGAGTTGATCTGTGAACTTGGCAAAAAGGCAATCAAAGTGCCTCGCGGATTTGCGACAACAGCCAGCGCGTACCGGCAATTTCTCAAGGCTAATAAACTTGAATCGACAATGTTGCGGCATTTGACTGATCTGGAGGAAGGTAAAATTGATCTACCAACTTGCGGTAAAAATATACGCGCGGCCATTATTAGTGGGGATTGGCCAGAGGAAACGGCCAAGGAAATTGTCAATGGATATCTCCGCCTTTCTGAACGCGCTGCTATTGAAAATATTTCGGTAGCCGTACGTTCCAGCGCGACTGCGGAGGACCTGCCTGACGCGAGTTTTGCCGGACAGCAGGAAACCTTTTTGAATATTAGCGGGGAAGAAAATCTTCTTAACGCTTGCCGTAATTGTTATGCATCCTTGTTTACCGACCGAGCGATCACCTATCGTCAGATCAAAGGTTTCGATCATCTGCAAGTCGCGCTGTCAGTAGGTGTTCAGCAAATGGTGCGCTCGGACATTGGCGCTGCAGGCGTGATGTTCTCAATTGATACAGAGTCCGGTTTCGATCAGGTTGTCTTGATTAACGCGGCTTGGGGTTTGGGTGAGAACGTGGTTCAGGGGACCATTAATCCCGATGAATACCAGGTGTTCAAGCCATTATTGAAGCAAAAAGGACTTTTGCCGATCGTTAAGAAGAACTGCGGTTCAAAAGAGAAAAAGCTGATCTACTCAAACTCAGATTCGAGCAAAACGAGGAATGTAGCGACTTCGAAAGGAGAACGTTCCGCCTTCGTCCTGGCCGATGAAGACATTTTGGAGCTCGCTCGCCAGGCGGTTATCATTGAGGAACACTACGGGCAAGCTATGGATATGGAGTGGGCAAAAGACGGTCACAGCGGCGAACTCTTCATAGTCCAGGCCAGGCCGGAAACGGTTCAATCCCAGAAAAGCTCAATTGTATTTAAGTCTTACCGGATGAAAGAAGAAGGTAAGGCGCTAACCGTGGGCCTAAGCGTTGGAAGTGCGGTCACCGCCGGGCGCGTTTGCATGATCGAAAGCGCTGACGATATTGCGGAATTTGTTGATGGTGCAATACTGGTAACCTCCACTACAGATCCAGATTGGGTTCCCGTGATGAAACGGGCTAAAGCGATCATCACTGATCAAGGAGGGCGTACCTCTCATGCTGCTATTGTAAGCCGGGAACTGGGAGTACCTGCCATTGTCGGAACAGGTAATGGGACTCATCTTCTGCACACCGGTCAGGACATCACTGTATCCTGCGCCGGAGGAGACGAAGGCGTCGTATATGGGGAAATTCTAGATTTCGAGGTGAACGAAATTGCACTGGATAACATTCCAGCCACCAAGACCCAAATTATGCTCAATCTGGCTAATCCAGCGGCAGCATTTCGATGGTGGCAATTGCCCGTTGACGGTGTCGGATTGGCTCGCATGGAATTTGTGATCAACACATCTGTCAAAATTCACCCAATGGCGCTTGTCAAGTTTGACGGTTTGCCGGAAGGCAAAACCAAAGAAGAAATATTGGCGATTACTCGAAACTACGATGACAAGTCTGATTATTTCGTGGACCAGCTTGCCCTTGGATTGTCCCGGATTGCAGCGATTTGTTACCCAAAACCGGTTGTTGTAAGAATGAGCGATTTCAAGACAAATGAATACGCAAACCTTTTGGGCGGTAAAGATTTCGAACCCGTGGAAGCCAATCCGATGATCGGGTTTCGAGGCGCCTCACGCTATTACTCTCCAGTTTATGAAGATGGTTTTGCTTTGGAATGCCGCGCCATCAGAAAACTGCGCGAAAAGATGGGCTTTGAAAACGTGATCGTAATGGTCCCTTTTTGTCGTAGTCCGCAAGAAGCAGATAAGGTGTTGTCTGTAATGGCTGACAATGGTCTAAAGCGCGGAAAAAACGAATTACAGATTTATGTAATGGCCGAAATACCATCAAACATCATTCTCGCTAAAGATTTCGCCGAGCGATTTGACGGTTTCTCAATTGGGTCTAATGATCTGACCCAGTTGACCTTGGGCGTTGATCGTGATTCTGCTGAACTTGCTGCACTATTTGACGAGTCTGATCCTGCGGTATTATGGATGATCAGGACGCTTATAAAGGATGCCCACGCAGCACATTCCAAAGTGGGTTTGTGTGGGCAGGCGCCAAGCAATGATCCCAGCTTTGCAAAAATCTTGGTAGAAGCGGGAATTGACTCGATCTCTGTCACGCCGGATAGTTTTCTCGAAGTGAAAAAGAATGTTGCCGAAGCAGAAGCCTGTAAGCCGACCTGTCCATCACGATAAGGTGGTCTAAGCGCGGCCTCCATAAGCCAATCGATACGCGCCTGCCACACCGCCAGCGCCTCCGATTACATTGCCAACTGTCACAAAAAGCAGGTTCTTGGCAAAGTCGGCAAATCCGACCGGAGCTCCCGCAATCATACCTTGTGGTATTAGGTACATGTTGGCAATTGAGTGTTCAAGACCGAGCAACACAAAACACGAAATCGGCCAGATCACAGCCATAATTTTTCCCGGAACGCTTCGCGCCGCCAATGACAGCCAGACGGCCAGACACACGAACATGTTGCACAAAATCCCACGGAACAACGCTTGTGACCAACTTAGCTGAGATTTTGCTGTAGAAATCGCTGCAGCGGTTTCGCCCGCCGGTCCTTCAAGTAAACCTGTTGGCCAGATTGCAATAACCACGATCAGGGCACCAGCAAAATTTCCGATATAGACAATGATCCAGTTCTTAAGCAATTGGCCAATCGTAATCTTTCGATCAACCGCGGCCATAATCATCAATGCATTACCCGTAAAAAGCTCTGCACCTCCTACAATGACCAATATCAAGCCTACGGAAAAAACGATTCCGCCAACAAAGCGTATTGGCCCGAAAGAAACATCCGCTCCAGTCATCACCATTGTATAGGCGGCCCCTCCCAATGATATGAAACAACCTGCTAACACGGCAAGTGTGAATAGTTGCACAAAGGGCAGTTTCGCTTTTGCCAAACCTGCTTGTTCAACAAGTTCTGTCAGCTGGGATGGTTTGTAGGCATCAAGGCCAGTGGGGTTTGTGTTTTGCATTGTTCTTGTATTGCCGAAATCTGGCAGTCCTGAGTGAATTTTATGAAGCAATCCCTATTCCCAGAGGATGGCCTTAAGGGATGATATCACATTGATCTTCATCAATTTACATTTACCCGCAATGGCCAAATTTGAACAATTTATATTCTTCTCAAATACTGGCCAGGAGCAATCAATCGACACAAATGGATATCCTAATATTTTCGTCGGAATCAAAAATTTCACAAAGTCACGGTTTTTCACTTTTGGAACTTCTTCGTTTGCCCTAGGTGAACAACGACTTTGCGGGTCTTTCCCTTGCCCGGAAACCTGATCGATTTTATTTTGCTGTGTTTACCATCCACTGTCATTGAGACCACTCCAAACCCGCATCCGTCGGGATCAAGTATCTCAATCACTACACTACCGCGTTTGTTTACAAGGGTAACTTCAGCTTTCCTCCAATCGGTGGGAAGTGAGGGAGCCACTTGAACTGAGCCATTCTTGAGCTGTATGCCCATAATGCCCTCTACACCGAGCTGCCAAGTCCAGCCTGCGGCGCCTGTATACCATGACCAGCCGCCACGTCCGATAAGATCACCCCCTGACACATCGCCGGGCAATACGTAGGGTTCACGTAGATAGTGGTCCGCCTCAATATGGTCTTTGGTACGATTGATCGGATTGAGGATGTCGAAAACCTGCTTGGCCCTTTCACCATCGCCAATGCGGGCATAAGCCAATCCTAACCATGTAGCGGCATGGGTATACTGCCCTCCATTTTCCCGTACCCCGGGAGGATAGGCCTGGATATAGCCAGGACCCCGTTTGGTCATATCAAAGGGCGGATCAAGCAGCCTGACCAAACGATCCTCGGTTGAGACCAGGCGGTTCCATGCAGAATCCAGAGCCATCCTGCAATGCTCATTGATTGGTGCCCCCGAGAGAACACTCCAGGACTGGGCTATAGAATCGATCTGGCACTCTTCGTTTATATTCGAACCCCAAGGCTCGCCCTCATCATCGAATGCCCGCACGAACCATCCACCATCCCAGGCTTGATCATGGATGGCTTTGTTGAGCTTGGCGGCATGCCGCCGCCAGCGATTGGCGTTTTCAGGGTATCCGTATTTTTGGGCGAAGGGCGAGAATGTGCCAATAATGGCAATTAGGAACCAAGCAAGCCAGACGCTTTCACCGCGGCCCTCATCCCCAATCCGGTCCATCCCGTCATTCCAGTCGCCGGTACCTACTAAAGGCAGGCCGTGTTTGCCGGTTTTCATTGCCCGCTCGAGTGCTCGAGCGCAATGATCGAAAAGCCGACCGGTCTCACCGATGTCGAACCGGGCATAACGATCACCTTCCTCCGGCCCGAGTTCCGCTGCCTTGAGGAAGGGTACCTCGACATCGAGAATAGAGGTGTCTCCGGTCGTCTTGATGTAACGTGCGGTTAAATAGACGAGCCATAGATAATCATCCGAACAGCGGGTTCGCACACCTCGGCCTGCTGGTGGATGCCACCAGTGGAGGACATCTCCCTCCTGAAACTGGGAATGGGCCGCAAATAGAATATGGTCACGCACACGCGTCGGATCGCTATACAGAAGTGGCAACATATCCTGTAACTGATCCCTGAAACCATAGGCTCCTCCAGCTTGATAGAAAGCAGCCCTTGCCATGATGCGGCAAGATAGATTTTGATATGGGAGCCACTGGTTAATCATCAAATCAAATGCGGAATCCGGTGTTTTGACTTGAACAGCGCCGAGATTGTCGCCCCAGAAATGGATGACCTCATTGAAAGCTGCGTCAACGGTTTCAGACGCTTTCCATTTATTTGCAAGATTTCGAACCCCATCTTCCTGATCGGCTTCACCCAGAATAAAAACCACCTCGGAGATTTCACCAGCCGGAATATCCAGATGGACCTGATACGCCGCACAAGGGTCTCCACCAGGGGTGAAGTTTCCACCCAGATTCCAAAGGTCTACCGCTTGTGGACATGCAGCATCTTGTTCGCGGCCAAGAAAGTCGTGGCGATCGCCGGTCACGCTGTTCGGTGGGAGGGATGCTGTTAGAAAAGCTGCCCGACCTTCGAATTCCGGATTCCAGTCATTTCTTGCGATGATCGCATCCGAATTTGGGTCAAACCGGACAATAGTGTGCGGTTTGGATACACTGCCAAGAGCGCCAAGGAGCCATTCGGCATAATAAGTGGTGGTAATCCGCCGGTCATGGTCGGAATGGTTTTTCAAACGCAGACGAACGATTTTTACCGGATCATTTACAGGTATAAAAACCAGAAGCTCCTGCTCCAGTTCATGACTATTTTGTTGCCAACGCGAATAACCCTTGCCGTGGTGTATCTGGCACGTTTCGCCGTGCCCCCAAGGGGCAGGTGTCACTGTCCATTTTTCTGCTGTCATTTCGTCACGCAGATAAACAACTTCACCTGGTGAATTCTCAACCGGATCATTTGACCAGGGCGTTAGCCTGTTTTCCCCGCTGTTAATTGACCATGTAAAGCCGAGTCCAGCCTCACTGACAATTGTTCCAAATGTATCGTTCGCAAGAACATTGCACCAAGGCGCGGGTGTGTGTTGACCCGTTTCAAGACGGATAACGTACGCACGGGTATCCAGGTCAAATCCGCCATATCCGTTTTCGAAGGCCAAACGCTCGGGCCTCGTTGGTGGCGTGATCTGGCGATGGGTTGGCGGCTGGATAGGTTCAAAGACTGGCGCTACGCGCCGGATTTCAAGCACGCGATCAAGTTCCTCCAAGAGGTTGGATGTGTCGCCGGATAGTGAGATATGGGCGGCAGATTCAAGACCTGCTTTGGTTGAAGCATCCATTTGGTCGGTGGAAATCAAGTGAATGCCACCAGTTCGTCCGAGGAATCCTTCTGAATGTGTTTCGCGTAATATGGACAATATGCGCTCACGTAGCGGCTCTTCGTAGCCCGCAATTCCCGTTCTCATGATTACAAGATCGGACAGCAATCCGTTATCGTGCCAAATCCTTTGCGCTTTGATGAGAAGTTCAGGAAGCGGAGATCCTATATCTTCACTCATCTTCAGCAAAAAGATCGGAAGGTCGCCGGAGATTCCAAAACGCCAAAGATCTGGTTGACCGAATGCTTTCATCCTTCGATCAGAAGTCACGGTTCGCAGATAAGGCGAAGGATTCAGAAGGAGGGAGGACAATACCTGCAATTCCGGTAAGCGGGAGTGATGAACATCAAGTCGTGCGAGCTTTCGTGCATTGTCGAGTGCTGCATCACGGAAAGCACGGTCGATTGTCTGGGTAGAGAGGGTTTCGGCAATTTGAACAATTTGACCACGTGACTGGCCAACAATGTTAACAAAGGAGAATTGTTTCGTTTCTCCAGGTGCAAGTTTTAACTGAACCTGGAGAGCCATCACTGGATCAAGAGTCCAGCCAGTTGTTTGCGAAAGTCCCTGCTTAAGTCCAAGCGGAGATTTCTGGTTTCCGTTACGTTGAAGAAACCGGGCTCTGTCGGTCTCATGCGCGATTAGATTGATAGACGGGTCTGCTGATTTAAGCATATGTAACAGAACCGGAGGCTTATCTTCCGGGCGACGAGCGCGCCGCTCATAAAGCAAGCCATTTTGCTCGGGCAGAAATGTTGATTTAACGAAGAGCTTGCTGAAAGTCGGGTGGCGCTCATCATCCAGCGGAGGAGCTAAAACAACTTCTCCGTAGCTGGTTATGGTCAGTGTGCTTGGCTTTTCCCCCTCATTGGTTATTGTCAGGCGGCGGATTTCAACGTCATCGAAGGGAGCTACTGTTGTCTCCATGCGGATGGCAATTTTATTGTTTCTTCGAAAAGTCTCGACCATGTGCTGATGAAATATGGTTTTAGATTCATCTCCATTGAGCCCAATCGGGTGACGTCCAACAGACCACAGGTCACCCGTTTTGGAATCCTGAACGTAGATCCAACAACCATGGCTATCTTGAGTCGGATCGGGTAACCAACGGGTGATTGCGTGGTTCTGCCATGAAAGCCCACCTCCGCCTGCTTCAGAAATGATCGAGGACAAGTGACCATTTCCCAAAACATGCATCTGGGGAACAGATGATTTTGTCGATGGAACCCATGGTCCTGGAATTGAGGGGGCCGTGGCATCAGGATGATGCATTCGGCTTTCGTCAATTCGCACTTTTTCGATCGGCAGTTCCCAGGGTACACGCTCTTGAAGCATTAGCTCGATTGCCTGAAAAGGCTTTTCACGCAATACGCGTTTAACCAAAATATCGTCGCGCAGGACATTGAGGATTGCGGCAATCGTCATGCCTTGGTGATGCGCCATCCAGGTTTTCACTGGAACAAAACGTTCTTTGCTGATTGATCGTTTAGGGGTGAAATCCAGAGCATCCCAGAAACCGTACGATGACAATGCCCCAAGTTTCTCCAAAACTTTCAAATTTTCAACTGATGTAGCCGGTCTAAGGCATAATGCCAGTGCGCTAGCATAGGGCGCAACGACCAGATCCTCGCCCAGATCTCGGCGAAGGCCAAGGCCCGGAACACCGAATGCTCTGTATTGGTAATTGCCCTCTGAATCCGTAACGCTGAAGGCGCTTTCCGAAATACCCCACGGAATACCACGTTTCTTCGCATAGCGACGCTGATGGTCAACAGATGTAAGTTCACTTTCCCCTAAAAGGGTGTCACGGTTGCTTGGTAAAAACAAAGGCGGCATGAGATATTCAAACATCGAGCCGTTCCATGACAGGATCGACGGTTTGCCCGCCAGACGGGTAATGGGGCGGCTGAGGAATTGCCAATGTTCAATCGGCGCATCGTGTTTTGCCAAGGCAAAGAAACTGGCTAACCGGGCCTCAGTCGCAAGCAAATCATAATGACTTGGATCAAGGCGACCGGAACTGACATTATAGCCGATGGAGAACAAACGGACCTTCTGATCATAAAGAAAGGAGAAATCCATCGCATAAGCAAAATCACTGGCACGTGTGGCTAGCGTTTCGAACTCTGTCAACAAGAATTCATGCCGTGTTTTACCGGTAAGCAGTTTGGCTTGGATGATGTCAAGCCAATCCTGTACTTCAGCCGTTGGTGCTGTATTGCTTCCGCGGTGAGCAATTTGGTCGAGACAGGTTTCAATACGACCTATCAGGCCAGGAACCGAAAGCTCCGGTGTTAGAATTTCACGGAAACCCCCAGCTAGGATTTCCATGCCCACAGGTGCTGCATCAAATAAATCTGCCCATGGGTAGTAGTAGTCGAAGTCACGTCGCATAGCCCGGAGGTGGTGTCCGACACGGTCCAACCAGATTTGGATATCGTTATACATTATATGAGAAATGTCGTCGGCATCTTTGAGGATGTCGGCCATAGCTTTTTCGAAATTTGGCCATTCACAAGTTAGTAACCCATTGACAACCTCATTCCACTCAAGGGGTGTGTTGATTGCGTGAGTGATCCGTTCTTTGATATCCTGTTCTAAATTGCGAAGCTGGCTCGCCTCTGTTATCGGCTGATTGTTAAAGGCTTCCATCAAAACGTCCAACGTGTCGCCAAGGCCCTCCCAGCATTTGACGCTAACTGCGCCTGCTTGGTCGGCTTCCAAACATCCCTGTTGGATGGCGACCAGCGCAACTGCCAGATTCCCGCTATCCACAGTCGATACGTATTGCGGGTCTAGGGGATCCAGCGAACGGGTGTCATACCAGTTGAATACGTGGCCCCTGTGGGATTTCAGGCGATCAAGAGTGTCCAGCGTATTCCGGGTTCGTACCAGAAAATCCTGTCCGGTAATGAAACCGAAATCCCGGGCCGCTAGGGATGATACGAGATACATTCCGATATTAGTGGGTGATGTGCGGTGGGCAATGATTTCCTTTGGGTGCTGCTGAAAGTTGTCTGGAGGTAACCAGTTGTCAGTGGGTCCCGTAAATGTCTCGAAAAAATGCCATGTTCTTCGTGCGACTTGCCTCAGAAATTTTTTGCTCGCGTCATCCAGTGTTTCCCGCCGCAATCGACGTTGGCGGGCGCTCCAAATCGCAATCTCCGGCGAAATGAACCACAGCAGTAGTACTGGAACAGCGGCTGGGAGGGCAACGGTATTGTACTGCCCCAACAAAATCGTGAGCAGGGCTGCAATTGCGGAAGAAGGCCACATAAAACGCCAAACGATCAGTCTCCTGCTGATATTCGAATTGGATGAGGAAACGATGGCTGTAGTATGCGCTGCCGACTTCCATTTCATCAAATTTTTCTTGCTGACTAATACGCGCCACAAGGTTCGAATGATTGCATCTGTGGAAACTAGAGTGTCATTTACAAGAAAGACAATTGACAAGAACCACCGACCGCCGCGCTCGGAGAATCTGTGGACTGTGTCGCTGAAAAAATTGTTCCGGATACCACCTGTAACGACTGTGTACAGTTCCCCCAAGAGATAACTGCCTGGCGCGGCCACGGCCAATAACGTCCACACAACAGCACTGCCGGGGAGAATCATCCATGCACCAACAAAGAATAGAAGCAGTGCAGGCGGAAGTAGGCTGCGCCGTAAATTGTCAAGCAATTTCCAACGGTCAAGCAATGATAGTTCATTGGCCTGTTTTTCCCCGCTCGCCGACGGCACTTTTCGCCGTAACCACGGGACCAATTGCCAGTCCCCGCGAACCCAACGGTGAAGACGCAAAGCGTATTCCATATAAGTCTCGGGGAAATCCTCATATAGTACAATATTGCTGGCGAGACCTGCCCGCCCATGAATTCCTTCAAACAGATCATGGCTTAAAATCTGATTTTCGGGTATCCGACCGGCGAGTGTTTGGTCGAATGCCGCAATGTCATAGATTCCCTTGCCAGTAAAAATACCCGATTCGAAGAGGTCCTGATAAACGTCAGATGCAGCTCTCGAATAGATATCAATGGCAGTGTCTCCGGAATAAAAGTGTGAGAAACGGGTTCCCGAACCAGTTCGTGGCAGAATTTCAACGCGTGGCTGAAGAATAGTGTAACCAGAAACTAGTTTACCTGTAGTGTCATCGAAGCGTGCCTTGTTTAACGGGTGCGCGATCATGCCAACAAGCCGAGCAGCAGATCCCGGAGGAAGTTCTGTGTCAGCGTCAAGTACAATGGCGTACCGCATTGTGCGTAGTTGTTCGCTGCCGCCTTCTATTATTGAGAAACCTTCGGCTTCGCCGTTCAGGATAAAGCGGTTGAACTGTTCGAGTTTCCCGCGCTTTCTCTCCCATGCCATCCAACACCGCTCATTTGCATTAAATTCACGTTTACGATGCATCAGGATGAATGGGGTATTGCCAACATCGCCGAACCGTTGATTGAGACGCCGGATTTCGTTACGGAGTTTTGTTTCAATTATTTTATCGCTGGGAAGCGATTCAGCATTGGCGTCAGTCAGGTCTGATAATAGGACGAAGCGTAAAATTGGATCAGGATTCGCAAGGCGTTTGACTTCAAGTTTTTCAATTATAGCAGATATCTCATCTTCGCTATTCAATATCACTGGCACGACGATAGCGGTGGGAAATTCATGAGAAATTTTGCTCTCAAAATCAAATTCAGGCAAAGGAACTGGTTTTGTGAAATTGGCAATGAACCAGTGGACGACTGTGATGCTCAGAACGGTTGCCGGAAGAACCGACAAGGCAATGCCCACTGCCCAGTGAAGGGGGGCTGGATTCATGTAGGAAATATACACTATGGGTACACTAAGAGCTGCGACGAAGCCAAAAAACAGAGCCCCAAAATAAATCACTTGTATGTAGGGACTTAGAGCGTCTTTAATGAACCTGCGAATTGAGCGCTGATAACCGATAATTTTCTCAATAGTCTGCTTTTGCTCGCCGATAAGCCAATAACCTACATGGTTCCCAATGCTGTCGCTTTTTACCTGTTTGGAAGCCTTAAGAACGGTGTCTGCAATCTGTGTTTCGGTCAGGGGTGACTTTTCGGCCAACGCCTCGACCATAGAACGATAACGGTTTCTGGCTTCAAAATTCATTTGCGGATAGACGCCGGAAGGGTCTTTCTGCAATATCGCTTCTACAGGGCTGGTCTGGTCAATAAAATCTGGCCACTTGATGGAGTGGACCGAAATAATGTTCGTGATTGCTGATGCAATGCGATCAACGGGGGAATGGGAATGCTCAATATTCACATCCTCCGTAAGATCAAAGGGAGCAGCTAGAGCTGGATCTATTTGTTGAAACGCACCGGCGATATTCTCCAAACAAACAAGGCGAAGTATTGAGGGCAATGCCCACAATTCTGCATTGGTGAGCGGCTCGACTTCCTGATAGGATTTGGCAAATGTGGCAATTTCATCCAACGAGAGGTGTGGACGAATACTATCATACATGGCGTGGGCTACGGAAGAAATTCTCGGGACTGATTCATATGTGCCATTCGCAATTGCCGGAAGGCGTTTGTAGAAGGCTAATGGTAAATCTTCCTCTAGGCTGAGCACTGCTCGGGATATGTGATAATCATTGTCTAGAAACCAATCGGCAGCCCTCACAAATTCAGAGTCAGGATCACGACACCATTTTCCGACTTTCTTAAGCCAGTCGTTCAGTGTTGGTAGTTTTCTATAAACGGGAAGTAATGTCGGTTTACCCTTTTTTAGGCTGTGTGAGCGAGCAAGAGCATGAACCGGTTCTTTACTCCTATTCTCCGGTGAACTTGCGGGCAGTTCATTCATTGCATCGCTGTTGTCGCTAGGCGAACACCCTTCGATTTCACATCCGTGTAAACATGATTTCGGCTGCTCCTGCTAGGCTGACGAACCATCAGGACTGGTATTGGTGATCGGCTCATGACATAATTGGCGGTATCACCGAATGGGACATCTGGATGCCCACTTTCTCCGTGAGATGCTATTACAATTATATCAGCGTGTTGTTCTTCGGTCAGTTTCAGGAGTCCGCGCCGGACATCTCCGTTTCCTGAAACACATGTCGATACCTGCAATCCACAGTCCATCATTTTGCTCTTAAGTCGGCTAAGATATTCTTCGCCCACGCGCCTATCATTGCTGGCAATTTTCTCATTTAGAATTTTCAATTCACCGCTGGTTTGCCTGATCCCGCCTGTCTTCAGAGCAGGAGTAACATGACAAAGTATGATTTCCGCATTTTGTGCTTTGGCCAATCGAATGGCCTTGGGAATCGCCGTTTCGGCGCGGGATGACCCATCTAGTGTAACGATAATTCGTTTATAGGGTTTTGCTTTACTAGTTTCCAGTTCCATCGGAATCATGAGTACGGAGCCAATGTCGGATTCAATTACACTCCTAGCGGAGTCTCCAGCCTGCCAACCTGGAGCAGCGGGCTTTCTGAAAACAGCGGTGATGTCTTGCGGGCGATGGGAAACGTATGCACATATTTGATCAACAATGGATCCTTCCAATAGGGCTGTTTTAATGACACCGGAAGTGCCACCAGCACTATTTGAAAGATCGGTCAGGGTAGATTTGGCCTCTCGCTTTCGTATTTCCCACTCTACGGGATCATGCGGGGTTTTGTCGCTAAACGTTGGCACCAAGGCCTGAACAAGAACCACGCTCCCCCCCAGCGCCTCGGCTACAAACCGGGTATGCTTTATGAGGTCGACAGTTGGTAATTCTTCACCAATGCAGACAACAACATTAGGTGTTTTCGAACTATTCTGATCTTCAGAAATTGAGCTATTTACATAAGTTTTATAACTTGTCATCGACATTTCCCGCATCTGAAAAGACTCCCTTATTCCAAAATATGTGACAATTTTTGCGGGATGAATTTGCTATGCAGAAACAGGCACTTATTAAGATTTCGGACTGCCAGAAAGAATTTAACTCTATCGGCCTCACCATGCCGAACAGATTAAGTTTACCATCCACGATCTGATCCAAGTTGATATAAATCAATTTGAAAAATTTGAACGGCAGGAATTGGTATATGGACCAACTCAAAACAACCGATTGGTGTCAGACGGCGAGTTCCCGCCGATTTCCATACGAAAAAGAAGTCACGGAATTGATATTTATCAATATTTTAGTCAGCAATGTTGTCAATAATCAGGCCGAGTTGGGAGTTCGAATTGAAATCAAATAGTTAGAAAGAAATCATGGATTATGATATCATTCGTAAATCTTTAGATATCAAGGCTGGTTCTAACATGCCTGACTATGAACAAGCCGTTGCGGATTTTTCATGGAGGCATGCTAAATCCCTGCTGCACGGATTTGCCGATGGAAAACTCAATATTGCTTATGAGGCTGTTGAACGCCATGTCAAAAGTGGGTGCGGTCAGAAAATCGCATTGCGTTGGATTACCAAGAATGGCGATGTATGTGACTACACCTATGCCGACCTTTCAAGTCTGAGTAGCCGGTTTGCAAATGTACTTGATAGGCTTGATATCAACAAAGGTGAGCGGGTCTATACATTGCTCGGTAGGGTTCCGGAACTTTATATTACAGCACTTGGCGCGCTCAAGGCCGGGTGTGTTTTTTGCCCGATGTTTTCCGCTTTCGGTCCAGAGCCGGTGCAGGCGAGGATGAAAATCGGTGGAGCCGCGGTACTGATAACCACCAAAGCTCTATACAAACGTAAAATGGTCAGTATACGCGCGGAATTACATGAGCTGCGGGAAGTGTTGATTGTTGATGATAGTGAAAGCGAAGGCTCGCGGGATTTTCATGGCCTTATGGACGCTACTTCTGATCAATTTGAAACGGTGGCCATGGATCCTGAAGATATGGCGTTGCTCCACTTCACCAGCGGAACAACCGGCATGCCAAAAGGTGTGGTCCATGTTCATGAGGCAGTAGTCGCTCACAATATTACAGGGCGTCTTGCTCTCGATCTTCAGCCAGAGGATATTTACTGGTGTACTGCAGACCCCGGTTGGGTCACGGGCACATCCTATGGAATTATTGCACCTTTGACTAATGGTGTAATGTTGATCGTTGATGAAGCGGAGTTCGATGTTGCACGTTGGTATAAAAACTTGTCGGAGCAAGGCGTAACAGTTTGGTATACGGCTCCCACAGCCATCAGGATGTTAATGAAATCCGGCTCTGAATTGCCCGCGGAACATAACCTTTCCAAATTGCGTTTCATGGCGAGTGTAGGAGAGCCACTCAATCCGGAAGCAGTGGAATGGGGCAACGAAATATTCGGAATGCCATTCCATGACAATTGGTGGCAGACAGAAACTGGCGGTATCATGATCGCGAACTACGCATCCATGGATGTCAAACCGGGCTCCATGGGCAAACCGCTGCCGGGGATCACTGCTGGCATCGTTGAAAAAATCGATGGTGGCGTGCGGGAAGTCTCCGAGCCTTTAACAATCGGCGAGTTGGCGCTCAAGCCAGGTTGGCCATCCATGATGCGCGCGTATCTAGACGAGGAGGCCCGTTATCAAAAATGTTTCGTCGATAATTGGTATCTCACCGGCGACCTGGCTGTGCGGGATTCAGATGGGTACTTCTGGTTTGTGGGGCGGGATGATGATGTTATCAAAAGTTCCGGCCACTTGATCGGACCTTTTGAAGTTGAGAGTGCTTTGATGGAGCATGAGGCGGTCACGGAGGTTGGTGTTATCGGAATCCCCAATGAAACTGCTGGCCAGATTGTAAAGGCGTTTGTGGCTCTGCAATCAGGCTATGTGCCAAACGAAGATCTGCGATTAGAACTTCTGGGCCATGCCCGAAAACGATTGGGGCCGGCAGTTGCACCCAAAGAAATCGTGTTCCGCAAAAATCTGCCAAAAACCAGAAGCGGCAAGATCATGAGGCGATTGCTTAAGGCTCGTGAACTGGGTCTGCCAGAAGGGGACATTTCGACCCTGGAAAGTGATGAAAAATGATGGTGCATGATCTGAAGCCTCATCTTGATCACGATCATGTGCGGGAGCTTTTGGCCGGGATGATCCGCATTCGACGTTTTGAGGGAAAATGCGTAGAGCTTTATACCCAAGAGAAAATACGCGGATTCCTACATCTTTATGACGGGCAGGAAGCTATTGCGATGGGCGTAATTCCTGTGCTGGGCAAAAGTGACCGGGTTGTTGCGACTTATCGCGAGCATGGCCATGCTTTGGCACGGGGCATCGCGATGAATGAAATCATGGCGGAAATGTTTGGAAAAGCAGAAGGATGTGCAGGCGGGCGCGGCGGTTCGATGCACTTGTTCAGTAAAGATCACAATTTTTATGGCGGTAATGCCATTGTCGGGGGAGGTTTGCCTCTAGCCGCAGGCCTTGCGCTTGCCGACAAAATGCAGAGAAAGGATATTGTGACAACCTGTTTTTTTGGCGAAGGTGCAGTTGCGGAAGGTGAATTCCATGAAAGCCTTAATCTCGCATCGTTGTGGGGTTTGCCGGTGTTGTTTGTCTGCGAGAATAATGGTTATGCGATGGGTACGGCGCTAGATTTGTCTGAATCGGAAACGGATATTGCAGTCAAGGCGAGATCCTATGCAATGATAAGTGAGACCGTCGATGGAATGGATGTTGTTGCAGTCGAAGCAGCAACACGCCGCGCATTGCGAAGTATTCGAGAAACAGGCAAACCCTATTTTCTAGAGTGCCGGACTTACCGGTTCCGGCCACATTCGATGTTTGATGCACAGCTTTATCGCTCAAAAGCGGAGATAGAGAGTTGGCGCCCCAAGGGCCCAATTTCACGATTCCAGAACTGGCTCATCCGAAATGGTATTCTTCATGAGCCAGAGATCGACAGTATAACGAGAGGCATCGATACTGAAATTAATACAGCTGTAGATTTTGCAGAATCTGGAACCTTAGAGCCTATCGAAAATCTAAGGCAGCATGTGATGTCGTCAGTAAAACGAGAACCACCTGTTCAATTGGCGCCATCAGGTGAAACAATCGAAATGACCTATCGAGAAGCCACAAAGGCCGCGATCACGGATGCTATGCAACGTGATGATGATGTATTCTTGATGGGTGAAGATGTTGGTCGGTATGGCGGATGTTATGCGGTCAGTAAGGGGTTGTTGGAGGAGTTCGGTCCTGATCGCATCCGGGACACTCCGCTCTCAGAATCTGGGTTTACCGGCGCCGGGATTGGTGCCGCAATCGCAGGGATGAAGCCGATTGTCGAAGTGATGACAGTCAATTTTTCTCTCCTTGCCCTTGACCAAATTTTGAATACTGCAGCAACTTACAGGCACATGTCCAACAACCAATTCGGTGTCCCGGTTGTAATCCGCATGGCAACCGGAGCAGGTCGCCAGCTGGCTGCACAACACTCACACAGCTTGGAAGGTTGGTTTGCACACATACCAGGGATAAAGGTGCTTGCTCCTGCAACCCTTGAAGATGCAAGAGGCATGTTGTGGACTGCTCTTGAGGACCCGGATCCAGTTCTCATTTTTGAAAATGTGATGCTATATAATCGCTCCGGCCTGATAGCCGCCAACGCGGGTTCGGTTGATATCAATAATGCTATTGTTCGTCGTGAAGGCACGGATATCTCGGTAATCACCTATGGCGGTTCATTGCATAAAGCGCTTGATGCGGCAGAGCAATTGAAACAAGAGAATATTGAGGCTGAGGTAATCGACTTGCGCAGTCTGCGACCGCTCGACATGGTGACAATAGCGGCATCCGTTGCAAAAACCCATCGTGCGCTGATTGTGGATGAAGGCTGGAAAACAGGAAGCCTTTCCGCAGAAATCGGAATGCGTCTCATAGAAGAAGCCTTTTTTGATCTTGATGGCCCGATTGTCAGGGTTTGCAGCGAGGAAGTACCAATTCCCTATGCTGGTCATCTGGAAGAAGCCGCCATTCCACAAACGGCGAAAATTGTTGAAGCAGTGAAGAAGATGATAGGCGGGAGCTAGATTGATGGGTCAATTTCTCATGCCGTCTTTGGGTGCTGACATGGAAGCGGGAACGCTAGTCGAATGGTTGGTCAAGCCGGGTGATAAAGTATCCCGAGGCGACATCATTGCTGTAGTTGAAACACAAAAAGGCACCATTGAAATCGAGGTTTTCGAAGATGGTGTGCTTGAGGGGTTTCTTGTTGAACCAGGCAGGAAAGTACCTGTGGGAACGCCCTTGGCAAGCATTGTCAGAAACAATGAGCTTTATCCAACAACTCTCGCAAATTCGGGAAAATCCGATTCATCGTTTGCCCGCAGTGAACATGCTGACTCAGTTGTACTTTCCGCCAATACGAAACCTACTTTTCCCGCCAAACCGTTAGACTTATCGGTTGAGGAAAAGGAAGGGTCACCAAAGAAAACTGAAAGACTTAGAATTACCCCGGCCGCCCGCCGGGCCGCGAAGCAAGCGGGAATTGATGTCCTTTCGATCGCTACACGTGGATCTGGTCCTGACGGCGTATTCACATTGGATGATGTCATCGCATTGCGAAGTACAATGATCGATGATGCACGGCAGCAAGATAACTTTGCTGGAATGCGCAAGGCCATTGCAGCCGCCATGTCGCGTTCAAAGAAGGAAATTCCCCATTATTATTTGGCGGATACGGTGGATATCTCGTTGGCTGAGCAATTTTTAACTAGCACTAATGCTACCCGTAGTGCGGAAAACAGGCTGTTATTGGGCGCGCTACATGTGAAAGTTGTAGCGCGTGCTCTTGAAAAATATCCAGAATTCAATGGCCACTTTGTTGATGGGCAATTTCAGGCGAGCAAAGCCATCCACGTTGGAGTAGCAATCAATATCCGAGGCGGAGGTTTGGTTGCGCCGGCACTTCATGATGCGAATGAGCATGATCTTGATTCTATCATGTCCGCGATGCGTGATTTGGTTTTACGTGTTCGCGCGGGACGCTATCGCTCGTCAGAACTTACTGATGCGACCATTACCGTATCCAGCCTTGGGGAACGCGGTGTTGAAACTTTGTTTGGTGTTATCTATCCGCCGCAAGTCGCCCTTGTGGGGATAGGCTCTCCGGTGGAGCGGCCATGGATAGCAGACGGAATAATTGATGTGAGGCGGCTGACAAACTTTACTTTATCAGCCGATCACCGTGTCAGTGATGGCCATCGCGGCGCTTTGTTCCTTCAGGAAATTGGCAAAATTCTGCAGCGACCCGAGGCGCTTAAACGTTGAGTGAAATGGAAAAAATATTGACAGAAGAGTTATATCGAATTGCTCCGGATATCGACGTTGCGGAAATTGATCGTGAAGCGGAATTGCGCGAAGAATTTGATATTGATTCAATGGATTTTTTGAACTTGGTAATGGCACTCAGCAAAAAACTGAAGATTGAAATGCCGGAAGCCGATTATCCTGACATGATGACCTTCACAAAAATGGTTGAATATCTTGAACAGCATTCGAAATGAATTCAGTTGCATTTTCTTGTTTCTGCCAGAAACACCTAAATATCTCAATTTGCTGCATCAGAAACGGCATTTGCAGATTTATTAGGGTTAATTACAATTCTATGCATTCGCGTGTAACTGTTTGCACATTGCTAACGCCATACTCTACAGATCAACTGAAGATTAGGAAGTGCGGAAAATGTATGTGACTTTCGAGGATGCTACGGTGCAATAAGAGCAGTTAAGGCGACAATAAAAAGAGGCGGCTGAGTAAGTAATAATCGAAGCCAACCTCTACTAATCCAGTAATAGGATTACGTATTTCGCAGGTCATCAAACGGTATTCATTCAGATACTTTGTCTGGAATCCGATGCCTTTTGGCTGAAAACACAAGATTGATGAAAGATGTCACGACTGCAAAAATAGTCGCCTTGTGTCTCTATGGTGTTTTTATTGCCATCTAGGCCAGCAAAGGGGTCATTGCAATCTGGCTTAGATGAGATTCGAGGACGGCATCCATTTGCATAAACGAACCGCTTCGCAGGGTTCAACCGAGTCTCAAACATATACAAATATTATCATGTAGGAATTTGCTTCTAGCATCAGGTTATTCCGAGTTTATTCTGAACAACTTTCAAATGCCATTCAGCCTTCTCCAAACTTGATCCAACTGCTATCAATTGGAGTGCATTACCATCTTCGATGCCGTTTGGGGATGTAAGAATAACACCTTCGTCCTGACCATCTAACTTATAAAGATGTTCACCTATAAGTTCTAGCGCATCCTCAAAATCAAATGCCGTATAATCAAGACCCGAAAGCTGTGTAACAATAAACGAAGGCTTTTCCAAGCCTGCATAAACTCGATTGAGCAAAGTCATCGGTAAAGAGACGCCGCCCCAACGCCCATTGCATTCTATCCAATGCAACAACTCACCTTGATTTTCATCGCGAACGATAACAGAATCAAAACTGCATCGGCCATAATATCCCAAGCTTTGAAATAAGGTTGCCATTTGCATGGCCTGATTGCAAAAAGCTTCTTCCATCTCCTTTTCAAGCTGAATAAGAGTGGCCCCAATAAACGTACCTCTTTCACCCACTATGATCTGATCATAAATGCCTTCTAATTCAGGCGGTCCATCCTGGGATGAAGGAATCCACATTTGTGCAGATGGGCTGGCGATGATGTCACTATCCCATACCTGAACCATCAATGGATACTCATCCTGGGCTTTCCGTGCAGATAGAACTTCGACCAGATAATCTCGTAGGGTTCTTGCACCAAGTGAACGAACTGCATCTGATTGTAATGGAAAATTCCCGACAGATCCTGCGCTATCTGGAACCTTGATGACGAGTTTATCCCATTTCTTTGCCAGTTGATGAACGTGTAAGGTAAGCCCAGCTGGAGTATATGCAGTGCGAACGGGCGGCAAAGATTGTTCGCCAAATAAGCCGCTTATAATTTCTGCAAACCACAGTTTATCGTTTACTTTGGCAGTCAACCCGGGAGGAGAGCCAGCAATGTGAGCCGTGGTCTCAGTAGATTTCCCGATTTCCCTTGCCAGTTTCCAGACCGACCCAGTCGAGATAAATGGGATAAGCGTAACGCCATTCTCTCGTTGGACAATGTCCATAATCTCTTTAAATATTCCTGGGTCCGAGTAACACCTGATTGCGGTTGGCTCAGTCGGGCCATCGCTTTGCTGCAGACAGATGGAATTGAAGTCTTTCAAACCCAAAATATTACCCAAGTATTGCTCGAAGCTAGTGTTTTTTTCTTGAGTTAGAATGATCCCATCGCCAGAGCTTGCAAGCAATGCCATGCGATATGCCAAGGGATCGGTTCCGGTGTTAGAGAGCAATCGGATCTCACTTCTATCTGACAAGAGAATGGCTGTTTTCCCACCGTCGCCACTTTTAACATGGTCTCCAAAATACTTCGTGGATGAAATATGACGATATTGCTTTCGTATCCGGTGTGTATGTTTCTCAATGTTGCTGAGTTGCCGGATGGAAAGAGGAATCTTACGACAGGGCGTAATTGCAAATCGGCCTTGCTGACAGTCGGTAATGGTTTCTCTGCCATTAATTAAATGCATGCTTGATTTTGCTTTCCTCATATCCAAACACCTAAATTTTGAATTTTGGGTAGTTTGGCCCGTATTTGATCTTGTGAATTGATATAAATCAGACGCACGCATTAAATTTCATGTTTTACTAGACAAAATTATGGAGATGGGGACCTAATTGATGTGCCGCCTTTATGCTTTCCGGGCCAATGAACAAACACGGGTTGAGTGCAGTCTTATACATTCACAAAACGCCCTAATGGAACAGAGTCGTGGCGATTTGCAAGGATATGTGCATGGTCACGGATGGGGTGTTGCAGACTATCCAAATGGATTGCCCATAATCGAAAAACAGACTTGGGCAGCATACCATGGTGAGCATTTCAAAAAGAAGGCAGCGAAGGTTTATGCGAAAACTGTTGTCGCCCATGTTCGGCGGGCAACGGTCGGAGAACCTTCAATCGAAAACACCCATCCGTTTAACAATGGACCATGGATATTCGCCCACAATGGAACCCTGCCGAATTTCCAAAAGGTGCAGGAAATCATAATTGATCATATTGAGCCATTCTATGTCAATGAAATCCATGGTAGAACTGATAGCGAACATATTTTCCTTTACCTACTCACGCTCTGGCGGCAGCATCCGGAAAAGGGCTTGCTGGATCTCGTTCAAGACGGGCTTTGCCAGATCATTGATTGGTGCCATGAAATCGATGAAAATGCTAAAATAGGGCTCAACATAGTCTTGACGGATGGCAATCGCATGGTTGGATCACGGTATGGCCGTAGCCTGTGGCATCTTGAACGCGAACGGATACTCGATTGTGAGTTTTGTGGAAAATCGCATGTGCATCACCATGTCGGTGAACATTACCGGGCACTCGAAATAGCTTCAGAGCCTATAACAGATGAAAATTGGCACGAGTTTCCGGATCGCCTGGTTTATGAAATTGATGAGGACTACCATTTGCGGACTCGAAAGCTGGAGGTTTGACAAGTTTTAGACTTTTCAGAATAAGCAGCTTCAGAATGTTCTGTATTTGCCATTCTTTCATCGCCTTTTCTTCCCTGACCCGGACATGGATACGGGCATCTATGTCTGGATGGGATAAATCTTCAGAATATGTATTAAACTAATGCAACTATTGGCGAAACTCCGCAATTCAGACGGCGGCTTTGTCCAGTGGTTTTAACAGCTGCCGCTATACTTTAAACTTTTAGAAGGATTGGAGTGTTCATTTTGAAGTAGCCTTGCCTGATATTTTTCACAGACAAGCAGAAGTCAGAGATTTAGGATTCCTTTCAGCTATGCGTGCATCGCCTGCCGGGCAGTGGATGGCAACGCGGAGAGTCTATGAGTTCTTTTGGACGTTTGTTTGAGAGGGTTTCATCATCGCACCATCCCAATTGACCTTTATATTGATCAATTTGCAAAATGTTATTTCAACGCTTTTCCATCGAAGTGCTCTTCGGTTGTTTCCGAATCTGCTTACGTGGTGTGAATAATGCCATCCCTATGCGCGCGAGAAGGCGCTCCACATTTTGCCAGTTGACCCATATCAATGCCCTTTCATAGCAATTGATATCACCTGAAGTAGAAGAGTTGAGAATGCCTAACACGGTTGTGCAGTGCTCACAGGTTCGCTGAAATCAAAATTTCCCGTATGAAATATGGATGAGATAACCAAAATGGGTCCAGACAAACTTGAACTTCTGTTCAATCCAAAATCAATTGCGGTTTTTGGTGCCAGTGAATTGGGTCAATCCGTAGGCTCAATGGTTTTTGCAAATTTGCTCGAGGGTAGCTTCAGCGGACCGGTGGTCCCGATCAATCCTAAATATAAAAAAGTCAGTGGAATAACTTGTTATCCCTCTGCGAGGAGCGCCCTGAAAAAGAACCGAAGTATTGATCTTGCTGTTATCGCAACGCCGGCCGAAACTGTGCCGGAAATTATTCGTCAGTGTGGAAAATCTGGAATTCACCACGCCATCATATTGTCAGCCGGATTTGGTGAAACTGATAAAGCCGGCAAAGCGCTGGATGCAGCGCTCGCCAAGGCCGCCAGGAAAAACAAGGTCCGTTTTATCGGTCCGAACTGTGTTGGTTTAGTACGTCCGAATATCTCGATGAATGCTACATTTTTGAAATCTGCCACGCCTAAAGGAAATATTGCCCTGGTCTCACAATCCGGCGCGCTGTGTTCTGCAATTTCAGATTGGGCGGAGCCACATAATTTGGGATTTTCCGCTTTGGTATCACTTGGAAATTCGACGGATACAGGGTTTGGAGATGTATTGAAATTTTTGACAAACGACTCAAAAACCGATGCTATATTGCTTTATGTCGAAGGCATCCGCTATTCGCGCTCGTTCATAAGTTCCTTGCGAATGGCGGCGCGGGAAAAGCCCATAATCGTTCTAAAAGCTGGTCGCCACAACATAAGCTCAAAAGCTGCACACACACATACGGGAGCACTGATCGGCTCGGATGCGGTCTTTGATGCTGCATTAGAACGTGCAGGCGCGGTACGTGTCGATACATTCGGACAATTGTTTGCAGCTGCAGAGATTCTATCTGCCTCAACACGGAGCAAAGGTAGCCGATTATGCATTATCACCAACGGTGGAGGGGCTGGAGTATTAGCTGCCGATCGCGCAGGGGATTTGAACTTAGTATTACCGTCTCCATCCCAAACCACTCTGACAAAATTAAACAAAACGCTTTCACCTTATTGGTCCAGAGATAACCCGATTGATATTCTAGGCGACGCTAAAGCGGAGAGTTATGGCATAGCATTGTCTGCTAGTATTGCCGACGAGAACTTTGATGGTGTCTTGGTAATGCTGACACCCCAGGCAATGACAAATGCAGAAACGGCAGCTCAAGCGGTCATTGACGCGATTCCGAAAAACAATAAGAAACCAGTTCTTACATGCTGGATGGGCGAGACTTCTGTTGCCAAAGCCCGCAAATTGTTGAGCGAGAATGGTGTGCCAGATTTCCTTACGCCAGAACGTGCCGTTGAGGCGTTTTCCTACCTTGCTAAACATCATCGTAACAAAAATCTTGCTTTGGAAGTTCCCGGTCCATTTTCACGCGATCACCAACCTGACATTAAAGACGCACGTGGGATTATCGAGAAAGCACTTGATGACGGCCGAACCATGCTTTCGGACATTGAATCCAAATTGGTGCTGAAGGCTTTTGACATACCGGTCAATGAACCAATTATTGCAAACAGCTTGAAGAGTGCCCAGGCAGTGGCAGCTAAAATTGGGTATCCCGTTGCCGTCAAGATTAACTCCCCTCAGATCAGTCACAAATCTGACATTGGTGGAGTACGAATTGGTGTAATGAATCGCGACGGTGTCGCAGCAGCA
>JAFMHL010000042.1 GCA_017854535.1 Nitratireductor sp.
CAAAAAAGGTGTTGCAAATAGGCGGGGTCCATATACGTCCACACATGACAATGCCAATAAAGTGGCTGTTTTGGCAGAGGGGATAAACTTAGGTTCGTGCAATTATGAACTGCAGGTAATCGTTCATATTGTATTTAGCAGTGATAGCATGCTTGTTGTGGACTATTGTTTATCGAGCCAGTTCAAAAGATCTTGAAACTGTAATTGCCATGCTGAACTTGGAAAGCTGACTTTTTAAAGTATTTATTGCAACCAATTCTCGCTAAATTGGAACGAGACAAATCCGCATGTTACACACTGAATAAATCAATTCGGATGGGTCGGTGATCTGAAGGTCCTTTCTGCAGCACTTTGGTTTCACTGCAATTCAAATCGCGGACCATGCATCGATCAAGTCTGAAGGGTAGAATTTTTTGTGCCAAATGGGTGATGCGGTGTGGTCCAACATCCGAAAACCCTTTCAAGAAGACTGGGCCAAAAGTATTGTAGTCACCGATGATGGTTGTCGGGCCGCTAGTCGATTTGGCGATTGTGGTCAATTGGCGACGATTCAAAAGTTGCCCGTGGGAAAGGTGCACATTTGCAATAGTAATATCGTCAAATTGCAATATCTGCGCCATTCTTGTCGGAAAAGATCCCGGTATTCTCGATGCAGGCAGTGGAAGGGGCCTTGTTTGGGACATTGCGCTCGAGCTCCATATAGCCAAGCCATGCTTCCGGTCTGCCCAAGGCTGGCGGACGTAGTGCCCTCCGATCATGGAAGTCAAAATATCTATAGAATGGGTTGCCTCCTGCATTAAAAACAAATCAGGGTTTTCCAATAGGATAAGAGCAGCAATATCATCTACCATCGCTCCTGAGCGGTGCAGCAGATTCCAGCTAATGATTTTCCAGCGATTCATTTAGCCACCATTATACATAAGGCAAAAACAACCGGGCAAAAGCATCTCTCAATCGAATCGCCAAGTTTCGTTTGGAAAGTGTCTCGATTTTGAATAGTTGAGCCTGATCACGTTTTTCGTCGATCAAAGCATCTAATATTTTCACAGATCCAACATCATAACATTCGATAAGAATTTCGAAATTCAAACGCATGCTCCTTGCATCCCAATTAGGGCTGCCAAAGGCACACCAGTTTCCATCTATGGTCAGGAGTTTTGAATGATCAAATGGCGGAGGTGATCTGTAGCATTTCAAGTTTTTGTTCTTTAGAAATGGTAGATGCCCATTCATTGCCCAGTCCATGAAGAATAAATCTGTTTTTTGAGGGATAATCAATTCAATCTCAACACCGCGCAGCATTGCCATTTGCAAGAAAGCCACAAGGCGTGTGTCCGGCAGAAAGTAAGGGGTTACAATACGGATTTTCTCACGGGCAGATAAAATTGCCATGCTAAAAATTGTTTCGATAATTTCTCCATCCTCATCAGGCCCGGAAGCAATACAGCGTGCTATCGCTTTTCCAGAACCTCTCGCTTCAGGTTTCCCCTCTTTGTCGGTGGATAATTTCCCTGTTGTGAATTGCCAATCCTGATCAAAGATTGAGGTCAAGTATTGTACTATTGGACCCTTAATCTTGAAATGGGTGTCGTTGACCATTCTGTCACGATATTTGGTTAGTACGTTTTCACCACCAAGGTTCATTCCTCCCACATAACCAATTTTATTATCAATAATTAGCAGTTTCTTGTGGTTGCGAAGATTTAGATAAGTCATACGCCAAGGTGCCCAAAAATGGATAAATCGATATGCAGGGATACCGGCTTTCTGGAGTTCAAATACAATTGAAGAAAAGAAATAACCGCTGCCAATTCCGTCAACCAGAATCCGAACTTCAACGCCTCTGCTATGTGCAGCAATCAATGCGTCGCGAAACATCACGCCAATACGATCATTTCTGAAGATATACATTTGGAGTACTATTTCGGACGTTGCGGCGGAGATCGCCGATAACATTTCCGGATAGGCCTTATCGCCTGACCGTAAGACCTCAAGGGTATTGCCAAAGGTTATTTCGCTGGTTGTAATTTGTGCGATAGGCTCGAGATACCCGGGAAGGTCTACTAGCTTATATTTGGCTTTTGTGGAGAGGGAAGCGACATGTTTTCTTGCATAACCTATGTTTTTGGCACGCCTGGCAATTCGGTTAATACCAAAAAAATAGTAAATCAATGATCCAAGATAAGGCGAAAACCAGACTATCCCCATCCAGCCAATCGCCGAGCGGACATTCGACTTGATCAGCAATATGTGGAAGGTCAGCAGGGAACTGATTAGGATGTGCAGTACAGTAAACCAATAGTAGTCCATGCCAATCACAAATCCCTCATTACTCCATAACAACCAGTTTTTGTTTTGTTAAAAACAATGCTGTTTTTACCCTTAAGCCAAGCCATGTTCATCCAATTGATTGAAATCAAAGTTGCCGAAACCAATGTCGGCAGAATATTAGTCTGGTCTATGGACTGTGCTTAAATTTGGGATGCCAATTTACGACTTTGAGACATAGCAAGCGGCATTACTCCAGTTCAGCAATGTTTTTGCCTGCGATATGCTACACAAATCAGTCTAATTTGGAAATATTTGCAGCAAGTTTTGCTTCCAGTTCAACAAGATCTTGTGGCAGTGGCATGCCGGTAGCTCGCATCTCATTAAGTTTCTCAAGTATCATTTCGTGCACTTCCCAACTGTCTTCTGGTTGATTTTCCATGCCGTCGAGCAATATCATGATTTGCATTTTCAATTGTTCAAAAGCCATCTTATCGCTTCTTTCATTTTTTAATTTCTAGTCAACTTACAAGGTTTTTGTTTACCCACGCTGCAATGGAATCTGCATCCATCGCGCCAGGTTGTCGGGCAGTTTCTCTGCCATTTCTGAACAGAATAACTAGGGGAATGCCTCTAATTCCAAATCTCTCACTCATGGCGGGATAATCCTGCGTGTTAAGCTTGGCAAATCTCACTTTTGCTGAAAATTGCCTAGACGCTTCCGCAAACATTGGAGCCATCATCTTGCACGGGCCGCACCATGGGGCCCAAAAATCGACCAGCAAAGGAATTTCATCGTTTTTCAAATGCCTGTCGAACGACTTCTCATTTAACTCAAAGGGAGCGCCAGTAAAAAGTGCGGATTTGCAGGTGCCGCATTTTGGCGTTTTGCCGATACGAGCAACCGGAATTCTGTTCTTCGCCTGACAGGAGGGACAAACAAGATGTATGGTTTCTTTATTTTGCATTGAATGAACTCCAAGTTCTAATCAGTTCGTGACCATCGATGTTGCAGACTTTCTCTTTCGTCCAGAAGTTCAAGCACAATAGCAATTCCAGCCTCATTGACCCCGAGATCTTCTTTCAAACGCCAGGCAATACGGGTTCGACTGATACACTTGGTTGTAAACAGCCAAGTGGACTTTTCATTGCCTTCGGGCTCAAGAATACCTTCGGCCACCAATTCAATGATCCAGTGGGATTGAACCCTGCACATCCGGCAAAGCTCATCGAGAGAAACCATTTCCATGATTTCAGCGGATTGTTGATCTTCAGGAAGAATGACCATTAGAAGTTATACTCCCAATCTTTCGCGTGGATTGAATTTCATTTGGCGAGACATCTGTGTATACAACTCTGTATCTTTTTCAGATTTTGCCGCAGGAACCACTATTTGAAGGACAGCAAAGAGATCACCTGGTGCCTTTGCCGGTATCCCACGTTTTTTCAAACGGAGTTTTTGACCAGACCGTGAATTCTTTGGAATAGACATTTCCACATTTCCAATGGGAGTAGGAATCTTGATCTTGCTACCCAATGCGGCTTCCCAAGGCGAAATCGGAAGATCGAGATACACATCGGTGCCGATAACACGATAAATTGGGTCTTTGGCAAATTGGACTTCGAGATAAAGATCGCCCGACTGCCCTTTACCGGCTCCCGGTGCGCCTTGCCCGGCAAGTCTTATATGTTGCCCCTCAACCACGCCCTTGGGAATTTTTACATTTATTGATCGTGACTTGACAGTTACATGGCCGTTCGCATCGAGTTGCGGTGATGAAAGGGAAAGACTGCGCGTTGCACCGGCATAGCTGTCAGTAAGAGCAATTTCGATTTTGGCATGATGGTCTTCGCCTTGTGCATGGAATTCATAGTGTTGTTTGCCCTGCTGCGGACCACCTTGCTCTCTTCTAAATAAGGTTTCAAAGAAATCACTGAATTCAGCACGATCAGCCCCATCTCTACGACCAGAATGTTTAAACCCTGTATCCCAATGTGGAGGAGCCTCGAAGTTTTGACTCGACTTCCATTCTGCGCCAAGTTGATCATATGCTGCGCGTTTTTTTGTGTCCTTGAGAACCTCGTAAGCTTCTCCCAACTCCTTAAACTTATCCTCAGCGCCTGATTCCTTGTTAATATCGGGATGATATTTGCGCGCCAGTTTACGATAAGCAGTTTTTACCGCATCCTGGGTAGCTGACCGGTCGATGTCCAGTATCTGATAGTAGTCTTTGTAATCCATTGGTCTCATCAATCGTCAGAATAATTACAGGATCAAACGCAAGCAGATGCGATTTGAAACCTGCCTCCTTTTCATTGTGCCGATTCGCCCTTTTGCATTGCTTCAAAATGGATTTTTGAAAGTGCGAGAAAAGCGTTCGAACAACAATGCTCTTATCATTAAGCCAAATTATGTTCAGCTAATTGATTGAAATCAAAGTTGCCAGAACCATTATCTGCAAACTATCGGTCGAACTTATGAACTATGCATTTGCTAGAGGTACGTATTTGAAAATGATGGGCAAAACAATCAAATCCATATCACCTGTTATTATCTGTCTTGTATTTGCGGGGCTTACCATAAGCAGTATGGGCCATGCTAAAGCTGCGGATCCTTTTTCCACATTGCGCGGAAATTGGGGTGGTGGCGGAACTATGGTGCTTAAAGATGGCAGAAAAGAAAGGCTGGTATGTACGGCCCAATATACCGGAACTTCATCCCAGTTAGGGTTGTCTATTAAGTGTAAATCCAGTTCAAACGCAATCAGTATGAAAGCACAACTTTCTGCAAATGCTGGTCGTCTATTGGGAACCTGGGAGGAAAAAACCTACAAAGCAATTGGTACTATTTCGGGCATTTCCTCTGAAAACAGCATCAAGTTTTATATTGGTGGAAACGTACTAGGAACAATGGCTGTTCGCTATTCAAAGACACGCCAAGATGTGTCGATTCAAACAACAGGCGTTTCTTTAAAGGATGTCAATCTCAAGCTGACAAGACGTTGAGAGAGGCATTGATATGGCACTCCTAACGGGTAGAATTGAAAAAGGCGGCTATTGTAAAATAACAGCCGATGGCGCCTGGACGGCCAAAAATGCACATCTGATAGAATCTGCATTTGCCGACATATTGGCTATGACCAAGGCCGCGAACTCTATTCGGATCGATCTGAAAAGCCTTGAAGAGTTGGATACCTACGGCGCGTGGCTGTTGGAGCGACTTCGCCGAGAATGCACCAGATCTGATATCAAGGTTAAGTTTTCTGGAGTTCAGTCTCAAAATAAAATATTACTTGGTGAAGTTGCACAACTTGGTTTGGATCAATCCTCAGGTCTGGATGACAGCAGTGCGAAAAGGGTATTTCCATACTATCTGGATCCTTTGCTCAAACTACTCAAAAATGAATTTCTTCATTTTTTTTCAATGTTTGGACAGGTCATTGCCGCCGCCGCTCGAATGATTATTCATCCTGCAAATTATCGGATAACATCGACCGTCTACCAGATCGATAGGGTTTGCTGGAAAGCGCTTCCCATCGTTTTGATGGTAACATTCATCATTGGGGCAATTATAGCCCAGCAAGGGTTCTTCCATTTCCGCCGCTTTGGGGCCGATCTTTACGTGGTCGACATGATCGGGTTTTTGATAATGCGCGAAATTGGCGTTCTGTTGGTTGCGATCATCATTGCTGGCAGATCTGGCAGCTCCTTTACCGCAGAGCTGGGCTCTATGAAAATGCGTGAAGAAATTGATGCACTCAAAACGATGGGCTTTGATCCTGTACAGGTGCTCATTCTCCCACGCGTTCTGGTTTTGATGATTGCGCTACCTGCTTTGACTTTCCTTGGTTCGGTGGCGGCGCTGCTAGGCTCCGGCTTTGTTGCGACGCTGTATGCCGGGATGACCACTGAATTGTTTATCGATCGATTGCGCGACGCAATTACCATGGATCATTTCTGGGTTGGGATGATCAAAGCCCCATTTATTGGTTTCGTCATAGGCGTTATTGCTTGTGCCGAGGGATTGCAGGTTAAAGGGAGTACGGCTTCGCTTGGCCAGCACACGACTCAGTCCGTGGTGAAATCGATCTTCATGGTTATAATTATGGATGGGCTTTTTGCTTTGTTCTTTTCTGCGATCAGAATGTAGGGGGTAGGCGATGCGTGTTGAAGCAATTCCCACAGTTCGTATCCGAGATTTAGCCGTGCGTCTCGGTGGGCGGGATATATTGCAGGGGCTGGATCTGGATGTCCAAAAGGGCGAAATATTAGGTATCGTTGGGGGCTCCGGCAGTGGTAAATCGGTCCTGCTCAGAACCATTATTGGTTTGCTGCCGAAATTTTCTGGGACAATCGAAATATTCGGGCAAAATGTTGACAGAATTGCTGATGAAGAAGTCCAGGCGCTGGAAAAGCGTTGGGGTGTGATGTTTCAACATGGTGCCTTGTTTTCGTCACTCACTGTCCGCCAAAACATTCAATTTCAGATGCGCGAAACACTCAATCTGTCAGATCGATTGAAAGATGAAATGGCCGATTTGAAACTGGAAATGGTTGGCTTGAAAAAGAGTGATGGTGACAAGATGCCTTCGCAGCTGTCTGGTGGAATGACAAAACGGGCAGCACTAGCTCGTGCTTTAGCGTTAGATCCTGAGTTTATGTTGCTGGACGAACCCACTTCAGGACTTGATCCAATTTCGGCAGGGGATTTTGATGAACTTATCAAAACCCTGCAAAGCACTCTTGGGTTGACGATCTTTTTCGTAACGCATGATCTGGAGAGTTTGCAAACAATTGCAGACCGTACAGCGGTTGTTGCCGATGGGAAAATCGTCGCGGCAGGCAGCATCAAATCAATGCTCAATCATCCGCATCCCTGGGTGAAATCCTATTTTTGCGGCAAACGCGGTAGTGCCGTTTTCAATAGAAAACTGCCTGCATAGAGAGGTTTGGAAATGGAATTTAATGCACGTTATATACTGATGGCGCTGTTTACTCTCGCTGTAATCCTGTGTGGTTTTGGTTTTGTCTACTGGCTCAATCACTCAGGCGGGTTTAGTGAGCGGGAAAACTATCAAGTCAGATTTTCAATCCCGGTTTCGGGGATAGCAAATGGAAGCAATGTATTGTTCAACGGTCTGAAGGTCGGGGAGGTGATTGCTCTGGACTTGGATAGTGAAAATCCAAAGGAGTTTTCAGCAACGATTTCAATTGCCGCGGATACACCCGTGCGGGAAGACACGGTTGTTGGGGTCGACTATCAGGGGTTGACCGGAGCGGCCAATATTTTACTGACTGGTGGAACAAAAAATGCGACCTTACTTTCAGCAAAAGAAGGGCAGTTGCCGCAGCTGATTGCTGACCCTTCCCATTCCAGAAGCTGGACAGAAAACGCCGGACGGGTACTTTCTCGGCTCGATACGATGCTTGCTGGTGACAACAACCGTTTGGACAATATTCTCGCTGGTCTTGAAAGAATGACTGGTGGGCCAGACGGCAAAGAAATAGTGCTTTATGATCTGCCTATTCCGCCATCCGTTGAAACCAAGCCTACAAAAACAAACTGGCGTTTGGTGGTCGCCGAGCCATCGGTCCTGCTATCTCTAAATACCGACAAAATACAACAACTCAGTTCCGAACTCTCATGGGTCAGTTTGGGAGATGCACGCTGGACGGATAATCTTCCCAACCTGGTTCAAACCAAACTCATTCAAGCTTTCGAGAACGTTGGTTATGAGGGAGCGTTGCTGAGACCTGCCGATGCTTTTGATGCTCCGTTTAAATTGGCAATGGATATCAGGACGTTTCACTATAAAGCTTATGGAGAACCTGCTGGCTTGATCGACATTATGGCCAAGCTTATTGATCGCGATGGACTGGTGATTGCCGTGAAACGCTTCAAGAAAGACGACCCTATTTCCTCCAACTCAGAAGCAGAAATTGCGAATGCTATGGGGGCCTCATTTTTGCAATTGGCACAAGAATTGGTGTTTTGGAGTGCCGGCAAACTTGACGCCGAATCGAACGAAAATTGATATGGATCAATACCTTTGAATGGTGTTTGGTTCAGGATTTCAGTGGAAGGTGACATTAGCTCTCATCTTCGAGGAGAATTGCAATGCCAAATACAATGGATGATCTGCTCAAAAATATTCATGCGCTCGAAACTGAAATCGAGGCTGAAATCGCGAAGCGGCGGGAAGCTTTCCACTACGAGGTAAAACACCGCCGGGCTGTCTTTGAAGAAGAAGTTGCCAAGCAGCACAAGCAACTGAAAACAAATCTCTGGCGTTACATGAAGAACGCCAATTTGCTGACTATCTTGACCGCTCCAGTAATCTATTCGGTGATTGTACCTTTTGTTATGCTTGATATATTTGTCACAATCTATCAAGCAATTTGCTTTCCGGTTTACGGGATTAGTAAGGTCAGCAGAGGTGATCACATAATCTTTGATCGGCATCAGCTCAACTACCTCAATGCTCTGGAAAAATTCAATTGCTTTTATTGTTCCTACGGAAATGGCTTGATCGGGTATGCACGCGAGATTGCATCGCGAACCGAACAGTATTGGTGTCCGATCAAACACGCACGAGCCGTAGCTAATTTTCATCAACGCTATCCAGCGTTTGCAGATTTCGGTGACGCGGAGAACTATCAGGAAATATTGGAGCAATTAAGAGCGCAGCTTTCAGAAGAGTTGCAAAAGAACACTCCTCCAAAAAAATGAAAACCCGCTCTTGAGGTTTTTTCCTATTCTTTATTCATTGATGGAAATCAAAGCGCTATAGGGTTGAGAATGGTAGCGTTTTTATATGAATGTGATTATTGCCAAACCAAAACCAAAACCAAAACCAATCTTCCAGATTTCTAACCTTTCCAAAATCTACAGGACGGGCGAAGTAGAGGTTCGAGCGCTCAATGATGTTAGTGTGGACATTGTTGAGGGTGAAATGATCGTTTTGTTAGGTCCCTCGGGTAGTGGGAAATCTACTTTTCTCAATATTGTCGGTGGGCTCGATCAAGCCAGTAGCGGTGAAGTTTTATTCAAAGATTTGGAACTCACTGCCTGTAATGAAACGCAATTAACGCGTTATCGGCGAGATCATGTTGGTTTTGTTTTTCAGTTTTATAATCTTATTCCCAGTCTCACTGCCTGGGAAAATGTTGCGCTTGTCACAGAAGTTGCGAAAGCGCCAATGACGGCTGATGAGGCGTTGGCGATGGTCGACCTGGAAAATCGAATGCACCATTTCCCAGCACAATTATCTGGTGGTGAACAACAACGGGTTGCGATTGCCCGCGCTATCGCCAAAAGGCCTGAGGTTCTACTTTGCGATGAGCCGACCGGCGCGCTGGATTCGAAAACCGGAATCATCGTTCTTGAAGCACTCTCGCGGATTAATACAGAACTTGGTACCACAACCGCAATCATCACACATAATGCAGGAATCCAGCAAATCGCGCATAGGGTAATTTCATTTCTTGATGGTCGATTGTCGGATGTAAAGGAAAACAAGTCCCGAATTAAACCTGCCGAAGTGGTGTGGTAGGGATGCGAATTCTGGATCGAAAACTCTTCCGTGATCTCCTTCGTTTATGGGCGCAAGCGCTGGCTGTTGCGTTGGTGATGGCTTGCGGTGTCGCAACACTCATTCTTGCGGTTGGAGCATACCGATCCTTGGAGGAGACGCGTAACGCTTTTTATGAAAGGGCGCATTTCGGAACTGTCTTTGCCTCTGCGGACCACGCTCCTCGATATCTGGCGTCCAGAATCGGAAAGTTATCAGGTGTTTTAGCGCTTGAGCTGCGGATCGCAAAGCCGGTCATTCTGGATGTCATTGGTATGAGTGAACCAGCATCAGGAATGATCTATTCAATTCCTGATCATGGGCGTGCATCTGTTAATCAACTATATCTTCGCAGCGGTCACCTTCCCGAAAAATCCAGAGGCAAACAAATTGCAATCATGGAAACCTTTGCCAATGCTCACGGATTTCAGTTGGGAGACAATCTCAACACAATTGTGAATGGCAAAAAATTAAGCCTTCAAATTGTGGGAATTGTTTTGTCACCTGAACACATCTTTTCGCGCGGGCCAGGAGACATGGTTAGCGACGAGCGCAGATATGCCGTGATGTTTATGCCATTGGGCAATCTGGAAGCCATGTTTGACATGCAAGGCAGCTTTAATGATCTGAGCCTCACAACTTTACGCGGAGCTGATTTGAGAAAGGTTATTGAAGAAGTGGATCATATCCTCAAGCCTTATGGCGGGCAGGGCGCTTACGAAAGAAAGGATCAAATTTCCAACGCATTCCTGATTGCTGAGCTGGATCAACTAAAAGCAATGTCAACGGTTCTTCCGCCGATTTTCCTTTTTGTTTCGGCGTTTCTTGTAAACATGGTTCTCTCGCGATTGGTAGCCTTGGAGCGCGAGCAGGTTGGACTGTTAAAGGCAATCGGATACTCAAATCTTGCAATTGGCGGACACTACGCAAAGCTGATTATCATCATTTCCATCTTTGGTATTCTGTTCGGATCAGTCATAGGCCTTTGGATGGGCAGGGCTTTGACGCGCATTTATGGGGAATTCTTTTCTTTTCCGTTTCTGATTTTCCAGCAAAGTTTTGATATATACGCACTTGCGGCAATAATTACGGTGATTGCCGGTCTACTTGGGGCTGCAAAATCCATCTGGTCAATTGTGGTTCTTCCACCTGCCATTGCCATGCGGCCACCAGCACCAACTAAATACAAGAGTTGGTTCAAAGGACGGTTGAGTCTCACTCACTATTTTTCTCAATTGAGAACCATGGCTTTCCGCCATCTTGTAAGACGCCCTGTACGGTTTGCAATGACAACTTTCGGCACTTCCCTTTCGGTCGCGTTGCTGGTTACCGCATTGTTCTCCTACGACTCGATCGACTATATGATCGATATCGTTTTCTTTCAATCCGAACGCCATGACGCGATGCTGACCTTTTCGAGCGATCGAGGATATGACGCTGTGCATAGAGTGTTGGCGCTGCCTGGCGTTATGCGGGTCGAACCGTTTCGCGCTACACCTGTCAAACTAAGAAATGCCAATCATGAATTGCAGATGGCAATTACAGCGCTGCCAAACGACAGCCGTCTTGCCAAAGTGCTCGACCATGACATGAAGCCCATGCAAATTCCACCAGTTGGAATCGTTGTTTCAGATCGTGTTGCCAATAAATTGCAAGTAGATATGGGGCAAATGGTTGAAGTGGAATTGACAAGGGAAAACAACAGGAGGGTCAATATTCCCGTAACCGGCATCGCTGAGAGTTATGTCGGATTGACAGCCTATATTTCGTTTGACGCATTCGGGCGGATGATGAGAAACGGTAGTGAGATTTCAGGTGCCAGGATCAAGGCGGATACAAAATATTTGGATGCGCTCTACGCGGCTGTAAAAGTTACTCCTGGAATTGCCTCAATCGCCTTGCAAAACCTGTCTCGCCAAAACTTTCGCGGAACTATCGAACAAAATATTACGACGATGATGTCGGTCTATGTAACGCTTGCTGTGATTATTACCTTTGGCGTGATTTACAATTCCGCGCGTATTCAATTGTCCGAGCGGGCAAGAGAACTTGCGAGCCTCAGGGTTTTTGGGTTCACCAGAGGCGAAGTTTCAAGTGTTTTGTTGACCGAATTGACAGTCATTGTGTTGCTTGCTCAACCGTTGGGGTGGTTGCTTGGTTATCTTTTTTCATGGTCGATGGTGAAGGGATTTGAAAGTGACCTTTTTAGAATTCCATTGATTATCAATCCATCAACCTTTGCGACGGCGAGCATTGTGGTCATTGCAGCGGCGGTCGGCTCAGCGCTGATTGTAAGGCGCAGGATCGACAGACTTGATTTGATCCGTGTGCTCAAAACGAGGGAATAGATAAATGAACATATGGATAAAGCGTCTTGGATTGGGAATTGTACTGATAGCGATTGGCGCCGGCTTTTATTTGGCTATGCGCGCTCAATCGATTGGCGTGGAAACGGCTGTTATTGAAAATGCACCGATGACCGTCACCATTGAAGAGGAAGGTATTGTGCGGGTTCGAGACGTTTATACAGTTTCGTCTCCTATTGCGGGGCATCTGGATCGCTCGAAACTGGAAGAGGGTGAAACAGTGATCGCAAATGAAACGGTCATTGCGTCCATTCATCCGCTTGATCCACCCTTTCTTGATGAACGAACGCTTACTGAGCTTAGAGCGATGACTGAGGCTGCCCGGTCAGCAATTGCCTTGGCACAGGTCGAGCGGACTCGCGCTCAATTAGCTTTCGAGTTGGCCCTATCGGAGTATCAGCGTGCATCCAAACTCGCGAAAACCAACGTCATTTCTGATAGTGCCTTGGAAAAAGCATATAGCGAAATGACGTTGAACGAAGCACAAGTTAAGTCGAGTGATGCCACGATCCGTTTGCGTGAAGCGGAACTGGCAAGCGCTTTGGCAAAACTGCAGCAGCCAGGTACTGCATTGTCTCCAGAGGATAATAATGCCTGTTGTTTCAAACTGTTCTCTCCTGTCGATGGTGTCGTTCTGAAAGTGCTGGCCCGCAGTGAACAAGCTGTGTCGCCGGGGATGAATATTGCCGAGGTTGGTGATCCTAGGCAGCTTGAAGTGGTTGTCGATTTGCTATCCAGTGATGCTCCCAAGGTGCTGCCTGGATCAACGGTTAAGATCACAAATTGGGGAGGTGATGAAACGCTTCAAGCTGTTGTACGGCGTATCGATCCGTCTGCGTTCACCAAGATTTCTTCCCTTGGAATTGAGGAACAAAGGGTCAATGCAATTCTGGATTTGGCGTCTGTTCCAGAGGGGCTTGGACACGGTTATCAGGTTTTGGCAGAGATCGAGATCTGGTCGGCAGACAATGTATTGAAAGTGCCCATTGGTGCCTTGTTTCGATCCAAAGGCAAATGGGCGGTTTTCGTTGTTGTCGAAGACAGGGCGATGCTTCGTCAGATCCAATTGGGGAAAATGAACAATGCAGAAGCGCAGGTGATATCCGGGCTTGAGGCGGGCCAGCGCGTAGTTGTTTATCCGAATGATCTGATTGATGATGGAACGCTGGTGGTAGAGCGTCAATAAAGCCGAATTCTTTTTTGATGAATATCAATGCGTTGGTTCGCAATCATGCTAGATTTAATCGGGCAATAAAATGAACCGAATGGCGCTTTCCATGCTGAAGAATACAATAGAATTGTTCAATATTCTTGGATTTCGGGTCAAAGTTGACGCGAGCTGGTTGTTGATAGCCGCGTTGATTGTTTGGAACCTTTCAACGGCATATTTCCCGGATGTCTTGCCGGGATTGGAGCGCTACGATTATATTGCTCTATCCATCATCGCGATGCTCGGCCTGTTTGCTTCCCTTATTTTGCATGAGCTATCTCATTCCTTGGTGGCACGCCATTTCGGATTGGAAGTTGGTGGTATCACCCTGTTTATTTTTGGCGGCGTTGCGGAACTTGAGCAAGAACCAAAAGATCCCAAAACAGAGTTCTGGATTGCTCTTGCCGGGCCAGTGATGAGCGTTGTGATTGGTCTTGCGTGTTATGCAATTCTGGAAGTATTTCGAAATGAAAACACGTTACAAAATGCATCAGCTTCACTCTTTGCGGTGATTGGTTATCTGGGTCTTATCAATCTGGTTCTGGCTGCCTTCAATTTGCTTCCGGCATTCCCAATGGATGGAGGCCGAATTTTGCGAGCTGGTCTGTGGAAAGCAAGGAATGATCTTCTTTGGGCAACTCGTATAGCGAGCAATATGGGGGTTATTCTGGCAATTATGCTCATTATTTCGGGCGTATTTTCCCTTTCAGCAAATATTGGAATTGGCGGATTCTGGCAAATTCTGATTGGCTTTTTTATCCTGACAGCATCGCGCGGGAGCTATCAGCAATTGATTGTTACCCAAGCGCTCAAGGATCAGAAGGTGGAAGACTTGATGTCCACCGATGTAATTACCGCTGATGCGGATGCGACCATCGACAGTGTCGTCAATGAAGTCATCTTGAAGCACAAAGTGTCATTTGTTCCAATCGTAGAGGGTGAAGAGGTTTTGGGCTATGTGGATATTGACATCATTCACAAGATAGAATTGGAGCATTGGAACTCGACACAAGTTGGCGATATTTATGTGAAGATCAATAGCAGCAATTCCATTGCGCCTGATATGGCGACTGAAGATGTATTCAAATTGATGGCTTCAACTGGCCAGCGCAAATTGCTTGTCACCAAGGATGCAAGACTACTTGGGGTTCTAACGCTTGCTGATCTGATGAATTATCTCTCGATCCGACAAGGGTTGGGTATCAGGCCAAAAAATGGTGCGGGTTTCAGGGCTGCACCCAATAGCAAGTAAAACAGTGTGTTCTTCAATCAATTCAGTTTGAAATGAGTGCCGCTTTTACCGGCTAATATTTCAGTGATAAAGTTGATCGACCCTATAATCGCAGATTTACCAGAGATTTTTCCAAAGGATGAGGCAGCCGCGATTTTGGGTCCCATCGAACCTGCTGGATAACGGGATGCATCTGCATCAACAGGGTTCATTTCTGCGAGAAGACACTGATCGTCGGTTCCCCAATTTTCATAAACGCCCTCAACATCTGTTAATAGCAATAATTGATCTGCATTGACATTCTTGGCGACAAGTGCTGACGCGTGATCTTTGTCAATCACCGCCTCAATACCAATGAGGTCGCCATTTTGATCTCGAACGACCGGCACGCCGCCGCCACCTGCGCAAATGACGATGATCCCGTTCTTGACCATCATCCTTATAATATCTGCCTCAATGACACGACGCGGAAACGGCGACGCAACGACCCTGCGCCATTGCCCCTTGTCTTCAACGATCTGCCAGTTGTATTGCGCCTGTAGACGTTCAGCCTCTGCTTTTTGCATGAAAGGACCAATAGGTTTTGAAGGCGTTGCGAAAGCGGGGTCATCCCAGTCAACTTCGATCTGGGTCAACAAGGTAGCGATCTGAGGATCGTCAGAACGAATATTAAATAGCTCCTGCCCAATGACATATCCGATCATTCCGCTGACTTCGGCATCAAGAACATCAAGCGGATATATCTGGTCGGGCTTGTATGCAAAATTTTGTAGAGACAGCAATCCGATCTGCGGACCACTGCCATGGGTGAGGATGATTTGATGCCCAGCATCAATCAGTGGCGAAAGCTGTTCAACTGCTTTGCGGACATTCAGGCGTTGATTTTCTGCCGTCAGCATTTGACCATGTTTTAATATGGCATTTCCGCCTAAGGCGATAACAATACGCATGATGGATTATCCCAAGGTTGCCACAAGAATTGCCTTTATCGTATGCATTCGATTTTCCGCCTGATCGAATACAATGGATGCCTCGGACTCAAATACTTCGTCGGTTACTTCCATGGCCTGCAAACCATATTCTTTAGCGATTTTCGCACCCACAACTGTTTCAGTATTGTGAAATGCAGGCAGGCAATGCATGAAGCAAATCTGATTGTTACCCGTATTGCGCATCATATTTATGTCTACCTGATAAGGCTTCAGAAGATTGATCCGTTCCAGCCAAAGCGCTTCAGGTTCGCCCATGGAAAGCCATACATCAGTATAAATAAAATCACAGCCGTCGACTGCAGATGCAATGTCATCAGTAATCAAGATCTTGGCATGGGATAGATGGGCCTCATCCTGAGCAAATTTCAAGACTGCTTCAGCGGGATGCAATTGTTTTGGCCCACAAAGGCGAATATCCATTCCCATTTTTGCCGCCCCTACTAACAGGCTGTCTGCCATATTGCCGGAAATATCTCCAACAAAGCAAAATACAATGTCCTTGAGTGGCTTTCTTGTATGTTCGCGCATGGTCAGAAAGTCAGCCAGAACCTGTGTCGGGTGAAACTCATCGGTCAGGCCATTATATACTGGTACCCCTGAAAACTCGGCCAGTGTTTCAACACTCTCCTGAGCAAATCCACGATATTCTATGGCATCGTAAATTCGGCCCAATACCCTTGCCGTATCTTTCATGGTTTCCTTATAACCAAACTGCGAGCCAGTGGGGCCGAGATAGGTCACATGAGCACCTTGATCATAAGCTGCCACTTCAAATCCGGTTCGGGTACGTGTCGAAGCCTTTTCAAAAATAAGTGCGATTTCCTTGCCTTTTAATACAGGTTGTTCCGTCCCGGCGACTTTAGCCATCTTCAAATGAGCTGCGAGATCGAGCAGGTAATAAATCTCTTTCGCCGAAAAGTCTTTTAATGTGAGAACAGAACGATTTTTCAATGAATGGGCCATTTCGTTTTCCTGATGATATGGTTTAATCAATGGGGTCGCGTTTGATCGGACAGGTCATGCAATGCCCGCCGCCGCGCCCGCGACCAAGCTCAGCGCCCCTAATAGTGATAACTTCAACACCTGCCTTGCGAAGGGCAGTATTGGTGTCGGTGTTGCGGTCATAGGCAATGACTACGCCTGGTTCCAATGCGATGACGTTATTGCCATCATCCCATTGCTCGCGTTCACGCTCATAGATATCGCCACCAGTTTCAACGATACGAAGTTTCTTCAACTTCAGTGCATCTGCGACCAGATCCAAGAAAACCTGGGTGTCTTTGCGTATATCAAGCTCGCCCGGAGTTTTACCCGGGCGAAGTGTGTAGCATTGAATTTCATTGGCGATGGAAACATAACTGGTTGCCAAGTCCCGGTCACAAAGGGTGAAAACGGTATCAAGATGCATGGCGGAACGCATTTTTGGCATTTGACAGGCGATTACCTGTTCGCAGGCTTCTGCTAGAAAAAGTGACTTCGCAATTTGTCCTACAGCTTGCGGACTGGTGCGCTCTCCCATGCCAATCAGTACGGTTGACGCATTGATCGGCATGATGTCGCCGCCTTCCAAAGTGGCCCTGGCATAATCGATATCAGGATCCCCCCACCAGACTTGCACATGATTGTCACCAAAGTCGGGATGAAATTTGTAGATCGCTGCGGTTAACAGGGTTTCTTCGACGCGTGCTGGCCAGAACATTGGGTTGAGCGTTACACCATCATAAATCCAAGAACTTGTGTCCCGCGTAAAAAGCATGTTTGGCAACGGTTGCAAAACAAACCCGCTAGTACCTAGAAAGGATCCAAACATGCCGTTAGGTTTGAACGGCAAGTCATTCACCGCAATTCCGCCAATGAGATAGCGCGCGAGTTCAGACGGTTTCAACTCGCTAAGCCATGCACGCAATTCATCCAACATGCCAACGCCAACGTGGTACTGCGTGATCTTGCGATCAAGCAGCCAGTTCTTTGCTGTTACGTTCGAAAGAGTTTCCGCTAGAAGATCGTAGACATCCAGCACTTCCACATCGCGCTCTTCCATTTTTGATACGAAATCGTGGTGATCGTTTTGAGCTTGATGCACCCAGAAAACATCATCGAATAGCAGGCTGTCACAATTGGTGGGTGTTAGTCTCCGATGAGCAAGGCCAGGGCGAGAGGTGATTACTTTCCGCAATTTTCCAACTTCGGAATAAACGCCATATTTGGCATCAATCTTTTCCATATTATTGCCCGCCAATCATCGCGCCAAGGCTGAGGGCGGCCATGATGAGAATGGTGAGAATGAGCAGTAATGGCCAAATGAACCGCAACCAACGATCATAGGAAACCCGGCCAATTGCCAAGCCGCCTACGACCACGGCAGAGGTCGGTGTGATGAGATTCACGATCCCGCTAGCAGATTGATAAGCGGTAACAGACAGATCCCGCCCGACACCGGCAAAGTCTGAAAGTGGCGCAAGGATGGGCATGCTCAATACCGCAAGGCCGGAAGTTGAAGGAATGAAGAACGACAGCAACACTTCGATCCAATAGACGGCGTTGATATAGGCGGTGCTCGAGTAGCCTGAGATCGCCTGCTCGCAAGCATGCAGAATAGTATCGGTGATATTGCCTGCATCCATGATGACGACGATGCCTCGGGCAATGCCGATGATGAGGGCAACGCCGAGCAAATCCCTGGCGCCATCGACAAAGGCCTCAACGAAATTCTTTTCTCCAATCCAACCGAATATGCCAATTACCAGCGCTGCGCCTAGAAACAGGACGGACATTTCGGCCATCCACCAGCCCTGGGAAGAAACGCCCCAGATCATCACGGCGAAGGTCAGGGCGAATAGCGCGACGATCAGTTTTTCGCGCAAATCAAATTTGGTCTCGCCAACGCCGTTTCCTTTTATGAAATGGTCGTAGTTGGAATCGGCCAAGTCCGAGACAATAGAACTGGCGGGATTTGCCTTTACCTTGGCAGCATAGCGCATGACGAATGCAACACAGATTGCCCAGCCGATGATAAGGATGGCGATACGAAGGCCCATACCTGTTGTGAACGGAATGCTGGCGGCATTGGATGCAATGGTCGTTGCAAACGGATTGATCGTCGAACCGAGAACCCCAATCCCTGCGCCTATCATGATGATCGCAACCCCTGTCAGGGCATCATAACCTGCAGCAATCATGATCGGGATTATCAAAATATAAAAGGCGAGGGTTTCCTCCGCCATGCCGTAGGTTGTTCCACCAAAAGCAAATAATCCCATCAGGATCGGGATCATCCATTTTTCCTTGCCTTGCAAGGCAAACATGGCCCGCTTGATGCCTGCATCAACAGCTCCGGTTGAATTGACGACCCCCAAAAAGCCGCCAATCACTAGCACAAACAATGATACATCAATGGCATTGGCGGTGTACGCAACCGGATCGTAAAATCCTTTTATGGGAGCGTATAATACGTCAAGCCAAGACTGGGGATTGGCCTCAACGGTTTTATATGTCCCTGGAACAGCAACTTCTTTGCCGAGAGAATCGTTCATGACCCGATCATATTTTCCTGATGGGATGAGCCATGTAAGGGCAGCCATCACAATTGTGAGTGCGAACAAAATTGTATAGGCTGATGGGAAGCTGAATTTACGATCAACGCTCGCTAAAGCCGTTGTCTTTTCATTATCTGAATGTATATTCATGACCTGATCTCCCTAAACGCTGTTTAGTGCGATGAAGGGGTGATAGTAATCTGGTTATCCAAGCAAATTTTGATGGATATCAATTGTCTAAGAATTCCTGGGAGCACAAAAAGTGCCAAATAAAGACGCAAAACTTACCAAGCTGGAAGCGCTTCTGCAAGCTGCAGTGGATGCCATAATTTCAATCGATAGCGAAGGCTCGATCGAAAACGTTAACATGGCAGCAGAGAAACTGTTTGGCTATGAGAGTGCTGAATTGATCGGCAAAAACGTGAATATCCTGATGCCTGAATCTTGGGCTGCCGAGCACCAGGGATATTTGCAGCGTTATCTGAAGACTGGTGAGAAAAAAATTTTAGGCATTGGCCGTGAAGTTAAAGGGAAAAACAAAGAGGGCAGGTCCTTTCCTATCCATCTTTCGATCAGCGAGTTTCAAAGCGGTGGAAAGAGATTTTTTACAGGCATCATCCATGATTTATCGCGCAGAAGAAAAATCGAAAATGCTCTTTTGCAAGCCCAGAAAATGGAGGCATTAGGACAGCTTACGGGCGGGATCGCTCACGACTTTAATAACCTGCTGACAATTATCACCGGAAATCTTGAACTTTTGGACGTTCATTTAAAAGATGAGTTGCAGCGTGATTTGTTGAAAGAGGCGCTGGAGGCGGCTGACCTTGGGGCTGAATTGACAAACCGTCTGCTCGCCTTTGCAAAGCGCAGTGTTCTTGAGCCAAAAAACATCGATCTGAACCAAACGATCATCGGTCTTGTTAAACTGATGAAGCGTACACTTGGAGCGAAAGTCGTCATTGAGACCCGTTTCTCAAAGGACTTATGGCTGTCGCTTGTTGATCCAGCTCCCTTGGAGAGCGCTCTTATTAATCTTGCAGTTAATGCCCGCGATGCGATGCCGGATGGTGGTACATTGATGCTGGAGACCAGCAACCAGGCAATTGATGAGGGCTATGCTGCTCAGGAAGGGGGGCTCCAAGTCGGTGACTATGTCAGAGTATCTGTTTCAGACAGTGGGGCGGGAATGGCACCAGACGTTTTGGCCCACGTTTTCGAACCTTTTTTTACCACGAAAACGCTCGGCGAAGGAACGGGATTGGGGCTTTCGATGGTTCATGGCTTTGCTGAGCAATCGGGGGGGCAATGCACCATTTACAGTGAGCCCGGCATGGGAACAACCGTTAATATTTATCTTCCACGCCATTATGGAAGTGATGCGGAGCAGCAAAAAACCGTGGCCAGGCACGAAGTGCTTGAAACTGCCGGCACCAGTAATCTGGTTCTTGTTGTAGAAGATGATCCCAAGGTCCGTGCGCTTTCCCAGCAAAGATTGGAAGCGCTTGGATATGAAACCCTTTTGGCCAGCAGCGGCGATGAAGCGCTGGAAATATTGGATCGATATCCTTCAAGTGAAAAGAAAATCAGCCTAGTGTTCACAGACCTTGTAATGCCTGGCAAGGCAAACGGTTATGAATTGGCAAAACAGGTAAGGGCGAATTTCCCTGATATAAATGTTTTGCTTACTTCAGGCTATGCGGAGGATCTGATCCATAGTGGTACGCTGGAAAAGCTCGATATTCAGTTGTTGCGAAAGCCTTATCGTCAGGCAGATCTTGCCACGGCCATTGCTTTGGCAATTCGCGGGCAGACACGAGGTTAGTCGTCTGAATTTACGACATCACGGGCAAACATGTAACCTATTCCACGAACGGTTTTGATAAGACTTGGATTGGCAGGGTCTTCTTCGATTTTCTTGCGTAGCCTTGCAACCTGGTTATCGATTGTGCGGTCATTTGGCGTCCATTCAATGCCGTTGGTCAGATCCATGATCCGGTCACGGGAAAGTACTTTTTTTGAATTCTCCAGAAAAACCATAAGCAGTTTGAAATCAGCCGTGGTGATATGACACATGTCACCAAGCGAGTTTAAAAGTTCAAAACTGTCTGGTTTAACGGTCCACTGCTCAAAGCGCATTGTGCGGAATTTCTGCTCTCTTTCGATGCTTGAATGATTTCCGGTTAACTGATCTCCAGCCTTTTGTGTAGTTAGTCGATTTGTCCGCCGCAGAACGGTCTTCACACGAGCTAATACTTCACGGACATGGAATGGCTTGGATATATAGTCGTCAGCACCCATTTCCAGCCCGACAACCTTGTCGATGACTTCACCCTTACCAGTTACCATAATGATCGGGACGTTGGATGTTGCGCGTATCTTTGCTGCAATCGACAGGCCACTGTCTTCGCCCAATTGCAAATCCAGTGTAATGAGATCCGGCTTTTCGCTTTGGATCAATTCAAATGTTTTGTTGGCATTGGCAGCTTCCAGCACCTGATAACCATCCGACTCCAAGCAGCGGCGCAGCAAAAGCCGTATTTTTGGCTCGTCATCGACGACTAGTATCTTGACCTTTGAGTTAGGCATAAAATTCGCTCCAGTATCCGCACAAACCGTCGACTATTTCTTAAGGATATACATACGCTAGGATATTTGAAATACAAAATACGTCCACTTTGAGTTGCACCTTAGCTACAGCGAATTCAAATTACAATTTGATACATTTCAATACATTCCGGTGAAACGGCTAACACAGTCAGCGCCCTATACTCCAGACTTAACTAGCAGACAAGGAGTGCTGAATATGTATGTAACTTTTAACAAGGACGCCAACAACTCTACCACGCAAATTCCATTGGGATTGGTCAACGAGGGCGAGATCTTGACTACACAAATTCATACCCTAAAAGCCGGCCAGCCGCTTTTTTATGAAGGGGATAAATCTGAATTTGTCTATCAGGTCTTGGAAGGTCTCTTACGAACTACAAAAGTGATGGCCAATGGCCGTCGTCAGGTGCTGACTTTCGGCTATCCAGATGACATTGTCGGGTTGAGCCATGATTGCTGCTATCACAACGATTGTGAGGCAGTGGTGCCGACAAAGATATTGGTATTGAAGAAGAATGCCTGCTCAATCAATAACGGCACTGATCAGGTTCTGTTCGATCGGTTGCTAAAGCTTGCTGCTTGCGAAGTCAGTAATATGCAGGAACATTTCATGATGCTAGGGCGCAAATCTGCGATTGAAAAAATTGCATCGTTTCTTTTGGCAATAGGAAGCCGTACCGGGCATGTGGAAAATGGCCGTATAGCTTTCAATCTGCCAATGAAGCGCTCCGATATTGCTGATTTTCTGGGTTTGACGATTGAAACAGTGAGCCGTGTTCTAACCCAACTTAGGAAGGATGGCCTGATTGATCTAAAGAATCCACACGAAGTCAGCATTTTGAAGAAAAACGCACTTTGTGAACTGGCAGATAGTGACGATTGAAGGCCCTGTTAGCCGCTATCTGCTGCAAATTCGAATTGATTGTAGACAATGAGTGGGCATCGGCTGGCATCCAATAAGGCGTTTATACTGGTCATTCGAATAATCTCCGAGGTGGCAATCAGTAATGCTGGACTTTTGGTTTGCAGCTTATGCAACAGATCGATCATATTGGACGCGTTGTTTTCATTTGTTTCGACGCGGAGAACTTCAATCGATGTATTCATTTCACTGGAAAGCGTTCCAGCCAGTGATTTGAAATTGGATATATCCTGATCTTCGCCAGCCAACACCACGATACCATTTCTAGGTTTTTGAAGTTGGTTGAAACCGAATAGTGCGATGGCTTCATGGCTGGTGGCGGCTTCCATGATGCCATCAAGATTGCCCTTTCTTTCTTCCAGGGTCCACGAAACCTTGCTTTGCTCTGCAAGTGATTTGAGGGCCCGTTCGTAGAAGCCTATATCAGCGAAGTATGCTTGTTGCATTTTTATGTCTGAAACTTCAAGGCTTGTCCCGGAAGGGCTAATGGCGCGTGCAAAAGGCAATGCGCTTGCATACAGGGCCGCATCCTCCTTTAATAAATATGCGCGTAATTTCAACTCAAGGGTCCGCGCCAGCTTCTCAACGATGTCAATTGCAACTTTGGCATCGGCAAAGCATGTGGCACCCAAAACTATTTTGACAAGAGGCTTATCGTTTTCCATTTTTACTTCCATTTGCCGAAGGCACTGGTTCAACAGCCCTTGAATAGGAACGAATTCGGTCTGCAAAGCTGATTAGCTTTTTCTCAACCAGGTCATTGATCGAGTTTTTTGAATAACTGCCGGTTTCAAGACGTTTGCCAGCAGTGTTTCCTGTCAATAACGAAATCCCTTCATTGATTGTCTTGATCGGGATGATTTTGAATTTCTTAGCCTTTGCCGCCTTAACCACGCGCGGGCGTAATGCGAGATGTTTTATGTTTGAGTAAGGAATCAACACACCTTGTTGCCCGGTTAGTCCGCGATGATCACAAATATCGAAGAAGCCCTCGATTTTCTCGTTAACGCCGCCAATGGTCTGTATCTCACCCAATTGGTTGACGGAACCAGTCACTGCGAAGGATTGATTGATCGGGCACTCTGACAAGGCCGAGAGTACGGAAAAAAGTTCTGCCGCCGATGCACTATCTCCGTCAACGCCGCCATAACTTTGCTCGAAAACGATGCTTGCCCAAAGGGATAGGGGAACATCCAAGGCATATTGCGAAGACAAATAGGCCGAAAGGATCATTACCCCTTTGGAATGCAGCGGACCGCCCAGTTCAACCTCGCGCTCAATGTCAACCACCTCACCTTTGCCTGCTCTGACCCTTGCTGTGACACGCGAAGGTCTGCCAAACCGGAATTCCCCGATCTGATGTACGGACAATGCATTGATTTGGCCGATAGCAGAGCCGGAGGTTTCGACGAGCAGAATATTTCGCTCGATTGCCTCCTGCGTCAGTTCGCGCTGCCTGCTTGATCGGTATTCGGCATTTTCAATTGCTTCTTCTATTGTACTTGCATCAATGCTGCTTGCTTTCGCGATTTTAGCGAGATGGTTTGCCTCTCTGATAATGTCTGAGAGCTTTCCTGCATTGAGCGACAGTCTTTCGGCATCTTCAGCCATTCGGGTTGCTTCAATCAGCAGTCTCTCGCATGCTGATTTGTTAAGTGGCAGCAGTTTATCCTTTTGCGCTATTAGTTGTCCCATCTCGGCAAAGTCTGCGATGTTTGCGGGTGTTATGGGTACCTCGTCATTAAAATCTGCCTGAATTTTGAACAGTTTTAAAAAATCGGGATCATACATCGACAACAGGTAATAATGGATACGTTCACCAACCAAAGCAACACGGATATCCAGCGGGATGGGGTCCGGTTCAAGCGATGTGGTGCTAAACAGGCTAAGGCGTTCCTGAGCCGAGACAATTGATATTTGCTTGGTCTTCAAGCAGCGTTTCAATGCGTCCCATGCGAAAGGTTCAGACAAAATCTGGAGAACATCCAGTACCAGATATCCGCTATTGGCTCGATGCAATGCACCGGGATGTATCATTGTGAAGTCAGTAAAAATTGCACCCATTTCAGACATATGTTCAATGCGACCAACGAGATTAGCAAGTGTCGGCAAATTCTCTGTTACAACCGGAGCACCTGAATGCCCCTGAGGGGGATTTGAGACCATGATATTGACACTGTAACGCTGGTATTCAGGTCGGCTATAATGTTTGGTGGTCGCTACCGGGAAAGCGCCGGCATGAGCTCCTGGGCCGCTTGTTAAAAACTGTTCGGCGTTTTCAATGAGATCGGCTTTCACGTCATCCAGATATTGCTTCAGTTTTTCTATCTGGCGAAATTCCCCGTTTACCTCTTTGATGGCGTTTTCTACACCTTCATTGGCGACTGTAGAATTCAGGTTTTCGATTGAGTGGCGATGGGTTTTTTCCCGCTTTGGTATCTGCTTTAAGAGTACCTCCAACAGATCTTGGGTTTCACGGATATTTTTGTCGATTAGTGCTTGCTGCTTTTTTGGCAGGGCCTCGAAGTCTTCCGGTTTCATGGGTTGATCGTTTATCGTTGCGGCAACCATGAACCCCATCGGTGTTCGCAGTAGAGCAAGATTTTTATCATGGGCATCGGACATTAATTGTTCAAATGCCTTTTCATGTTGCTCACCAAATTCCTGCTCAAGAGCGCGCCGCTTGCTTTGGTATGCATCAGCTTCAAACAAGGCAGGAATTTCGTTGGCTAGATCGTCAATCAGCGTTTGCATCGCGTCTTTGAAACGAATGGCCATGCCGGAAGGCAAGCTGATCGCCACCGGTTTATGCGGATTGGTGAAATTGTGGACATAGACCCAGTCTTGCGGCGCAGGTTTGCCAAGGGCTTCTTTTGTCAGGATGTCAAGAACAGCACGATGGCGACCAAAACCCTGTTGACCAGTGACAAAAAGATTGAAATTGCTGTGGGGTGTCTGGGCAGCAAAACGGATGGCCTGGAGGGCGCGTTCCTGGCCAATCAGTTTCAGGCCTCCCGATCCTTTGTCTTCTCCGTGCGCACCCTTGCTCTTCGGTTTTTGCGGCAACGAGAATTGCCTACATAAATGCGAAGCAGCCAGTGGTTCGCTGGATTTTGGAATTTTATCGGTTTTTGTGAACACACTAACCTCGCCTGGCCTGATTCAACTCTTTCATTTTCCCAAACCTGACGGACAGTGTTTTGATCAATATCAAACACCAAGAGAAAAATGACGATAAGGATACTAAATAGAATTTGGAAATCGAAGTGGATGGTTCGTGAATAATCTGACCCCAAAACCTGTGGCCCAGTTGAAGAGAACAGTAGGGCTGTTGCCATTGGTTCTTTATGGACTGGGGATAACCATTGGTGCCGGTATTTATGTTCTGGTCGGCGAGGCTGCGGGCAGGGCAGGTATTTATGCGCCTTCCGCCTTTTTGCTGGCGGCATTGGTAATGGGCTTCAGCGCAGGCAGCATGGCGGAGTTTTCCTCGCGAATTCCAAAAAGTGCCGGTGATGCTGCTTATGTTGAAGCAGCCTTTGGCAATCGCTTTTTGACGCTTTTAACCGGCGGATCAATCATTTTGGCAGGAATTGTTGCCGCCGCCACAATTGCCCTAGGTTGCGCTGGCTATGTAGTTCTTTTGGTTGATATGCCTCTGGAAATGGTCACCGCCATTGTAATCATCTTGATGGCGCTCATTGCAGGGTGGGGTATCAAAGAGTCGGTAATTTTTGCTAGCGTCCTCACTGTATTGGAAATTCTTGGTCTTGTAGCGATCATTGCAGCCGGATTTGAAAACAATCCATCTTTGTTGATGAGAGTTCCAGAAACCCTGCCTTCCTTTTCAGACTATGCCGCTGTGACTGGTATTATCGGTGCCAGTCTATTGGCGTTCTTTGCGTTTATCGGCTTCGATGATGTGGTCCATATAGCTGAAGAAACCAAAGATCCTTCAAAGATTATGCCATGGGCGATTGCAATCATTCTTATTTCGGTCACCATACTCTATTTTCTGGTTTCGCTCGTTGCCATCGATGCACTATCGATTGATGTACTTGCTTCATCGCGTGCGCCGATCGGGTTGTTGTTTGAAAAACTGACCGGGATATCTCCGGTCTCAATCAGCCTGATTGCAATCTTGGCAACGATGAACGGTGTGATTATTCAAATCATTCTGGCCTCTCGGGTGACTTATGGCCTTGCCAGCCAAAGACAATTGCCTTCAATTCTGGCCAAAGTGAACCCGGTAACCCAAACGCCGCTGATAGCAACCGCTATTGTAACATTATTGATTTTGGTGTTGGCGCTCTTTGTAGAGTTAGGTCAACTTGCTGAACTTACATCGCAACTTGTTTTGATGGTTTTTTTGCTTGTCAACATTTCACTGATCCGCGTGAAGCAACGCGGCGATATAGCACCGGATGGGGTATTCACTGTACCCTTTGTCATTCCTGTAATTGGTGCGGTTAGTTCCGGCTTCTTGCTGATTGCACCATTGCTTATTACGGTTTGATCTCGTTGTGTACTCACCTATTTCAGTTCAAGCTTGAGCATCGTGCTGACCGCTTGACTGATAGCAGATGGTGATCCGGAAGCGTCGATTTGTTTCCAGCCTTTCTCAGTCTTGAAGTTAGGGACATTTCCTCGCTTCATTTGTTTCCGAACAACGTCCTTGGTAGCATCTGAAGCGTCATGAGCGCGATCCGCAACCCGTTTTAGAAGAACCTCAGGGGGAGCAGTCAGCCAAATACCATCAAACGGTACGCCTCGTTCTTTTGCAACTTTAGCCGCAGCCTTGCGTTCCGCAGATTTCGAAAACACCGCATCAAGAACCACACTATATCCTTGCCTCAATGCGCAATCAGTTTTTTTCAGCAGGCGTTGATATACTTTCTCATGCATCTCCCGGGAGTAGGCTTCCTGTGGTAAGTGCGAAAATTCATCCACACCCAACATTTCTTTTCGCTCAAGATCGCTACGCAACAGAACCGCACCGGGTGACGGATCCATCATTGGAGCCAGTGCCAATGCAAGTGTCGATTTCCCTGTGCCTGATAATCCGCTTATACACACTAGGCGGGGCGGCGAGGGCACCAAAAATGCAATGGCGTTTGTTAAGTATTCAGAAGCTTCTTTTGATAGGTCTAAATTGTTTCCCAAAGAATATTGAGCAGTCTGAAGAGAGACCATCGCCCTTATGGCTGCGCGAATAGCCATGAAAAGCGGTAATACATTGAGGCCGTTATCGTTAACCAGTGGCCAAGCTTCCAATAAATACCGATTGAAAACCATGTTTGCCTGCGCTCGCAGGCCTTTGTGCAACAAGTCTGTGATCAAGAAGGCCAAATCATACAAAACATCCGTTGTGGCCAATCGTTCGTCAAACTCCAGTGCGTCAAAGGGGGTAGGTAAACCGTTTAGTAGAACGATATTATGCAAATGCAGATCGCCATGGCAACGACGCACCTTGCCCTTTAGCGCTCGAAAATCCAGTTCTGCGGTTACTTGAGAGAAGGCGAACCTAGCTTGTTCCTGGAAATTATGGATCTCCAGATTAAATGGCAAATCCAGTTTTGCGGTAAAAAAGCGTTCCAGTTCATCAAGAATTTCACTAATACGTTCAGCACCATCATTCGTTTTGATATCGGGGAGGGATAAATGGTAGCTTGCGATATTTTCACCGAGATTAGCGGCCAAAGATTGTTCCAGTTTACCGGCATCTGCGATATTACTCAGCAGTGCGCTATCTTCGAACCGACGCATAACAACCGCCCATTCGATAGGTTTTCCATCACCTGCTATTTCCAGCGTGCCGTTGTATTCAAGTGTGATCGGAACAGCCTTTTCATATAGGTCCGGCGCATATACCTTATTGATTTTCAATTCCCTTTCGCAAATGTCCTTGCGTTTTTGCAAGTTGGAAAAATCCAGGTAATCATATTTTACAGGCTGCTTTATTTTGTAAACAATATCGCGGGTCAGAAATACCTTCGCACCATGAGTTGTTATGACATCGACTTTTTCATTCTGATGGTGCGTTGCCGGGTCAGATAGAAACTCACATACCCTTTTGAAGCATAGTTTCTGGGAGGAAATATCCATGTTTTTTGTTTTTGCCTTTTGAATGGGGATTTTTTCGGGCATCCGAGGCACCCCAATTCAATTGGTCATGATCTGTGTTCATCAAATGATAAGGCAAGATGATCTGGCAGCAGTTCACGGGGCACTGAAG
>JAFMHL010000079.1 GCA_017854535.1 Nitratireductor sp.
AATGCTAGCAAGTATTGAAAAATAGCCAAACAAGTACCAACTAAAATCATCTCTTAACGAGACAGTATTATCGTTTGGTCAATACCGCGGAAACAAAGATCTCAGCTGCTTATCCAATTAAGTACTAAGAAGACCATCTTCGACAAGATGACAGGCGGCAGCTCCTGAGCCTGCAATGAGCAATTTCGGTTTTTCTATTTTGCACCGTTCTTCAGCGAAAGGACAACGCGGATGGAACGTACAGCCTGAAGGCGGATTGATAGGGTTAGGAATTTCGCCAGTTATTTCCTTGCGCATTCTGTTTGTCATTTCAAGATCAGGCACAGCATCCAGCAACATGCGCGTATAGGGATGTTTCGGCTTTTGGAACAGTGTCTTGCTTTCAGCTACCTCTACCAGAGCGCCTAGGTATAAAACACCAATTCGATTTGCCATATGACGAACAACAGAAAGATCGTGGCTGATAAACAAATAGGTAAGGCCGAGCTCGTCCTGCAAATCGCGCATCAAATTCAGGATTTGTGCCTGCACTGACACGTCAAGTGCTGAAGTTGGTTCATCGCAGACGATGAACTCTGGATTGGAAGACAATGACCGGGCAATGGCAATACGTTGACGTTGGCCACCGGAAAACTCATGAGGAAATTTATTGCCGTCTTTTTCAGAAAGCCCAACCAAATCGAGTAATTCATCGACACGCTTACCAATTTTATTCCGGTCTTTTTCAACGCCAAGCACAACCATTGGTTCGGCAATGATATCCGAGACTTTCCAACGTGGGTTCAAACTCGCAAAGGGGCTTTGGAAGATCATCTGAAACCGCTTGCGCAATTGTTGCATGTTATCAGATGTATCCATGCGCATGGGTTGATCATCAAATAGCACTGTGCCGCTAGTTGGTTTAAGAAGCCCGACCAACATTTTCGCAATGGTGGATTTACCGGACCCCGACTCGCCAACAAGCGCCAAGGTTTCACCTTTTTTAATTTCAAAACTCACATCATCAACAGCTCGCAGATATTGTTTTGCTTCGCGCTCGATTACCCTGTTTAGCCAGGGTTTCGAAACATCAAAATCGCGAGTCAATTTATCAACTTTGATTAGAGGGCCAGTCATTTTTTGCCCTCCTTAACAGCGGCTTCATCATACAACCAACATGCTACTTCGCATGTAGCATTAGGAACCAAAAAAGGACGCTCTGTTCGACATTTATCAAATACCTGCTCACAACGTGGGTTAAATGCGCAACCAGCTGGAATATCGGTGAGACGCGGCATGGAACCTGGAATTTGTGTTAAACGATCATCTGCTTGAGCTAGTGTTGGGATAGAGCCCATCAAACCCTTTGTATAAGGATGCGATGCGTTCTTAATAATGTCTCGTACGGGGCCGATCTCAGCAATGCGACCTGAATACATGACCGCCACACGGTTAGCTGTTTCCGCAATAACGCCCATATCGTGGGTAATCAGAATTATAGAGGCTCCGCGTTCCGTGCATTGCTCTTTAAGCACATCGATGATTTGAGCTTGGACGGATACATCCAGAGCGGTGGTTGGTTCATCAGCAATTACCAGTTCTGGTTCTGCCGCTAGGGCGAGCGCTATAACAACACGTTGACGCATTCCACCTGAGAATTGATAGGGGTAATCATCAATGCGCCTACTGGCAGCAGGAATGCCAACATCATCAAGGAGGCCTATGGCACGCTTGCGAGCATCACTTTCATTTATCTTGATATGAGTTCTAATTGTTTCGATCAATTGCTGAGCAATTGTGTAAAGTGGGTTAAGAGAAGTAAGAGGGTCTTGAAAAACCATGCCGATGCGTTTGCCACGAATGGCGCGCATGTCTTCTTCGGCCAGATTGTCGATACGCTGACTACCGAGCCAAATTTCACCTGATGCAATACGGCCTGGTGGGTCCAATAAACCCATAATTGCTGAGCCAGTGAGGGATTTACCGGCGCCGGATTCGCCAACCACACCTAAAATTTCGCCAGCAGCTAAGTCGAAGCTTACACCATCAACAGCCGTTAGTGGTCCGTCACGGGTAGGAAACTCGATTACCAGATCTTTGACGGAAAGAAGGGGTTGGGTCAAAATTACTTCCGCCTATTTCAATTTTGGATTGAGCGCATCGCGCAGCCAGTCGCCAAGAAGATTGACAGACAGCGCCAGCGCCAAAAGCGTTAAAGCTGGATAAAACAAAATCCACCATTCACCGGAGAACAGGAACCTCTGGCCAATGCTAATCAGCGTTCCCAGAGATGGCTGTGTGGGCGGTGCTCCGACACCGAGAAATGAGAGTGTGGCTTCCGCAATGATAGCAAGAGCCAGTGAGATGGTCGCAATGACAAGGACCGGGCCGAGGGTGTTTGGCAAAATGTGCTTGATCATGATGGAGAACGGTGAGCGGCCAATTAGCTTAGCAGCTTGAACATATTCCTTGTTTCGCTCTACCAGCGTTGCACCACGTACCACTCGGGCAAACTGCACCCAATCTGATAATCCGATTGCGATAATCAGCACCCAGATTGCTACCTCATCGCGGTAGCTGGGTGGCGTAATACCTTTTGCGATACCGAAGATGAGAAGAGCAACCAGGATTGCCGGAAAGGTAAGCTGAATATCAGCGATGCGCATGATGATGGTGTCAGTACGACCACCTGTGTAACCTGCTATCAGACCAAGCGTTGCCCCCAAAACCATAGCAAACATGACTGCCGAGAAACCCACAAACAGCGAGACACGTAAGCCATAAAGGATGGTCGAGAAAATATCACGGCCCTGATCGTCTGTACCCAGAAAGAAGGTTTCACCCGTAAAATCATTTGCGATGCCGGGTTTTGAAAAACCATTCATGAGGTTCAGCGAACCCGGATCAAAAGGATTTTGCGTCGCGATGATTGGTGCAAAAAGAGCTGACAAAACCAGTATGGCCGTGACTATGAACGCCCCAATGGCGACCGGGGAGCGACGGAATTTATAAAAGAAGTCGGAAGCCAGAAAATCAGCAAAAGCAGCGGTCATTTGATCAATGCTCCCGCGAAGATGAATCGGCGCTTAAACGCGGATCGATGGCAAAATAAAGAAGATCAACGATCAGATTGATCAGCACGAACATGACGGAAATGAGCATTAGATAGGCGGCCATGACAGGAATGTCTACAAATTGAATAGCGTTGATAAACAGCAGTCCGACGCCCGGCCATTGAAAGACAGTTTCAGTAATGATGGCAAAAGCTATAATACTCCCAATCTGCAAACCTGTGACAGTGATGACGGGAACCATGGTGTTTTTTAAAGCATGACCGAAATTGATTGCGCGTTTGGAAAGGCCCCGAGCACGGGCAAATTTGATATAGTCCGTTCGTAAAACTTCAAGCATTTCAGCTCGTACTAGCCTCATAATTAATGTCATTTGATATAGACCAAGTGTAATCGCTGGAAGGATAATGGCTCTCAAGCCACTTTCCGTCAGGAAACCCGTCGACCACCAGCCAAGCTGTACAACCTCGCCTCTACCAAAACTTGGTAACCAGCCCAATTCCACAGCGAAAACATAAATCAACAAAATGCCAATAAGAAAAGTTGGAAGAGAGACACCAATAAGCGAGGTAGTCATGATGAAATTTGCCATAAACCCGTCACGCCGAATAGCTGTGAAAACGCCAAGACCGACGCCAAATATGATGGCGAGCATGGCAGATACTCCAGCAAGCTCAAGCGTGGCAGGAGCACGTTCTGCGAGGATTGTGCTAACCTCGCGACCTTGACGATAACTCACCCCAAAATCGCCCGTCACGGCTCTTCCCAAAAAATTCATATATTGAACAGCAAACGGATCGTTTAAGCCCAACTGCTCACGTACGCGTTCGATATCCGCTTGAGTACGCTCCTGACCAAGAAGGTTTTCAACGGGATCGCCGACAAAGCGGAACATGGAAAATGCCACTAAGCCAACCATCAGCAAGACGAAGATAGACTGGAAGATGCGGCGGATGATGTAAGCTAACATCGCGACTCAATTTTGCATGAGAGATGGGCGGGAGCTTGTACCCCCGCCCAGTATCTTAGTTGAATTTCAAGAATTTGAAATGCGGTTGATCTTCCGGTTGTACAGGAAAGTCAATATTGCCTTTCATTCCCCAGTTCAGAACCTGATTGTGGATTGGCAGATAGATTTGCTCATCCTGCACCACTTTCCAGATATCAGCGATTGTTGCGTTACGCTTGTCCAGATCAACTTCTGATCCGAGCGACTGAATTTTCGCATCGATATCAGGATTATTGAAACGCGAACCATTCCAAGAACCGCGATCTTCTGTTGTCGAGTGCACAAGGAAGTTGAACACATATTCAGAATCGAAAGTTGGAACACCCCAACCCAAAAGATACAGGTCTGTTTCTTTTTGTGAAATCAGAGGGAAATGCTGAGCTTTGGATTGTGCAACCAGATTGGCTTTAATGCCAATTTTGCCGAACATGCCCACAGCCGCCTGACAGATCGCTTCATCATTGATGTAGCGGTCATTCGGGCAGTTCATGGTAACTTCAAACCCATCACCATAACCAGCTTCCATCATCAGTTTTTTGGCAGCTTCGATATCAGCCTTAGGATAAGCATCAAGGGCTTGTGTCCAACCATTCACGAAAGGTGGAATGATAACGCCTGTTGGCGCTGATTGTCCGCGCATTACAACCTGTTTGATTGCATCACGATCCAAAGCCAAGCTCATTGCCTGACGCACTTTCAGATCTGCAAATGGGTTTTTGCCTTCGACATTATCGTTTTTCAAATCTGCATCACCGGAATTGATACCAAAGAAGATGGTCCGGTTTTGCGGTGCGTTATTAACGATCAATCCTTCTGCGTCTGCAACGCGGCCCAAATCTTGGACTGGCACGTCTTGGATCAAATCCACTTCACCTGAAAGCAAGGCCGCAACGCGTGTTGCCGCATTCTGGATTGGAGTATAGACAATCTCCGTAATTTCGAGCGGGAACTGGCCCTTGCCCCAATAATTCGGATTGGTTTTCAATACGGTTTTGACATCAGGCTCACGGCTTTCCAGCATGAAAGGACCAGTGCCGTTTGTATTTCTCACAGCATAGGTTTCTTCGCCATCATCAAATTCAGCAGGCTTTGTGACGTCATTGGCCTCAGCCCAACCTTTATCCATAATGAACAGATTTGTGAGATTGTTTGGCAAAATCGGGTTTGGCCCATCAGTTTCAATCTCAACTGTATAATCGCCAACCGCAGTAACGCTCTTGATCGTCACAATTAGCTCTTTCATATCAGAGCTCTCATGTTTTGCGCGTTCAAAAGAGAACACCACGTCTTCGGCTGTCAAATCTTCACCGCCATGGAACTTTACGCCTTCACGCAGCCTGAAGACCCAAACATTCGGATTGCCTTCTTTGACTGCCCATTCAGTCGCCAAAGCAGGAATTGGTTTTGCTTCCATATCAGGCGAAATCAATGGCTCATAAATCTGTTGTGCGAGGGCATGGGTTGGGCCTTCGTTTTGTGAGTGCGGATCAAGCGTCAGACTGTCGCCAGCGCGTGCCCAGCGCAAGGTTTCTGCTGAGCTTACTGAAACAGTGCCCAGAAGCACTGTGGTTGACAGCAGCGCACCGATTAATTTTGTTGATTTTGACATTACATTCTCCAAGTTTGTCTCCTCAAGATCTAAATTTGTATATCTATGGAAGTGGATAAAAGTCATTTTTCGATTTAGCATCGCATTCCATTTAAAAAGCTAACTCAAGAATTTAGCGATGTCCACACTGCAAATTTTGCGAAACCAAATAGCATTGATGATCTCAATATCAGCATAAGCTGGCCTTACTTTTGGTGAGACTCGTGCGTTTCAATGGCGCTCGCAGCACTTAGACGCCATGTAGTTAAAACTGGTTTCGACCCAAAACTGCCAATCAACTATCTGCTTTTGCCTTTTCGTTTGCTCGAAAACGAACATACATCATCACTGCAAGGCAGATGACTTCAGGAGGCGTTTTGAAAATTAAAGGAATTTTGCTTGGCCATTCAGCAGAACTACGAACCAAGTTGCTCAGGCAATGCCTGACTGGCGGAGAGGAAGTCCGTATAAGTATTATTCCAATAACGTCTCAGGAAGTCAGATTTAACTATATTTCATAGGCATATAGAGCAATTACGTTCCAGACAAGTCCTTTACAATCTCCTATGTTCCATGATTTATTTAGGGACGAA
>JAFMHL010000080.1 GCA_017854535.1 Nitratireductor sp.
AACACTCCAATCCTTCTCAAAGATTAAAGTGTTGCGATCATCCGTTGAACTCACCGCCCATTTCAGACATTGCTTTGGTGTCGCAAACTGAATTGTAATTGTTTGAGATTATCTGCGTTCTTGCCAATGATTAACACCTCAATTTTTTGGCTGTTTCTTTGAATAGTCGAGGCAAATGATAAAGGTCCAATCGGAATGGTTTCCCGATAGTAAATTCCAATGAGTAAATTTTATGGGTTCAACGCACAAATAATAAACCATTGAATGTTATCGCTAATCTATAACAATAGTTTTTTAGAATGGGATAATAGTGATGAACAAAGCGAATGTTTTAGATTGGCGTGAATTTCGAAATCCGTCAGCAGAGAATATCCACCGCTCAAGCGATTTGGCGCTTGTTGAGGCTCCCTCCATGGAGACGCCAGTCGGGGCCAACGAAAGACCTAGTTCATCAGAAATGCGGGGCGGACCGGGCTTTCGCATCAATACAAAATTCGAGTGTGTATCCAACGTGCAGGTTGAGCAACTGTCTCAATTTGAAACCCCCGAGATTTCTGACGCGCTTAATCGAATGTTCACAATGGATCCGGTTATCCGCAATGTTGTTAGCGAGCAACGTCTATTTGGTCCTGCCATAACGGTAAAGGTGTTTCCCGGTGATAATTTAATGGTCCATAAGGCCCTCGACATCGTGAAGCCAGGTGACGTTATTGTCGTCGATACAAGCGGATTGCCACGCAACGCGGTGGTTGGTGACATGATCGGAAACAAGGCAAAGCATCTTGGCGTTGCTGGATTTATTATCGACGGATTGGTCAGGGATTTACCTGGCCTTCGCGAAATTGGCCTACCGGTTTATGCAACTGGGATTACAGCATTCGGTCCGCTACATCGGGGGCCGGGTGAGTTATGCCACTCTATCTCATGTGGTGGTATTGTTGTTAATGCTGGCGATGCCATTTGTGCAGATACAAGCGGTATTGTGGTCGTAAACAAAGACTTTGTTGAAGATACAATTAGCCACCTTAAGAAGCAAAGAAATGGCCTTGAAGATTATACTGCAGATGTAAAAATGGGGAAGTTCTCCAATGATTGGGTGGATAGGCAATTGAAGAAAGAAGGTTGCCTGTACAACTAGTATTCTAAGAGGAACTCGATGCACCAATTATCAATTCAGAGCCTGAAAGATGGCATTTGGCCACTATGGTATCGTTTCAGGTTCTTTGCAGATCTACCTGGGATACTTCGCATACTTGCCTATCGCAAACTTCGCAGCAAATTCTACAAAGAGTTCTGGGCCGAAATTGCTACCAATATTGGTGCAGAAATCCACTTCGATGGATTTGGGTTTACACGAATTAACAGCAATGATCTGACTACATTCGTCAAGCAATATCAAGTGATGCTTGATAGTCCAATTATGTTGGACGTGATGGGTAATAAAGGGCTGACCTACCAAATGCTGACAGGTCTTGGTGCACCAATTGTTCCGCATCAAATTTTCCCAATTTCCGATATGGCTGAAGCCGAGTCATTTCTCGCAAAACACAATCGAGTTGTTATAAAGCCTTCCAGTGGTACCGGTGGAGGTCGGGGGGTAACTACAGGTATTTCATCAACAAACCAGTTGAAATCTGCCGCTCGGCTTGCTGCGCGTTTCGATAAAAACTTGATAATAGAAAAACAAGTCGAGGGTGGTTCGTATCGTCTTTTGTTTCTGAATGGTCAATTCATCGATGCCATAAGGCGCGATCCACCAGTAGTGGTTGGTGATGGATTGTTGACGATCAAGCAACTTGTAAAATTGGAAAATAAACACCGCATGGACGTGATGCCAATACGGGCCTTGAGCCCGCTTGTGATCGACAAGGATGCTCACAACTGGTTAGCTGAAATTGGTCTTTCACTGAGCTATGTACCTAATATGGGTGAAGTTGTTCAGATAAAGCGCGCTGTTAATGAAAATAATTATAACGGGAATGTGAATGTCACGAGACAAGTGAATCAGGATGTTATTTCTGGCTGCTCGTATTTAGTTGAAAAGGTGGGTGCGAAATTCGTTGGAGTGGATCTCATTTGCAAAGATATATCCGGCCCTTTTATTTCGAATAACTGCCTGATCGGTGAAATCAATACAACGCCAGGTCTTCATCATCACTACCTTATAGCCAATCCCGAACAGGGTAATCCGGTCGCTGAAACTCTATTAGAATACATGTTTTCTAAAAAAGTAGGCGTGATGGAACTTGGTAGACGAAACACCTCGCTCGTTCCACCAGACATGTATTTTGATGAAGAAGGTTATTATTGCCAAGACGATATAAGAACACAGAAGGTGCCTGCAGATGGGGTTAGCTAATCCGCCATTGAAGTTTGATAATTTTGATCTGGAAAAAATCGATACTTCTACGCCTGTCTTAATTCTTGGAGGAAAGGAAAACGCTCTTTCTTTGGTGCGTCGCTATGGACCATTAGGTATCAAGACAATGGTATGCGGACCGAACGACTGTTGGGGATTATATTCACGCCATTGTTCAAAGCAATTTCCGGTTCCGCGTGGCATGCCAAGCGCTGAATATTTTCAAGAGTTACTGTTGGGTTCAGATAAAAATGAATTGCATGGGAGCTTACTGATAGCCGGCAGTGATATTGCAATTGAGTTTATAGCTCAAAATCGGGTTGCACTTGAAAAGTATTATGTTTTGGATCACGGAAATGCCGAGATGCAATTAAAGTTGCTTGATAAGCGCGAAACGCTGATAATGGCCAAGAAAGTGGGAGTAGCAACACCTCAATTTTGGGATGCTAACAGCGAAGAAGATCTAGAGCTTGTCCGCCAGTCGATACAATTCCCAGTTATGGTTAAGCCTATACTTTCTCATGAGTTCATAAAGGTCTTTGGCTGCAAACTGTTTATCATTGAAAGTGATTTTGACAAGCTTGCGGAAAAAGTGCGCCTTGCATGGGAAAACAATATCAATGTCATGGTGATCGAGATGATACCGGGACCGGACGATCTACTAAGTAGCTATTACACCTATATGGATGAAAGTGGGAAAAGCCATTTCGATTACACAAAACGGATTATCAGACGCTATCCAGTAAATCGTGGTCTGGCTTGTTATCATAAGAGCGAATGGCTGCCTGAAACTGCAGAAGCCGGACGTCGGTTCTTTAAAGAAATAGGGTTTAGTGGGCTTGGTAATATCGAGTTTAAACTTGATAAACGTGATAATAAACTGAAAGTAATTGAATCCAACGCAAGATTTACAGCGGCGCAAGAACTTGTAATCCGGTCCGGTGCCCCAATTGATGTGATCTACTATTGTATCGCAACCGGGCAGACAGCGCCGACCTTCTCAAACTACAATCAACAACTGACTTACTGGTATGGCTTGCGGGACTTCCTTGCGTTTTTGCAAATGCAACACCGTAAGGACATTACCATGGCACAGTGGGTGAAGAGCCTTTTTCCGCTCAATCATGTATCGCCGCTACACAATTTTTCTGACCCTTATCCAAGCCTTGGAGCATTCGGCGCGCGTATAGATAAAACCATCCGGGATTTGTTTTGATGCAAAACACTATTTCAGCGACAGAGCTGACAAATACCATTCTTGAACTATTTAAGACCTGTGAGGTTGAAGAAAATCAATCGGAGTCTGTTGCTCGCAATATGGTTTGGAGTGAGCTTGTTGGGCGCAACAATTTTGGTGTCATTCGGATACCAGTCCATGTCAAGCGTCTTGAAAAAGGCGTGCTCAATGGGAAATGCAAACCGAAGTTCACACGCACCTCCAGCGGAACTGGACTTTTAGAAGCTGATAATGGTTTCGGATATTTCTCCGGTGAAATCGCAATGGATGAAGCCATAAACCTAGCCAGTGAAAATGGCATTGGAATGGTTGGTGTCAACAATAGTAATTTTTTTGGAACAGGTGCCTATTTCGTCAATCGTGCGGCAGAAAATGGCATGCTCGGTATTGCGTTTAGTAATTCTTTTCCAAAAGTCGTTGCGCATGGCGGATTAGCCGCTGTGCTTGGCACCAATCCATTTGCCTTCGGGGCTCCGCGGAAAAATGGCCACCATCTTCTGGTCGATTTTGCGACTTCTTCTCTAGCTGGTTCCACTGTTCGCGAATATCGTGAAAAAGGAGAGGATCTTCCAGAAGGTTTGGCCATTATGCCTGATGGCTCACCGGTAACCGATCCAACCAAGATCGGAGAAGCAGCATTATTGCCTTTTGGTGGAGCAAAAGGATATGGCATTTCTTTGATGGTCGAAGTTTTGTCAGGCTTGCTGACGGGATCGGGTTTTTCACATTCAGTGAAGTCTACCTATTCAAACTTTCAAGAAAAAAGCGACAGTGGTCATGCGATGATTGCTATTGATGTAACAAAATTTATGCCGCTTGACACTTTCCATGAACGCTTCGAGGCGCTCGTCAATTTGTTAAGGGCTTCAGGTAATGACGGCGACATACTGTTACCGGGTGAAATTAGGTGGCAACAACACACACGAAATAGTATAAATGGATTGATTATCCCGCTTAACGTAGCAACAGAGCTCAACGAAATCTCTATAAAATATGGCTTAGAACCAGCATGGGGAGAAACTGTTTGAAAAACGGTGGACTATCATGATGGCTAATCTCGGCACCCTCCACAGAGTTTCGTTTTTATTGACTGGCGCCAGAATTGCTGGTGCTGGGATCGGTATCGTTTTGCAGATTATCATCGCACGGTTTTATGGTCCTGAAACGCTTGGAACATATTATTTGGCACTAAGTCTCGCCTCTGTTCTGTCGATCTTCATTTCTGTTGGATATCCGTGGGTCATTGCGCCGGTTATTGCTCGCTCTCAAACTCAGAAGAACGACGGCGAACTTACACAATTTTTGCATTTTGCACGAAGAGATATCGTAGCTTCTAGCTTACTTTTAGGGATACCTACTGCTTTATTGATTTGGGTCATTCCAGGCTTAACTTTAGAATATCGAACGGCTCTATCGATTGGTCTCGCGACTGCCCCGATCTATTCTGTCATGCGAATGAGTGGCAGCATCGCAAATGCGTTAAAATATTTCCAACTAGCTAATTTGCCTGAGTTGTTTTTTCGTCCGGCATTGACCCTCATTTTGGTATTGGGTGCGTTATTGCTGACAATCCAACTCGAATCCAAATTAATCATTTCGATCAATTTTCTGGTTACCCTGACACTTACAATTTGGATGTCGGCTTTGCTGCCCAAGGATTTTCGGTTCGATTTCTCGGAAAAACGTACAATCGCAACTGTTTCTAAAGTTAATTTGGTGAAACACGCCGCCATTCGGCGACTTGCCATCCCAATGATTTTTTCCACTCTGTTTATAAATATGTTTTCCGATCTTGATCTCTTTTTCATCGGATTGATTATGCCCGCAAAGGAAGCTGGCGTATTTGGTGTCTGCCTCAAAGTTGCAGCCTTGTTTGTTTTCGCAATACAAATCGTTCATCAAATTCTACTGCGGGACGCCTCTGATGCCCACATGACTAAAGATAAAGACACAATGCGAGAAGTGCTGCGTAACGCGAACAAATTTGCGGTATTGGCCAGTTTAGGCTCGCTTGTGTTGGTTGCTCTCTTCGGAAACATGATATTGGGATTGTTTGGCAGCGAATTTGGAACGGGCTATTACGCTCTTATTGGACTGGTTTTAGCCCAAACCATTCGCGCAATTGCAGGCCCGGCTATGCAAATCTTGATGATCACAGAAAATCAACGAGCAGGAACACGTGTCTTTGCGGCAAGCATTATCATGCTTTTGCTCGCCAATCTTGTTTTGGTTCCGATCTTTGATTATGAAGGCGCCGCCGCGGCAGTGATCGTAACTACATTATTTTGGACAATATGGCTTAATCAACTGGTAAAGCGAAAGACTGGTTATCCTGTATCAGTGTTTGCGACAATTTGACAAATTTGTAAGTGAAAGCTGACTTTCATTAAGGAAATAGGAATTGGTAGAAATTGATTGGCTTTTCGCTTGTTGGCTTTCTGTTTGAGGTCGCTGACCAGATATTCCATGACATTAAAAATTGTCGCTTTGTCCGCTTAGCCGCCGTTCAGGGAAACTTAAAAAGCTTTTACTTAATGTCACAAT
>JAFMHL010000081.1 GCA_017854535.1 Nitratireductor sp.
CAGTGAAGCAAAGAAAGCGCTGAAAAATATCGTTGAAACAACTAAGCTATTGCTACGAAACATGAAAACTCCTTGGGTGAAGGCAAAGTTTTGTTAATAGTAATGTATCTGGTCTGTTTGACACGTGCATGTTATTATACAGGGTGTTGTCAGACAAATGCGAACTAGTTTCTGAATTGAAGACTGCCCAGCCCTAGTTCATACAAAACTGCCGCCACTCGACCAGACCAGCGGTTCTGTTTTCCTTGAAATTTTGTTTGTTATTGGGATAGCGTTCCTTTTTTAATATCTCAAAGATCTTTGCTTGGCCGCGCAAAAAAAATTGAGGCACTAAGCCAAAATCGTTAAGTTCCGATAACAATGTCCTTGCAGCTGACATTCTGTCTGCGACCTCAAACCAATGTCCAACCAGTGCGTTGCGTTGATCGATTGAGATGGCAGCAGAGCGGTCTTTGCGTGAATTTGTGTGCCAACCTTTATCCGAATGGCAGCTGGGCGGACAAATTTGCCATTCGCTACGGTCTGTCGGATGGCCGCTTAACTAATACGGTGGTGGCACTGTTTGGGACTAACCGTCGAATAGTGTGCCATTTCTTTTTAGTATTTGTGATTTCTGCAAGCGCGGTTAGTCTAATCCGATGGAAGCGATTAATGATCTAAATCATTGGATGATGACTGAAGGGCGTTGCTCGGGCGACCCAATGAAGGTGGTTGCGCACTTTTGCTCAACACTAATCGATTCTGGTGTACCACTGTGGCGGGCCAATATCAGTCAACGGTTTGCCAATCCACTTCTCCTAGCGTGGGGTGTTATTTGGACACCCGATGGCACTGAAATCTACGACGTTTCGCATGCACGCATGCTGACCAACGACTATATTGGTAGTGGATTTGAGTATATTTTTGAGAACCAGCGGCCATTGCACAAGAGCTTGCGTAACCTTGATCCAGAGACGGAACACCTCTCCTATCTCGAATTCGCTGAGGCAGGTGGCACAGATTATTATGCCACCCTTTTGGACTATGGTGACGGCTCACAACACGGCTGCACCTTCACGTCCCAATCAACAGATGGCTTTGCGCCCGAGCATTTGGAAATGATTGAAGCAGCTAAACTTGGCCTCGCTTCAGCAATGGAACCGATGACGATGCGCAAATCCTCCATGAGCTTGCTACGCACTTACCTTGGAGATGGCCCTAGTAATGCAGTCTGGAACGGCACCATTCAACGCGGTGAGCGGACAACTCTTGAAGCAGTTGTGATGTTCTCTGATCTACGTGGTTTTACAACACTCTCAGACACCGCTAGCGAAAGCGAAGTTTTTGATGCGTTAGACGGCTATTTCGATGTTGTGGTGCAATCAGTCGAAGAAATGGGTGGGGATGTTTTAAAGTTCATGGGTGATGGTATTCTGTCTATTTTCCCCATTCAAACCGCCAGCGAACACTTACACCAGTGCCGACAAGCAGCGCTCTCTGCTAAGAAGGTTCTCATTGGGCTGGCCGATCTCAATGACAAACGGACCAAGGCCAACAAAAAGCCACTCAATATTGGTATCGGTATCAATGTTGGACAGGTTAGCTACGGGAATATCGGCAGTCCTGGCAGATTAGATTTCACCGTACTTGGCGTAGCGGTCAATATTGCTAGTAGGATCGAAGGTTTGACTAAATCTATCGGACACCGGGTGCTTGCAACTTCGGCAATAGCAGAATCAAATCCCGAACTGTTTACCGCTTGCGGTTTACATGAGGTGCGAGGAATTGCTCATCCAATAGCTCTATTCAACCTCTGCGAGCCAGACCTTGAGCTAGATGCCAAACTCATTTGATTGCATTCTTATCGAGACGCCGACATTCGACGTGTTATAAAAATGTGAACCTTACTGCTCGGAATGGCAGGCAAAGCTGCCTTTGACACCGATGCACCAAACGTCTGCTATTCTGATCGTCCCTCAATCAAAATAAGCTTTGTGTTTCTGACCGCCTTGGCTTGAAGCATTTGTAGTGGCGCACCTGTTCGGCCTTGCATGATCATTGCTGTGCCAAGGTCTTGGAAGAGACTGATGGCAGCCACGCAATCAAATTTGGGCGATAAGTTGCCATTGTTTTTTTGCTCCGTGAAATAGGCAAGCATGCGAGCATAGGTTTCCTTTGGCATGGCTTCAAAGATGGAGGCGATCTTGGGGAGCCGGTCGCACATGGGTAATGCAACTGACATGATCAGGCAGCCTTTGGGGTGACCGTTGCCAGCGACATTCTCTGCAAGGCTTAGGAAGTAATCCCGAATGCCTTCTTGTGGTGTATGTGCCTTTGTCAACGCCTCAAACGATGCTTTTGAACGGGTCTGCCGATAGCGATTGATCGCGGCGACGAAGAGGTCTTCTTTAGCGCCGAATGCATTGTAAAGGCTGGGCTTTGTCAAGCCGGTGCGCTCAGACAAGGTCTCTGTGTCAGCTGCATCATATCCGAGTTCCCAAAAAACATTAATCACCTCGTCAAGCACGACATCGGTATCAAACGTTCTGGGTCGGCCAGGCTTCCTGCGTATACTATTTTCTACCATCCCGTATAATATCCCTTGACACGCCTAAATCGCAACATTTATATACTCGACAGTATAATATTCCAGATCAGACGCTCGCTACTGGTCCATAGAGCTTCGAAAAAGGCGACACAATGACAGACCAACAATTCAGCAAGCTTCAACTCTGTCTGGTCACTTTCAGCATCATAATAGGTATTGTTGGTATTCTCCATGGCAGTGCCGAGGTGCTCAAAGGCCCAATGATGGTGGAAAGCCACTCGGTAGAGGCTCTGCCGGTTGATTGGCCAAACAGTTCTTTCTATTCGCTTACGCGCGGCAGCCCTGTGTTTTCGCTGCTGACGGGAATACCATTCTTCGCGTTGGGCCTTTTGGCCATTTCGGCTTCAATCACGCTGATTGTTTCCGCCATTACCCTTATGAAAGTGGATTACTTTGGGCTTGGATTGTTTTTCTTGCTCAGTTTGGGTGTTTTCCTGTTTGGAGCCGGACGAGGCACTCCTGTTGCGATCAGCCTGCCAGTCTTGATTGTTTGTGGCATCGCGTTGCTGAACCAGACTAAGAAAAGCAGGAGCGACCTAAACAAGAGACGCATTTTGCTGTTCTTCAATCTGTCCTACTGGGCTCATATCATATCTTGGGTCCTTTTTTTTCCCGGATTATTCATTCTCAGTTTCTATCAAGAAATACCCTTCTGGCTGTTTCTGGTGGCCTTCATGAGCATGCCTTTTTCCTCGCTGGGTAGCCTCATCTTCGGCTTCATGCATGACAGAACGGCCTGAGCTGGACACGCAAATGTTTCTCGAAACCCCATTGCATTTCAAGAGTAAAAATCATGATCGTTTCGTTCAAACTTGTTCGCCTGCTGTTTGTCCTGTCCTTCGTTTACTTCGGCCATTCCATTGGCCACGCGCAGGTTTTGCCGTCGGCAAGCGCAAACCAGTCTGCAACCGATCAGGCCGCCCAATTGCCGGACCCCTTGACGCCTGCAGCCGTGCGTCAGTTGATGAGTAAACTGTCTGATGCGCAGGTTCATGAACTGCTGCTGCAGCGGCTGGATGCGGAGGCAAAAGAAAAAGCTTCTGCGAAAACTAATGAATCGGTTCTAGCCGTTGTTTCAGACGCTGCTACCGATGTTGGGCAGAACGTGACCCAGGGCCATACTTTCGCTGTCAAAAACCGGAGCAGGCATCTCCCAAGCAATGCACACTTTCATGGGAGATCGAGGCATTATCGGCCTTTTGAGATTTTTGGTCATTGTCGCAATTTCAATTGGTTTGGGGTTTCTTGCCAAACATCGTTTGAGCGTCTTTGATTGGATATCAGAGGCGCTCAAACAATCGAAATATTATGATGAACATTCTTAAACATCCAATATATGCACGACTGTTTTCAGCGCAGGTCATTGCCCTGTTGGGGACTGGCCTCTTAACTGTGGCCCTCGGCCTGCTTGCGTTCGATCTGGCTGGAGACAAAGCAGGAGCAGTTTTGGGAACTGCGTTTGCCATCAAGATGATCGCCTATGTGTGTCTTGCCCCACTAGCCAACGCCGTTTCTGAAAAGCTTCCTCGCAAAGCGGTTTTAATAGGCGCTGATCTTGTACGGGCAGCCGTTGCGTTATTCTTGCCTTTCATCGATAGCGTTTGGCAAATCTATGTACTGATTTTTATTCTACAGGCCGCATCAGCCACATTCACTCCTGCATTTCAGGCAATCATTCCTGATATTTTGCAGGACGAGAAAGATTACACCAAAGCCTTGTCACTATCGCGCCTGGCCTATGATCTAGAAAATCTAATCAGCCCTGCATTAGCTGGCCTCTTGCTGACCTTTATGAGCTATCACTGGCTCTTTGGCGGCACCATAATTGGCTTTGTTGCCTCCGCAGCACTTGTTTCCGTGGTTAGCATTCCATCGGTCTCAGCAAACAAAAAAACCAGACCATTCTTTGAGCGCCTAACCAGAGGATCCCGCATCTATTTGGCAACCCCACGCCTAAGAGGCCTGCTTGCTCTGAATTTGGCGGCGGCGGCGGCGGGTGCTTTTGTCATCGTGAACACCGTTGTGATCGTCTTATCCGACTACAGTAAAACCCAAACCGATGTCGCCTACGCACTCATGGCGTTTGGAGGGGGATCAATGCTTACCGCGCTTTTACTTCCACAACTTCTAGATTTTATCTTAGACCGAACGCTCATGCTTACTGCTGGGTTTGCTCTGACCATTGTCACCATTGGTCATGGGCTTTACACTTTGACTAATGGCTTACCAACATGGGAGCTGTTCTTGATCGTATGGGCAGCAAGCGGCATGTTGTATGCGGCAATCCTCACACCTTCAGGTCGATTGCTTAGAAACTCGGCGCACGCAGAAGATAGGCCTTCTATCTTCGCTGCACAATTTGCACTGTCGCACACATGCTGGCTTCTAACCTATCCAATAGCAGGATGGGCAGGACAGGCTTTAGGGCTACCCATGGCAATGATCATCTTAGGTTTCATTGCTCTGTTAGGATCAGTTACCGCGTTTTTCATCTGGCCATTTGCTGACACCAAAGAGTTGGTTCATGACCACAGTGACCTTCCGGCTGATCATCCACATCTTCGGGAGTATGGAGAAGAAGGCAAACAGCATCGACACCTGTTCGTTATAGACGACGAACACCGCTCTTGGCCGACCCATGGGTAATAGTTGCAAAAACGATTCATTTTGCAACAGCTTTTGTAGTTCCATGAAATCTACCGCTTGGCTGTCGCATGACTTTGTCGCAAAATGACAATCTGCACTACAGATACTTGTCCAATATGGGCTCGAAGCAGAAATTTACCGCATTGCGGCGTGGTTCCAAACGACTTATTCAAGTCTGGGCGGCAGCTGAGCGGACTTGGTGACCGTGCATTGAGTGTCGCAAAAAGACCGAAATCCATATATTAATTTATGCGACTAAGCGCCAAAAGAAAACAGCACTCATAATAAACCCAACAAACGCGATTAACAGCCGAACAGCTGTTTTTGGCATAGCACGGGCAATGGGTGCACCGACATACCCTCCCATCGTTGAGGCGCCCATCATGCCAAGAGCATGGGGCCATTCAATCAATCCCCCGACTGCAAAGATAGCAACAGATATTGCTGACAAGGCAAAAGACAGACCGTTTTTCAGTCCATTCATTTCATGAATGTTTATCATACCCCAAAGTGCAAAAAGTGCCAATAGAACAATTCCCAATCCGCCGTTGAAATAACCACCGTAAACGCTCACTAGCAATAGGCCAACCGCGCCAAAAGGCGTTATTCCCTTACTATTTTCAGTCGCCCAAGAGCGTATTTTTTCTCCGAATAGAAAAACAAGTGTCGCGCCTAACAACAAAAACGGTACTACGATTGAAAATGCTTCATCGCTTGACACCAACAATAAAAATGACCCAATAGCGCCACCCA
>JAFMHL010000082.1 GCA_017854535.1 Nitratireductor sp.
CGTTCCTAGCTTCACGCCTTTCTTCTTTGCGGCTGCAAGGGCTTCTTTTGTCCGTGTGCTAATCATCGCCCGTTCTTTTTCTGCAAGAGCCGCGTACAGGTGCAACATGAACGGGTCACAGTCGGCTCCTAGCTCGGCAACAATAAAAGGAACACGCTTCGCCATCAGGCCAGCAATAAAAGCTACATCACGGCTCAACCTATCAAGTTTGGCGACGATAACCACCGCACCAACCTTCTGCGCTTCAGCAAGGGCGGCTCGTAATTCAGGGCGGCGATCAAGAGCATCGCAACCTTTGCCCGTCTCAACCTCAACACGCTCTCCAATAATCTCGAAGTCCTCTGCCTGGGCAAACCGTGAAATGTTTTCCCGCTGTGCTTCAAGGCCTAATCCACTTTTTCCCTGGCGTGCCGTTGAAACGCGAATATAGGCGATAGCAGTTTTCATAGTCTTTTCTCCCGTTGTGTACACACACATACCAACGTTTACTTGTGTACACAAGAGGTGAAAGGCTAATCATCTAAAGTCTTTAGGAGCTAAACTTTACCGTTAAAAAAACTGGGAAAAACTGGGAAACCCTCAAAAGAAGCGCATTAAGGCAATACGCCCCATCCATCAGGAAACGAAGGACACCAAGCTGTTTCCAGAAGTTTCGAATATGCCCATCCGTGAACACTGTTCGCGTCGCACTGCCCATCATTTAGGCGCGAAACACATACGATTTCTCTCCAAGGGTCTTCCATTCTATTGCCGGGACAATCGCACCATTCCCACGCCACAATATCATATGGCTTTAACCGCATGATCATTTTTGAGTTGGTATTAGGTTCGCTGCGTAAAGCAACAAATCCATCTGAAGTCTGCTTAACAACCGCGCATGTAACACCGCACGCGCATGCAAAAGCATTACTGGTACTAATCACTGACACCACCAAAGCCACAGCCAAAATTGCTCTCAAATTCATGCTCACCTCTTCCTCCCGTTATAAGCCATTGGTTAAGGCTATACTTTCCCGTACGCAGGAAATAATCAACGATAGAAAATCTCCTGTTGAGAAAAGCTAGCGGCGCAAATCAAAAGCCGCAGACGTTGGCCAATTCGTTGTTTGGCGCGTGAGATAAGCGAGATGGATCAAGGAGAAATTTAACTTCTTTGGAATTGGATACCACAACTTTTTTGAACGGCCGCTCTTTCTTCAGCTTCCATTTCACCCTTTAGTCTGCCAACTTCAGCTTCTGTTGCGCCATTACCCTTGATAAAAAAGAGTGCTGGCCAGAAAAGTATAAGGCTTACGCCCACAGCCACCAAGCTGTGTGCTTACTATGTGCTTGCTAGAGCATTTCAATAAGTAATGTATATCATCTAAGTCATTGATTTAAATGGTGCCCCCGGACGGACTCGAACCGCCGACCCCCTGATTACAAATCAGGTGCTCTACCAGCTGAGCTACAAGGGCACGCTCTGGTGAGCGCACGGATAGCAGAATTATCCCGCCTGTCCAGATCGTTTTTCGTCATTAGACAATTTATTTTCCATTTGTGGCCAAAACTGCGCGCATTAACCACTTGTTAACCATAGCTATTGAAACTTTGTTAACCTTTGCCGTTTGCCTTGCTATCATCAAACTCCCTCGGTTACTGTTGTGTTGGATGCGGATCCACACGGTGTAATGGGCAAAATGCCCTGCGCCAAAACTTCTATGAGGGTTGCCATGGTCCGTTTTCCATCCATTTTTCAGAACAATACTATTGTCAAAGGTTTGAAAACACCCGTTTTGGCAGCACTCATAGCAACAGCTTTTGTTCTAACGCCCGGAAATGTTTCACAAACCCAAGCTGGTAATAGTGGGCAGTCCGTTAGGCACCTCAAAGCCGAACCTTCAAAAAGTACAGTGCGAACTGTCCGCTTGGGCGGTGAAAACTTAAGCCTGCGTCCTGTTTCTGGTTCAGGTGTGCGTGGGATCAATTCCCGCCGTATGGGAGGAGAATCAAGTCGAACTGTTCTCCACAGAAGATCAGTGCTTGATGGGCGATATGGCGACATTGTCACAAGGCAATTGGGCGGTAAGGGCAAACGCTTCGACAATATTCGTCGCTACGGAAAAATTGAATATGGCTCATCCAAGACCAGCCGTTCGGGCGTTGTCTATAATTCTGGCCAATCACTTCGCAATAAAAAGAGAACCTATCAAGGCCTTCAGCAAATTGCAGGTGGCAATAATACCGGCATAGTCAGCCGTAAGCTTTCAAGTGGAAAAAATTCACATAGCAAAGGTTTAGGAGAATATACAAAAGGCGAGCTGATTGTCATCGGCGCTGCTGTAAATGGTTTTTATGAAATTGCAGGCGGCGGGCAGGGTGCTCCTGCGGTTTCAAACGGTGATGATTGTGCTTACGGAACTTACTGCACCATCGATTTGGGCGGCCCTAAGATCATAACTTATAACGATGCTGGCGATATCAAGGATGGCGAGCTAACCAATGATGAAGAATATCTGCAAGAGTACGGCGCCAAATAAGTTTGAGTTTTGGTTCTGTTGCAGTTTGCCCTGGCCTCTAGGTCGGGGCTTTTTTATGGCAGCTCAATAAAGGGGCGAGTAATCAAGACTAAGATAGTTTTGAATGGACGATATAAAGCGCCAGCGCGGCAGCATTTGATACATTAAGCGACTTTATTTCACCGGGTAAATCAACCCGTGCCAAGGTTTTGCAAGTTTCGGCCGTTTTCTGGCGAATACCTTTGCCCTCAGAACCTAAAACCAAGGCAATCTTCTTGCCTTGTACGCTGTTCTCCAAAATATCAGTACCGGCACTATCAAGACCTATGGTCTGGTAACCCATGCTGTTCAATTCTTCCAAGGCGTTGGAAAGGTTACGGACCTCAATTTGGTCCAGCATATCCAATGCTCCCGATGCAGACTTCGCTAAAACGCCTGTTTCCGTTGGCGAGTGGCGGGCGGTAGTAATAAGTGCGCCTACGCCCATAGCCACAGCAGAACGCATGATGGCGCCCACATTATGAGGGTCTGTAACCTGATCCAGCACCAATAAGAGGCGGCTTTCTGATACATCCTTCAAGTTTTTCGATTTTAAAGGCTCAACTTCCAGCACGCAGCCTTGATGAACGGCGTCTGATCCGACCATTTTGTCGAGGTCGCGCGGAAACATGTCCTGAATGTCCAAAGATGCCAATTGGCTCTCGCTAAGGTCGAGGCGTATTTTCGCGTTTGGTGTAGCAAACAGTTTAATCTTCCTGCGTTTTGTATTCTCAATAGCATGACGAACTGTATGCAGGCCAAAAAGAAACAGTCGTGACGGGTCGTCAGGGCCAAAGCTTGGGCGATCTGGCTGTTGGGGCGCAGGTTTGCCTCCACGTTTCTTTTGGGACATTTCTCTGCGTTTACGCCGCAATTCCGCATGATGGGTATTGTGGGCTTCGCTCATGGTCTTTGGAGGGTTTTTTTGGTTCATAGAGCGCCCGTAGCCTTTCTATCTTGATATCGTCAAGGACAATAAACGGGCCGAGCCAAAATGATAGGTGAGAAATGTCGATTTTCTAAAGGCAAATTGATTTGGCGTGTTGACAGAAGCCGGGCACGGCGGCATAACCCGCCGCAGATTGTTGCTTTTCTGCAGCAATTTATTTCAGCTAGCTGAAATGTCTTTGACACGCCCGATGGTTTTGGAGGAGTGTCCGAGTGGTTAAAGGAGACGGACTGTAAATCCGTTCGCTTAGCGTACGCTGGTTCGAATCCAGCCTCCTCCACCATCGGTGTGTCGAAAACTAGCCTGCCGCCCAAAAGTGCAGTGCGGTTTTGGGACCACGGCATGCGGAGTAAGAGCCTGCCGCCCAAAAGTGCATCGCGGTTTTGGGAGTGTGTTGGGTCAAAATATGCGGGTATAGCTCAATGGTAGAGCAGTAGCCTTCCAAGCTAAATACGAGGGTTCGATTCCCTCTACCCGCTCCATAATTTTGCTAATATGATTGACAACTAGCCGAATAAATCAGTTGGCAAATGCCAAACTGAAGCAATGCTATTTTGAAACGAAAGAACGAATATGGTTGATACGAAAACAGCGGTTATTACCGGTTCTACCAGCGGCATCGGTTCGGGTATTGCCCGGGCACTTGCTGCAAAAGGGTCAAATATTGTTCTCAATGGCATCGAAGCACCTGATGCGATTGCACCAATTCGTCAAAGCATTGAGAAAGAGTTTGGCGTTAAGACCATTTACTGCAATGCCAATATGATGGAACCTGCAGGGGCAGAGGAATTGATCAAAGCTGCAACAGATGCGTTTGGTCAGGTCGATATTTTGGTGAACAATGCTGGCATTCAGTTTGTTTCTCCAGTCGAAGATTTTCCCCATGATAAATGGCAGGCAATCATTGCTCTCAATTTATCATCGGCGTTTTATGCCAGCAAAGAAGTTGTTGCCGGCATGAAAGAAAGCAAATGGGGGCGGATCATCAATATCGCTTCAGCCCATGGTCTTGTGGCTTCGCCCTTTAAATCGGCTTATGTAGCGGCCAAACATGGTATGGTTGGTTTTACCAAATCCCTGGCATTGGAAGTTGCTGAATTTGGTGTGACCGTGAACGCAATTTGTCCTGGCTATGTTTGGACACCGTTGGTTGAAAGCCAAATTCCCGATACGATGAAAGCACGCGGATTGACTGAAGAGGAAGTCAAGCGCGATGTCTTGTTGAAAGCCCAGCCAACGAAAAGATTTGTCACTATTGAAGAAGTAGCGGCATTGGCCGTATTCTTATGCTCGGAAGACGCATCTTCGATCACGGGATCGGCTCAATCCATTGATGGCGGCTGGGTCGCGCAATAAAAACCGAAAGGCCTAGCTATGAACCAATTGCAGTTGTTTCAATTTCCCTATTTGTCGGACAATTATGGATTTTTATTGCATGATGAGGAGACTGGAGAAACAGCGGCAATAGATTGCGGCGACGCTGAATCATATCTTCAAGCGCTTGATTCAACCAGTTGGAAACTGACGGAAATCTGGATAACGCACCACCACTGGGACCACACTCAGGGACTTGAAGAGGTGAAAGCCAAAACTGGCTGCAAGGTTCGCGGGCCAGAGGAAAAGGCAAAAGCTATCGCTGGGCTTGATGAAAAGTTTTGGGATGGTGACAAGTTCACCTTTGCAGGTCGTGAAGTGCAGGTTATCTCGACACCAGGTCATACGACAGACATGATCAACTTCTATCTCCCATCCGAGGGCAAACTGTTTTCAGGCGATACGCTGTTTACACTTGGTTGCGGCCGATTGTTTGAGGGGACTCCACAGATGATGTGGGAAGGTTTGCAAAAATTGATGGCGTTGCCTGTGGAAACGCTCGTGTATGGCAGCCATGAATATACCCTCGCCAATGCAAAATTTGCGCTTTCAGTCGATAAAGAGAATGAGATGCTCCACGCGAGATCAGTTGAATTTATCGAAATGCGTGAAAAGGGTGAGGCGACTGTTCCCACGACTTTGGAACTCGAGTTGGCAACCAATCCTTTCTTGCGGGCGGGCGACGGATCAATCCGAAAAGCTCTAAATTTACAAGATGCCAGCGACGCAGCCGTTTTTGCTGAAATTAGGAAGCGCAAAGACAATTTCTGATTTTTCAGAAACGGTTCTCAACATCACTCAAGAAACTGAATAATGACTTGCGATTTGTGATCAAAACCATTATTCCGCAACCCAACTGGCCAAGGGGTTAATGGCACCCTCTTTGGAGGCCTTTTTACGGCTTAGATAATTGTCGTGAAATCACCGCCAAAAAACGATTAGAATAGGAATACAGATATGGCAAAATCGAAGTTTGAACGTAATAAGCCGCATTGTAACATCGGCACGATTG
>JAFMHL010000083.1 GCA_017854535.1 Nitratireductor sp.
CGGTGGATATCGATGGTGTGCGAAAGATATTTTGTTCATTCGAAGACAATTACCTATCGGAGCGCCGACTGTCGAGTTAACGTGACAATGCCCTGCTCCCTGTTGCCGCTCAAGGTGGATGGTATAGGTCATACAATCCACAGACCGATACATATCGAGGATATGATGGTTTCGACCATTATTGCCTTAGCCCTTACAGGTGAAGAAACGGCTTTGTCAGAGCAACTTGAAGATTTTGGTCTTGCTCCATTATTTTGCCTGATGGCCAATCAAAACCCTTTCAACAAGGAAAGACATCTCTACAGCAGACAAAATTTCAAGGACAATAGAACCGCTGCTCTAGCCGAGTGGCGGCAACTTTGCGCCAACTGATCAGCGTGTCTTTCGCCAAACAGAGACTAGTTCGCTTTCGTCTGACAGCACCTCGTAATTGTCTGCCGGGCAATGGATGCCCGGAAGCTAAAGGCGCTTGAAGAAGAGAATGTCAAATAAAAGTTCTTTTTTGAGAACTGGAAAAAATTGATTACTAAATTGCAAAACCGTAACTTTACTGTTTAATGTTTCAGTTGGGAGCGCTTCTAATTTTGATAGGATTTTAGAAGGCTGGGGTCATTACAAAATTGGCGGCTGAAAAAATGTCAAAAAGTTTTATTTCTTATGTCTGGTCGAATAGCGCTCGTTGGCAGATCATTATTTTGATCATGACAGGGGCGTATTTTCCGTTCCTTTATCTGACCTTGGATTTACCCAAACAGATTATCAATGATGCGATCGGTGGCGAGAATTTTCCTGTAACAATTTTTGGATTTGAGTTTAACCAATTGCAATATTTGCTTGGTTTGTGTTTTGCCTATCTCTGCATGGTACTTGCATCAGGTATGTTGAAAATGAAAACCAATACCTTCAAAGGTATTTTAGGTGAACGGCTACTTCGCCGATTCCGTAACACGCTAATAACCCGTATCATTCGTTTTCCTTTGCCAAAATTCAAGCAGATATCGCAGGGTTCGCTAATATCTATGGTCAATGCTGAAAGTGAGCTCATAAGCCCTTTGATGGGAGAAGCCTTTGCAACGCCGATTTTCGCTGGCGGTCAAATGATAACTATTTTGGTGTTTCTGTTTGTTCAAAATTTTTGGCTTGGAGTTGCAGCTGTTGCGATGATTCCGGTGCAGGCATATATTGTTCCAAAAATGCAGAAGCGGATCAACCTTCTCAACCGGGGCCGTATCTTAGAGGTGCGAAAATTTTCCGAACACATTAGCGAGACCGTCAATGGAGCAGAAGATATTAGGGCCAATGGCGGCATAATGTATACGCTAGCTAAGTATACATCGCGCTTCGCAAATCAGTACAAATTCCGCCTTGAAGTTTATGAACGCAAATTTTTCATGAAATTTGTTAACAATACAATCAACCAATTGACGCCTTTTTATCTACTTTTAATCGGCGGATATCTGGTGATTGAAGGCCAGTTGACTATTGGCGCACTTGCGGCGGCATTGGCTTCATATAAGGATCTTTTGGGTCCGTGGAAGGAACTGCTAGCATATTATAGTCAAATCCAGGACATTTCCTTACGTTATACAACTATCATCGATCAGTTTGACCCGCCCGGTATGATTGATGAAAAGTTGTTCTTTGGCAAAGTAGATAAAATGCCGGATTGGCGGGGCGAGATCGAGTTGAAAGCGGTCACTGTTAATGACAATTTTGGTTTGCCGATCATTTCAGGTATATCGGGGCGATTCAAGGCAGGCAGCCATATTGCCATTCAAGCTGAAAGCAATATTGTCAGGCAAGCATTGTCGCGCGCTATGTCTCGCTCAATCCTATTGTTGTCGGGAAGCATTTTGATTGATGGTGATGATCTGTCAGGTGTTCATCAGGACGTTATTGCTAGCAAGATAGGCGTTGTATCGCCGTCTCCCGGTTTGTTTGAGGGGAATGTTGCCTATAACACCCAAATCGCTCTTTGGCGCAATCCGCCCAAAGACGGACTTAGTAAGGAACAGCAAGCCATTATTAAAGAGGCAATGGTGGTGGGTAACAGCACGGATCCCAGTGAAGGGTCGTGGCTTGATCTTTCTTCTACCGTTTTTAAAAATGAACATGAGCTGAAAGACTGGTGGGTTGAAATTGTCAAGGCAGTTGGCCTTCAAAAATATTTTCAGGCCCAAAGTCTGAAATATAAGTTATCCGAAGAACAATACCCGGATTTGGCGCAACGTATTGTTGAAATACGCCCCAAGATTGCTGAACGGCTTAGAGCGGAACAAATGGAAAATACATATTACCGATTTTCCTTGGATGAGTATAACCCTGCACTTACGCCAGTAGAGAATGCGCTTTTCTGCCTTCCAAATTCATCTGCCCAAACCATTGACGGCAGAATTAATCCGCAAATCTGGATCATCATTCAGGAAATGGGCCTTGCTGAATTTCATGAGCTCTCGTCTTATGCGATGCTGGAGACACTAGTCCAGACGTTTGGTGCGATTGGAACAGATCACCCCATGTTCCAACGTTTGGAAAATGTGTCAGCCGATTCGTTTGAACAGCTCAAGGAGATCTATACGAACAAACAGCGAGGACTTCCTATAAGCGAAGATGACAAAGCTTTGGTTCGAGCGTTGCCGCTTAATGTGACAGCCGAGCAGATGGGAGAGGCTTTTCCTGAGGAGCTGAAAGAACGCATCTTAACGGCGCGCCGGAATAACTCTGGAGAAGTGATTGAAAAGTCGGAGGCACATTATAGGCCGATTGATGAAGGCCAATATATGTCCTCGCTTTCTATCCTTGAAAATTTGCTTTTTGGAAAGATGCGCCAGGGTGCTGAACTGGAAAGCATCCAACAGACCATTATGGAAGAGCTTCAATTGGCTGAAATTTCAAGGGATGTGGAATTGCTAATTGGTGATTTGGAGACTGAATTTTCAGCTTCCAATCTAGAAATGCTCGCCGTTGAAGGCATTGCGTTTGTTCGTGCGTTGATCAAAAAGCCGCAAATTCTTATTATCGATACCCCATTTTCCGGTGCGCCAGGGGAAATCGTCTCTAAATATCACGCAAATATTCGCAATCTTTTGCCGGATACGACCATTATTGAATTGAACGCAGAATTTGATGAAAAGCGCGATTATGACAAGCGTTATCAGATCAGAGATGGCCGAATGACCGAGATCGGTGCTGAACAGACCAGTGAGGTTGATATGATTGAACCCACCAGCGGCGCAACAGTGAATGAGTTGGATCGAAAAATTCGAATTCTTACCCAGGTAGAATTGCTGTCTAATCTTGATCAATCACAACTTCGCTTGCTAGCTTTTGGAGCTAAATGGTTCGAAAAGAAAAAAGGTCAGTATTTCTTCAAGAAAGATGATGCAGCCGATGGTGCGTATATTTTCACGTCTGGAACCGCAGAACTGATTTGGCCGACAGGCGAGGGAAAAGATGAAGTCATCGGAGTTGTTGAACCGGGCAAGCTTGTCGGGGATCTTGCCGTCATCATGAAGAAAGGCCGTTCACTTGGGATGTTGGCGCAAAGCGATGTGGTGGGCCTAAAAATTGACTCGCAAGATTTGACTGATATCATTGAGAACGACGCAGGAGTTGCAACAAGCCTGCTACGCACGGTTGCGGGATATTTACAGGACGCTGGACAGCGTATTTCAGACCGGGAGCAAATGATTTCCCAGTTGAAGGCAACAGGAACCATTGATGAAAAGGATGCGTTGTCAGATTAAAATCAGAAGGTGCCACCATTCCCAATTCTCATTTTTATTTGGTAGCACAAAACCGACAAGTCTTGGAAGACCAGAGAACAGCACAACCAATTCAACTATGAACGCTAACGAAATCATATCTACTGCAAGTTCCATTGACAATGCCCTTCTCGTCAACTAATCGACCGATCTTTCGCAAAATAGAGACTGGTTCGCTTTAATCTGACTGCCAGCAAGTCGATTTCAGAGCTATTTAAACCCGCATATCCCAGATGGGTTGACAGAAATAGCCTGATGGATTCTGGTTTGTTTAAGAAAATCAATATATTAGGTGACCAAGATGTCGGTTTTTCTGGGCAATGCAACGGGTGAATCGACAGCTCAGAAAGTCCTGTTCTGGATCACAAGAGGGTTCAGCCTATAATGGCCATTTTGGCTGTAATTGCTATCATCCGCTGTTTGTCTTCAACCAGCATGGCGACCTGGAGCGATGCGCGCTTCGTCCAGGTAATGTCCACAGTGCCCACGATTGGCAAGCGGTACTCGATCCAGTCGTCAAGCGCTACCGTTGGACTGGCTTATGGCGCAGATATCTGCGCGCTGATGCCGCTTTCGCAATCCCTGAGCTGTTTGATTATCTGGAAGCCAATGAGTTTGGTTATGCGATCCGGCTGAGAGCCAACAAGGTTCTGCAGCGCCGGATTTCATATCTGCTCAAGCGCAGACCGGGACGTCCCTCAAACAACATCGAACGCCATTATGCCAACTTTAACTATCAGGCCAAAAGCTGGAGCAAGCCGCGGCGGGTTGTGGCCAAGGTAGAATGGCATCCTGGCGAGCTGTTTCCTCGCGTAGGGTTTGTGGTGACAACCCTAACAGTTCCCAACGAGCGGGTGTTCGAGTTCTACAACCGACGCGGAACCGCAGAACAGTATATCAAGGAAGGCAAATACGCCCTCAAGTGGACACGGCTTTCCTGCAAAAGCTTCGCCGCCAACCAAGTCCGGCTCCAGCTTCATACACAGGCCTACAATCTGGCGAACTTCCTGCGCACATTGGTTTTGCCGAACTCAATAGCCGACTGGTCACTGACCAGCCTGCGGGATCGAATGATCAAGATCGGCGCGAAGGCCATCCGCCACGCCCGTTCCATCATTCTGCAACTGGCCGAGGTTGCTGTACCACGCAGCCTGTGGAGCGATATGCTGACGACAATCTCCAGCATCAAGGCAAGGGCGCAAGCGCCGTGATAGCCAAAATAATCCTACATCAATGTGACCACGGGCGTGCCACACGCGACAGCACAGTCATGCCGAAATTACGGGATTATCTCCGACATCCCGCACCAATGTGCCAAAATCATGGAAAATCACCCGGGTATTACACTAAACAAACCGCGCACTTTGAAAATGGAGCAAAATATGACACCATCACAGCATCAATAAAACCCATCTGGGGGATATAAATTGAAAAATACGGGGCACTTATGATAGGCTTACAGGAAATGGAAAAGTCGAAATTTGGGTTCCTTTAAAGAAACAGAATTAACCGCGACCTTTTCCACAGAAGACAACACGCATGTATTAGCATGCGGGGTCGGTCAATTTGCAACTCGGCTTCATTGGACTACTACAAAGAAAATCATCGACACCTTGAGGGCCAATTTTTCCGCGTCAGTATACTTATCCGTAATCCAAAGCCCTGTTCACGCACTATTGATCTGTGACAATATGCACGTGACAAACAGACCAGATGCATTACTATTAACAAAAGTTTGCCTTCACCCAAGGAGTTTTCATGTTTCATAGCAATAGCTTAGTTGTTTCAACGATATTTTTCAGCGCTTTCTTTGCTTCACTG
>JAFMHL010000084.1 GCA_017854535.1 Nitratireductor sp.
CAGCGAAAAAGCATTTGATCGACGTTGCAATGCGGCAAACTTCCGGTTTGAGCCCATAATGACCACAGTTGCGCATTACACGAATGGTAGCTAGCGGTCAAAATTCGTCGGTGCGTGCCCCTCACGCAACAGCCAATAGTGCACGTCCGATTTTCTCGACATGCACATAATCGGTCCCGCAACATCCACCAAATACGTTCATTTTCGGGTGCGCCGTCCGGAGATCAACGTATTGGCTCGCCAATTCATCAGGATTGCCTTCTTCGAGATGACCCAACTGACACAAGGTTCCATGATCCAAGGATGACGCATTGGCCCGTAGTCCGCGAATTCGGTTGGACCAGGGCGCGCTCGCAAGCGCGGGACCGAAATCAACGGGATGCGAGCAATTTATCATGTAGTAGGCAGGGGCATTGGAAGTTGCGGTATCGACTGTTTCAACGTTTCGCCACTCCTAAGTTTGCGGTCTTTTTCAATCGTAAATGCGATAACCGATGGTACTCCTGCCTTGGCTGATGCCTGCGCAATGCCAACGGCCTCGTCCGTCGTGTTCAAGGTTAGTGCAGTCACGATATCAACGCCAGCCTCCATGAAAGTATCGATCTGCTCTCGGTGGTAGATTTCGGCACTCTCTGCTGTTAAATCTCGATTTGTTTTATATGCATCGCCTTTAGGGCCGATACAGCCACTGATGATTGTGTTTTCTGCAGCCAAACCGACTTCATCGGCGCACTCACGGTAGAGTTCAAAACACCTGTGGTTCATTTCAGCCAGACTTTGGGTGGAGTACCCAAGCAAGGTTCCCCAGTCTCGACTTGCGCGATAGGTCAGGCTGTCAAAGATGAATGGCGTCCCAAGATCCACAGCTACTTTTGCAAAGGCGGTGTAATATTCCCGTAATGCCGCTTTGGATCTCTCATTATTTAACAAATGAAATGCACTGAATTCGGGAAGTTCGAACCCGCGTTTGTACATTAGCCAAGTCTCAGTCCCACCATCGGTCAAGAATATGTCGTCCGTTTGATGTGGCAATCGGGGTGTCAGCTTGGACATATTTTGCTCCTTTCGAAAATATTGATGTGTTTCTCTGGGAAAATCGTTCGATGGTCTTATGCCTCAGGAGCAATATTCTGATTGAAGCGAAACCGATTTTGCGGATCGTATTTGGTCTTTATCGCGACAAGCCGTTTATAGTTCGGACCGAAACTGGTCCGCGTCAGCGCCGCGTTGTCTTCACCGTGTCCCGCAAAATTAAGGTAAGCGCGGCCATGATGGCCAAAACGTTCGCAATTGGACCAGCCGTCACGGGACCAAGCGATATTCGCTTCATCATCATCAGGATCGGTCCAAACACCATCCAATGAATACATCCAGCCCATGGAACGGTCGCCAAAGGCGGTTGCATCAGCTGGTACTTCTGCAGTCGCTCCACCAAAATTCCAAAGGGAAGACAGTGAATTGTCCGAAGGCGCTGCCATTGCGTTTGCCATAGCAACGTCGATCATCTCATCTGTTAGCTCCGTCAAATAACGGGCTTTCCAGTAACAGCGGAAATCTCCAGCAGGCATGAGAGTATCGAAAAGTTGTTGCACATCGCAGTAATTCATTCGCCCAGAAAAATCGGCAGACATTTCACCAAGCTCACGCAGAGGCTGAAATAGTGTTTCACCTTCTGCGGGATCACCATTGTAAACGCAAGCCAGCGTGAAGACCCGCTTGCCCCAATGCTCCTCTGGGAAGTCCTCGCCTCCTGCGGTGGAAAATTCGCAAAGCGATCCAACTCTATCGCCGTGTTTGGCAAGAAAATTACGCCATGCGCGAATTGGCTCGGGTCCGTCTTCGACAAGGTAGATTGGGGCTGCGAACATGACTTCCGGGCCGATTGGGTGCAGCGCGAATTCGAACTGTACCACGACACCAAAATTGCCACCCCCACCTTGCAGAGCCCAAAGCAACTCGGGGTTTTCGTCAACACTAGTATGGATAAGGGTGCCTTTTGCGGTGACCAGGTCAGCGCCTACCAGATTGTCGATCGATAAACCATGCTGCGCACGAAGCCAGCCTATGCCACCCGAAAGCGTCAATCCGGCTACGCCAGTATCGGAAATTAACCCACCTGTCGTTGCCAGTCCATGAACCTGTGTTGCAGCGTCTACATCGCGCCACAAGGCTCCGCCCTGCACTTTTGCAAGCCGTGCCGATGCATCAACCGTCACTCCGCGCATGAGCGAAAGGTCTATCATGACGCCGCCATCGCAGACCGCATGACCCGCAACATTGTGTCCCCCACCACGAATGGAAATGGGCAGGTCACGGGCGACCGCTAGCTTGACTGAGGTTTGCACATCACTAACGTTCTTGCATTGGGCTATCAGCGCGGGGCTGCGATCTATCATCGCATTCCAAACGCCCCTCGCATCATCAAATCGCGCATCTTCGGGGTCAATCATTTCACCACTAAATTCAAGTGACAATGCATCTTCCGTGTTCCAAAAGTCATTCATCTTGTGCAGTCCTTTCAAAATCTGTTTTCAGGCTATCCCAATACATCAGTTGAGAAGAGTGGCATTTTTGCCAAACACAAGGCATACTCGACAAGAAGCCATGGCAAATTTGCCAATACCGTGCCTAATTAGACAAGGATCGGTCATGACTAAAGCTAAGAAACCCTTGATCGTGCTGCTCGCCGCAGCAGAAACATCAGCATCCGTTCTCTATGGATTGTATGATGTCTTGCAATCCGTTGGTGCCGTTTATTCTGACATGGTGTCAGGGTCGCCAGGCGACGAACTGTTGGACATCAAGATTGCGTCGGCAGACGGAAAGCCATTTCATTGCATTGGAAATATACCAGTTGAACCTCACATGCCGGCTGACAATCAAACGACACCTGATGCCGTTGTCATTTGTGACATGTATACGTCGATCTACGATGTACCGAAAGGCCGATACCCCAGAGAAATCGCTTGGTTGCGTGAAATGCACACGGATGGGGCTATACTTACGTCAGTCTGTTCTGGATCGCTCCTTCTTGCCGAAGCAGGGCTCTTAGACGGGAAAGAAGCAACAGCGCATTGGGCATACCGTGACATGTTTCAACGCCATTATCCAAAAGTAGCTTTTCGTAACGAATCCATTCTGTGTTTGGCAGCCGAAGTAGATCGCATTGTGACGGCAGGTGGGGTCAGCGCGTGGCATGATTTGGCAGTCTATTTGATCGCTAGGTTTTGCGGATACCAGCATGCGATTGAAACCGCGAAAGTTTTTCTGATTAGCGGTCACTCCGAAGGCCAGTCACCCTATTCAGTGATGACCCGTTCAATGGAAACCTCGGATGCACAAATTTCTGACTGCCAAGTTTGGATAGCTGACAACTACGCCCTTACCAAACCGGTTGAACAAATGGTTGAACGATCCGGCCTGAACCCTCGAACTTTTTCACGTCGCTTCCGATCCGTGACTGGTTTTTCGCCCATAGAATATGTTCAGGCAGTCAGGATAGAAGAAGCGAAGCAGATGCTTGAAACCGATGCTCAATCAGTCGACGATGTTGGCAGCTCAGTCGGCTATGAAGACCCCGCTTCGTTCCGTCGGGTATTTAAACGTGGCGTCGGACTTTCACCGGCAGCGTACCGAAGGAAATTCCAACGTATTTCGCAGATCGCGAAGCCAATTGCGGCAGGATGACATTAATGTATTGACGAAGCGGCCATTGGCACAGATGCCGAGAATGTCTCTTATGTCCGCTCAGCTGCCATTCATCAACAGTCAGATTATTGGGCTCAGGCCCATAGGTTTTTTGGCTTTTTTGATATTCGATAGCAACCAAATGGTGTTGCTCGATAACTACTTGATTTCCAATTATCATCGCTATTGAACAACTACACAACAGCCTTAGGCTCAAAACGGATGGTCTGGTGTGGACGAGACCATCCGTTACAGACGAAGTTTCCGGGGTAATGGAAACATGCCTGCTTGAGGTTTATCAGTGTGGCACAAATTTCCTGCCAATCCATTCGCAACATATGTAAAAATATAAATGTCGGTAAATGTATCATTGGCGACTAGGGGGTATGGTCAATCTCAGCGCCAATGAACCACCAGACCGGCGGCATTCTTCTCCTGCCATAAACCACAACAATTTTGGTTTGGAGCAAAGCCAGCGCTGCGCAAATCAAAAGGCGCAAATGCTGGCGTAATCCGCGACCGCTATTGAAGTGTGACCAAATACACATACGTGGCCCAGCCATGTCGCTATATTAAACATCAGCAGAAACGAAAACCAAGTTTAGCCAGCAAGGAGTCTTTGAAATGTTAATCGTAATCACAGGAATGGTATTGTTCGTTTCCATAGCAGCAATGGCTGGTTCCGAACTGGAAGACCAGAAACGCGCAGAAAACTTTCATCTTTTTGCCAATGCAAATGCACGGTTCGTTGACTGAGCGACTATCATCACAGCAAGGCGGATGATTTAGGATGAGGTTTAAAAGTAACGAAAAGGACTGATCTTGCTCATCGCTAACAGCTACAAAACCTGGAACATCACCGCGCGGCGAACAATCCATCATGTCATTTTAATCCGACACTGCCGAAATAGGCAAGAAACTAAAAGCGTTCGAAAAGGTTTGGGTCGAGAGCGGGTTTCAGTTGACCCGCGAAAATCTGTTGTGCCAGTCTTAAGGCTTCGTCAGGAAGCCTCAGAGTCTGTATCTTTTATGCGCTGTTTGATCGCTTCAACGATTGACGGCCTTATGTGGTGTTCTTCGTGAACTGCCTTCAAGTGCTGTACAGCGTGTTGAACAACATCAGCTTCATTTTCATTACTTGTTTTCCAATCGCATCCCGGCACAAGCGTTCCGCATTCAAAAGTTTTCATGGTGTGCTCCTTTATTCCGACATCCCCCAGATAGAGCTGTCGTACTTTCTAAGGTTGGCATAAACGGCTTCTTTTTTCTAGACTGGTTCGCATTTGTCTGGGCACGCGGACCATCGCCTAAGCCAAGATCAATAAACAGGCTTCATACCTGCAGGACAAAGTGCCAATATAACAAAGCTGGGCTCATCCTGCTTTGTTCCTCGGAGCCAATCTTGAGCGACCTAAGTGGCGCAACGATCCTGATAGAAGTAGTAACCTGGCTCCTCACCAATTTTTGTAACAGCTAAACGGTTGATGTTGCTGCACACGAAAAACGATTGCAAAAACGATATTTTTTGCGTCAATGCCAACATGATATTTCAATAGTTATTTTTAAGGCACAGATGGAGATTGCAATTATTCTGATAGCTACTTTTGGTGCAGGTGTTTTAAACACTATTGCAGGTGGTGGCACGTTTTTGACGTTTCCTGCTTTGGTTTTCATTGGTATGCCGCCCGTAATTGCAAATGCCACAAGCGCCGTAGCTGTGTTTCCGGGATATTTAGGCGGCGCTGTAGGTTTTAGAAACGAGATCGGGAATTTCGAAAAAGCACAAATTTTACGTCTTGTTCTGTTCACATTATTGGGTGGCGCTATTGGGTCATTTTTATTGTTGGTGTCAAGCGATGAAGCATTTTC
>JAFMHL010000085.1 GCA_017854535.1 Nitratireductor sp.
AGCTGTTTGCCATGAGCAAAATCAGCCCTTTTCGTTACTTCAAAACATCTCCTGAAATTATCCGCCTTGCGGTGATGATGTATGTTCGTTTTCCACTGTCACTTCGTAATGTTGAAGACATGCTCCATGAACGCGGAATTGATATTTCATATGAAACTGTTCGCTTTTGGTGGAACAGATTTGGTCCTTTGTTCGCTGCCAATATCCGACGAAAACGTGTCCAGCAGTTGCGCGCTTACTCGAATTGGAAGTGGCACCTGGACGAAATGTACGTGAAGATAAATGGTGAAATCCATTACCTTTGGCGTGCTGTGGATCACGAAGGTGAAGTGCTTGAGGCCCTTGCAACCAAACGCCGGGACAAGAAAGCAGCATTGAAATTGTTGAAGAAATTGATCCGCAGGTACGGTGAGCCCGAATACATCGTGACAGACAAACTAAAATCCTATGGTGCCGCATTTAGGAAACTTGGTCTAACCGGCCATGAATGTGAGGGTAGGTGGATCAACAACCGGGTTGAGAATTCGCACCAGCCTCTTCGACGAAGAGAACGAGCAATGCAACGCTTCAGGCTGATTCGAAGTTTACAAAAATTCGCAGCCGTCCATGGATCGGTTCACAATCATTTCAATAAGGAACGTCATCTCTACAGCAGACAGAATTACAAGGAAAACCGAACCGCCGCACTTGCCGAGTGGCAGCAACTTTGCGCCATCTGATCGCAGCCGTATTTGCCAAACCGAGACTAGTTCGCATTTGTCTGACAGCACCTCATAAAAGCCTATAAATCATCTTCCCCTTCGGAGGTTGCTATGGCCTTTGATGTCGCTCCTCGACGTTTTGTCGGGTTCTGATTTTTAGTGCCCGTCGATTTTTTAGTTATTAATCCAGTTTGGTTAGAATCCGAAACATTATCCTTCGTATGGTGGATATGAATTTGCCTTTGCGGGAATGGTATTGAAATACCCGCTTCATCAAATTGTTCTTTTATCTGCTGGGTCAAATCCCAATATACGGTCCAATAATCTATGGTTTTGGTCCAAGGTCTGCATATGAAGTTTACAGAACTGTCAGCGAGTTCATGCACACGTATGTTCGGAGCAGGGTCTTTTAGGACGAGTGGATGAGACGTAACTATTTTCTCAATTAGCTGCGCAGCTTGAGGGATTGAATCCCCATATGAAATACCAAATACCAAATCAACACGCCGTGTGTTACTTGCCGTGACGTTGGTAATAACATTACCCCAAACATTTTTGTTGGGAATAACAATGATCTGATTATCAGGTGTAGCAACGGTAGTTGCGACGATACTGACTTTCTTCACAGAACCACCAACACCGCCGATTTCCACATAGTCGCCATGATCAAATGGTTGGTTGATCATAATCATCATTCCGCTTGCAAGGTTGCCCAACGTATCTTGAAAGGCAAACGCCAGAATAAACGACGCTCCGCCGATTAAAGCAAATGCTGGCGTAATGTCTACGCCCATTTCCAAAAGCACAACCATGAGTCCAAAGGCAATCACCAACCAGTAAATCACAGTGACGAGAAAGACCTGAAGTAACGTTGAAAAGTTCGGTATCCGTTTAAACCAATATCTCGCAAAGCGCCGGATTACACCTGCTACGATTAGCAAGCAAACGAATGCTGCAATAAAGATCAGAACATCGATCAGGATATCAACCCCGCCATCACGATCAACCAGCCATGCTCTTGCCTGGGCAACTAGTGTTTTAAAATCGGCCGTGCGTGTTTCTTCAACCAATATCGCGCTTTTATAATCTTTGAACTCTTGTATCTCCTCTGGATCTCCGCCTTTCTTCTCCCACGCCGAAATGATTTTCGAATACTTATCAAAGAGTGCTCGCCTCTCGTGCGTTAACTCGGTAAGCTTGGTTCTGGCCGCATCCTCAATGTTATCGTTCGTCTTGTAGATCGCGATCTGTGCCGCCATTACTTCTTCGGTTTTTGACTTAACAATTGTGAGCCATGTTTTTGTGAGAATCGCCAATTCTGCTTTAGTGAGGGGAACTAGGCGATATTCAAGTTCCTGAGAGTCAATTTCAGGATCTAGGACAACAGCAGGAAGGCCAGAAACTGGGTCTTTGTTCTTATCGCCAACCCCCGCCGCAACCATACTTTCTATAAGCGCTTCTTCGGTTGCGAGTTTGTTTGTTGCTTCCGTGCTCTGTGCCTGTGCAATGCCTGATGAAATTCCCCCATAAATGTACAAAAAGGAAAGGCATATTAAGAAAGGTAATTTGGATATTTTCATGCGTGTACGCCTATAACATGAGCGAATTTTCTTCTGTAAGACATCATCAAAATATGAAGTCTATTTTTGTGCTTGTAAATCATGGATTGCTCAGGAAATTAAACGAGTTCATTCAGATTATGAATGCAGCAGTTATTTGTTGAAATTAGTACTGATAATCGAGCGTTTAGCACAGTGTATTTTCGGCCTCGGTCGACTTCGATTTTCCTCTCTTAGAACAGTGATTTCATCTGCAATTAGGGCAACGAACCGTGAGCTCCCTAACCAATTCTTCGGCAATATGTCTGTGTCGGAAGATTTGCCAGGTGCCGCTATTGGGTCGTATTTTCGTCCTTTTCAATCTCTATCAAGGCGGGGTCAGTCAATTGCTGGATACGTATATGAATTGAGTTCCATAACGCTGGATTTTCATCGATATTGAAGTGGTCTATCCCTGTGTGGCTGACATTGATATTTTCGATTTGCCCGGTAAATCTCGAAGTCCCAAAAACCCTAGTTTCTTTCGATACGGGTAAATAGTAATTCACGACCTCTTTAACATTAACACCAATTCGCTCTGCCTCAACAGGATCCAGCATCACCACATATGAAACTGGTATTCCATGTCTCCCAAGATTTGTTGCCAATTGTGGGGCAACATTTGCACCCAATGAATGACCTACAATAACGATGGGTAGAGAAATCTGCTTCTGATAGTTTCTTTCAATGATATCATTCGCAAGCGCTTTCCAGTGGTGATGGTTAAAGACGCAATTTTCAACGCCATCGGCAGTTACTTTTTTGGCCATGACATCCAGGCCAAGTGAAAAGATATTGGCCAACCCACGCAAAAAGTAAACTTCACCAGGCCGGGTCGGTGAAATCTCAGCGCATTTTGCAAAAGACTGCTGTGTGGAACCTGCGATTATTGCTACAAAAATCCATAGTTTTATGATGATCTTCAAGTTTGATTTCCTAATCATTGGCTACTCGATTGACTGTGTTCTGTGTTTGTAAGGCAGATGCCTAACTGTTGGGCTAACATTAGGTATTCCTTATGAGCAGCACCTGTTATTTAAACGATCCATCATCCCGAAGGATTGCAAAATCAACGCCGGACCGGGTTGAAGGATGAGCCGCAAGATCCGTCAGGAACAGGGTTGAGCCAGGATGAATGTGTTTCGCAATGAAATTGTAAGTATCATTGGACAACTTCAATCTTGTTGTCACTGACAGTTCCTTTTGCTGATCTACTCTGGATTCATGACCTGAGCCAAGGCCAATAGCCAACCAGTCATAGGAATTATTGGCTGCATTGTGCCCTTTGAGCACGTAGGCATGCGACCCCAATGGCCAACGCGAATCTTTAATCGCAATAGGATCTTCACGAACCAATTTTCCGTTTAGCAATGCATAGAGCCTGCTGTCGGCGCCACTAATCAAAACAGAAAAAGCGTCTGAATTGGCACCTTTTTTGTCGGTCGGAAGTCCCTTACCAACAATATTGCCGGTCATTTTTTCAACTTGCTTCAAGTCTGTTTCGGACAGGACAAGACCTGAATGAGAAAGGCTTCCGACACCTGATCGTTCATTGGTAACAATCACCGGTGTTCCATGGTGGGTAACCTGAAATAATCGGTCAGCAAAGTCTCTTGGAAGATGAACGCATCCGTGTGAACTCGGATAGCCAGGTAGGCCTCCTGCATGCAGGGCACAACCACCAAAGAAGAACTGGCTGTCGGGCATAGGAGCATTGTTGTACTTATGAGATCTGTGAAGTTTCTCTTTTGTCAAAACTGTAAAAACACCCACTGGAGTCCCATATCCTGATTTGCCGGATGATACAGTGGTTACTCCGATACGAACTCCATTTCGATATACAAATGCCAATTGGTCGCTTAAGGACACAAGCACAACCACAGGACCTTCTGGCGCTCTTTCAGGATACCAAAGCCATTGTCCGGGTTTGAGTTGTTCTACTTCAATTTCAGTCGCGTTCAATGCTGCCGGGAAGGAAAGCGCAGCGCCCAGCATTGCGCTGCCAATGACAAATGATCTGCGTTCCATTTTGAAAGTCATTATGTCATCTCCATTTTGACGATTGCAATGCTATTTTTACAGGCATACATTTTCAAGAGCGCCGAACCCACCGAACGTACCAAGCAGCCAAACCGATAGGGCTAGAACATAGAGCGTCAAATATAACTTCAATACCCAAAGAAGCAGCATGTTGTGCTCACTTCAATATCGTAACATGCTCGGCAATCCATTTTAACGCTCGGTACAAAACATAACTAACCAATAATTCTAAATAGTGTCTAGATACCGATACGGTAGATAAATTTGCTTGCAAACGAAGAAATAAATTGAAAGGCTAATTCATAACGCGAATGAGAAATCTCATGTCACATCGACTGGTTCAATTTGGTTTTGCCGCTTCAGTATGTGTTTTAGCTCTTACGGGTTGCTCGGAAACAACAACTGATTCACCGAGCGCGTCGCAACCGGTTCAACAAGCCCCTTTACGCACCGGTGATGCTCGTGACGAACAAGCATGTGAGCTGGCTGTTACCCAACAAACAAATAATCCGGATGTGATTACAGTCAGTTCTGAATTCTCTGAGGCGAATACACTCGTCATTCTAAACGTTGGACCACAGGGGGCAAAATGGCGTTGTCTCGTCAGCAATGGGGCCGTTGCTGAGGTAATGTCTTTGAATGATGAAGGCGCGCTTTGATATTGCTTGATGCGGCGGCTTCAGAAGATTTTGGGCTCCGCGTGTTTTGGTAGAGACAAATACACGGGTGGCATCTTGTTACATCCATTTTGGACAATCGGAGAGTATCGAAATTTTAGCTCTGGCTAAATCAATAAGGCCAGATCACGTTAAATACAAACATCACCACGACGACAACAAGGAAGATTTTCCAATCAAACGTCTTTATTTTGGTGGCATCAGCCATGCCTGATTTGCGCATAACAAAAATCGTCAACAAGATAAGCATTGCCGAAATGACAGCGTGAGCAAGATTAAGATGCATCGATGATCCTTTTATTTGTGATATTGGCATTGTCATGTGTGGACGGCCCCGGTTTTGCAAGAGTTAATTTAAGCTTTTGACGAT
>JAFMHL010000009.1 GCA_017854535.1 Nitratireductor sp.
CTAAGTCCTCCAAATACTAACTTATAGGATGGACCAATTCATTGGGGGAAGATCAGTATCCATGTCCCATAACGGGGTTTTGTTTTTGGACGAATTGCCAGAGTTCACGCTGCAGGTTCTGGATTCGCTTCGTCAACCATTGGAGAGCGGCGAGACGTCTATTGTTCGAGCCAATTACCGCGTCACCTTTCCTTCGCGGTTTCAGCTCATCGCCGCTATGAATCCCTGCCGCTGCGGTATGGCAGGAGAGCCAGGTCATGCCTGCAAACGGGGAGAGCGTTGCGTCACCGATTATCAAGGGCGGCTATCCGGTCCGTTCATGGATCGAATCGACATGCGCATAGAAGTTCCGGCAATCTCGGCTGCTGATATGATCACCGTCAACCATGGTGAAGCCAGCGAGAAAATCGCCCAGCGGGTACTTCGGGCCCGCGAAATGCAAGCGGCCCGCACCAAGGATGCGATGGCAGATCCTGATCTTGCAGAAAGATTAAAATCGTCAAGCGGATTTACCAATGCTTCGGCTTCCGCCGCTTTGGTTGAAATCATCGCTGCGCCAGATGCGGGCGGTGAAAAACTACTGAGACAGGCAGCTGAAACCATGAAATTCTCAGCCCGTGCCTATCATCGAATTTTGAAAGTCGCCCGCACGATTGCTGATCTGGATGGGGCAGAAACGGTAGGACGGATACATTTGGGAGAGGCAATTGCCTATCGCAGTGTAAACAGTCGGCTCGCAATTGCTGCATGAAATTGTGCGAAACGAGTAATGCCAGTCGCCAATATTTACCATGTTGCTCAACTCAATCTTCATCGTGTTCGTTTAACTACAAAAGGAGGAAATGATACAACAAAGGCCTTCAGGTGATTTAAGTGCCAATAAATGCATTCAAACATCAAAAACCACAGGACTTGCAGCAGGGGCATTCACCCATAGCTGCAGACGAAACTACGCCTGATTTCCGCAGCAAAAAGCGTCGTGTATTTTCAGATATTTGTTTCTGGCTGCGCAAATTGGGAATGTTACCTGTTATTGTGCCTCTCGTGCTAGCTATTACGGGCTCTATGGTTTCATTTTCATCAGATGGAGGCATTGCTTCTGTTATAGTCACTTGTGTGACAGTGCTTATTTGTATGTTGAGCATATATGTCTTCAAAGCTGTCCACACAGTTCGTTTACCTGCAGACAAACACATGTCGAGGCGCTTCGAAATGTTGGAGGACAGAGCTTGGGAACTTCAGGAAAGTGAGGAACGCTATCGAGCAATCGCAGAGGTCTTTGGCGATGCCTTAGTCATGCGTAACGAAAGCGGCGCCATCACATTCTGCAATGACGCGTTTATGGACCTAATTGGAAAAGCGGGCGAAAATCCGAAAATTGTCACAAGATTGCCGGATGAAATTACAAAACAGGTTGCCAACATTTCTGAAAATAAAAACGACAAAATGATTCAGTTTCAGACATCTTCTGGTCTGCGTTGGTACGAATGGCATGATTTGTCTGTCCGCGATGAAAAAACCGGCAGTATTGGCATCCTCTCCGTCGCTCGCGATGTTACTAGTTTCAGGACATCCCAACAGTTGGATGAAGCTGCCAGAAAAAAAGCAGAAGAAGCCAGCCACGCAAAAACGCGCTTTCTAGCGATGGTTAGTCATGAAATGCGTACCCCCCTTAACGGTGTGATTGGTATGTCAAAACTGCTTTCTGGAACTACATTGTCTCCAGAACAAAAAAACTATTCGGATGCATTGAAAACTTCTGGCGAAAATCTGTTGAGCCTTATTGACGGGATGCTTGATCTGACAATGATCGAGAGCGGTCGGTTTGAAATCAAATGTCAGAACTTTGATCTCCATAAACTGCTAAACGAGGCGGTGGAGTTGTTATCATCAAGAGCATATCTCAAAGGTATTGATTTCGGGCTTTATCTAGATTCAGCCTTGCCGAGGTTTTTGGAAACTGATCCTGGCAGGCTGCGCCAAATAATTTTCAACTTGGCCGGCAACGCCATCAAATTCACCAATACGGGCGGTGTATTGATCCGTTGCTTGCTGAAGGAAAAGCAAGGGAAAAGTTTTCTTCGCATTGAAATAATTGATACAGGTCCAGGTCTGTCACACTTGGATCGAGACAGAATCTTTCAAGAGTTTGAACGCGTTGATAATGAAATCACCAGAACAACTGACGGGGCAGGGCTCGGCTTGGCGATTTCTCGCGCTTTGACGCTTGAGCTAGGAGGATCACTGGAACTCGAAAATTCTGATGCTTCAGGCTCTCAGTTCTCTTTGGAATTGCCAGTTGTTGTAGATTCCAAAAGCAGTATCACAAATGAAAAAACTGAATCAAAATCCCACGGTGTTGAACCCAATAAAATTCTCATTATTTCGCGCGCTATCCAAGAGCCTAAGGCATTAGTAGAAATCTTGAGGGACCAAAAATTTCAGGTTGAGTGGATCAATACGCACGAGGCCTTGGAAGGATTGCTATTGAAAAAATTGCCCGACCACGTGGCAATACTGTTCGACCCTCAAAATTGGCCTGACCCAATTCAAACAATCAAAAAACTGAAAGCGGCGCATAGCGAAAGTTGTTCTTTGGTTATTTTGACTCTTCCAGACAAAAAAAAGGATCTGAAAACTTACATGGATGCTGGAGCAAGTGCTTGGCTGGTCCGACCAGTCCGCCAGTCCAGCCTTTTTTCCTTGTTGCGGGGTCACGCAAAAATAAAGGACGAGGAAATCAACCATCTCGGTTCGTCGTCTAATGAAGCGCTGGCACCAAATATGATCACGCCTATTGTAGAAAGCGACGCCAAGTCCAAATGCGTATTGTTGGCGGAAGACAATGATATAAATGCTTTGTTGGTCACCGCTGCACTAAAAAAACGACATATTGAAGTTTTACGTGCCCATGATGGAAAACAAGCAATAGCCATATTCACAAAGGCCAATCTGGATCGAAAGATCGATCTGATATTGATGGATATGCATATGCCATATTGCGATGGTTATTCTGCCACTGCAGCAATCAGAAAATTTGAAACTGAAAATGCAATAAATTCAAACCGCGCGGTCCCAATTTTCGCGCTGACAGCAGATGAGCAAATTGAAAGCAAGGTAAAAGCCAAACATGCGGGTGTGAATGGATTTTTGGTCAAGCCAATTGATCCAGATAAGCTGTGCGAACTGGTCGAGCATGAATTGGAAAAGACTGCTAAGCTGGATAAGCTAAATACTTAGCCGCTACTTTCATTCAAGTCTTTCATCGGAACTTTTCATACATGCCCAACATAAATCAGGATCAGCAAATTCTTGGCCGACTTGGAAACCTGATTGTCAAGATTGCAGACTCTACGGAAGAAATTACCGCCGCCCAAAGACTGCGTCATAAAGTTTTTGTAGGAGAGCGTTTGGTAACGGGCACGGATGAAACGCTGCCTATTTTAGATCAAAAAGATGAGGACAGGTTTGATGCATACTGCGATCATCTCATTGTGATCGAAAATTCACCCGGCGAAAACTACGACGGCAGAGTTGTAGCCACCTACCGACTGATGAGCCAGGATCAGGCAGAAACAGCTGGTGGATTCTATACAGCAGCAGAATTTCAAGTCGGAGATTTGGTTAGACGTTTCCCCAAATTAAAATTTTTGGAATTGGGGCGGTCGTGCGTTTTACCAGAGTTCAGAACAAAACGAACGATCGAATTATTGTGGCATGGCAGCTGGGCCTATGTACGCAAACATGGGTTTGATGTGATGTTTGGGTGCGCTTCTATGGAGGGCGTAATTGTGGAACCTCACAAAGAAGCGCTCTCATTCCTATATCAGACAGCAAAAGCCGATGAAGACTGGGACGTTTCTGGAAACGGCGAAGTAATTCAACTCAGCCAAATAGCAATTGGCAACGGTAATCTGAAAAGCGCCATTAGATCTTTGCCGCCATTGATTAAAGGCTACCTGCGCCTTGGCGCTATGTTTGCAAGCCAGGCGGTTATTGATCGCCAATTTGGTACAATCGATGTATTGGTATTGCTGCCTGTCTCGCGGTTAAATCCCCGCTACGTAAATTACTACGGGGAAAATGCTGAGCGTCATTCTTAAAAATTAGCGGCGTTATCTGTGGACCAACACTTTCGAAAAGAGTGGTTTTAGGCGCGCTTCTTGCAAAATTCCGCTCAAAAGTGAATCAATAGCTTTCTAAGTCACTACCTCCTATATACGTTTTGGATCACAAAATGCTCGACAAATCTGAACAAACCAGTGCGCCCAATGGTGACGATCCGGCACTGCAATCGGCTAAAGTTACGCCGATGATGGAGCAATATGTAGAAATTAAAGCGGCAAATCCAGACTCGCTTCTATTCTACCGCATGGGCGATTTTTACGAGTTGTTTTTCCATGATGCAGAGGAGGCATCCAGAGCATTGGGAATAACGCTGACCAAGCGTGGAAAGCATTTGGGTGAGGATATCCCCATGTGCGGCGTGCCGTTTCATGCGGCTGAGGATTATCTGCAAAAGCTGATATCTTTGGGCTATCGCGTTGCTGTCTGTGAGCAGATGGAAGACCCGGCTGAAGCAAAGAAACGTGGGGCAAAATCTGTTGTCAGGCGCGATGTTGTTCGGCTTGTAACGCCTGGAACCATTACGGAAGAAAAACTGTTGCAGCCGGGCAAGGCAAACCACTTGGCAGCTATAGCAAGATTACGTCATTCGGAGGAAAAGACGGAACTGGCAATTGCCTGGATCGATATTTCCACTGGTGAGTTTCTGGTGACGACGAGTTCACCACAAAACTTGTCTGCCGATCTTGCCCGGATCGATCCAAGTGAAATCGTTTATCCCGATAAATTGGATGAGGACGATGAGTTGCGCGAAAGCATAAGCCGCTCGGGAGCTGCCCCATCTCCGCAACCTGGGCATTTGTTTGACAGCCAAACAGGCGAAGAGCGGTTGTTGAATTATTTTGGTGTGAAGTCGCTTGAAGGATTTGGAACTTTTTCGCGCGTAGAAATTGCCGCTTGCGGCGCGGTTCTGGCTTATGTAGAGCGAACGCAAATTGGCGAGCGTCCAGCACTTTCTCGTCCCGTTGCGCAATCTGCCGGCAATGTTATGTTTATCGATAGCGCAACGCGGGTTAATCTGGAGCTCGTCAGAACGCTTTCAGGTGAAAGGCGTGGCAGTCTCTTGGCTGCCATTGATCGAACGATGACTGGCGGTGGCTCTCGAATGTTGGCAGAGCGAATGATGAACCCGCTGAATGATCCAGCTGCGATTACAACGCGTCTGGATAGCGTTTCGTGGTTTTGTGACCATCAAAGCGTGATTGCAGAATTGAAAGAGGAGCTGAAATCTTCTCCTGATATCCCAAGGTCATTGTCACGCCTTGCCTTAAACCGCGGCGGACCGAGGGATCTTGCCGCCATTCAGCAAGGCTTGAAATCTGCAAAGGTAATTGCGGGTATTTTAGCGCACACCGAGATTGAAATGCCTGCTGAACTTACATCTGCGTTCTCGGCAATATCAGGCTTTGACCCCCAACTGTCAGAAACTTTAAGTTCGCATTTAGCTGATGAGCTTCCCCTTTTGAAGCGCGATGGCGGGTTCGTGCGCGAAGGAGCTCAAGCTGAAATTGATGAATTACGCGGCTTACGCGATAGATCTCGCAAAATCATAGCTGAATTACAACTGCGCTATATGGAAGAGACAGGCGTAAAGTCTCTTAAAATTCGTCACAACAACGTCCTTGGATATTTCATCGAAGTTACGGCCCAAAATGCCGAGGCTCTGCAAAATGAAGCTGTAAAAGGAATTTATATTCACCGCCAGACAATGGCAAATGCCATGCGGTTCACAACAACTGAATTAGCAGAGCTTGAGACAAAAATTGCCAATGCAGCCGGACGAATACTTGATCTTGAGTTTGAAATTTTTGATCACCTGCTGGCGCTGGTTCTAGAATGTACTGCACCACTACAGGTTTTGGCAAAATCAATTGCAAGCATTGATGTTGCATCCTCTTTAGCCCGTCTTTCGCAAGAGCAAAATTATGTTCGCCCCTCAGTAGAGAGCAGTCTGGCTTTTGACATAGAAGGCGGGCGCCATCCTGTTGTTGAGCAGATGCTGAAAAAAGATGGCGGCCAAAGTTTCATCGCCAATGATTGTAATATCGGTGCGGTTGATGGGAAGAGTAGCGGTAATATCTGGCTCCTGACAGGGCCCAATATGGGCGGTAAATCTACCTTCCTTCGGCAAAACGCCCTGATCGCGATTTTAGCGCAAATGGGTTCTTTTGTTCCGGCGCAAAAGGCAACAATTGGCGTGGTTGATCGGTTGTTTTCAAGAGTAGGGGCTGCCGATGATCTTGCCAGAGGCCGCTCAACCTTCATGGTTGAAATGGTTGAAACTGCTGCAATTTTAAATCAGGCCGGTCCAAATTCAATGGTTATCCTGGACGAGATAGGGCGCGGAACAGCGACCTTTGATGGATTATCAATTGCTTGGGCTGCTATTGAACATTTGCATGAGGCTAATCGTTGCCGAACATTGTTTGCGACGCATTTCCATGAGCTTACTGCGCTTTCTACAAAACTTGAACGCCTGTTTAACGTCACTTTGAAGGTTAAAGAGTGGCATGGAGATGTTGTGTTCTTGCACGAGATTGTTAGTGGCGTTGCTGACCGCTCTTACGGCATTCAAGTAGCGCGCCTTGCTGGTTTGCCGGATGCGGTTGTTGCCAGAGCACGGGATGTATTGGAGAAACTGGAGAGCTCGGACCATGGAAAATCCACCCCAGTTCTCGTGGATGAATTACCGCTTTTTTCCGTAAAACAAAAACTGGCTGCGCCTATCGCTCCAAAAGATAACCGATTGCGCGACGCCGTTGAGGCGCTGGCTCCAGATGAAATGACGCCCCGCGAAGCCATGGATAAACTTTATCAGCTTAAAGCCCTTGCCCGTGAAAAAGGTAATTGAGCTTTACTGCGCGATTTGTTCATTATTTGGACGGCCGGAGAGCCTTTAAAGGCCCTCTTGTTCCATCAACTCTGACAAAGAAATCTGCGGCCGTGGCCCTATATGCTGGATGACTTCAGCAGCGGCAAGTCCGCCAATTTTTGCACAATCAACCAAAGATCGTCCATGGGTGAGGCCGAACAAAAAGCCTGAGGCGTATAGATCACCGGCGCCAGTCGTATCTACGAGCTTATCAATCGCAAAGGCTTTGACGCTGTGGGTCTCATCGCGTGAAACGACTACCGAGCCCTTTTCGCTTCGGGTAATGGCCGCAAGTTCGCAGTCTTGGCGTATGGCTTGGATAGCCTCTTCGAAAGAGGATGTTTGATACAGCGACTTAACTTCGCTTTCATTGGCAAAAACGATGTCGACGGTTTTTGAACGCATCAATTCAAGAAACTCATCGCGATAACGGTCAACACAAAAAGGATCAGACAATGTCATGGACATTTTACGATTGTTTGCGTGAGAGATCTCGGCAGCTTTTCTGATAGCATCTTTCGCCAGTGGTGGGTCCCACAAATAGCCCTCGAAATAGGTGATCGCCGAATTGGCCACAGTCTTTTCATCGATGTCTTCAGGGCGCAGTTCGATACAAGAACCAAGATAGGTGTTCATGGAGCGCTCACCATCCGGCGTAACAAAGATCATGGAGCGCGCGGTCGGTGGCTCGCCAATCAACGGCTTGGTCTGATAATCAACGCCAATCGCGCGAATGTCATGGGTGAAGATATCGCCCAAATGGTCCTTGCTCACTTTACCAAAATAGGCTGTTTTTCCGCCAAGGCTCGCAATCCCCGCAGCGGTATTTCCCGCGCTTCCGCCGGATGTTTCAATCGCTGGGCCCATGACAGAATATAAATGTTCTGCGCGTTCTGTATCGATCAGGTTCATTGCGCCTTTGATAATGTTTTCTTTCGAAAGGAATGCATCATCGGCACTGGCAATAATATCTACAATGGCATTGCCAATGGTAAGGACGTCAAATCGGCTGGTCATGCTCGTTCCTATCAGCTTTTCACTGTCTGGCATTTCCCACAAAGGGGAGTTTATTGCAACCTCATAGGTTCAACTCCAACCATCCAATCCTTGAAATTTAGCACCCTTGATCATAGGTACCCTTCACATTGCAGAGGAACAAACGATCAAATGGTTATTGAATCAGCCCGCCTTGCCGCATCCCAATTGCTGCGCCCGCGATTTCGATCTGTCATGATCAAATCGGTTGGCCTCACCATATTGCTGTTCATAGGCGCTTGGATTGGCTTGGAATATTTGTTTTCTACTTTTCTGCTACCCTTTTTGGGAGGCTGGCCTTGGGTGGCGACGGCTGCTGTCTGGTTGCTGGGAGCAGGTGTATTTATCGGAGCTGGTTTCTTGCTGGGCCCGGTCACAGCTGTTTTTGCAGGTATATTCCTCGATGAGGCAGCAGAACATGTGGAGGAAACCTGGTATGGTGATGAGCCGCCTGGAAAAGCGGTGCCCCTTGGTCAAAGCCTTTGGCTTACTGTGCGCTTTACACTTTTGGTGCTTTTCGCAAACTTGATCGCCTTGCTGCTGGTTTTGCTTCCAGGCATCAATGTTGCGATATTCTTTTTGGTAAACGGTTACCTTCTGGGAAGGGAATATTTCATGTTTGCTGCCATGCGCTTTCGCCACGAAGAAGAAGCTGCTCAATTGCGCGCAAATTATTCCGGCCCCATTTTCATGGGTGGAATGATTATCGCAGGATTTATGGCTATCCCCATTGTGAACCTAGCCACCCCGGTTTTTGCAGCTACAATGATGGTTCACTTACACAAATCCATCTCCGGTCAGAGTTTTGACCCGGCTAGATATTAAATCTACATTCCGGGAATGACTTGCTCTTCAATGGGAATAATTGCTGCGGGCACGGAACATGTTTTTTCCTTTGCTTTGCATATATCGGCAATGATGCAGTTTTCACATTCAGGGCTGCGTGCTTTGCATGTGTACCGCCCGTGAAGAATAAGCCAGTGATGGGCATGGTACAAATATTCTTCAGGGATGGCTTTTTCCAAAATGGCTTCTACATCATCAGGTGTTTTCCCCGGTGCCATGCCCATCCGGTTTCCAATTCTGAAAACATGAGTATCAACCGCAATGGTTGGCTGGCCAAATGCCATCGAAACAACCACGTTGGCTGTCTTGCGCCCAACGCCAGGAAGCGTGGTCAGTAACTCACGGTCATTAGGTACTTCCCCGCCGAAGTCATCGATAATTTTTTGCGAAAGGGCCATAACGTTTTTAGCTTTTGTTTTGTAAAGCCCGATTGTCTTTATATAGTCGCGGACTTTGTCTTCACCCAATGCCAGCATTTTCTCCGGCGTGTCGGCAACGGCAAACAAATGTCTTGTGGCTTTGTTCACACCAATATCCGTCGCCTGTGCAGAAAGGGCAACAGCAACGACAAGCGTATAAGGATTGACATGAAAAAGTTCGCCCTTGGGTTCAGGACGTTGTTCTTTAAAGCGAGCGAATATTGCCGCCATCTCTTCTTTTGTATAGCGACATCGTGGAAGTCTTTTTTTGACCGGTTTGCGACAAGGCTTTTTAGCCGCAACTTTTGTCGCCTTTTCTTTGGCTAAATCGGCCATATATTAGATCCTTGTATTTGCTTTAAAACCAAAGATGGCGATAGGAACGCCAAAAAGAAAGAGGCTTTGCCAATGTCTGTTCAATTGCCTGTTGATGATCCAATTTTTGCAGCGCGTTTGACCCCTTACCGCTCTCTTGGCCCAACCGGGTTTTGGATATTGATGGGCTTTATATCTGTGACCTGTTTTATTTCAGGCATTTTGTTTCTGGTCATTGGTGCTTGGCCCGTATTTTTCTTCTTTGGTCTGGATGTTCTTTTAATATGGGGTGCATTTAAACTCAGTTATCACTCTGGTAAGGCCTATGAGGAAGTGTCAGTTTGGAAACATCAGGTGGAGTTTCGTAAAATAGCGCCTTCAGGCAAAACAACGACCCATATTTTAAATCCCTTCTGGACGCGATTTCAAATAGACCGCCATGAAGAAATTGGAATTGTGAAAATGGTCTTGCGTGAACGTGATTTGGAAACGGATATTGGCTCTTTTCTAAATCCGTTGGATAAGGAGAGTTTTGCAACGGCATTCGGACGCGCCTTGTCCAAAGCAAAAGCCGGGTAATAAGACAGCTGGCAAGAATCGGGTGGTCAGGATGCTTGGGCAGGGATAGGTTGATTGAACAGACAACTAAATCCTTGGCACTTTGTGAGGCATCCAAGCAACATCATGTCATACATATATCCTGATATAGACAGCGACTATCAAACCGTTCGTCGCATTATTGAACTGATTTCGGAAAACTGGAAAAGCCAACCTGAGTTGAACGAGTTGGCAAATGCGGTAGGCCAGTCACCAACCCAATTGCAAAAATTGTTCACCCGTTGGGCGGGCCTGTCTCCAAAGGGGTTTCTTCAGGCTGTCACACTTGATCATGCAAAACGCTTATTGGCAGGTAATGTGCCTTTGCTCGATGCCAGTTTTGAATTGGGCCTTTCAGGGCCGGGTCGTCTTCATGATTTGTTTGTTTCCCACGAAGCAATGTCACCTGGAGTATACAAATCTGGCGGCGAAGGACTGGAGATCTATTTCGGCTATCATCCAAGTCCCTTTGGTATCGCCTTGGTAATGGCCACAGAACGGGGCATGTCCGGCCTATCTTTTTGTGACCCTGGTGGAGAGGCTGACGCATTTGAAGACATGTCAAAGCGTTGGCCAAAAGCGCGTTACATTGAAGATGTTGCTCGCACAGCGCCTTATGCGGTTAGAAGTTTTGATCCAACAACCTGGCGTGCGGATGAACCGCTTAGAGTCGTGATGATTGGGACAGACTTTGAGATTCGTGTTTGGGAAGGCCTGCTTAATATTCCATTTGGCAAAGCGACAACCTATTCAGATCTGGGTAGTTCCATCGGCAAAAATGCCCCGCGCGCTGTCGGTGGAGCTGTTGGGCGCAATCCGCTTTCCTTCGTGGTTCCTTGCCACCGCGTTGTGGGAAAGTCTGGCGCGTTGACGGGGTATCACTGGGGTTTAACGCGCAAACGTGCGATCTTGGGATGGGAAACCGGGATCGGAAGCTCGCAGTAGAATTCTTGTTTTGAGCTATGGGTTTAGACGTTGGTGGTGTCCAAAATTCTCAACGTACATGATCCACGCGAAACAGGTAATTCTTCATTGTCTTGCCATACTTTTACATCGAGAAACGCAATCCTTCTGGCGATGCGAACAATATTAACGCGGGCATAGAGAGGCGCATCCTTGGTAACGCGCAAATAGTCGATAGAAGCTGTCGTCACTTCAACTTCGCTCGGAAGGCCTTTCTCTTTCAAAGCATTAATCAGGGCTTTTTCTGCTGCGCATTCAATAAGCGCGCCAACAACACCGCCATGGACAGAGCGAATAATCGGATTGCCAATATGATGCTCCTGAAAATCCAAAACAAATAGGTCAGGATCATCTGTTATAGAAATTGCAAGCCATTGTTCGGCTGGAGATAAAGGTTTCATATGCGGCTCTCCGTTGTTTCGGGTGCTGTAGTCTTATTGCGTATTGAAGTGCCGCGTGTTCCAAGCATAAAGGTTCCGCTGGCGATGGCGACAGGCGTTCCGTCCGCACCTAATAATTCCCCTGTTACATAGGCAACATCGTTATGAGTTCCGGTACAAACGGCTTTCCCCGTCAGCTTTTCGCCAGCCGTTGCTCTGCGTAAATGATGCATGGATAGGCCTATAGTTGCGATTGGCATGACCTGGGTCAGTGTCCCCATAACAGCGCCGCCCATAATTGAGTCAAGAATAATGGTCGCAAATCCTGAGTGCAGTGTATTATCTTCAGGTCGTTGAACCAAATCGCTTGGCGCTGCAATCTGTACATAAACAGTTCCGCCCACAGACCCTTCAAATGTAGCTTCTACCTTTTTCGCCAATGGATGATGGCTGGAAAAAAACAATTGGATAGGGTGCATATCAGCCATCGTATTCACAATTCTAGTGGAGCGCGCGCTTCCCGAAACTCGAAAATGCTGGCGACGCTTTGATCAATCATTTTGATTGACGTTAGCGTAAACGTCAACATAGATATTTCTGATAAATTGTATCGCTTAAGTTCGCATTCCGCCTAATGGGCTTTGGACATGTCTCCAAGGACCTTCTTGGATTTGACCGATGTATCGCTGTTGAGTTGATAAACCATCGGCACGCCGGTCGCGAGATTTAACTTTGTGATGTCATTGCTCGACATGCGATCAAGGATCATCACCAAAGAGCGAAGTGAGTTGCCATGAGCGGCTACAAGCACGGTCTCGCCGCGTAAAACACGAGGTAGAATTTCCTGCATGTAATATGGCCAAACTCTCGCTCCAGTATCACGAAGCGATTCGCCTTCCTTGCCAGGAGGCGGAACATCGTAAGATCGGCGCCAGATATGAACCTGATCTTCGCCCCATTTCTTGCGGGCATCATCTTTGTTAAGGCCAGCAAGATCACCATAATTGCGTTCGTTCAATGCTTGGTCATGAATGGTTTCAAGATCGGATTGGCCCACACCATCAAGAATCATTTGGCATGTCTTTTCTGCGCGCTGCAAAACACTGGTAAAGGCAATATCAAATTTCAGGTTTTCTGCTTTCAAAACCCTTCCAGCTTCGATCGCTTCTTCAACGCCTTGAGCGGTTAAGTCAGGATCACGCCATCCGGTAAACAGATTTTTCAAATTCCATTCACTTTGCCCATGTCTTACCAGAACCAGTGTGCCGCTCATTTTCCAAATTCCTTTTTTTAAGCATTCAATTCAAGTTTAGTTTCCAAAGCCTAATACATCTCGCATGGAATAATAGCCGGGCTTTTTATCTTTTGCCCAAAGGGCTGCTTTGACCGCACCAAAGGCAAAATTCATTCTGTCTTGAGCAATATGGGATAATTCAATTCGCTCGCCTTCTCCGGCAAACACAACAGTATGATCCCCAACCACGGAGCCACCACGAAGCGTGGAGAATCCGATAGTGCCAGCCTCTCTTGGCCCTGTGTGCCCATCTCTGGAACGCACGCTATTGGAGGCTAAATCAATATCACGACCAGTTGCCGCTGCTTCCCCAAGCATAAGTGCTGTTCCAGATGGTGCGTCGATCTTGTATTTGTGGTGCATTTCTACAATTTCGATGTCGAATACTGATCCGTCCAGGGCCTTGGCGGCCTGTTCAACAAGGATGGAAAGGAGGTTTACCCCCAAGCTCATATTGCCTGATTTCACAATAACTGCATTGCTGGCGGCGTGTTGGAGCGCGTCCTCATCGTTGCTGCTGCAGCCTGTTGTTCCTATCACATGCACAATGCCTGCTTCTGCCGAAAGTTTAGCCAATTGCACAGTTGCGCCGGGAATCGTGAAATCGATGATGCCGTCAGCTTGGGCCATTGCAGCCTTCGCGTCAGAAGTGATCACAACACCAATTTTGCCAAGGCCAGCCAATTCGCCTGCGTCTTGCCCGATGGCTGGCGCGCCTTCGCGTTCAAGCGCACCAACAACGCTAACACCTTCACTTTGGTGAATAGCCTTGATCAGCGAAAGCCCCATTCTTCCGGAAGCTCCAGCTACGATAAGTTTCATATCACCCATGACTAGTTCCTATTATGTATGTTCGTTCAAACGCACAAATCTCTTATCCAAAGACATGACGCCATAACAGATTGCACCTCTATTTCAGCGATGGCGCAGTGCTTTTGCGTTTAGGTTTTGATTTGGCTGTTGTGGTTTTACTTATTGGCTTACTTCTGGGTTTTTTAGCGCGGGTGCCAGTTCCCAAATTGTGCAATTTTGCATAAGTACTGTAGCGACTTGCCATCAAGCTGGCATGATCGCCAGTCTCAGCGATTTGTCCTTTATCAATGACGATTATTTTGTCAGCATTTTGAATAGTGGAAAGGCGATGAGCAATCACAAGCGTCGTGCGGTTTTTCATCAATCCATCTAGCGCAACCTGAACCAGCTGTTCTGATTCATTGTCGAGGGCGGATGTTGCCTCATCCAGCAGAAGAATAGGTGCATCACGTAAAATAGCCCGTGTAATTGAAAGCCGTTGCCTTTGTCCGCCGGAAAGGTTGGAACCCAATTCACCAACTTCCGTTTCATAACCATTGTGCATTTCAAGAATAAAGTCATGAGCTTGCGCCAGTTTTGCAGCAGCTTCAATTTCCTCCTGCGATGCGCCTGGACGGCCAAAACGAATATTGTCTGCAACTGTTCCTTCGAAAAGAACCGGATTTTGCGAAACATAAGAAATATTTTGTCTAAGCCCTTTAATTTTGGTTTTGGCAATATCTTGTTTGTCGACGCTAATCTGCCCGCTTTCAAGGTCATGAAAGCGCAGTAATAGATGAATGATCGTGGACTTTCCGCCGCCCGATGGGCCAACAAGTGCCGTTGTTTGCCCTGCCTTTGCTATAAAAGAAATATCTTTCAATACAGGCTCTTCAGGAAGGTAGGAGAAGTTCACACGGTCAAACTGAATTTCACCTTTTTTGATCACCGGCTCTTTAGCGCCGGCAATATCGGCCTGGCGTGGAGGCGTATCAAGCAGTTCATAGAGCATGCGCGCATTGACCAGTGATTTCTCGAACTGAACTCGGAAAGAGGCAAGTCTGCGGGCCGGGTCATATGCAAGCATTGCGGCTGTAAGAAATGAAAGCAATGCTCCTGGATTGCCATCAAGGGCGATGACGCGCCATCCGCCGAAAGCCACAGCGCCTGCAATGGCAAAACCACCAAGCGTTTCTGTCAAAGGTTTGGTTCTGGCGTTTACCAAAGCAATGGTATTTGCCTGCTTCTCTGCGGTATCTACCAGCTTGTCCACTTTGGTCTGCATTTGGCTTTCCATCGTGAAAGCCTTAACGACAGGGATACTTTGGGCCGTTTCGACCATGGATGACACGACCCGAGCATTAACGTTGACTTCTTTGCGGGAAAGTTTTTTTACTTTCTTTACATAACGGGAAATAACAAAAGCCGCGATTGGCATCACAACAAGCGAGCCTATTGTCATCAGCGCATCTTGGTAAATCATCACAAAAATCAGTGAGATCAAGGTCAACAAGTCTCGGGCAAACACGGTCACCAACGCATTCAGCAAGTTACCGATGCCGGAGATATTCTGGTTGATTTGCCCAACCAAAAACGCTGATCGTGTTTCGGAGTAAAAACCCACACCCAAATGCAACAAATGGTCATAAGCTCTCTTTTGATAGCGAGCGATAATATTGTTAGCAATCCGTTTGAGCAAAACTTCTTGTCCAAATCCGGCCATGCCCTTTACGAAGAAAATCAACAAAATGATTCCTGCAATCGTGTAAGCTGCGGCAAGGTTTTTATCTTCGAAAACATCATTCACCACATCTTTGATGATATAGGCACTATATGCGGTGGTGCCGGCAACGGCCATCATACAGCCAATCGCGAGTATGTAGCTGGTCCTGTAGAGCGAAAAATTCTCCATGATGATGCGCTGCACGATGGGAAAAGCTTTATCACCCGTATCGCCATCTGTTTTTGGGGCAATCAGCTCAAGTTTTTCTTTTTTCTTGGACACGTATTTATTTTACCTGAAAAATTCGTTTGCGACATTCTTGGCGCTTGGGCCGTCTTCATATCGAATTGTACTGCATTTGCCTAGGGTAGGATAGCAAACTTACTGCTGTTTGCCAGACACTGGAAAACTTCAAGATTCCGCATGCAAATGTTTTAAAACCGTGCAAGACTATTTCCAGGTTTGGTCCGGCTAATTTGGCATAGCTGGGTTTTTGGACCGACTACGCGCATTACTTGCGTGAAACTGGCTAGCATTGCTAACAATGCCAAGCCCAATCATAACCATTTGGAAACAAACAGGGAAAAAACATGAAACGTTTAATTCTTGGAATTACTGCAAGTCTAATGCTTGCAGGGTCAGCTCTCGCAATGGATGCGAAGCCGGCAGTCGTATATGATAAAGGTGGCAAGAACGATGGTTCTTTCAACCAGTCTGCCTATGACGGTGCAGAGAAATTTAAAACTGAGACTGGCATTGATTACCGCGATTTCGAAATCACCGATGATGCCCAGCGCGAGCAGGCCATGCGTCGTTTCGCTGAAGATGGACACAGTCCAATCGTCGTAATCGGCTTTTCGCAAGCCGCAGCTCTTGAGAAAGTCGCAAAAGAGTTTCCTGATACGAAATTCGGTATCGTTGACATGGTGGTTGATCTGCCAAATGTACGTTCAATCGTCTTTAAAGAGCAAGAAGGTTCATACCTTGTTGGCGTGATGGCCGCTCAAGCAGCAGCATCAGGCAAAGCAGGCTTTGTTGGCGGCATGGACATTCCATTGATCCGTCGTTTTGCTTGCGGATATGTAGGCGGCTTCAAATCTGTTAAGGCAGATGGCGAAGTATTCCAAAACATGACCGGTACAACTGGCGCTGCCTGGAACGATCCAACCAAAGGCGGCGAACTTGCTAAATCACAGATCGACCAAGGTGCTGATGTGGTCTTCCACGCAGCTGGTGGCACTGGTTTTGGTGTTCTTCAGGCAACTGCAGATGCAGGTAAACTTGGCATTGGTGTGGACTCAAACCAGAACGGTTTGCATCCAGGCAAAGTACTGACATCCATGCTGAAACGCGTTGATGTTGCTGTTTATAACGCATTTAAAGATGTTCAGGACGACAAATGGTCAACTGGCTTCTCAGTGCTTGGTCTTGCTGAAGGCGGCGTAGACTATGCAATGGATGACAACAACAAACCATTGGTTACTGCTGAAATGGCTGCTGCTGTTGAAGCTGCAAAAGCAGACATTATCTCTGGCAAAATCGTTGTACACGATTACATGTCAGACAATGCCTGCCCTTACTAATAGGGCGTTGGTTTGAATTTGAAACGGGGGCTTCGGCTCCCGTTTTTTATTGTGAAATTTATATTGAAGAAACTGGAACAACCGCGTCATCAATTGAAATTGTTCCGACTTTCAAAACCTTTGCTGTAATGCCCCCATGGCCTCTCACCGCATTATAGCCGCCATTGCCGAGTGTTTCTTCCATCCTTGAGCACGGCGCGCAGATGCCTGTTCCTTGAAACAACACTTCGCCAATTTGAAATTGCTGATCTTTCAAAGCCAAGAGATTAATGCCACTTACCACCAGATTCCGTCTCAATGCCTCAGGGAATATCTCACTTTTGTTGCTAAGGGATGCAATTGCGCCAAGATGCTCTTGTTGAATAAGCGTAATCGAGCGGTTTGAAGGGCGGGTAGTTCTGTCACCTTCGAGCCCTTTTTCCTCAATCATAATTTTTGAATGGGCGATCATCGGCTGACGTCTTGCTGGCCGTGTTCCAATCCAAACCAATTTTCCCGATGTCGAATATCTCGAAATAAGCTCTGCAAGCGTGATCATGATCAATAATGAGGCGGCTTGGTGTTTTCAGGTGAAGAGCCAGTCGCATCTTCAAGGTCTAAAAATCGTTTGGTCAATGCATCAAGTTTGGATTTCATTTTATCCATTTGCTGCCACTGCTCAGCCAAAGCAGTAGACAATTCCTCAATGGTGACGCTTTGATGAGCCAGTTGCTCTTCCAGTGCCGTCACCCGGTCGAGGTCGCTATTTGTCGGCAATCTTGCCATTTATTCACCTAAATCTTAAAATAGAACTGCGCGTTCTTGGTTAATCAATCATTAATGACCCTGCGATAGCGTCGGTCAACATCTATTGCTGATTCTGGAAATGACATGACAAATTCGATTGCTCTTTACAATTCTCAACGCTGGAACGCTAGTGTAACTGGTAGAAAGCTGATTTTGTTGCTTGTAACTGCTATTTTGCTTTTAGTATCCGCATCACTTGCATATTCAGAAAATTATAACGAGCCTTGGCGTGATCGCACAAAAGGGCTGGTGCTCGATGCTTATGAGCTAAATTCGCTGGATTGGAATCAGATTGTAAAAAACCCAAGAATTGTTGGTTTTATTGGTAAGGCAAGCGACGGCCTGTCAGCAGAATATTGTTCGGATCGCTCTACCTTGTGCGGAGCAAAATGGCGCAAATATTCAGTTACCAAGGAATTGTATCATACCCGCAAAATGCTCGCTAAGGCGCTTGGGTTGAAATGGGGTGCATATCACCTTGGTCGTGCCGGAAATCCTGAACAGCAAGCGCTGCACTTCCTGCAGTTTACCAAACCTGAAAAAGATGAGGCAATTGTGCTTGATATTGAAAGCATGGATTCGAGCAAATTTATGAGCTTGAAAGATGCTGAACGCTTCGCGCGTTACGTCTATAAAAAGCTCGATCGCTATCCCATGCTTTACACGAACCACAATACGGCTGCATTCATTGCGGCCAACCGAAAAGACTACCCGCTGCTTTCCAGAATGCAGCTATGGTATGCGCGTTACAAAAGCGACGTTACAGGCGTGTTTCCTCTTGGCAATTGGGACGATCCAGCTATCTGGCAATTTGCTTATGGAGGCAATTGCAGCAAGAAACCCTGCCCTTATCGGGTGAAAGGCACGCCTCGTGACATTGATGTCAATGTCAGCATGAAAAGCATCGCTGATTTGAGGAAAGCCTGGCCATTTAATGGACTGGTTGATGAAAAACCGTTTTCCGACGAGCCAGATCCAAATATCATCATGGTTTCCAACACTGTAGAATATCCTGAAGAAGAAAAGCACTCAAAATTCGTGATGGACCAAGACTATAGTGAACCTGAAATCTCAGATCTTTCTGTCGCCGGTATCAAAAAACCCGTCACAGAAGAGCAAATCGCCATGTGTAATTCAAAGATTGACGAGCTGGAATCAGATGCCTTGGCAAACTGCTAATCAGCGTTGAAAATCTTCAAGCGCTAAACGCCATAGCTTGGGCAGCGGTTCAGGTTTGCGTGTTTTCGTATTCACGTAAACATGGACAAAGTGTCCTTGGGCTGCTGCAGTTTCTTCATCATTGGCAAATAGGGCAATCTCGTATTTCACCGATGAGGTGCCCAAATGCCCGATCCTGATACCGGCAACAACTTTGTCAGGAAATTTTAGTTCGCCGAAATAGCTGCATTTGGTTTCAACAACCAAACCGATTGTTTCACCTTTCACAGGGTCAAGCAATTCGAGGTCGATCAACCAACCGTTTACGGCAGTATCGAACAACGAGTAATGAACAACATTATTCATATGTCCGTAGATATCGTTATCGGCCCATCTGGTTTGAAGCGGGCGGAACATCATGAATTCTTCACGGGTTAGCGGCGTGGTTTTTCCCAAAGTAATGTCTTTCTAAAATGCGGCTTTGTAGATCGCCAGCGCATCGGCTTCGTTCACTTCCCTTGGATTGTTTACCAAAAGCCGTGTCTGTTTCATGGCTGCATTTGCCATAACAGGCAAATCCTCTTTTGTAATGCCCATTTCCCGTAAGCCTTGCTGCAAACCGATCTTTTTTGATAAGTCCCCAAGCCGTTCGATCAATTTTGCACAGCAACTTTGATCTGATGGTTCATTTGCCAAGTCCGGGAATATATGCGGAGCGAGTGCAGCATACTCTTTGGCACATGCTGGCGCATTGAAGCGCATGACCTCTTTAAGAACGAGCGCATTGGATAGGCCGTGCGGAATATGAAAAATTCCCCCGATTGGATAGGCAAGCGCATGCACCGCAGCCACGGGAGAATTGGCGAAAGCCATGCCAGCCAACATAGACCCAAGCAACATAGCTTCCCGCGCCTCATAATTGTTTCCATCAAAACAGGCAGTCTCAATATTTGTGCCTAATAATTTAAGCGCTTCGACAGCCAACATTTTTGACATTGGATTATTGTTCGGGCTTTTCGACGTATAGGCCTCAATCGCATGCACCATGGCATCAATGCCAGTGGCAGCTGTTATGGGCTGGGGCAGTCCAAGCGTAAGCTCTGGGTCGAGGATTGCCATATCCGGCAAAATGACAGGAGAAGACACGCCGCGTTTTTCATCACCATCAACTGTAATAATCGAAACGGGCGTCACCTCTGATCCGGTTCCTGCTGTGGTTGGAACCAAAACCAAAGGAAGCCGGGGGCCTTTTGCATTTGCAACGCCCCATGCCTCGTCGATATTTTCGCCTGATCCTGCAATCAGCGCAGCTAATTTTGCAAGATCCATCGACGAGCCTCCACCAAAACCAACAATACCAGTGGCTTTGACCTCAATAGCTTGAGCAATGGCCATGTTTAAGATGGGAAGGGAAGGGTCAGGTTCGGTTGCATCAAAGATATGAACAGTGCATCCCGCCTGTTGCAAGGATTGGACGGCTTTGTCGATCAGCCCAAGGGAAACAAGGCCTTTGTCTGTAATAAACAAAATTTGCGTCCCAAGAAGCTTGCCAGCAAGGGTGCCTAACGCATTGGAGAGACCCTTTCCGCAACGTATAGCGGGCGTTGTATTAAATGAAAATTTCATACTGTGTTGTGACCTTTGTCATTTTTGTCGTCAAGTGACACATCCAATGGTTTTGATAATCATGGGTGTTTATCATAGTCTTAGAACTGAAAGTATTGACTTGTTTGCATTCAAACCATCAAATCAGTTTATAGAAAAATGATAGATCACCAGGGGAATTGATGTCAGGCAATAATGGAAATCCAGCAGCGGACGCCAGAGAACCTGCGATTGAATTGCGCGGCATTTCAAAGGCGTTTGGGCCAGTTCAGGCGAACAAAGATATTGATCTTCGAGTTGCCAAGGGGTCCATCCACGGAATCATTGGTGAAAACGGAGCGGGCAAATCGACGCTGATGTCGATCCTCTATGGATTTTACCAAGCCGATAAAGGTGATATTTTAATCAACGACAAAGTCTTGAAGATATCAGACAGTCAGGCGGCCATAGCAGCAGGCATTGGAATGGTGCATCAGCACTTCATGTTGGTTGAAAATTTTACCGTTCTTGAGAATATTATACTTGGAGCAGAAGGCGGCAGCATTCTCAATCGCGCAGTCACAAATGCGGAAAAAGAACTGGAACGCATTGAGCGTGAATATGCCCTTGAAGTTAATCCTGATACCTTGATCGAAGAATTGCCCGTTGGTTTGCAACAACGTGTGGAAATTCTAAAAGCTCTTTATCGTGGCGCAGAGATCCTCATTCTGGATGAGCCGACAGGCGTGTTGACGCCCGCAGAAGCAGATCACCTTTTCCGCATTCTTCAACAACTGAAGGAGCAGGGTAAAACCATCATTCTAATCACTCATAAACTGCGTGAGATCATGGCCATTACCGATAGCGTTTCTGTGATGCGCAGGGGAGAAATGGTGGCAACACGTGAGACCGCCAAGACAAGCGTGGAAGAACTGGCTGAGTTAATGGTTGGGCGGCGTGTTCTTTTGCAGGTGGATAAAAAACCAGCCAAGCCTGGCGATGTAAAACTGTCGATCGAGAACTTGACCGTGAAAGATGGTCGCGGTGTTACTATGGTCGAAAATGTCAGTTTGAATGTGCGCGCTGGTGAAATCGTTGGCATTGCTGGCGTTGCTGGAAATGGCCAGTCCGAGCTCTTGGAGGCAATTGCAGGGATCAGGCGCGCAAAGTCAGGTAAAGTTATTCTGGATGGCAAGCCGATTGGTGTCACATCAAAGGTTGACCCGGGAATGCTTCGCGACCAAGGGCTTGCCCATGTACCTGAGGACCGCCACCATATGGGGCTGGTCTTGCCTTTTGAGGAAAACGAAAATTCGATCTTGGGCTATCATGATAGACCTGAATATCTGAAGGGTCCGCTTCTCCAAATCGACGCCATACGGGATGATGCAAAGAAAAAGATCGAACAATATGATATTCGCCCGCCCAACTGCCGTTTGAAGACGGCCAACTTTTCTGGCGGTAATCAGCAAAAAATTGTTCTTGCCCGCGAGATGGAACGCGATCCGGTTGTGTTGCTGGTCGGCCAGCCAACACGCGGCGTTGATGTGGGTGCTATCGAGTTCATTCACAAACGGATCATAGAAATGCGCGACCAAGGCAAAGCCATTCTTTTGGTTTCGGTTGAACTGGATGAAATTCGTTCTCTCGCCGACAGGGTGCTGGTGATGTTTGCAGGGCGTGTAGTGGGTGAGCGGTCTCCTGATACTTCGGAAGGCGAGCTTGGTCTGTTGATGGCAGGCGTTGAAGATAGCAAGGAAACTGCCGCATGACTTTTGAACCGCGCATTTCCATTATCACGCTCGGCGTAAGCGATATGGTAAGATCCAGAAAATTTTACGAGGATTTAGGTTGGAAGGCGATCAAAGCTTCAAACGAAAGTGTCACCTTTTTCAAAGGTAGGGGAATTGTTCTCGGACTGTATGGCCATGACGCATTGGCAGAAGATGCTGGCATTGTAGGCGGTCCACCGCCTGAATTTAGGGGCGTATCGCTGGCCTATAATTCGAGCAGTGAGGTCGAGGTTGATGCTTCGTTTAAACACGCACTTTCCTGCGGTGCGAAGTCAATCAAGAAACCAGAGAAAGTTTTTTGGGGCGGCTATTCTGGTTATTTTGCTGATCCAGATGGCCATCTTTGGGAGCTTGCCTATAATCCGTTTGCGCCGTTAGACAAAGACGGTCAAATGCAAATGGATTGTGACGAAATTGGGGAAACCACATGAACCACGAACTCCCCAAATGGGTTGACTACGGATTAATACCGTTTCTCAATCTAGTCACAGCGTTTCTCGGCGCTGGCCTTGTTGTATTGATCGTTGGTGAAAATCCATTGGAAGCTGCGTATCTGCTGGTGCACGGAGCTTTCGGCAAAGGACCAGGCATTGGATACACGTTGTTTTATGCCACCAACTTTATCTTCACGGGACTATCGGTAGCGGTCGCTATTCATTGCGGTCTGTTTAATATCGGCTCAGAAGGCCAAGCTTATATTGGCGGAATTGGCGTTGCCACCGCCTGTCTGGCACTTGATCGTTTCGTGCCTTGGTACATAACGTTTCCATTGGCTATTGCTGGAGCAGCTTTGTTCGGCGCCGCTTGGGCTTTGATCCCTGCATGGCTTCAAGCCAAGCGCGGCAGCCATGTGGTGATCACGACGATCATGTTTAATTTCATAGCATCTGCTTTGATGGTTTATATGTTGGTGGAAGTGTTCAAACCAGCAGGCTCTATGGCGCCTGAAACCAGAACCTTTGAGGCAGGCGCGCACTTGCCGAAGATGGATTGGTTCTTCGAAATCTTCGGTTCGAAACTTGGCGGCGCACCCTTCAATATAACATTCCTTTTGGCACTGCTTTCCTGTTATCTCGTATGGGTTCTCATTTGGCGAACAAAGCTTGGCTATGAAATCAGAACCACTGGCACCAATCCAAAAGCGGCTGTTTATGCGGGCATTCCCTATGTCAAAACGATTGTCATCGCGATGCTGATATCAGGCGCATTGGCTGGCATGATGGCGCTCAATCCTATCATGGGCGATCAATACCGCTTGCAGGAAGGGTTCCCGGCAGGGGCTGGTTTTGTGGGTATTGCCGTATCCCTGATGGGGCGTAATCATCCTGTAGGCATTATTCTTGCGGCGATTTTATTTGGCATGTTGTGGCAGGGCGGTGCTGAACTGGCATTTGATATGCCAAACATTTCCCGCGATATGATTGTGGTTATTCAAGGCTTGGTGATTTTGTTCGCTGGCGCATTGGAGCATATGTATCGCCCTGCGCTTTCACGGTTCTTTGCAAAAGATCCTGCTTCCACGGTTGCTATGAGTAAACCAACACAAGGTGAGGGAGCGTAACCATGGATTTATCAGTAATACTGCAAGTTCTTGATTCAACGGTTCGGCTTTCGACCCCGCTTTTGTTAGCTGCATTGGCAGGACTGTTTTCTGAACGTTCTGGTGTGTTTGACATTGGCCTGGAAGGTAAAATGTTGGGAGCAGCATTTGCCGCCGGTGCCGCAGCTGCTGTTTTTGGCTCGCCTTGGATCGGATTATTGTTTGCCGTTTTGGTTGGGCTTGTTTTGGCACTGGTACATGCTTTTGCATCCATAACCGTAAAGGGAAATCAGATCGTTTCGGGTGTGGCAATTAATTTTATTGCATTAGGACTTACCGCTCTTTTGGGCCAAAGCTGGTTTGCCAGAGGCGGACGTACCCCCCAATTGAGTCAAGAGCAGCGCTTTAGTCCGATTGAATTACCAGGGTCAGAGGCGTTGGCCGATGTGCCAATATTAGGGCCGATTTATGCAGACCTCATCTCAGGTCACAATCTCATTGTCTATTTTGCATTCTTCATGGTGCCCGTGACCTATTGGATCGTTTTTAAAACCAGATTTGGTCTTCGCCTTCGCGCTGTGGGCGAAAACCCAGCTGCCGTAGATACAGCCGGAATTAGCGTGGTTTGGGCACGATATCGTGCGGTCATGATCTGCGGTGTTTTGTGTGGATTTGCCGGGGCGTATTTGTCCATCGGCCAACAAGCTGGCTTCGTGCAAAACATGACTGCTGGAAAAGGCTTCATTGCCCTGGCCGCTTTGATTTTTGCCCGCTGGAAACCGCTAAACGCCATGTATGCCTGCTTGCTCTTCGGATTTCTCGATGCCGTTGCGATCCGCATGCAAGGAGCGGAGTTTCCAATTATCGGAACCGTGAATAGCCAGTTGATGCAGGCACTACCTTATATTTTGACTGTAATTCTTCTCGCCGGATTTATCGGGAAAGCGGTTCCCCCTAAAGCTGGCGGCGTTGCCTATACGAAAGAACGTTGATGAGAGACACTCTCCATAAATTGGCACTGGCTGCTGCACAAAAGTCTCATTCGCCATACTCGAATTTTCCGGTTGGCGTTGCTATTTTATCCGCGGATGGGAAAACCTATACCGGATGCAATATTGAAAATGCGTCCTATCCCGAAGGCTGGTGCGCCGAAACGACTGCCATTTCCCATATGATTATGGACGGAAAAGGAGGAACGCCTCATATTACCGAGATTGCAGTGCTTGGTTTGAAAGCTGATTTATGTACGCCTTGCGGTGGTTGTCGACAAAGATTAGCAGAGTTTGGAATGCCAGAAACCAAAGTACATTTATGCAATCAAGAAGGAATAGTAGAGACCGTTACCCTTGGTGATCTTTTACCCAAGAGTTTTTCACTATAAGCATTTTGAAAATTGGATTGAACAAGGAGACGCCCTTTGAAAGCGGAAACGGCAACATTGATCGAAGGCCTCAACGGATTGAAGGCCGAGACAGCAATCGTGCTGGGTTCCGGCCTTGGAGGGCTTGTCGATAGGATTGAAAACCCTATTCGCATTTCCTATGGCGATCTTGAAGGCTTTCCTTCTGGCGGCGTATCTGGACATGCTGGGGAAGTCGTGGCGGGAACTATATCGGGCGTCCCAATCGTGATGCTGTCAGGCAGAGTGCATTATTATGAACATGGCAAAGCCGATGCCATGCGACTGCCTATTGAAGTTCTTGCAGCCATTGGTGTGAAGAAATTGGTTTTGACCAATTCCGCTGGATCACTGCGTGATAATTTGCCTCCCGGTTCCGTCATGTTGATCACGGATCATATCAACTGGTCCGGGATGAACCCATTGATTGGCGAGCCCACTGATAAGCGGTTTGTGGGTATGACCAATGCCTATTCGTCTTCCATGATGGACAATATCAGACAGGTCGCCAACGAGCAGAATGTGACATTGGGTGAGGGTATTTATATGTGGTTCTCCGGCCCAAGTTTTGAGACCCCAGCTGAAATCAAGATGGCCAAACTACTAGGTGCAGATGCCGTTGGCATGTCCACTGTGCCTGAAGTTATTCTAGCCAGATTTGCTGGTCTTGAAGTCGCAGCATTTTCGGTCGTCACGAACTTCGGTGCCGGGATGACAGGCGGTGAACTCTCTCATACAGAAACAAAAGAAATGGCACCCAAGGGCGGAGCGCTTCTAGGGCGTTTGTTGGCCTCATGCATTGGTGAAAATAAATTATGACAGATATGAAAACCATCGCAACAAAATCGATTTCATTGTTGGATCTCACCAATTTGAACGATGATTGCAACGAGAAAGACATTATTGATCTCTGCGCGCGCGCTCAAACAAAATTTGGCAACACTGCTGCGATCTGCATTTGGAAAGAATTTGTTCCTCAAGCAAAACTTCTTTTGAAGGGCACAGGCATCAAGATCGCAACGGTGGTAAATTTTCCCAAGGGCGGAACCGACACGGAAGCGGTTTTGAAAGAAGTATCAATCGCAATAGGAAATGGTGCTGATGAGATTGATCTGGTATTTCCCTATAATGCGTTTCTGGCTGGCGATATAGATACATGCATCGACCAGATTTCGCGAATTCGCGATGCCTGCCGCTCACCTATTCTTTTGAAGGTAATTATTGAGACAGGGATGTTAGTAGAGGATGAAGCGATCTATTCAGCATCTCGGCTGGCGATTGATTGCGGGGCGGACTTTATCAAAACATCGACAGGTAAAGTTGCTGTAAATGCTACCCCGCATTCAGCCGAGATCATGCTAAAAGCAATTGCAGATAGTAAACAGAGTGTAGGTTTCAAACCCGCGGGTGGCATCAAAACGGTAGAAGATGCAAGTGTCTTTCTCGATCTTGCTTCGACCATTCTTGGTGATGACTGGGCCAGCCCTGCAACGCTTCGCTTTGGGGCATCAGGCGTTCTGACCAATCTGTTGGCGACCCTTGATGGTTCTGAAGCCACCAATTCTCAGACCGGATATTAAGCAGTGTTACCTCAAGAAATTATTCGCAAAAAACGTGACCGCAACAAGCTTGCTGATGATGAAATTGCATCCTTCATCGAAGGTGTCAGCGATGGCCGTGTGAGCGAAGGGCAAATTGCCGCGCTTGCAATGGCAGTATTTCTCAATGGAATGGAGCGCGATGAAGCGGTAGCGTTGACTTTAGCCATGCGCGACTCAGGAAATGTACTTGATTGGTCTGACCTTGACGGTGCTGTTGTAGACAAGCATTCAACCGGCGGTGTGGGTGACAATGTCTCCCTGATGTTGGCTCCGGCAATTGCTGCTTGTGGTGCTTTCAATCCAATGATCTCTGGCCGCGGTCTTGGTCATACGGGCGGCACATTAGACAAGTTTGATTCCATACCTGAATATCAAACCCAGCCGGATAACGCACTTTTTCGGAAAGTCGTCAAAGAGGTTGGATGTGCAGTGATTGGCCAGACGGCTGATCTTGCTCCAGCCGATAAGCGTATTTATTCCATTCGTGATGTAACATCTACCGTCGAAAGCGTACCATTGATTACAGCTTCTATTCTTTCCAAGAAGCTTGCTGCTGGATTGGGCGGCTTGGTTTTGGATGTCAAAATAGGATCAGGCGCGTTTATGAATTCATTGAATGAGGCGCGGGAATTGGCAACCAGTCTGGTTGAAGTTGCCAATGGAGCGGGGTTAAAAACAACAGCATTGCTAACGGATATGGATTTCCCTTTGGCCTCGGCAGCTGGCAATGCCGTTGAAATGCAAAATGCGGTGGACTTTCTAACCGGCAAACATGTCGACAAAACTCTTTATGATGTGACGGTTGCTCTTGGAGCAGAGATGCTTCTTTCTGGTGGATTGGTTGCAAATACCAATGACGGCGCTAAGCGCATGGCCGATGCATTTGCTTCTGGCAAAGCAGCAGAAAAATTTGGCCAGATGGTCTCTGCTTTGGGAGGGCCAACAGATTTCGTAGAGAAAGCCGATACCTATCTTCAAAAGCCCAAGGTGCATATCGTTGTGAATGCTGATGAAGTTCATCAATCTCTTGCGGGTAATTTAGGATTTGATACGCGCCAAATCGGTCTTGCAGTGATTGAACTGGGCGGAGGCAGAACCCGACCGCAAGATCCTGTGGACCATGCCGTCGGCATTACCAATATTGCCGGACGCAATTGGGATGGGCGTCAGCCTGTTTGTGAAATTTGGGCTCGTGACACAGATAGCGCTGAAAGAGCGCGGCATCGGGTTATTTCAGCTATGCGAGAAGGCGGGAAGACGCCTCAGGCGATTTTAGAACGCATTGGCGCGAAATAGAAACTCCTGTTCAAGACGTGCTTTTGTTTGCAAAGAGCTGACCGAACAGCTCGCTAACCCGTTGCGAATGCATTTTCGTTGCTGCCGGGTCAGGTGCATTCGTGACCCCGATCACCCTTCGAATTTGAACATCTGCCAACAAAAGCGCTAGGTAAATCTCTGTCATTTCGCGACTATCATGGGTTTTGAAACGCTTGTTTTTAATCGCAACTTCAAAGAACTGAACGAGTTGCGGGACTATTTTTTCACGTCCATTGTCAGCCAGTAATTGTCCAAGAATATTGCCATCGCTAACATCAGCCGCCGCGGCTCTATTTAAAGCAACGGCTTTTTCACCTGTAAGCATTTGCAGCAGCACATCGCCAAATCGCTCAAGAATTTGGGTCACTTCCTCACTTGTCATATCATTGGGTGAAAGTGCACTTTCCAGAATATTGCTTGCTCCAGCCGCATTGCTTTCAATCATGGCTGCGAGCAACCCCTGTTTGTTGCCAAACCAGTTATACATCGTTTCGTTTGACGCTCCGGCCATTTTTGCCACTGCCAACATTGAGGTGCCTTTATAGCCTTTCTCGCCAAGCACTTTATAGGCAGCTGCGAATATAGCTTGTTGCCGTTCTTGTTTTTTCTCACTTCGCATTTTCAAAACCCTACGAAAATTTCATTTGACCTTAGGCGTACAAGAATTTACGGTTATTTCAATATCAACGTACAATGAGAATACTATAGATGTCTCGAGGTGAAACAACAGATACAATTCAAGCGCCCCTTATTCTTGTTCAAATCGCCTGTCTAATAGCACTTGGGTTTTTCGGGCTGATTACTGGGTTTTTCTATGCTTATTCAGTTGATGTTATGCGCGGCCTTGATCTGATTGACGCTGAATCTGCAGTGTCCGCGATGCAGGGAATTAATCTGGCTGTTAGAAACCCAGTGTTTTTTGCGACCTTCTTCGGTACGCCCATAGTCGGTTTGCTTGCTGCTGGTTCGCTTTACCTGGGCAATCATAAAATGTCTGCGGGGCTTATGGTGTTGGCGGCGGCGATCTATTTCTTTGGAGCATTTATGCCCACAGCAATGGTCAACGTTCCCATGAATGAAGCATTGGCTGTTATTCCACTTGGCGATTCCGCCCAAGATTACGAAGCCATTTGGACTACCTATTCTCCCAAATGGACCTTTTGGAACACGCTGCGAACAGTAGTTTCACTTGTTGCTTTACTATTTGCAGGAATGGCACTTTTGCAAATTGGAAGAAAACACAATTAGGAGATCAATGACTGGATTTTCGAGGACCAATATCCCTGTATCGCTGCAATAGGTCCTCAATGGATGATAGCATTTCGTTTCTACGCACTTCAGAGACAGGGCTTTCTACAACTACAACCAATTTTGGTTCGTTTGAGGAAGCCCGAATAAGTCCCCAAGTCCCATCTTCGCCGGTGATCCTCGCTCCATTAAGGGTCACCAAATCACGCATTTTCTGCCCGGCGAATGATTCGCCCTTTTTACGCATGAATTGAAGATCTGATACGATTTTCTTTTCAACGTTATATTTCATCTCATCTGAACAATAAAACGCATAAGGCGGTGCGTCATAGGTGACAGGTAGTGAGCGCCGAAGATCAGCCATCGTCATATCTTGGTTGCGATCTAACATATCGCAGACGGCAATTGCAGCTACAATACCATCGTCATAACCCCGGCCGATAGGGCTATTGAAAAACATGTGGCCTGATTTCTCAAACCCGGCAATGGCTCCCAAGTCAGCGATCCGCTGTTTGATATAGGAGTGGCCAGATTTGAAATAGTCAGTATTCGCGCCCAGTTTTTGGAGAACTGGATCGGTTAAAAACAATCCGGTGGATTTCATATCAACAACGAATTGGCTGTTTTCATGCTTCGAGGAAATATCGCGCGCTAAAAGCACTCCAACCTTGTCTGCAAATATTGCCGCGCCCTCATTGTCGACCACACCGCAACGGTCACCATCGCCATCAAAGCCCAACGCAATATCTGCACCTGTTTCACGCACGCGTTCTGCCATAGCACGCAGCATTTCGATGTTCTCAGGGTCGGGATTGTAATTGGGGAAATTATGGTCGAGTTCTGTATCCATGGGAACGACATCAATCCCAAGCCCTTCAAGAATGCGAGGGGCAAATGCGCCAGCCGTACCGTTTCCACATGCCACTACGGCCTTTATCTTACGTTTGAATTTTGGCCGGTTTGTTAGATCTGCTATGTAGCGTTCTGCAAACCTATCGATGAAACTATAACTACCGCCTGACTGCGGCTTCCAATTGCCATTTAAAACGATCTCTTTCAGCCTCGACATCTCGTCAGGGCCGAATGTCATTGGCCGATTGGCATCCATTTTGACGCCTGTCCAACCATTGTCATTATGGGATGCGGTTACCATCGCAACAGAAGGCACATCCAGTTCAAATTGAGCGAAATATGAAACAGGCGATAGTGCTAGTCCAATATCTTTCACTTGGGCCCCAGCTGCCATCAATCAGACGATAAGCGCCTGTTTGACAGACAGGGAATAGGATCGATAGTCATGCCCGGTAACGATCTCTGGCCCCGCGCCAAGTTCCTGAATGAGTGTACCAAGGCCCATTCCAAGAGCTTGAACACCCATCAAGTTCAATTCAGGATCACGGTTTGAAGTGGGATGCCCAAACCACCAACGCGCGTCATATTCACGAAACCCTGTAGACGCCAACATAGGGGTCGTTTCAAACCCTAGGCTGTTTGGTTTTAGTTTATTGACCGGTTTTGGAAACATCATATGGATTCCAAATGCCTAAATGGAATTTATGGATCAATCTTAAAGACAAGCCCAACCCTTACTGGGTCAGAATTAGTTCATTGCCTGTGATCTCAAACTTATCCAGCTTTTTCAAAAAAGCCATCCCCAATAGCACAACGCTTAAGGATTCATCTCGCGAGATTGAAGCTTGTACATTTTGTACACGCACGCGGCCAATTTCAATTTCGTCAATGATTCCTGCTGCTGCCATGGTTATACCGTTGGCAGTGCGAACTTTATATTTAAAGTCGGAGGATTTCAGACGTATTCCCAGTTTGCGCGCCATGGTCTCATTGATCGCCACATAGGTTGCGCCAGTATCCACAAGCACTTCGGCCTTATAGCCATTCATGCGCGCATCGACCAGAAAATGCCCACGGCTATCCATGGGGATAATTGTCTTGCGCCCGTCCAACGGATTACTCTTTTTGACATTTTGATTGGTTTGTTGGGCTGCCGTTTCAACGGGAGCTGAATTCATTTGTTCAACTTCGTTCGATTGCCGATTAAGCAATTGAGGCGTCAAAAATGCGCTTACCAACATCAAACCGCCGATGAATAGATATTTTTCCAATGACCAAGCTCCCTTTGAGGATTTGGTGCATTGTTTCTTGAGAGCCCTAATATCCTGCTAAAAAGTGTGCTTTTCGCCATATCAGCCGAATTTATGCGCAATAATGGTAAACAGAAAATAAAGCGTTGGCACTTTACTATTTGGTGCCATACATCCTGTCGCCTGCATCGCCAAGGCCTGGCATAATATAACCCTTTTCGTTCAAGCGTTCATCAATGGCCGCTGTAAAGATCGGGACATCAGGTTGGGATTTTTGAAAGGCTGCAACGCCCTCTGGAGCCGCCAAAAGGCACAAAAAGCGGATATTAGTTGCGCCTCGCTCTTTTAGTTTTTCAATGGCTGCAGTAGCAGAATTTGCAGTTGCCAGCATCGGATCAACCACAATAACCAATCGATCGCCAAGATCTTCAGGTGCCTTGAAGTAATATTCAACCGCTTCAAGTGTCTCGTGGTTCCGGTATAAGCCCACATGAGCAACTCGGGCGGAAGGCACCAAATCCAGCATACCTTCCAATAGGCCGTTGCCCGCACGCAGGATTGAAGCGAAAACCAGCTTCTTGCCAGCCAGTGTTGGCGCTTCCATTTTCTGCATCGGCGTTTCGATGGTTTTGGTTGTCATTTTCAGATCGCGCGTCACTTCATAGCAAAGCAATAGTGAGATTTCGCGCAACAAACGTCGAAAGCTGCCCGTTGACGTATCAACATCCCTCATAATGCTCAATTTATGTTGGACGAGGGGATGGTTTACAACGGTTAGATTGGACATAGCGCTTCAACTTTCGCGAATTTCGGTTTTTTATCCTAGCGCGTCAAAGCCACATTTCTCAAGCAGGACTTTGCGCGTATCCCCATCTACAAATGCGGCATTGATCGCGTTGTTGGTAAAACCTAGCAACTCATCTTGTGTATATCCGAAATCGTCGGCAGCAATCCGATATTCATTTTCCAAGCTCGTATGAAAATGTGGAGGGTCATCAGAGTTCAAAGTTACAATAACGCCTGCTTCCTGAAGGCGCCTAAGCGGGTGAGATTTCAAATTGTCATAGACGTTAAGCGCCACATTTGAAGCTGGGCAAACTTCCAGAACAATACCTTCTTCTGCAATTCGTTTAACCAGATCAGGATCCTCAATCATGCGCACTCCATGGCCGATCCTGCTGACCTTCAGATGGTCCAGCGCTTCGCGAACGCTTTCTGGTCCGCCAAATTCACCAGCATGAACCGTCAACCCAAGGCCACCATCACGCGCAATATCAAAGGCCCTTTTAAAAACTAATGGACGATCCATTCTCTCGTCGCCCGCCATGCCAAATCCTGTAACCAAAGGATGGGGGTTTGCCACTGCAAGTTTTGCCGCTTGTTCAACTGCCTCGGGCCCTACATGGCGAACGCCGGTGACAACAATTCGCCCTTCAATACCCGTATCAACCTTGGCGATACGAATACCTTCGGCGATTGCTTCGATTAAAGTGTTGTAAGAACAGCCTATGCGCGCTGCGTGATCTGGAGAAGCGAAAATCTCTCCGTAGAGCGCATTTTGCCCGGCAAGTTTTTTGAAATAACTTTCAGATAACAAAACGTAATCTTCCGGCGAGCGAAACAGGCTCGCGACAAAATCATAGGCTTTCAAAAAAGCAGTGAAGTCATGCCACAAATAGCCATTCTTCAAATCGACGGTATGAGAAGCATCGACACCGTATTTTTTGGCCTGCGCTAAAACCAAATCGGGTTCAGCGGCACCTTCAATATGGCAATGTAATTCTGCTTTCTGCAGTTTCTTAATCAAAATTAGATCCTCTAATCAGGCGTCCGGGCAGTTTCATTAAAAACATGTCCGATTCGAGGAAAAGAAGCATGTAAAAGCAAAGTGTGGGTAACTTGGGAAATCTTGCTCACAAATTTTATATGAGATCAATAGGTGAACCATGAAAGCCAGAGTTTATGCCCAAATAGGCAGCGATTGTTTCACCAATATCGGAAAATGTTTGCCGAGTACCTGCTGATCCCGGACGTACATTGCCGCCATAAATTAGCACCGGGACTTGTTCCCTTGTATGATCAACGCCGCGCCATGTGGGGTCACAACCATGATCGGCGGTAATCATCAAAAGATCATCAGGGCGCATGTTTTGCATGAATTCTGGTAACCATTGATCAAAGCGTTCTAGTGCATCCGCATAGCCGACAACATCACGCCTGTGGCCAAACAACATATCAAAGTCGACGAAATTGGTCATCAGGAAGCCACCATCACTAAGGGTCTTGGCTTCTTTTAATGTGGCTAGTCCCAGCGCAGCATTTCCATTGGCCTTCACCACTTTAGTGGGGCCTTTGTGGGCATATATGTCTGCAATCTTGCCCACGGCGATCACGTCCCGTCCACTTTCTTTTAAGCGCTCCAAAAGTGTTGCATGGGGAGGTTCGATGGAAAAATCGCGTCGGTTTCCAGTGCGCTCGAAAGTGGAAGATGTCTCGCCAATGAAAGGCCGCGCGATAACACGTCCAATATTCATAGGTGCCGTAAGCTCAAAAACCGTCTCGCATAGCTCATAAAGATTATCCAATCCAAAATGGGTCTCATGGGCGGCAATCTGAAACACCGAGTCGGCTGACGTATAACAAATCGGCCAACCTGTTTTGATATGTTCTTCACCGAGCTCTTCTAGAACAGTTGTGCCTGAAGCGTGCTTGTTACCCAAGATACCTGTAAGTCCAGTTTTCTTTAAAATTGCATTTGTCAGTTTTTCCGGAAAAGCTGGTTCTGTATTTGGAAAATATCCCCAATCTGTTTCAACAGGTACGCCCGCTATTTCCCAATGGCCTGATGGCGTGTCTTTGCCCTTTGAGATTTCGATAGCATTGGCATAGCGCCCGCTAAGAGTAGGACTTGCATCAAATCCTTTGGGTAAATCTCCGCATGCATTTTTTGCAGCCAATCCTAGGCCAAGTGCTTCAAGATTTGGAACGAACAAATCTCCCGACCTAACACCTGTTTTATCAGCCTTCCCCTCAAAACATGCTTTGGCAATATGTCCAATTGTATTCGCGCCCTCATCGCCAAAAGCTGATGCATCAGGAGCGCCGCCAATACCAACAGAATCGAGAACAAACAGAAAAGCGCGTGCCATAGAACCTCATCAGAATATTTCATCGAAATCCACACAGGCGAATATTGCTTGAAGGGATTCCCAATTTTGACCAATTACAATAATAAGAGGAAGTGAAGAATTAAACCAGTGGCTCTGAGCTGTAGCGTTTCAGGGTCAGACAAATTCAATTCATTTTGGATTCATACTCTAATTGAAAGTTCTCAGCCCATGCGCTGCCTCTACAAATGGAACATTTTCGCCAAAATCCATAAAGCTGTTTGGGTGGCTTTTGCAGGTATTATGCTTATCGCTTTTCCAGCAAGTGCTGACTGGAAAGAAGAGCTAGGATCTTTTCGCATTGGGGTCGTGTTAAACGGAAACACTGGGGATGAATTGGCAAAGATGGAGCCATTCCGCCTTGCAGTTGCAGAAAAACTCGGAATCCCGGTTGAAATCTTGCCCACAAGAGATTTGGTGACGCTCATCAGAAATCATGTTGAAGGCCGCAATGAATATGCTATTCTTTCAGCAACCGCCTATGGAGCGGCATGGTCACTTTGTGAATGTATCGAACCACTTGTCGCAGCAAAATCTTCTGATGGATCGCTGACTTCTCATTCTATTTTGATTTCCCGTAATTCTGTAAATATGAAATCTCCCAAAGACGCTATCGGTAAAAAGGTCGTCGCCCTGGGCAGTGATTCGGTAATGGGCTATGCATTTGCTGTTCATGAATTGCAGCAACAAAAGATCGACTTGTTGGGAGGGGGCACTGAATTCGTATTTTTTCAAAGCGCTGAAGAGGCTTTGACGGCTTTTGCCAATGGCGAGGGGGATGCCATGATCGGTTGGACATCAAATGTAGGAGACGTATCACAAGGCCATTCACGAGGGAGTTTGGCACAATTAGCGGTATTAAACCCTGAGTTGTTAGACAAGGTGCAGGTTCTTTGGACATCAAGCGGCGTTCCCCATCGTCTTCATTCCATTAGAAAGAACCTAGAGGGCGAGCCAAAACGGTTGATGCGTGAATTGTTACTGGAATTATTTGAAGGAGACCCAGTAGCCTATGATGCTATTGAGCCAGATTATTCAGGAGGTTTTCAGGCAGTTGAGCTAGCCATGATTGATAAGGTTTCTGCTTTTGCTAAAGCGCCAATTCCAACCAAAATGGAAAAGCCTGTTTCAGCTGACCCAGCAAAATCAGAACAGCTGCCAACAACTGCCACCCAATAGATTTTCAAAGACGTCAAACGAAAAAGGCATCCAGAGATTTAACTCTGAATGCCTTTCAGTTTGTTGTTATGAACTGTTCTTAGCAGGAACCTTTAATCTCAACTTTGTCGCCTACACGTGGGTGCAGGAACATTTCTTCGGCCATATTAATCGGCGCATCATCGATGGTGATAGATGTTTTTCCATCTGGCTTAATCCATCCAACAGCAGGTGAATATCCCATCTCAATTTTGGCAGCTAAAAGATAATTGCCCTCAATTTTAATTTTGGCAGGGACTTCATAAACTGTCCCAGCGGCCAGTTGCGTAGCACCGTTATAGCCTCGGCTCCATTCCACCTTAGCAACACCACTTTCGATTTTGACGCTGTTAAGCTGGATAGCAACAACATTGTCATAGGGATACATAATGTCGTCAGTCACTTTGATGATGTCAGAAATCTTTGCATCGGTGAAACAAGTTGCCTGCGTTAGCAAATCGCCAACGGTGCTAGATACACGGGAGAGTTTTCTGTTCGCAGATACTGCATTAGAAATTTCCATTGTCCCCACATACATGATCAGCATCAAAGGTGCTATAAAGGCGAACTCAATAGCAGCCACACCTTTTGCTTCGTCTTTGAAACGGCCCAGCAAATAGCTTGTACGCCCCAAATAGTCGTTCAGCTTAGCTTTCAAAAATTTATTTTTCATCGTGTTTCCTGACAGTTATTACTGCAAAACGGTTTCATCTGGAGTGCTTAAGTCGATGGTGTCCAAGGCTCTGTTTGGAAAACAGCAACTGCGGTCAGCAATGCGTTTCCACTTGCAAGTTTGGATAGATATTGCTGAAGATAATTCGTGTAGATTGGCCATTCTGTCATCACAGTGACCATCACGACCTGGCGAGGGCCAGCAGCTTGGAAATTGAAATCTGCTGGATCCAACTCATCATCTTCGTTCGGACCCGGCTTTTCAGCCAAGTCATCGAAGTTTGCAACAACTTGCATATCGATGTTGATCTTATCACAGGTGAACAACAATTCGGCTTCTTCGCAAATCGCGTCGCGCAAATCGACTTCGGTCATGTTGTTGTCCAACTGACCTGTTCTGATTTGCCTGCCTACATCATCAACGGCGCTTTCAAGCATTTGCCCTGCAAAGAACATGAGAGATGTTTCGATGATTGCCATTAAAAGCATGAAGAAAGGGAAGGCCAACATCGAAAATTCGATTGCCGTAACCCCATCCTCTTCGTTCTTCATGCGACGAACGACTTTAGGAAGCTGAAAATAGCTGAAGACTGAATTTGTTTTTGGTTTTCTAAATTGTAGAGACATTTTATGACCCATCATTTCCCTGCGATGGTGCCACACTACCAGTTAGATGTTTATTTTCCGTGTAGACATACAATGAAAAACTGGGGCATTGGATTCACCATTGGTTAACCAACAACCCCAGATATTTTTCTTATTTAGCGCTTTCAGACAAGGCATTACGAGCAACAATTTGTTGCTGTGCGAAGTCAAAGCCCATTGGATTGTCACCAATGGTTAGCGTCGGTTCGCAAACAGGAGCACATGCCATCGTTACGCGTTCTTCACGGCGATAAATTCGAACTGTATTTTCTTCATGGCTGCGAACCACTATAGTTTCATCCACAATCGGATTACCGTCACGATCTATAACAATGAGGTTGGTGACACCGAATGACCGGCCAGTCAGAACCAAAGTAACATCGTCTTCTACGGTTGCATCGGCAATTGCCGGATTACCGACGATTACAGTTGCAGCGGGGCTGGAGATGCGAAAAACTTTTGCCCGATCAACAGTCACAATGATCGGATGCTTTTCTTGTTCGGCAACCATTTCAGCTTTTGCTGGTTCAAAAGATACGACGCCGAGTGTTCCAGCGAGGATTAATGCAAGTGTTTTAGTCGTCATGTTAAACATTGGTCTTACTCCAGACAAAAAATTTAGTTGCCTGCATTTTCCATTGTTTTGGTAAACGAACCGATAACAAAATTGATTTTATCAAGGATCAGCCTGCAAATAGCTGGTTTGGTAACGCTCTGCTGAATTGAAACATACAAACAGCGTCTCAAGCCCCAAAAAAACGCACTTAAGTTATAATAGGGATTTTTTGCGGTTTTGGAGCAAATCGGAAATGGGGCGAAAGGGCGCTGAGCGCAGGCCAAAAGGGAGGCCGGTTAAACTATGCATTAACCCTGAATAGGGCTCTTTGCGATTATGTTTTTGTTAACGCTGCTGCTTAAGATGTTTTCAATAGTTGGTGGGTATATTGGCTTCAGATCAGGACAAACTTGATCACAACAAAGCGTTCAAAAACGCATGGATCTTAGGAGCATTAAAATGAAATTTGTACAAGATTTTCTTAAAGACGAATCAGGCGCGACAGCTATCGAATACGGTCTGATTGCAGCCCTTATCGCAGTTGCTATCATCGGCGGCGCGTCTTCATTGGGTAACAATGTTGCTGGCACATTCAGCAAAGTTTCTGGCGAAATCGCTACAGCAAACGCTAAGTAATCGTTTCACACCGATTATCGGAAAGCCGTCCCGTCAGGGGCGGCTTTTTTTATGCCTGATGAAAAGTGAATCAGACCGTTTTCAGTTTTTGGTCTTTAATTGCAAAGTGAGTCTTGTTGATTTCTGTCCCGTAAAGTCGCCAAACATTAACCCGATATTCACGTCACATCTTGTATATTATTTGAAATTAAATCTATTCAGCGGGGGCAAAGATGCTTCAGACAGCTCTTTTATTATTCTTTCCGTTTTTGATGATCTATTCGGCTTTTTCCGATTTGGTATCAATGACAATCTCAAACAAAGTGTCCATGGCATTGATGGCGGGCTTTGTTATTGTATCTTATTGGGTAGGCATGGATCTGGTCACATTTGGTTGGCATTGGGCGATGTTTGGCCTGGTACTTTTGGTAAGCTTTGCATTGTTTGCCATTGGAGCAATTGGCGGAGGGGATGCCAAGCTTGCTGCATCCACCGCTTTGTGGCTTGGTTGGGAGCATACACTCAGCTATTTTATTCTCGCTTCCCTAATTGGCGCCTTACTAACATTGATCATGCTTCGCTTGCGCGGAAGCATTATTCCAGAACGCGTTGAAAGAGTGGATTGGATCGCAAGGCTTTATAGAGCAGACAAAGGCATTCCTTATGGAATTGCTTTGGGCATCGCAGCAGTGCTGGTTTATCCAGACACAGGCTGGATGGAGCATGCTTATCAACTTGCTTCGTTGCGATAGGCCAATCAGGCGTTACCATCAACGAAAATCAAATTTTACCTTTAAATCAAATGGCTGGATCAATATCCGGCCATTTTTTTGTCCTGCATAATGCTCAACAAAAACCACTTTAGTTTCTGTTAACGCTAATTCCTAGCTTTCTGTTAACCATAATTACACCTTTGACTGCCAAACATAGACATAACGAATTCTGAATCAGGATGCTAATCCTAAGGAACACGGTATGAAACAGGCACAAATAATTGTTTTGGCAGGGGCGATAGCAGCAGCAGGTGGTGCTGGTTATATTGCAATGGGTTTGGTCAACAAAGAACCCGAAAAGCAAATCATCCAGGCGCAAGCGCCGAAAATTCAAACAGATCAGGTGCTGATAGCATCAGTCGATATTTCCATGGGTACCAATGTCAATGAAGACATGGTCACTTGGCAGGAATGGCCTGTTGATCTGGTGCCAACCGGCTCTCTATCCCAAAAGACGAACCCTGAAGCGATTACCGAAGTAACTGGTTCGATCGCCAGGAGCACAATTTATTCTGGCGAGCCTATTCGCAACAATAAACTCGTAAACTCGAAAAATGGTTTCATGTCAGCGATCTTGCCTAAAGGTCAGCGCGCCGTAGCAACCAGCATTTCGACAGCAACAAGTGCCGGCGGTTTCATTCTGCCAAACGACCGTGTTGATGTTTTGATGACCATTCGCCGCACCGGCGAGGGCGAAGAAGGTTTCTCAACTGAAGTCGTGCTTGAGAACGTACGTGTTTTGGCGATTGACCAAACAATCAGGGAAAAAGACGGATCTTCTGTTGTGGTTGGTGAAACTGCTACGCTTCAATTGTCACCCAAAGAAGTTGAAATTCTCACAGTAGCGCAGCAAACCGCTGATCGCCTTTCCCTAGCACTTCGTTCAATCGCGGATGCTGGCGAATTGTCCGGCACATCTGGAGAGCGGCTTTTGTCCGGTGGAAAAGGCACAGTCAGAGTAATTCGCTATGGCTCCGTTAAGGAAACAAAGGCCCCGCCTAACAAGGCAAATGCAAGTGAACCCAAGTAATGCGAAACAGATTGAACCAGGTTCTGGGAACTACTGAAATGTTCGAGGGTAGAAAAATGAGTAAGAAAACAATCAAGGCACTGCATGCCCTTTTGTTATCGGCAGCGATAGCCATGCCGACCATCACATTAAATGGAATGGTAACCCCGGCGGCGGCTAGTTCTAAGAATTACATTAAGATCTCGAAAAACGCCATTGGACAGACTCGTGCGTTGAAAGTGGGTTTGAACAAATCCATGGTAATTGATCTTCCTGCAGATGCCCATGATATTTTGGTGGCTAACCCTGAAGTTGCTGATGCGATCACAAGAACTTCTCGTCGGATTTACATTTTTGCCAAAGAAGTTGGTGAAACGAATATCTTCATTTTCGATAAGAACGGCAATCAACTTTTGTCTTTGGATCTTGCGATCGAACGGGACGTAACGGGTCTTGAAGCGTATATTGAAAAATATGTTCGCGGTTCAGATGTACAGGTCGAAATCGTCAACGATAACATAATTTTAACAGGTTCTGTACCAACGCCTCAGGCTGCTGCAAAAGCTGTCCAGATGGCTCAAATCTTTGTAAAAGGTGGTGAAGCAACAACGCCATCTGCTGGCAGTAGTACTGACACGGGCACTGGCACCGTATTTGATTTTGGTTCAGAAGCGACCCGCGAAAGTGTGATTGTGAACCTGTTGAGAATTGATGGTGAAGACCAGGTTACGCTCAAAGTAACCATTGCTGAAATCCAGCGTACTGTTGTGAAGCAACTTGGTGTTGACATGTCTGGTGTTCTTTCGTCAGGCGGAATGAGCACTTCCCTATTTACCGATAGTCCCCTGGGATTGGGCAAATTTGGATCGGGCGCTAACGCGACTGCCAACTATTCCAAAGATGGCACTTCTATTGGCGGTGTTTTGCGCGCAATGACACAAGCTGGCGTCATGAGAACTTTAGCAGAGCCATCGCTTACCGCGATTTCAGGTGAGGCTGCTTCCTTTAATGTTGGCGGCACTTACCAAATTTCAACGGGTAAGTCTGAAAGCGACGACGGGGTCACCTATCAGTTTAAAGAAGTTGAATATGGAATTGGTTTGTCCTTCCGCCCGGTGGTTCTCGGTCCTGGACGCATCAGTCTTCAAATTCAGACAAATGTATCTGAGCCTACTTCAGAAGGCACCCTCGCTATTCCCCGCGGCGGCGTTGAAGCAGTATCACAACCCGGTATCCGCGAACGTAGTGCAGAAACCACAGTAGAATTACCATCTGGTGGTTCCATGGTTATTGCGGGTTTGATCAAGGATGACGTTCGCCAGACCGTTTCAGGCTTTCCTGGCTTGAGCAAATTGCCAGTAATCGGTGCTTTGTTCAGAAGCCGCGATTACCAACGCTACGAGTCAGAATTGGTGATCATCGTTACACCTTATTTGGTTCGCCCAGTCGCAAGACAGGCTCTTGCCCGCCCGGATGAAAACTTCAACGCACCAACCGATAGCGCAGGCTTTTTGTTAGGTCGTGTGAACAGAATTTACGGAACCAAAGAAGGCAATCTTCCACAAGGTCTCTACCGCGGTAATCCAGGATTTATTTTCAAATGATGGGCAGTCCATCGGCTAGCTTAATTGACAACACGATAACCCAAAATAGCGGTTTAACCGCAAGAAACAGAGACAAGAAAATGATTATTAAATACCTTACAGGAGCATCTCTGCTACTTACGATAGCTTTGACGTCAGGTTGCGCCAGCTATAATCGGGATCATTTTACGGTTGGATCAGTTCCAGACGATTATAGAACACGTCATCCAATCGTTGTTTCTGAAAATGAAACAGCTCGGGATATTATCATCCCTCGCTATAGCCAAAAATTACCCCAGCGTGGACGTGATCTTGTGAGAGAAATGGGCATCAAGTTCAAACAAGCTGGTTCTCAATCGATTGCAATTTTAATTCCTGCAGGTGCAGCGAATGAAGCTGCAGCGCGCAGATCAGCCAGCGACGCTGTAAAAGAGTTGACGGAGTTGGGCATCAAGACCTCACGGATAGTGATCAAACATTATGATGCGTCCGGCCACGGCAGTTCGGCTACCATGCGCGTCGTTTTCACAAACCTAACAGCGTCAGTTGATAGCCAATGCGGACAATGGGACGAGGACATCATTGATACCAGTGAAAACAAAAACTACGCCAACTTTGGTTGCGCGACACAAAACAACCTCGCTCAAATGATTGCGAATCCAGCCGATTTGTTAGGCCCAAGAGCAATGTCAGAAATCGATTCAACCAAGCGGACCGCTGTTATCAATGATTGGCGCGAATCCACTACAGAGTTGACCCCAGGCTCTTAATTGCATTGGTGAAAAATCAGGAAAGTATCATGTCGAATCCGCTTCAAAAAGAATACGAAACACAAGAGTCTTCATCCGCGCAACATAGGGTGCAACAGGGCAATTTGGAAAATGTTCGCCCGGTTCCACGCATCACGGTACAGGCTTTCTGCGAGACAGAAATTATCGCCCAGACCATAGATATGACGGGCAAAGATCGGCGCATGTCCAGAACCCAGTTAAAGGTTCTCATGGGCGGTGTTCCTTCGGCAGTGGATTATTACGGTTCAGCGCCAACACCCAATTTGATCATTATTGAATCCAAATTGGCTGGTCCTGATCTGTTGGGAAATCTTTCTCGTTTGGCTGAAGTGTGCGATTCGGATACTAAAGTAATTGTTATCGGTCATCACAATGATATCGCTATCTATCGCGAAATGATTGCTAGTGGCATTTCAGATTATCTGGTTGCGCCATTATCGATGGCTGATCTGATGAACTCGATCACCAAGATTTTTGTTGATCCCGAAACGGGCCCGCTGGGTCGTATGATCGCATTTATTGGCGCTAAAGGCGGCGTTGGATCATCAACGATTTCGCACAATGTCGCTTGGACGATTTCAAACCAATATCGAAACGATGTTGTTTTGGCCGATCTGGATCTTGCATTTGGAACAGCAAACATCAATCTGGATCAAGATCCTCCACAGGGTATTGCAGAGGCGATTTATTCGCCCGACAGAGTCGATGATATTCTATTGGACAGGCTTTTGGCAAAATGCGCTGAGAATTTAAATCTCTTGGCAGCGCCATCCACTTTAGATCGTACATATGATTTCACCCAGGATACGTTTAACAATGTTCTGGAAGTGGCACAGCGAAGCTCTCCAACGGTGGTGATCGATTTGCCCCATCAATGGAATGCATGGACGCGCCACATTTTGACCAATGCTGATGAAGTTGTGATTACCGCAGCTCCTGAACTGGCCAATTTGCGGAATACCAAAAACTTACTTGATGTTCTTTCTGGCCTCCGCCCTAACGATGTAACTCCGCGCCTGATTATGAACCAGGTTGGCGTTCCGAAGCGCCCAGAAATCAGCGTTGCGGATTTCGTAAGGCCATTGGATATCCAGCCTGCTGCCATCATTCCCTTTGAGCCTGCCCTTTTTGGAACGGCATCAAACAACGGGCAAATGGTTTCTGAAGCCGATGCTAAAAGTCCGGTTGCTGCCCACTTCGAATTTATGGCGCAAATATTGACTGGCAAAGCAGAGCTGAAGGTAGAGAAGAAAAGTAAACTGGCGATTTTCTCAAAATTCACGAAGAAAAAATAAGCTTCAATTAATTTCGGTTGAGTGAAGGATAAGAGGTAAATTATGTTCGGCAAACGTGGCGGCAATCAAGGTTCAAGCGGCGGGTTCGCAAAAGCGCCACCCATGGCAACTGAAGTTAAAGAGAAGGCTCCAGCTCCAGCTCCTGCTGTTGCACAGCCGGTGACCGTAGAGGCGCCTGTGTTAGAGCGCATGGAAAAGGCTGTTACCAAACCAGTGGCCCAGCCCATGGTGAAGGAAAAGACCGAAGAATATTACGACACTAAATCAAGTGTCTTTACCGCCCTTATTGATACGATTGATTTGGGCCAACTGTCACGCATGGAAGCTGATGCGGCACGCGAAGAAATCCGCGATATCGTCAATGATATTATCTCGATCAAAAATCTTGCAATGTCGATTTCTGAGCAAGAAGCCTTGCTCGAAGACATCTGTAACGATGTTTTGGGTTATGGTCCGTTAGAGCCTTTGTTGGCCCGCGATGATATCGCAGATATCATGATCAATGGTGCAAAAAGCACGTTTATCGAAGTTGACGGCAAGGTAACACAAGCTGGTATTCGCTTTCGCGATAACTCCCAGTTGATGAACATTTGTCAGCGTATTGTGAGTCAGGTTGGCCGCCGCGTTGATGAATCAAGTCCGATATGCGATGCGCGTTTGCCAGATGGTTCTCGTGTTAACGTGATTGCACCGCCATTGGCGATTGATGGTCCGGCACTCACCATTCGTAAGTTTAAGAAAGACAAGCTTACGCTTGATCAGCTTGTTAAGTTTGGCGCTATTACCCCTGAAGGCGCTACCATCTTGCAAATTATCGGCAGGGTTCGTTGCAACATCATTATTTCTGGCGGTACCGGCTCCGGTAAGACGACGCTTCTTAACTGTTTGACTGCTTATATCGATAAAGAAGAGCGTATTATCACTTGCGAAGATTCGGCAGAATTGCAGCTTCAGCAGCCCCATGTGGTTCGCTTGGAAACACGCCCGCCAAACCTTGAGGGTGAGGGTAAAATCACCATGACCGATTTGGTCAAGAACTGTCTGCGTATGCGTCCTGAGCGGATCATCGTGGGTGAGGTTCGTGGGCCAGAGGTATTCGATTTGCTACAGGCAATGAACACTGGTCATGATGGTTCAATGGGAACCATTCACTCCAACTCGCCGCGTGAATGCCTCAACCGTATGGAATCCATGATCGCGATGGGTGGTTGGACGCTTCCAGCTAAAACGGTTCGTGAGATCATTGTCGGATCGGTTGATATCATTATTCAGGCTACCCGCCTTCGCGACGGCTCGCGCCGTATCACCCATATTACGGAAGTAATCGGTCTTGAAGGTGATGTGATCACAACGCAGGATCTGTTTCTCTATAAAATGGATGGGGAAGATGCGAATGGCAAGATCATTGGTCGGCATGTGTCTACGGGTATTGGCCGCCCTCATTTCTGGGATAGAGCGCGTTATTACAACGAGGAAAATCGTCTAGCAGCTGCCCTAGATTCTGCCCAAGATACTGAAAGCGGAGAGATTTAATCCAAATGTTTGGCATTGATACAACAGTAATTGCTTTTATGGTTTTGGCCGCACTTGGCTTTGGCGGTATCATTTATGCATTGATGTTTAACACCATCTCCAATGACGCACGACAAGCAGAGCGTTTGTCGAGCATCAAACAGCGCGATAAAAGTCAGCAAAACAACGCCGCCCAACGCTTGCAGGAAGCTGCAAAGCGCCGCAAAACAGTGCAAGATTCATTGAAGGATCTTGAAGATCAAACCAAATCCAAACATAAAAAGAAGCTCACTCTAAAGAAAATGCTGGTTCAAGCCGGCATGACGATAACTGTACAGCAGTTTTTCATATTCAGTATTCTTTTTGGTCTTGCATTGTCCATCGGCGCTTTCGCCGCTGGCTTTAATATTTATGTCATCGGTGGCGCTCTATTTGTTGGAGGGTTCGGGCTACCCCGCTGGTTTGTTTCTTACAAAAGAAAAAAACGCTTTAAGGCCTTTATGAAAGAATTCCCGAACGCCGTGGACGTCATTGTGCGTGGTGTAAAGGCCGGTCTTCCTCTTAATGACTGCCTGGCAATTATCGCCCGTGAATCGAAAGATCCAGTCGGTCCAGAGTTTCGCAAGATTGTTGAATCGCAAAAAATGGGTATGACCATGGGCGACGCGATTGCGAAGCTATTCGAAAACATTCCCCTTTCTGAGGCCAATTTCTTCGGCATCGTTATTGCTATTCAGCAAAGCGCCGGTGGTAACTTGTCTGAAGCACTGGGCAACCTCGCCAATGTTTTGCGTGACCGCAAGAAGTTGGATGAGAAGATCAAGGCTATGTCCGCCGAGGCGAAAGCATCAGCAGGTATTATCGGCTCCTTGCCATTTTGCGTTACGGGTCTCGTATACCTTACGACACCTGACTACATCACTTTGCTCTTCACGCATCCAACAGGCCACATGGTTATCGGTGGTTCACTGATTTGGATGTCCATGGGCATTTTGGTGATGAAGAAAATGATCAACTTTGATTTTTAGGCGGAGCAATTCCATTGGGTGATATTTTAGCAATAGTTTTAGAACCGCAGGCACTGTTGGCAATTCTTGCCGCATTGGCAGTCTTTGCAACGGTTTTAACGATAGCAATGCCGATCTTCCAACAGGATGAGTTGGCGAGCCGCATGAAATCGACGGTTATTGAGCGCGAGAAAATTCGCCAACGCGAACGCGAGCGCCTAGCTGCCGAAAAGAAGCGTGGTACGTTAAAACACAAAGACTCCGGCATGATGAAAGATCTGGTTGAGAAACTGGATTTGAAAAAAGCGCTTGCTGACCAATCGACTTTCGACAACCTGAAAATGGCTGGATATCGTAAGCAGTCGCATGTCTATGTCTTCTTGTTTTTCAGACTTGTATTGCCATTGATCTTATTGTTCCTTGGCTCTGTTTATATGTTCTTGATTTCAACGACCGATCGTCCGTTCATGATGAAGCTGCTGATCGTAATGGTTATCGCTTACATCGGCTTTTATTTGCCAAACGTGTTTGTGAAAAACCAGGTTGGCAAGCGCCAGTTGTCCATTCGCCGCGCTTGGCCAGATGCGCTCGATCTAATGCTGATCTGTGTTGAATCCGGCATGTCCATGGAAGCTGCCTTTAGAAAAGTGGCGGTCGAGATTGGAACAACATCCGTTCCGCTGGCTGAAGAACTTGTGCTTACAAATGCCGAACTTTCTTACTTGCAAGAGCGTCGTCAAGCTTATGAAAACCTTGCCTCCAGAACGGGCCTTGATGGAGTGAAGTCTGTGACGATGGCACTTATTCAGGCCGAGCGTTACGGTACGCCGTTGGGTACTGCACTGCGTGTTTTGGCTCAAGAAAATAGAGATATGCGTATGTCTGAAGCTGAGAAAAAGGCTGCCGCTTTGCCACCAAAACTGACCGTTCCGATGATCGTGTTTTTCTTGCCGGTTCTTTTCGCAGTGATCATGGGCCCAGCTGGTATCCGAATTTCGGAAATGAACTAACAGCTAAAACGAATAAATTTTCTTAATCCGCCATCCGGCAAGAATCGGGTGGCGGATTTTTTGTTGCCCTGAAATAGTCGTGAAATAAATCATGTTGGATATTTCAGCGTTGTGATGCTGAGGATGGGAGCAGAAATGAAATTGAAATTTATTGCAATGGATTCAACCAAGGTGCAACAGCTCAGAAACGGCGGGTTGGATGCCAATGGCCAAGCGCCCGAGCAAACCATATCAGACGGCGATGGCAATCCTTGCCGTCATTGTCAGCGGGATATTAAAGCAGGAAAACCCATGCTGGTTTTGTCCCACAGGCCATTCACCAAGCTTCAGCCCTATGCGGAATCGGGGCCTATATTTTTATGTGCAGATGATTGCGAACCTTTTGACGCGGCTACCGGATTGCCGGAAACAGTAATCACCAGGCCCGATTTCATTCTTCGAGGTTATGATGCAGCAGAACGGATTATAGGTGGCACAGGCAAAGTGATCGCAACCAGTTCTATTGAGCAATATGCCAAGGATCTGATGAAAGATAAGAATGTCGAAGCAGTTCACCTGCGTTCTTCAAGCAATAATCGTTATTTTGGCGCAATAAAAAGGGCGGAATAATTCGCCCAATCCAAAGTCTAGTAACTGATTGGAGAAAGCTCAGTTTGTATTCTTGTCTTCATTCTTCAATTGGTTCCAGGCATTTTGCTGGGAAAGCATCTGGCGTAGATATGTAACATTCGCTTGAGCGTCTGCGCTGCTTAATTCGCCTGCTGCTATTTTTTTAGCTTCCTCAAAACGTCCTTGTAATCCAACAACCAAGGCTAGGTTTTGCCTGACGCGGCTGTCTGCTCCGGGACGCTTTATGGCCTGACGAAGATAATTTTCTGATTGCGCCAATTCATTCGTAAGCAAATAACTCATGCCCAAATTTGAGAGAATTGATGGTTCGCCCGGAACTAAAGAAAGCGCCTTGTTGTAATATTCGCGAGCTTCCTGTGCTCTGTCCAATTGGTCAAGAACAGCGCCTTGAGCGGACAATAGTTTCCAGTCGGGATTGTCTGGGCGTTGGGCCCGACCAATTACTTCCAATGCCTTCATCAGATCGCCACTTGAAGCCAGCGCCTTGCCATATGCGGCCAAAACATCATTGTCTTCTGGATGATATATGACCATTTGCTGCATTACAGCCAAAGCTTGATCATCGCGGCCCGCACTACGCAAAGCAGATGCATAGGTTAGGCCAATATTTCTGTCCTTTGGACGACGTTCATATTGTTTCGTAAGTCTGGCAATAGCGCCATTTAGTTCGGTTGCATTCATCTGATCAATAGACTGGCCGCCGCGATTTATGCTTCCGGTTTTTGTTCGGTCGGTAGCACATCCGCTAAGGACCATAACCGCCGCCAAAGAAACGATAATTATCGACTTTCGAGTAGAATTGAAAACCATGCTAAGACATCCCGAATCGTGTTACGCCCTGACGGGCTCGTTCATCCAGCAATAATCTGTTAACCCTAATGGAACGTTAATTTTCCTTTCAAACTTTATTAAGGTTCGCCAATGTCTAAACTGCCCAACCCATTTGTTAAGAAAACAGCTAACGCAATTCCTATTTTTCTGGTTTCAAAAGCTATGCTGTCGAACAAAAATGAGTTTCTGCCAGTCGATCTAAAATGGGCGAAAACAACCGGATTTGAAGGCAAACATTTGAGTATATGCCTGGTTCCCGATGTTAAAGGAGGTATTGGGAAAGTTCTTTTCGGCTTTAACAAGAATGCAAATCCACTGGATATTGGGAAAATTACCCGAAATTTGCCAAAAGGTAATTACAATATTGCTTCTGAACTGAATGAGCCGCAGTTGACTGCTTTAGGACTGGCCCTCGGTTCCTATGAATTCACAAAATATAAAGCCTCCAAGAAGTCAGACGTCCGGTTTAGTCTTCCAAAAGATGTGGATGTCGATCAATTGTCAGCTGATATTGAAGCAGCTTATCTAGTGCGCGATCTCATCAATACGCCTACCAATGATATGGGACCAGAGCATCTTGAAAAAGCATTCCGCCAACTTGCAAGTCGGTTCAAGGCTGAAGTAACGGTGATAAAAGGGAATGATCTTTTGAAAAAGAATTTCCCGATGATCCATGCTGTTGGCCGCGCCAGTTCTGACGCGCCGCGATTGCTTGATATGAAATGGGGAAAGTCCAGCGATCCAATAGTAACCTTGGTGGGCAAAGGAGTTTGCTTTGATACAGGGGGCCTGAACATTAAGCCTGGCAACTCCATGACTTTGATGAAAAAAGATATGGGCGGCGCGGCCAATGTGCTTGGTCTTGCATTGATGATCATGGCGGCAAAACTGCCGGTTCGGTTGCGTTTGCTGATCCCTGCGGTGGAAAATTCTATTTCGGGGAATGCTTTCAGACCCGGAGATGTTCTGGCCAGTAGAAAAGGGATTTCCGTTGAAATTGGCAACACCGATGCGGAAGGTCGCTTAGTCTTGGGCGATGCGCTTGCCTATGGGGACGAAGAAAACCCGGATGTCATGATTGATATGGCCACTCTTACAGGTGCTGCCCGTGTTGCTCTTGGCCCTGATCTGCCGCCTTTTTACAGTGATGACGATGCGCTAGCTTCGCAGATTTTAAAGGCTTCTGTCGACAAACGTGATCCACTTTGGAGAATGCCACTTTGGCAACCCTATGAATCCATGTTGTCATCCACCATTGCTGACGCCAATCATATTACAAGCGGCGGTTTTGCAGGTTCAATAACAGCTGCGCTTTTTCTCAAAAAGTTTGTAAACCCGAAAACAAGCTGGGTGCATCTTGATGTCTTTGGATGGGTGCCATCTGCCAAGCCATGGGCATCGGTTGGAGGCGAGGCGCAGGGTATTAGAGCGCTATTTTCAGTTCTGCAACAACGATACGGCAAGTAACGCGATAGGTAGCGGAAACGCGATTTCAACCTAGGTCTTGATCAGTTCTTAATTAAATATAGGATATGCTCAGATACGAAACGACGTCTGAGACGGGACCAAGACCGGATGGCTTCAACCATGCGACCAGCCGATGCTTTGAAAATATGGCAGCAAGTCTGTCTTGATCAGGTATTGGATGACCAGCCTGATCTGACACTACGCCAGATGTCGATCTTGCTGACCATATATATGGAGACCCCGCCTCACACAGTACGTGGTCTTGCAGAGAAACTGGCTGTAACCAAGCCAGTCATTACCCGTGCTCTTGATACCATGGGAACCTTGGGCTTTGTGTCTCGTCGTCGCGATGAAAGAGATCGCCGAAATGTTCTGATTCAGCGGACGGTTGCAGGAACCGTCTATCTTGAAAAACTATCTGACTTAATTCTGAACCACATACAAAACGACGTGGAGCAGCGATCATGAAAAATATTTGGCCCGAAATAAAACAATTGGACAGACGTCTATCCGTTACTCACCACGAAAAAAGTGTGGCTTCAGCTGCGCGCATAAACGCCTCATTTGCAGACCTGAAGTCGGCCCCTTCGCTTGACAGCGGTCTCGATACACAATTGCTTTTCGGTGATCGTGTGAGCGTTCTGGAGAGAAAAAATGAGTGGGCAAAAGTGCATGCAAGCTTCGACCTATCGGGGAATGTTGATGCCCCAGGTTATGTCGGTTGGGTATTAACGTCGGCACTTTCGACTGCGGCATCTATGCCAACTCACAGGGTGTTTGCTCCCCGTAGCTTTCTTTATCCAGGTCCCGAGATGAAATCGCCACGTTCTGGCGAATACTCAATGGGGTCTTCAATTACCGTCACAGATACAGCCCAAACACGCGGGACTGACTATTATATCCTTGATTCAGGTGAGGCCATTATAGCGCGCCATGTTGTTCCACTGGCTGAAATTCAAACCGACTATGTATCAGTCGCAGAAAAACTCATTTACACCCCTTATCTTTGGGGCGGGGCTACAGGCTTTGGAATAGATTGTTCAGGCTTGGTGCAGTTGTCGATGCGCCTATGCGGTCGAATGGTTATGCGGGATACAGACATGCAAGCAGCAACTCTGGGTGTGCCAGTGGATATTGAAGATAATTGGGAGATGCTTCAAAGGGGTGATCTGGTATTTTGGCGCGGCCATGTGGCCATTGCCCAAGGCAGCATTGATGGCGAGGCGCATTTGATCCATGCAAATGGATATACGATGGATGTGACCAGTGAGCCTGCCAAACAAGCGATTGAGCGCATCGCCTATCTTTATGAAACGCCGATAGGCGTCAAAAGGCTCTAAAGCGACACAGACCTAATATCCTATTTGTCTATCTACCAAATGCTCAAGAGGCTCCCCTGCCTCATAGCGCTGAATTTGCCTGTTCACATGATGGCTTATGGCAGTGGCATCCGAGCTTGCCGCTACATGAGGTGTTATGATAGCCGCAGGATGGCTCCACAACGGACTATCCAGCGACAATGGTTCCTGCTCAAAAACATCTAGAGAAACACCTCCTAGTATTCCATCTTCAAGACAAGAAATGATATCGGTTTCCACTTGGCTTCCGCCCCGCCCGCCATTGATGAATATGGGTGTTGCAATTTCTGGATGAGATTTCAGTTTTAAGAAAAGCGGCCGATTGTAAAAGCCTTTTGTATCAGGGGTCAAAGGCAACAGACCGACCACAAAATGACAGTGCGCTAAAAACGTGTCGATCTCGCTTTGATCAAAACACTCGACACCGTCGATCTGTTTCTTGGTTCGGCTCCAGCCGATAACGGTGAATCCAAGCATCTTGAGTTTTCTTGCAGCATCCTGGCCAAGAATACCCAGCCCCATAACTCCCACGGTTATCTCTTTTGCTTCGGGTTGTGGGCGCTCGTTCCAATTCTGCTTCGATTGACTGGCATCATATTGTTTTGTCTGACGCAGATGAGAAAGGCATTGCAGACAGACCCATTCACTCATTCGGGTTGTAAGCGTCGGATCTACGAACCGCACGATGGGAAGGTCCGGAACATCTTTTGATTGCAAAATATGATCGACACCGGCACCGGCTGAAAAGATAATTTCAAGATCGGGAAGCCGCGCAAAGAGTTTGGCATCGGGCTTCCATACAATTGCATATTTAACACCATGAAATATTTCAGGATGATGCGTGCCATCGTTCAGATTGATGACGTCCCGGTCGGTAAATGCTTCTGAAAAGGAGTCGGATTTCCGCTCTCCTGCAAACTGCACAGCCAAGAGTAAGGGTGATTTTTGTTCAGCCATCCAGCCCTCTATTGATCTATTACGCCAACAGGTGCGGTTTCGATATCAAATGCTGCCGCCATCAAAGCTTTGGTGTAGTCTGTCTTTGGAGCTGTGAAAATCTGGTCTGCAGTACCCTGTTCCACCACTTTACCGCCGCGCATGACAATCACTTCATTGGCAAGCGCACGAACGACTTTCAGGTCGTGACTGATAAACATATAGGCGAGGCCGCGTCGCTTTTGCAGATCACGCAATAGATCGACAACCTGCGCTTGGACACTCATATCAAGCGCAGAGGTAGGCTCGTCCAGCATGATAAACTTAGGCTCCAGAACAACAGCGCGCGCTATAGCAATACGCTGGCGCTGCCCGCCGGAAAATTCATGGGGGTAACGATGGCGGGTTTCTGCATCAAGGCCCGTCTCGGACAATGCCTGACAGACGCGGGCATCGCGTTGTTGGGCTGTTAGAGATGGCTCGTGTATTTTTAATCCCTCGGCAACAATTTCAGCAACGCTCATGCGTGGGCTTAGCGAGCCATAGGGATCTTGAAACACAACTTGCATTCGGTCGCGATAGCCGCGCATTTCCCGAAAAGTTTTTTCATGGATGGCATCACCAAGAAAGACGATTTTGCCTTCACTTGGAATGAGTTTCGTGAGCGCCATACCAAGGGTAGTTTTCCCCGATCCAGATTCGCCAACCACGCCAAGCGTCTGTCCTTCGCGTAACACGAGGTCAATGCCATCAACCGCTTTGACGTGATCTACAGTCTTGCGCATAAAGCCTTTTTTGATCGGAAACCAGACCTTTATGTTTTCAGCCTGCATGACCATTGGTGCATTGAGATCAGCCTTTGGCGGTGTGCCTTTTGGCTCAGCCGATAGCAAATGCTGGGTGTAACTGTGTTGAGGATTGGCAAAAATCTCAGATGTTTTTCCGTGTTCAACAATGTTTCCGTGCTGCATCACGCAAGTGCGATCCGCTATTTTACGCACAATGCCCAAATCGTGGGTGATGAACAGCATGGCGAGGCCATGGCTTAACTGGAGTTCTTTTAAAAGTTTTAGTATTTGCGCTTGCACCGTCACATCAAGCGCCGTGGTTGGCTCATCAGCTATTAATAGCTTTGGTTCATTTGCCAAAGCCATGGCAATCATCACGCGCTGGCGCTGGCCTCCGGACAGTTGATGGGGATAGGCATTGAGGCGTTTCTCCGGTTGCTGGATACCCACCTGATGCAACAACTCCAAGACCCGTCTAGATGCTTGTGCCGCATTCATGCCTTTATGCAAACGAAGGATTTCAACAATCTGTTGCTCAATCGTGTGCAACGGATTGAGCGATGTCATCGGCTCTTGAAAGATCATCGTAATGGCATTGCCGCGAACCGCTCTTAACTCAGGTTCGCTTGCTTTCAATAAATCTTCGCCTTCAAACAGGATTTCACCGCTTGGATGCGATGCGGCCGGATAGGGTAACAATTTCAAAACCGAAAGTGCCGAAACAGATTTCCCAGAACCGGACTCCCCAACCAATGCCAGCGTTTCTCCTGGCATAATATCAAAGCTGATCTTGTCGACTGCTGTGGTGGTCTTACCCCCTTGAGAAAATGCAATCGATAAGTTTTTGACCGAAAGGAGTGGTTGTTGGCTCATGCAAACGTCTTTCTAGGATCGAACGCATCGCGCACAGCTTCTCCGATAAAGATGAGCAAAGACAGCATCAATGAGACCACAATAAACACGGTTATGCCCAACCAAGGTGCCTGCAAATTTTCTTTGCCTTGGCGCAGTAATTCACCAAGCGATGCAGAACCAGGAGGAAGGCCAAGACCAAGAAAGTCAAGAGAGGTAAGCGTGGCGATAGAGCCGTTTAAAATGAAAGGAAGGAAGGTGAGGGTTGCCACCATGGCATTTGGCAATAGATGTTTAAAGATTATCGTCCTGTTACCTACACCAAGAGCCCGCGCTGCATTCACATATTCAAAATTACGCGCCCGTAAAAACTCTGCCCGCACAACACCAACAAACCCAACCCATGAGAACATCAACATGATGGAAAGTAAAATCCAAAAGCCCGGGGGCAAGATCGCAGCAATGATCAAGAGGATGTAAAGAACCGGCAGCGATGACCAAATCTCAATAAAGCGTTGGAACAGCAGATCTGTCCAGCCACCGAAATAACCTTGGATTGCTCCAGCCGTAACGCCAATTACCGCCGAAAACAAGGTTAGGATAAGGCCGAACAACACTGAAATCCGAAATCCATAAATGGAACGGGCTAAGACATCGCGTGCCTGATCATCCGTGCCAAGCCAGTTCCAGTTTCCCAAAGTGCAACTGATATCATCCAGTCCATCCACATAGCCTTGGCAGCGATCAGGACTGTCATAGAGCCAAGTGGGCTTTGAAGGTGCAGGTTCGGGCACATCATTGTTCACCGAAGAAAATGTGTAGCGGATCGGTGGCCATAGGGCCCAACCATTTTCCGCCAAGGCTTCTTGTACTTCAATGATTTTGTAGTCAGTGGTCGGCAAAAACCCTTCTTCACCCAACCATTTTTCCTCAGGAAAATTCTGAAAGATTGGCATGTAAAGCGAACCTTTGAAGGAGACAAGAATGGGTCGGTCATTGGCAAGAAACTCGGCAAACATCGACAAGATGAACAGCAAAAGAAACATCCAAAGCGACCAGTAGCCGCGTTTGTTGGCTTTAAAGCTTTGCCAGCGCCGCTGGTTTAGCGGTGACAAGGCAAAGCGCTTGGTGCCAATGGGCTGCGAAGAAGCGGTTGCAGTTGCCATCACACCTTCCTCGATTCAAAGTCGATACGAGGATCGATCAAAGTATAAAGCAGATCTGAAAGCAGACTGACCACAAGTCCCATCAGGGAGAAGATAAACAAGGTGGCAAAGACAACAGGATAGTCTCGCTGAATGATGGAGGTATATCCCAAAAACCCAAGACCATCCAAAGAGAAGATAGTTTCAATTAACAGCGAACCAGAGAAAAAGGCTGTAATAAACGCCCCGGGAAATCCGGCGATCACAATCAGCATGGCATTACGGAATACGTGACCATACAAAACTTGATTTTCGGTTAGGCCTTTGGCCCGCGCCGTTTGAACATATTGTTTGCGGATTTCATCCAAAAACGAGTTTTTTGTCAAAAGCGTGGTTGTGGCAAATGCAGCAAGAACCAATGATATCAACGGAAGCGTCAGATGCCAAAAATAGTCACCTATTTTACCCAGCAGCGATAATTCGTCGAAATTCTCTGAGGTCAATCCTCGCAGAGGAAACCAGTCGTAATAGGATCCGCCTGCAAAAAAGACGAGCAGCATAACACCGACAAGAAAGCCCGGAATAGCATAGGCAACAATGATTACGCCACTGGTCCAAACATCAAACCTGCCACCATCGCTCACCGCTTTCTTAATGCCCAGTGGGATTGAAATCACATAAGAAATAAGCGTGATCCAAAGGCCCAGAGATATGGAAACAGGGAGCTTTTCTTTGATCAGTTCAATGACATCAATCTTGCGAAAATAGCTTTCACCAAAATCGAACCGCGCATAATTCCATAACATGAGAAAATAGCGTTCAAGCGGAGGTTTATCAAAGCCGAACTGCGCTTCCAGTTTTTCAATGAATTCTGGGTCAAGGCCGGCAGAGCCCCGATATTTTGAACCGCCATCGCCGCCCGCATCAACCTGTGAGCCTTGGGCAAAATCATTGCCGCCGCCCGAAAGGCGATCAGTGGCCGACCCGCCTTGTCCGCTAAGCTGAGCAACGACCTGTTCAACAGGTCCACCCGGGGCAAATTGAATGACGATGAACGTAATTGTCATGATGCCAACAATGGTTGGAATCATCAGTAACAAACGCCTGAGGATATAGGCTCCCATTCGTTCTTCTATCCCCGGTTAGGTTCTTCGCACAATCACCGTTAAGTGGAGCGAAATCAGGTTTTAATGGCCGCGGCCTTCACAGGATCGAGCCACCACAGGTATTCAACAGGAAAGCCATAATCAGGCTTTGGGTCTTTCCACCCAAACATATCCCATGTTGCAACGCGGTGATTCGGTGCAAACCAATTTGGAATCCAGAAATGATGCGCGCGCAAGACCCTGTCTATAGCTTTCATCACAGTTTGCAGCTCTTCGCGGTTATTTGCGTCATTTATCTGGTCAATTAACTGGTCGAGAGCTGGAACCGCTGTTCCAGGATAGTTTCGGGAGCCATTTTTAGAGGCGCTTTCAGAATGGAATAGCTGGCGAATGGATTCCTTTGAGGGCGTGGCTCCATAGCTCATGGCCATGCCAATGATGTCAAAATCGAACTCTTCAAGGCGTGCCTGATACTGGGAAGGGTCCACAAGGCGGATGGTAGCCGGTATTCCCAATGTCTTCAGATTTTCAATAAATGGCCCCAAAATTCGATCAAAGGATTGCTCGCGGGTAAGGAATTCGATTTCAAGGCGATTACCATCTGCATCAACATATACATTGTCTTGACGCGTCCATCCGGCTTCGATCAATAATTTTTGCGCACCGCGAAAGGCCTTGCGATCTTTACCGCTTCCATCGCTCACAAATTGTTTTGCGACCTCACCAAAAACACGTCCGGGCAGTTGTTCGCGCAAGGGCTCAAGCAAAGCCAGCTCATCAGCAGTTGGCATTCCTTCTGCGGCAAAGTCAGATTGCTCGAACATCGAATTGGTTCGTTTGTAAGCGTCATAAAATATATTTTTGTTCGTCCACTCGAAATCAAAAACCATACCAATGGCTTGCCGTGTTCTTGGATCTGTAAATTTTGCACGGCGCGTATTAACAGCCCATCCCTGCAGGCTTGGCTGTTTTTCACGTGGAAATTCAAGCTGAACAACTTTACCCTCTTCAATTGCTGGGAAATTATATTCCGTCGCCCAGGTCTTTGAAGTGAACTCCTGCCGCCATCTTACAGCACCTTTTTTAAACGCTTCAAATCCTGCCTGTCGCTCGCGAAAGAAATCGATACGAATGATATCGAAATGATTGAAGCCTTTGGCAAAAGGCAAATCCTTCGCCCAATAATCTTCTACCCGGTCATATTCGATATAATTCCCCGGTGAAACCTTGCCTACTTTATAAGGGCCTGAACCCAAAGGCGTTTCCAAAACATGCTCTTCAAAGGGGAGTTTTTCGTAAAAGGCTCTTGAGAAAATCGGAACCAATGTAGCCAGAACCAGAATGGCTCGATCAGACTGCTTGCCATTTAATCGAAGCTCCAAGATATTGTCTTCTACAGCAACCGCTTCAACAAGATTTACGAGATCAGCCGCCAGTTGAGGATGGCCTTTGTCTTTCAAAAGCATATAGGAAAATGCTGCATCATGAGCCGTTAGCGGCGAACCATCATGGAAGCGCGCTTCAGGATGTAACTCAAACCTGTAGGTGTTGCGATCTTTTGAAATTTCCACTGTCTTGGCTAAAGCGCCATAGATCGCATCTGGTTCATCAAGCGATCCTGTCATGAGAGTGTCATAGATGCCTTCAAGACGTGGCGGCGCTTCGCCTTTTAAGATGAAGCAGTTGAGGGTGTTAAAGGTCTGCGTATTTTGATTAAAGCCCCAACTTGATGGTGAAAATGCGAAAACGCCGCCCTTGGGAGCATCCAATGAGGCATATTCAAAATGGGTGTAATTCTCTGGATATTTCAGGTTTCCGAAAGAAGACAGGCCGTGAAGTTTTTTCGAAACCGGGTTATTTGCCAAAGATATTGTTGGGGCTAAGCCTGTACCAAATACCAATCCTGCACCAAGGGATGTCTTGATGAATTCACGGCGGGAAAACCGCATAAATTTATCCATCCCATTTTCCAAATCTGTGTTGGCGCTCATTTAGGCCTCCCTCTTTAGAATTCCATTTGGCGTTGATTGCCACGAAGATACTATCTGGTCTTAGATATGGATACAAAAAAGCCGGATCAAAGACCCGGCCTTATGAAACTCTCGTGAAACGAATTCCTATGAACCCGGCATTGGAACCGGTGTATCAGAATGCGTGCGCAACCAGCCAATGAGATTGACGCGATCTTCTGTTTTTTTCAGGCCGGCAAAACCCATCGCTGTACCTTTGATATGGTCTTTTGGCTTGAAGAAAAAGCCGTTCAGCTCTTCATAAGTCCAGCTCTTGCCGCTCTCACCATAGGCTTTAATAGCAGCGGAGTATTTAAATTCAGGGTGATGTGAACCGATTACGCCGCCAACAACGTCCCAAAGGTTAGGGCCAACTTTGTTAGCGCCACCTTTTTCCCATGTATGGCAAGAGGCGCATTTCTTGAACACTGTCTCTCCAGCAGCCAAATCCGCACTAGCCAGCAAAGCCTCGATAGGCTCGTAAGCAGGTCCAGCAGGAGCGCTGGTGTCGCCGCCAGTTGAGCCTTCGGCAGCAGCAATTTCATAACCAGCCTGTTCAGGCACGTCAGAGTGAAAAATGCTATCGCTCAAAAGGGACAAGGAGAATATGGCGAAAACCGCTCCAAGAAATGCCATAGCCACTTTGTTAAATTCAAAGGAATCCATGTTCAAAAACCTCAATATTTCTGCCGGTCGTTTTCGTTCCGGTCTAACATACAGCCTTAGTCCCGAATATATTCAGTTGTCAAAGGTCTGTTTCATAAAATCCAGCAAAGCACTAATGTGTTTGCGCCTCCGTTGCAACGCCTGTATGGGTTCTTCAACTGAGACTTTTTGACACCGACAGGTAAAAACCCGCCAATATAGCAAATTCATAGTGTCTTTATGCCCCAAACACCATCCACGCTTGTCCTGATCCCTGCCAGAATGGCTTCAACACGCCTGCCGGGTAAGCCAATGGCTGATATCAATGGAAAACCCATGATATTGCATGTTGTAGACCGAGCTTTGGAGGCCAATATCGGAAAGCCAATTGTTTGTACCGATAACAAAGCGATTTTCGATGCCGTATCTGCCTATGGCAGTACAGCGGTGATGACCCGTGAAGATCATCCTTCTGGCTCTGACCGCATATGGGAGGGAGTTACACTGGCCGACCCGGACGCGAAGGCTGAGTTTATTGTCAATCTTCAAGGCGATTTGCCCACTATTTCGCCTGATATGATCAGTGCCTGCCTTGCGCCTTTAATGTCGGGAGATGCAGATATAGCCACTCTTGCAACGCTGATAAACGATGTGGAAGAGCGCGATAATTCAAATGTGGTAAAAGCAATTGGCACGCCAATCGGCGAAAACCTTCAACGCGCACTTTATTTTACCCGAGCAACGGCCCCGTCTGGCGATGGCCCGCATTACCATCATATTGGTCTTTACGCCTACCGCCGCGCTGCACTGGAAAAATTTGTGTCTTTGCCGCCATCGCCTTTGGAGTTGCGTGAAAAGCTTGAACAATTGCGAGCTTTGGAAAATGGCATGCAGATTGATATCGCCATTGTCGACACAGCCCCATTGGGCGTAGATACACAGCAAGACTTGGAAAAAGCGCGCCAAATTCTGGCCCAAACATAGTAAGACTGATCAGGAATTTTCAAATGAATAGCATACGCAAAGGTAGAATCGGATTTCAGGGAGCCAAAGGTGCAAACTCTGAAATAGCCAGCCGTGAGGTTTTTCCTGCAATGGAGCCTGTTCCTTTTGACACATTTGAAGATGTGTTCAATGCTCTGGATGGTGGCGAGATTGATCTGGCCATGATCCCCATTGAAAATACCTTGGCTGGTCGTGTTGCTGATATCCACCATTTGATGCCCCAACATGAAACCCATATAATTGCAGAACATTTCCTGCCAATCCGGTTCGATCTGATGGTTTTGCCGGGCGTTAAAATTGAAGAAATAAAATCGGTTTATAGCCATATTCACGGCCTTGGTCAGTGTCGAAAGATCATCCGCAAGCACGGTTGGAAGGCTGAAATTGGCGGAGATACGGCTGGATCGGCGAAACTGGTTTCTGAGCAGAAAGACCGCTCTATGGCTGCCCTTGCGCCTGCTTTGGCCGCTGAGATTTATGGCCTTGAGACCTTGGCGCAAAATGTTCAGGACGCAGATCACAACACGACGCGGTTTGTTATTTTGTCTAAGAAAGCAGAGATTGCTGATCCGAAAGAGGGACCGGTGATGACTTCTTTCCTGTTTCAGGTTCGCAATATTCCAGCCGCCCTTTACAAAGCCATGGGCGGGTTTGCTACCAATGGAGTGAACATGACGAAGCTGGAAAGCTATCAATTGGGTGGCGCATTCACAGCAACACAGTTTTACGCTGATATTGAAGGTCATCCCAATGATGTATCCGTAACAAATGCATTTGATGAATTGAAATTCTTCTGCAAAGAATTCAAGATTCTCGGCGTATATCCAAAAGTTAAAGGCCGTTAAAAATACCCACCAAACGCCAAATAACTATCGTTCGAAAAGGTGCCTCATGTCAGAAAATGGGTCTGAAAAATCATCGCGCCTTGAGGGCTTGAGAAATCTGTCGCCCAAAGAACGCCTGGAAAAAATTGCTTTGGCAGGTGGCATAGATCAGGCCGCTGCTGCCGCCCTGCGCGGTGATGGCATGCTGCCTTTGCATATTGCCGATGGAATGATTGAAAACGTCATTGGCGTGTTTGAATTGCCAATGGGCGTTGCTACCAACTTCCTGATAAACGGCAAAGATTATCTCATTCCCATGGCTGTTGAAGAACCTTCTGTGGTGGCCGCTGCTTCCAACATGGCCAAGATCGCTCGTGCCTGTGGCGGGTTTCAAACTTCCAGCATGGACCCTGTCATGCGCGCCCAAGTGCAGGTGCTGGGCGTAAGCGATCCCCATGGCGCACGGTCCAGAATTCTGGGCGCCCGTGATCAGATCATTGCCTTGGCCAATGAGCGCGATAAAATTCTGATTGGACTTGGCGGCGGCTGCAAAGATATCGAAGTTCAAGTTTTTGAAGATACGCCTATCGGCCCGATGGTTGTCATGCATCTGCTGGTCGATGTGCGTGATGCCATGGGCGCAAATACGGTCAACACCATGGCTGAAGCCGTTGCTAATCTGACTGGAGAAATTGCTGGAGGTGAAACGCGCCTGCGGATTCTCTCCAATTTGGCAGATCGGCGTATCGCAAGAGCGCGGGTAGAGCTGCCATTTGAAGTACTGGACACAAAAGCGTTTTCCGGTGAGCGTGTTGCCAATGGCATTGTGGAAGCCTGCGCTTTGGCGATTGTTGATCCCTATCGGGCCGCAACGCATAACAAAGGCATTATGAACGGGGTAGACCCGATTGTGGTTGCCACAGGCAATGACTGGCGCGCCATTGAAGCAGGCGCCCATGCTTATGCAGCGCGTAACGGGCGCTACAGTTCCTTGAGCCGATGGGAGATCACTGACGAAAAACTCATTGGCACTCTCGAAATGCCAATGGCCATGGGCCTTGTCGGTGGCGCTACCAAGACCCATCCAGCGGCCCAAGCGGCATTAAAACTGCTGGATGTGAAATCTGCCCAAGAACTGGCGGAAATTTGCGTAGCCGTTGGCTTGGCGCAGAACATGGCCGCCCTACGCGCATTGGCGACCGAGGGCATTCAGCGCGGCCATATGGCTTTGCATGCCCGAAACATTGCGATTGTTGCTGGCGCAGAAGGCGCAGAGATCGACCGTGTTGCAAAGATATTAGCTGATGAGCACGATGTCAGAACAGATCGAGCCAAGGAGATCCTTGCAGATCTTCGCAGCTAAATTTCTATCCGAAAAACCAGCATTCATAAAGATGTTGATTTTCCGCCGCCCTGGTCTTTTGAGGATTTATGCGACTGGTTCAAATAGAACAGGCAGAAAAATACACAGGCAAACAATGTAACCATAAGATTGATCTGCGTAATTATCGGATTATTTATCGATGTGAAATCAGGCAAAGTCAGTCCCACTTGTTTCCCCATCAAGTCCACGCCCAGTGGGATAATTACAACCGCACTAATCATGATTGCAGAGCGCACCGTATCCAGTATGCAAAACGCTAGGATGATAGGGAAAAGCAAAATCGGCGTAAATTGTGAATTGATGAACCCGCCACAAAAAATAACCGATAAGACACAAGCAATCGATATAACTGACGTTAGCATCAGTTTTCCCGCTCTGCTGCGCCCACTCTCCAAAAGATAACACGTATACATTAACGAGCAAATGCAGATGAAGAGCAAAGGTATGGTAAAAAGCTTGGCCCAGGCATCCATGATGTAGTTACCGGACAACAAAATTACCGCACATTTGAAAATCAGAATTGCCAGAAATATCCGTGATAAATTTGTTAGATGAATGGCATTTCGACATGCTTCCGGCTTGCCAGCATAGCGCTCCGCCATCATCTCTTTGTCAACGCCCGTAAGTCTAAAATATTGCTGCATCACATCCCCTGCTAAAGAGTAAAAAGTGTTGCCCCACTAAACTGTCAACTCACTATTGACGTTTCGGAAACATCATCAAGTGATTTGCTGCAAAGGTCAATTGGGTTGCGTGTTCGTTATAGATATTTCGCAATCGGCGGTTCACCCCACCCAAGCTTTGATCAGGCTATGGGCAATGGCTCGTGACGGTGGGCATTTCCAACCCTTTGGGTGCTGGTCTGCGATCATTAGTTTGACGTCCTCGCGGGTAAACCAGCGGCAGTCTTCCAGCTCATTGTCCTGAAAGGTGATGTCTTCAGACACCGCTTCACAATGAACGCCGATCATGAGCGAATGGGGGAAAGGCCATGGCTGGCTGGCAAAATAGTTGACGCGTTTGATCTTGATGCCGCTTTCTTCAAACGTTTCGCGCCGCACGGCATCTTCAATGGTCTCGCCCGGCTCAACAAAGCCAGCCAAAGTTGAATACCATCCTTCGGGAAAATGCGGACTGCGCCCCATTAGACATTTGTTGTCTTTGACAGCCAGCATAATAACCACCGGATCCGTGCGCGGAAAAATCTTGTGATCGCAGCTTGGGCAGTCACGGCGATATCCGCCAATATGGGCAACCGATGGTGATCCGCATTTGCTGCAATGTTTGTTGACGGCATGCCAATATAAAATGCTGCCGCCTTGGGCAATCGCGCCCACATCGTCTTCGCTGACACTGCTGGAATAAAGCAGAGAGCGATAGTCATAAAGTTTCCACGGTTCGCCCAGCGTTTCCGCATCAATTTTGGCCGGAACGGCAATACGCGGTGCGCCATCTTCTGTGACGCCGAGCAGAACTGCCTTGGCTAATTCTCCGCCAAATTGTTTGACGGTTTCCAAATCAAACACTGCGCCTGGATTTTCGCCCTTGTTTATCAGCACTGTGCCCCTCGAAAAAATATAAAAAAGCGCAGATGGGTCTTCGACAGCTTTGCCAAGCGTATCTTCGTCGCGGTTTTCAGCGTCGCGGATCAGCCGGTTTTGTGAAAAGCCCACAAGGGCGGAAGGTTCAGGAAAAGGTGTATTGAAAATTGAATCAGAAAAACGAGCCACGATATGCTTTCTTGAAATTGGAAATAAACGCTTCTGCCTCACCCTTGCCATAGGGGATAGCTTTTTCAAAGCCCCAGATAGGTGCTGGCCAATTAGGGTCCCCTTCGTTTCGCCCAACCACATGCCAATGCATTTGTTGCACCACGTTGCCCAAGGTTCCCACATTGGTCGATGTACAAAGGCCCATGTCTTTAAGGGTTCCCGAAATGTTATGGAGCAAAATTGCCAATGCGCTTAATCCGCCTTTTTGATAATCATCAATATCGACAAGATCGTGGATAACAGGGACAACTATGATCCAAGGCCATCTTTTGTCATTCATGAGACGAATTTGGAAAGCCGCGTCTGAGCTGATCAAAATGGTGTCTTGATCCAGTCGTTTGTCTAACGTCCATGTTTTAGACAGCCATTTCATCATAAAAGTAACCTTGGTGATTCTGTTTCATAAGACTTGCATTTTTGATCACAAAATACGATATGTCTCCTCGGAAGGTTGGTGGTGGACGAGTTACTCGCCAACCTGGTCAGATCCGGAAGGAAGCAGCCACAACGAGATTCCAATTCGGGTCACCTATACCAGCCTTCCACCTTTCTCCGTTTTATTGGTAATTTTGTGTGTCCAGCGCCTTGGTAAGGTTTATCCCAGCGCCAAACCTTGTATAGTGGCCTTTGGTTTCATCTGTTGGATCGGGAACGCATGCAAGACAACAACGCATATCGGGTTTTGGCGCGAAAATATCGCCCGCAAAACTTTGACGATCTTATCGGTCAAGAGCCGATGGTCCGCACCTTTTCCAATGCTTTCAAAACGGGTCGCATTGCCCAAGCTTATATGCTGACGGGTGTTCGCGGGGTCGGTAAGACCACAACTGCTCGTATTTTGGCCCGCGCCCTTAATTATAAGCTTGGCGACATCAATTCACCGACAATCGATCTTTCAACTGAGGGCGAGCATTGCAAGGCGATCATGGAAGGTCGCCATGTAGACATCATCGAGATGGATGCGGCCTCTCACACAGGCATCGACGATATCCGCGATATTATCGAATCGGTGCAATACGCCCCCGCGCTTGCGCGCTATAAAGTCTATATCATCGACGAAGTGCACATGCTTTCCCGCAATGCGTTCAATGGCCTATTGAAAACGCTGGAAGAGCCGCCCGCGCATTTGAAGTTTATCTTCGCCACAACTGAAATCCGCAAAGTGCCGATCACGGTTCTGTCGCGTTGTCAGCGATTTGATCTGCGCCGCATTGATGCGGGTATGATGGTTACGCATCTTCAGAAAATTGCGGGTATGGAAACAGTTGAAGCTGATGATGAAGCCCTGGGTCTTATTGCCCGCGCTTCAGAAGGTTCTGTTCGCGATGCGCTTTCCATGTTTGACCAGGCAATTGCTCACTCTTCCGGCAAAGTTGAAGCGGAAAATGTCCGTTCAATGCTGGGATTGGCTGATCGCGCCCGCGTCATCGATCTTTTTGAAAATGTCATGTCCGGCAATATTGCTGCTGCGCTGAGCGAAATGAAAGAGCAATATGATACAGGCGCCGACCCCTATGTAGTGCTGACCGATCTGGCGGATTTCATTCATTTCGTTACCCGATTGAAATATGCTACAGTCGATGGCCCGGGCGCTATGTTGGGTGAGGGCAGTGCGTTATCAGAAAGCGAGCGCAAACGCGGCAAAGAATTTGCCGATAAACTATCAATCCGCATTCTAGGCCGTACGTGGCAAATTCTTTTAAAAGGCCTCGCAGAAGTGCGTTCATCAGAGCGCGCCTTGGCTGCAGCTGATATGGTTTTGGTTCGTCTTACCCATGCCGCTGATTTGCCATCCCATGAGGAGTTGGTTCGGCAAGTTCAACAGGGGCAGGGCAGTACCAACACATCACCTGCAACCTCCGACGGCTCTGCCTCAGCGGTTTCTACCAATAGTCCAACTACCCATAGCGCTCCGGTTTCCGCTCCAACAGCGTTTGCCCCTGCGACGTTTTCTGCTCCTGAAAAAACAGAAAACATTGCTCAAAAAGGGCGATTGGAACTGGCATCTGACAACAGTGCTTCGGTCGTAGCTCAGCGCAAGCCTGAACTTCAAAGCTCAGACGAGCCACCCATAGTGCTTGATCGGTTTGAGCAATTGATTTTTCTTGCCGAAGACAAGCGCGATATCAAAACCAAAACCTATCTTCGACGTCATGTGCGTTTGGTTGAATTTCGTTCAGGATATTTCGAATTTAATCAGGTAGGCACTGTTTCCCGCGACGCACTGCAAACTGTTAAGCAACAATTGGAAAACTGGACCCGTATCCGTTGGAACATTGTCATTTCCGATAAAGAAGGTCTTCCCACCATCGAGGAAATCGATGCTGCTGAAAAAGACAATCAGATGGAAAAGGCACGCTCTCATCCAGCCGTTGCTGCCTTAATGAAGGCTTTTGATGGCGCACGAATTGTGGATGTTCGCATCAAGGAAGCAGTGGTTGAAGCGCTTCCGCCTGTTCCTGAAGACGAAAGTGATGGAGCAATTGGTATTGATCCTGATCAGGGTCTTGACGATTTCTTCAAATAATCCCATCTCCCATACAAATCAGTTACCCTGAATGGGCGATGCCCAATTCAAACATACGGAAAGAAAATCCATGAAAGATATTCTCGGCATTATGAAGCAGGCCAAGGAAATGCAATCCAAAATGGCTGAGATGCAGGAAGGCTTGGCCTTGGTCGAAGCCTCCGGCACTTCAGGCGGCGGCATGGTGACGGTTACCCTTTCGGGCAAAGGCGATTTGAAAGGCGTGTCGATTGATCCGTCTTTGATCACCGATGGCGAAGGCGAAATGATCGAGGATTTGATTATTGCTGCCCATTCTGATGCCAAGTCAAAAGTTGAAACCATCATGGCTGAAAAAACCAAAGAACTGACCGCCGGACTGCCAATTCCGCCTGGCATGAAATTACCGTTCTAGGTTCGCTATTATGGTAAAGTCGGTTACGGGTCCAGAAATTGAAAGACTAATCCAGATTCTGGCCCGATTGCCTGGCTTGGGTCCTCGTTCTGCTCGTCGTGCTGCCCTTCATCTCATTAAGAAAAAAGAGACGCTGCTGGAACCTTTGGCTTTAGCTGCTCGTGAAGCTGCAGAAAAAGTGAAAATCTGTACTACTTGCGGTAATGTTGATACGTCTGATCCTTGCGTGATCTGTCTTGATCCGCGCCGCGATCCGGCTATGCTGGTCATCGTTGAAGATGTTGCAGATTTATGGGCGCTGGAGCGTGCGGCTGCCATCAATTGCAAATATCATGTGATAGGCGGAACGCTGTCGCCATTAGATGGCATCGGGCCGGATGATCTGAACATCGCCTCTTTGGTGAACCGCATAAGCGATGAAGAAAATCAGGTCAAAGAGATCATCATCGCGGTCAATGCCACAGTCGAAGGTCAGACGACTGCTCACTATATCACTGATCAATTGGAAGGCGTCGAGGTGAAGATCACCCGCCTTGCCCACGGCGTTCCGGTGGGCGGTGAATTGGACTATCTCGATGAGGGAACTTTAACTGCGGCCATCAAAAGCCGCAGCAATTTTTGAGATATTCCTAGGCGACCTTACTGAAGACACCCTTTAGGCGGTCCAGAGTCGCATCTATGTTTTGAAGTTTATCCAGACCAAAAAGGCCAATACGGAAGGTTTTGAAGTCTGCTCCCTCATTAACTTGCAGTGGAACACCAGCAGCAATTTGCATACCTTCTGCCAAGAATTTTTTGCCGTTCTGAATATCGCTGTCTTGCGTATAGCTCACAACAACTCCTGGTGCTTTGAAGCCTTCACTGGCAACACTTTTAAAACCCATCCCCTCGATAAGCTTGCGCGCCCTATTGCCCAAATCCCATTGCTGGGCCTTTACGGTCTCAAAGCCATAGGACTTTGTTTCAAACATGATATCGCGAAAACGAACCAAGGCATCAGTGGGCATTGTTGCGTGGTAAGCATGCCCTCCGTTCTCATAAGCTTTCATGATATCAAACCATTTTTTCAAATCACATGAAAAGCTGGTGCTGGTTGTTTGAGGGAGGTGTTCAGTTGCCCGTTCGCCCAGAATTACGAGGCCTGCAGCAGGAGAGGATGACCAGCCTTTTTGTGGAGCGCTAATCAAGACATCAACACCACAAGCCTTCATATCAACCCAAATGCAGCCTGAGGCGATGCAATCTAAAACAAACAATCCGCCATAAGAGTTAACCGCGTCACCAATAGATTTGAGATAATCATCAGGTAAAATGACGCCAGCCGATGTTTCGACATGGGGGGCAAAAACGACATCAGGCTTTTCGTTATTTATAGCTGCAACCAGCTCATCAATCGGCATCGGCTGAAATGGAGCATCGATATTATCCATGGCACGCTGAGCCATCTTAACGCTGGTTTTAGCGGAAATATCGCCCATCTCGAATATCTGTGTCCATCGATAGCTGAACCAGCCATTGCGAATGATCATAACATTTTTCCCGGTACCAAATTGGCGAGCGACCGCTTCCATGGCAAATGTCCCGCCGCCAGGTACAATGGCAACGCCATCTCCGTTATAAACTTCTTTCAAAGTGTCGGAAATGTCGCGCATGACTTTTTGAAATTTACTAGACATTGAGTTCAAAGAGCGATCAGTGAATACAACGGAAAATTCCATCAATCCGTCTGCGTCGATTTCAGGGTGCAATGCGTTCATTACCTACTCCATAAGTCAAAAAAAGATATTAGGCACCATTATTGCAGTTTTGGAATGACCGGCAATGGGTGAATTGTCACGCTGTTCCGTCAGACGGTCAGCTGATCGTTGACCCGGCCATTAATCCCACTTCAGTCCCTTGAAGCTGGCTTCTTAGGCTTTAAGCGCTTCAAAGGTTGGCTTCCGTTTTTCGACTTGGAAGGAGCGCCAGATCGGCCGCCAGGTTTTTCACCGGAGGCAGGTTTCTTCTTGCCCCCAGCTTTGGCCCAGCCGGGTTTACCCTTGCCTTTTTCCTTGCCCTTGTGAGGCTTGGATTTGCCCGATGGCTTGCGGGGAGGGTAGTTGCCCTTTTCATCGGCTTTTTCGCCTGAACCTTCGTTTGATCCGCCTTTGCGAAACTCCTTGCGCGGGCGATTGCCGATAAAGCCATCATCAGCCGGCGCTTCATCGAAAGCAGGTTCGTCGAAGTCGCCCAAGATGTCATCAATGGTCGAGCGTTGTTCGCGCTGAGGCTTCTTGTCTTGCCAGTTATCAGAACGGCTTTCTGATTTTTCTTCTGAACGCCCATAAGGCTTTGAAGGGGCCGATTTGTCACGATAACTGTCGCCTTTTTTCTCATATTCTTGCGGCGGAAGCGGATTGCTGTCGCGCGCAGGCTCCCCAACCAATTGCGAAACAGAAATGCTCTTTTCCAAAATGCCATTTTTGCCAAGGGCTTGTTGGAATTTCACTACATGGGCAGGATCGATTTCCACATGGGTTTCGTTATCCTGAACTCTGATCGCGCCGATCTGTTGCTTGGTGAAATCTCCGGCGCGGCAAAGCATCGGGATCAGCCATTTCGGCTCAGCGCTGTGTTTGCGGCCAACGGAGAGTGAAAACCAGACGCCATCGGTAAAGTCGTTACGGTCTTTGCCTTTACCTTCTTTACGCTCAAATGGTTTGCGTTCACCGCGTGGCGGGCGCTCACCAAAATTACCACCACTATCATTGGACTTCGGTCCACGGCGCTTGGGTCCGCGTTCAGGACCGCGATCTTCTTGAGCTGGAACAAAGCTTGAAATATCTTCCGGTGCTGAATGGTCCTTGCGATACAAACGCAAAATACCCACAGCCAATTGCTCAGGCGTAAACTCGCCGACAAGTTTGGCAGCAAATTCTTGTTCATGCGGCTCCATATCATCGCGAAGTTCAGGCGATGCCATCATGCGTTCATCATCACGTGTAAGCACTTCATCAGCCGTTGGTGGCCTTGCCCATTCAGGGCGAATATTGGCATTGTTCAAAAGCCGCTCGGCCTTTTTACGCTGGGAGTGCGGAACCATAATGGCGCAAACGCCTTTTTTACCCGCGCGCCCTGTCCGGCCTGAGCGGTGCAGCAAGGTCTCGCTGGTTTTCGGCAATTCGGCATGAACCACCAATTCCAGACCCGGTAAATCGATACCGCGTGCTGCAACATCTGTCGCGATACAAACACGTGCGCGTCCATCGCGCATGGCCTGCAAAGCATGGGTCCGTTCGTTTTGTGAAAGTTCGCCAGAAAGCGCTACAACGGAAAATCCGCGATTGGAGAACCGAGCGGTCATATGATTGACCATCGCTCTGGTCGCGCAAAACACGAGGGCGTTCTTGGCTTCATAATAGCGCAAAATATTGATAATCGCGTTTTCTTTGTCACTACCGGAAACCAGCATGGCGCGATATTCAATGTCCATATGCTGCTTTTCTTCAGCAACGGTGGTCACGCGGATTGCATCGCGCTGATAGCGTTTTGCAAGGGCAGCGATAGAGCGAGGCACGGTTGCCGAGAACATCAATGTCCGGCGATCTTCCGGTGATGTTTCAAGAATAAATTCAAGTTCTTCGCGAAACCCCAGATCAAGCATTTCATCTGCTTCATCAAGGATAACAGCTTTAAGGCATTGTAATTGCAATGAATTGCGTTTGATGTGATCGCACAAGCGCCCCGGCGTGCCCACAACAATATGGGCGCCATCGGACAATGCGCGGCGTTCCGAGCGAATATCCATACCGCCAACACAAGAGGCGATTTTCGCGCCGGTTCCAGCATAAAGCCATTCAAGTTCTTTTTTGACCTGCATGGCCAATTCACGGGTTGGCGCAATCGCCAAAGCCAATGGCTTGTCCGAATGGCCAAAGCGATCCTTGCCTTGCAAAAGATCAGGGGCAATCGTCAGGCCAAAGGCAACGGTTTTACCAGAGCCAGTCTGGGCAGATACCAGCGCGTCGCGGCCAGCAAGTTCAGGCGCCAAAACGGCTTTTTGTACAGGGGTCAGGCTTTCATATCCACGCTTAGCAAGCGCTTCGGCTAGCGCTGGAACAACGCTTTCAAGTTCGGTCATTGTGTTCTTTCAGAGGTTTTTCGCAGTTACCTGAAAGACACTTATTGCCGTTTTAGGTCTGTTTGCGATTGCCGACCCACCACTTGGTCAGCTCTTGGGTTTGCTTTAGGCGCTAAAAGAACTTTTGTCGAGGATTTAATAACACGGCAGGGTTTCGCTTGGTGCATGGGTGCTCATTGGATCAGCTTGAATGTCGCTGTGCCAACTTTCTTTAAGCCGGCTTCATCCAGAAAATGCGGAGTAGCCAACAAACGAATGGATTCTGCCGGTTGGTTGGGGTCATTTTTCGAAGTGTAAGATGTCCCGCTGTTAGTTCCCGCATCCCAAGCCCATAACAGATAGCGCGTTTCTTTGCGCCAGCCCGCATCATCACGCAAGTTAACTGCTGAAAGACCTATAAACCAGTCAGGACTTGGTGCAATCATGGTCAAAAATGAAAATTTGGAGTGCGTTTCACTGATTGGAAAAGTTACCCTGATGCGATCGGGAACCTTGTCAATTCCACTACCATCAATCATGTTTTTAACCCACCCGCGATCAATAGCTTCTTCCAATTCCGATCGCAAAACCCGGACTCGCCCGCGCTCTGCAACAAATCGCAAACCGCTGGTTGCTGTGTAGCCATCTTTAAACAGCACATATCTATCGTTATGAGTTATCGCGGTAACGCCGGACATATGCCCACCCCCCTCTGGCCAATCAAATGGATGGGTATCGCTGCTCCATGTGATCTCAATATCCAACTCGTATTGGACGTCCTGGGCAAAAACGGAAGCGTTGAAGCCAAGAATAATCATCAAAATCAGTAGTAGTCTAACCATACGCTTTCTCTCGATTGATCTGCATAGAAAAAGTTGAAACTTGTATTGATCTAGCGATATTTCGCCGAGCTAATAAACTCGCCAAATGTTTCACACCAAATCAAAACTGTCGTAAATTGAGTGAGGTCCACATCCTGCGGTAAATCCAATAAGAACCCATCAAATGTTTTGATATCGCCGATTAACTTGGCTTGGTCTTTTAATGGAAGAAACTCGTCTTCGTGTTCTACAAATTCATTGACGAGATAGAGCTTGTAGTCTGGCCCAGGTGCGAGCGCGCCCTCATGTACGATTTGATTTGAAGTGATGCTTATTTTACCTTCGCCCCAATGCAGAAAATCACTACCTCTTAAATCGCGGGTTAACTCAGCTGTGAACAACGCGTTTTCGGCTTGTTGTTCAAGAACCGCCGCATCGGGTGTTTTGGGTGCGGTGAGGATTGGAAGGAAGTAGATACCAAGCGCAAAGCCTATGGATAGGACCGCACCGTGAGATACCAATAATAAAAATAATTTACGCATTATCATAACCCTATTTTTCAAATTCTGGAATGTGAAAACCACATTGCTGGAATTCATGGCGTTGTTCAACCTTTCCGATAGTGTTTGTTGGGATGCTTGGTGAGGGGTATGTGGCGTCTTTGGATGTCTACTTTGAGTTCTGGTGCTTTGGGCACTTGCGCATCTTTTTTATCGGCGCGCAATTTAATAGAATTACGTTAGGCCCTGGAGGGTGACACCGTCTCCTGCCCAGCGATCCTTTGTCATGACCGTGTTTCGTTTGGCAGAAACGGGTTCAGTTTATGAGAGGGTTTTTGGACGGGGATGAGTTTGTTGTTGAAAACTAATAATACGGACAAAGTGAACCTATCGACACACTTACTCAATCTATCGAAATAGTGGGGAAACGGTCATAATTTACGAGAAAACACCCAAATTGAGAACGTAACTAATATGGAACATCGTTATATGGAACTCAAGCCTTGATCGGCAGAACTTTTGATTTTTTTTCTTGAATTCAATGATGATAAGTTGCGTAAATAAATCATTGATAGCAATGGTTTGAGATTGATCATCTTTGACGTGTTTCTTTGCCACGCATGGGATGACAGGCAAGGCTCAGCAAAAGAATTACATGATTTACTCGAAGCGAGAGGTGTTCGAGTTTGGTTCAGCGAGAAGGACCTAGGATTAGGGGTGCCAATTATGCGAGCGATTGACAAGGGTTTGGTGAACTCCCGCGTCGGTATCGTTTTGGTAACTCCAGCGATGTTACAAAGGCTCCCTGCTGAAGGGGTTGCGGACAAAGAACTTTCGGCGTTACTGCGACGCGAGCGGCTTATTCCGGTTGTACATGGAACAACATATGAAGAGCTTGAGCAGGTCAGCCTCTTGTTAGCATCCAGAGCTGGTCTGAGCACTGCCGTAAAAACTATGACCGAAGTCGCAGCTAAAATCGCCGAACTGGTTGCCGTTTAACCAAATAAGAGTTCGCGTCCTTAGCTAAATTTGTACTTTTTGTGGTAATTTAGGCACTTTCTGAAATTTTGAAATTCAGAAATGGGCGGTGGTTCGAAAACTTGGCGACGGAAACAAAGTATTTCAATAATGTTATTAAAAGCCTGAGCTCTCTTCTAAGCCGCTCATTCCCCCTACCTACTCCACCACCTTTAATCCCGGCCGCTTTTCTTCAACCTGTTTCGTCTCGGTAAAATCCAAATCCGTGATCCGCGAGCCGCGTTTGGTGACCTTGTCTGACGACACCAAAATCTGGTCCACGTCTTTTTGCGCTTGTCCGAAATGGCCCGATAGTTTGCGCACCCGATCATCCAGCCGAGAGACATCTTCCATCAGGCGGATAACCTCGCCCTGAATGAGGTGTGCCTGTTCGCGCATGCGCGTATCTTTCAAGACAGACTGGATCACCTGAATGGAGAGCATCAAAAGGGAGGGCGAAACGATCACCACCCGCGCGCGGTGGGCCTTTTGCACCAGCCCCTCATGCTTTTCATGAATTTCCGCGAAGATCGACTCGGAGGGAACAAACATAAAGGCCGTATCCTGTGTTTCACCCGTGATGAAGTATTTGTCTGATATTGCCTTCAAATGCGTCTCCACATCGCGGCGAAATTGTTGTTCGGCAATTTTCTGTCTCTCGGGTGTCTCTGCCCCTCTGATTGCATTCCATGCTTCCAGCGGAAACTTCGCATCGACGACGAGAGCAGGCGTGTCGTTGGGCATGAACACCACACAGTCCGGCCGCGCGCCCGATGACAATGTATGCTGAAATTCATAAGCGCCCATGGGCAGCCCGTCCTGCACAATCGCCTGCATGCGCGCTTCGCCAAAGGCCCCGCGTGTCTGCTTGTTGTTCAAAATATGCTGCAACTCAACAACCTGTGAAGAAAGCGCCGTGATGTTGGTTTGCGCTGTATCAATCACCGCAAGGCGCTCTTGCAATTTGGCAAGGCTCTCTTGGGTATTCTTGGTCGTATCGGTGATCGATTGGCCGATACGTCCGGTCATGGATTCAAGCCGTTCATTGACAGCGCGCGAAAGGTCCTGCTGACGACCAGCAAGATTTTCATTCATGGCAGCAAGGCGGCCGGTCAGTTCATTTTGATTGGCAACAAGCTCGGCCATGCGCGCCTCTGCCTCGCGGGCGCGCTCCAGATTTGCCGCATCATTGGCAGCGCGGTGCTTGGCGTTTCGCCAAGCCAGTACAAGCCACAAGATCAGCAGAAACAGCAGCAGGCCAATAAGCGCCGCGCTGATTTCGCCAAGCGTGAAAACCCGATCATTGACGGTAAAGAGGGGCGAGGCCAACAGGCCGGAGATGTCGAATGTGTTTTCCATACAAGCTCTCTAACAGATTCGCTTCGCCCTCGCGACCAAAAAGAACAAAACAGGAATACAGGCTTTCGCCCTTTCACAGTTGACCTTGGCGGTTTGAGTCCATATTTCAAAGCTGAAACAAAACATCTCTGCGAATTAAGAAGCCCCTATGTCCATACTCGAAATCGTCAATTTACCAGATCCGCTTTTGCGCGAGGTTTCTAAACCCGTCGAGGCCATCGATGGGCGCATCAATTCACTGATCGATGATATGTTCGAGACTATGTATGACGCGCCGGGCATTGGCCTTGCGGGCATTCAGATCGCCTTGCCGCGCCGTATTTTGGTGATTGATTGCGGAGACCCGAAAGATGAAGAAGAGCGTGCAGCAGAGCTTGAGGCTTGGGAAGATGCTGTGTTGGCGGCCGAAGAAAAAGGCGAGACCCCGCCTGAGCGTCCTGCGCGCAAACCATCTACAAAAAGACCAATAGCCATGATCAATCCGCAGATTGTGCGCTTCAGCGATGAGCCATCGGTTTATGAAGAAGGTTGCCTGTCGATCCCTGATTATTATGCCGATGTAGAGCGTCCCGCCGGATGCACCGTGGAATTTCTTGATCGCAAGGGTAAAAAGCAAAGCCTTGAAGTAAGCGGAATTATGTCCACCTGTATTCAGCACGAGTTGGATCATCTCGATGGCAAATTATTCATCGATCATATCTCCAGCTTGAAGCGCAATATGGTCGTCAAAAAATTCACCAAGATCGCCAAACAATCCGGCAAAGGGCCAGCTTCACCGCTGGTGATTTAAGCCATGCCCCTTCGCCTCATCTTTATGGGAACGCCGGAATTTTCCGTTCCGGTTTTAACCAGCCTGATTGGCCATGGCCATGAAGTAGTCGCGGTTTATTCCCAGCCGCCCCGTCCTGCAGGACGGGGAATGAGCGAGAAAAAATCACCCGTCCATGAAGCTGCAGAACGGTTCGGTATACCGGTTTTTACGCCAACATCCTTGAAGGGCGAGGCTGAACAGGCTGAGTTTGCCGCGCATGATGCAGATGCTGCTGTCGTGGTTGCCTATGGGCTTTTGCTGCCAAAAGCGATTTTAGATGCGGTGCCCGAGGGCTGTTGGAATGGTCATGCGTCTTTGTTGCCGCGCTGGCGTGGAGCAGCCCCTATTCAGCGGGCTATCATGGCTGGGGACAAAGAAACGGGCGTCATGGTCATGCGCATGGAAGAGGGGCTTGATACGGGCCCCGTTGCCATGGCGGAAAAGATTGCGATCACCAAAAACATGACCGCCAACCAGTTGCACGATCAATTGAGCCAGGCTTGCGCAGATTTGATGATCCGCGCCATGGGTGCCTTGGAGCGCGGGCAATTGGTAACAACACCTCAAAGCGATCAGGGCGTGACCTATGCTGCCAAGATCGACAAGGCTGAAGCTCGGATAGATTGGAGCCAGCCAGCTCAGCAGGTCCATGATCAAATCCGTGGCCTCTCGCCCTTTCCAGGCGCATGGTGCGAAATGCAATTGGCTGTTCATGCGCCGGAGAAAATGGATCGCGTCAAACTGCTACAATCAGAATTGGCCGATGGATCAGGGGAGCCTGGAATGGTGCTTGATGACCAATTGACCATAGCTTGCGGAAGTGGCGCGGTGCGTTTGGTTCGGTTGCAACGGGCAGGCAAATCCGCTCAAAATGCCGACGAGTTTTTGCGGGGCAATCGCGTGGCAAGCGGCGACAAAGTAAGTTAATGCCCCGCTACAAACTCCAGATAGAATATGACGGCACCAACTATAAAGGTTGGCAGCGCCAAGACGGATTGCCTACCGTGCAAGGGGCAATTGAAACCGCGATGGCAGAATTTACCCGCCATCCTGTAATCATTTTTGCTGCGGGACGCACCGATGCAGGCGTTCACGGATTAGGACAAATAATCCATGTTGACCTTGAGGCCGAATGGCCCTTGTTCAAAATTGCCGAGGCAACCAATGGCCTCTTGCGGCTGAAAAACCATCCAATATCTGTCATTAAAGCTGAACATGCTGAACCAGATTTTGACGCCCGATTTTCAGCTGAAAAACGCCATTATCGCTATCGCATCATCAATCGTCCTGCCAATCTTACCGTGGATCTTTTGCGTGCTTGGCATGTGAAAAAACCGCTGGACGTTTCGGCGATGGATGAGGCTGCAAAGCTACTTTTGGGCTTACATGATTTCACAACTTTCCGCTCAACAGAGTGTCAGGCAAAAAGCCCTATTCGCACGCTGGATCAGTTGGATGTGCGCCGCGTCAATGATCAGGAAATTGAAATCCTCACATCGGCAAGAGCTTTCCTGCACAATCAGGTGCGCTCGCTCGCTGGTTCCTTGAAATTGGTCGGCGAAGGTAAATGGACCAAAGAAGATTTGCGGGCAGCTCTTGACGCAAAGGATCGAAAAGCCTGCGGCACAGTTGCACCTGCCTGCGGCCTATATTTCATGAAAGTGGATTATTAGGGTGTGGGCTCAGCCAGCAAATCTTTGAGATTTTCTTCCAGAGAATGTTTGGTAAATCCATAGTCTGACTTCAGCTTCAAATATTCCTCATAGGCTTTTTGACGATTTACCGTGTCGCTTTTCTTACCGACAAGCATGAGATTTTTGGCTGTATGCTCTAGCGGTGTGAACTCCAAAAACTTCACTTCATAACCAAGCGCTGTCAGTAATAGCGCTCTGCATGTATCGGTAACGATGTCAGCTTGCCGCCGCTTCATCAACGGATAGGCATTGATAAGATCAAAGCCTTTTGTTGAAGTCTCGGTCTGTTGTGCAATCTCCGCTTGGCAGCAAGGCGCGCAGAAAAAATATTCCATGTCAGATCGAATACCCAGCGCTAGCGCATCATCGGTTGCCGTGTCGCAAGCATGAAGGGCGATGAGAATATCAACAGGCTCAGGCTTGTTTGGCTTGATGCGTGCGTTTTTAAAAACTAGACCATCGAAATTCAATTTGCGCGCCAAGGTATTACACAAATCAATCACATTGGTTTTAATGTCTACACCACTGGCTTTTGGCTGCATCTTGGCGCGAGAGGCCACATAGTCATAGGTGGCAAAGGTCAGATATCCTTTGCCGCAACCGAGGTCGAGAATGGAAATAGGGCGGTCGGTAGATTGAACAAACGCGCCAATATCGCGATCAATAATCTCAACAAAATTGGCGATTTGGCGAAATTTTGGGTAGTGCTTTTTATGAACCTTACCGCCATCAGTTGATACGCCCAATCCTTTGAGAAAGGGACGATCTTCGCTCAACGCATAATTTTTTTGCTTGTTGTGGGTTTGAGCCACATCTTTCATGCTGGCCTTGGTCTTATAAAGACGTGGCACCATTTTCCGATTTTCTGCGTAGTGCAAATCAAAGGAACCCGTATTGAGCGTTGCCGCACGAAAGGGCGATATTTCTGGACTAGACATTTTTTCTTTTAAGGTATGCGCGTCGAGTTCGTTGGTTTCGTCTACGCTAGACTGATTGGTTGAATAACGAATAAACTTGCGCTTCTCGCCAAGTATCAAGTCAAAGCTTGCCTTGAACTTGTCATTGCCTTTTGCCCGAGAGCTGAAAACCGCACGCTTAAAACTGCCATCTTCAAGGGCGATTTTACAAGCTTCGAGAAACGAACGCTGCTCGTCATTGACATCAATAGAGGCGGCGCTATTCACCACAAAGTCTCCAGCGCGCGACCATTCCAGATTTTATCATAATCAGGACCACCCACCTTATTGTCCGAAACATAAGCAAGAATGTCGCCGGCACTTGGCAGGTTTTTTGAATCGACTTTGGCGTTTTCGTCCCATAGCTTGGAGCGAACCAGAGCTCGGCCGCATTGGAAATAAACAGAGCGGGTTTTTATGACGATCACAGAACGCGGTGGTTTGTTCTCGACAGCAAAGCTTGCCAGAAGTTCAGGGTCAGCGGAAATGAAAGCCTCGCCATTCACGCGCAGACAGTTGAGCGAACCCGGTATCATGAAACACAAGGCGACTCTTGGATCGTTGACAATATTGCGCAGCGAATCAACGCGATTATTTCCCTTTCTGTCCGGCATCAACAAAGTCCGCCCATCTTGTACGCGCACAAAACCAGCAAGATCACCTCGCGGCGAACAATCCATCATGCCGCCATCGCGTTCATCTCCAATCGTTGCAAGGGAGCAGAAAGGAGATGCTTCAATAAATTTGCGATAATGCGGAATGATCTCGGCAACTTCTTTCACCAAAGAGGCTTCTCCTGGTTCATCATAAAGCGCCAACAATTTTTCAATCGTATCTATTCGTTCCATGTTCAGTCTTTCCGCTGTGAAATGTCGTATTTTGTCTGGCCGAAGGGTGGACTTTCTGTAACACTTTATTATCGAAAAACAAAAGAGACCTGATTGCCATGAATGCACTTACGGATTTGAAAAGCCTGACTTCTATTTCTGAAAAATGGTTGGGTGATCATACAAGAGCGGTTTATCCCGATGCTTTGCAAGAATTGTTTCCAAATGGAATGATGAAGGCAGCACAAAATGAAATCGCCAGTTGGAAAGGTTATGAACCTACGCAATTGCGTGATCTTGCGGATGTAGCATCAACTGGTGGGGTGGCATCTGTCGTCTATAAAGATGAAAGCACACGGTTTGGCTTGGGTAGTTTCAAGGCGCTGGGCGGTGCCTATGCGGTCTTAAAATATTTGTCTGATACACTAACGGAACAACTTGGCCGCGCCGTTTCTATCGCGGAAATTCGCTCGGGAATTTTGGCAAAAGAAGCTGCCAAAATCACGGTGACAACGGCAACAGATGGCAATCATGGACGTTCTGTGGCCTGGGGCGCACAAATGGCAGGATGCCGCTGCCGTATCTATATTCACCGCGAGGTTAGCAAAGGTCGTGAAGATGCAATGGCAGCATTTGGGGCGGAGATTATTCGCATTGATGGCGATTATGATGAATCAGTACGTTTGGCCGCAAAGGACGCCGCTGAAAACAATTGGCAGGTAATTTCGGACACATCCTATGATGGGTATCTGGATGTGCCGCGCTATGTTATGGCGGGCTACACGGTAATGGTCCGGGAGATTCTGGATGAAATGCGTGAGCCACCAACCCATGTGATTATACAAGCTGGCGTTGGCGGACTAGCTGCTGCCATTTGCGCTAGCTTTTGGGCCGAGCTTGGCGAAAAGCGCCCAAGATTTATTGTCACCGAGTCGGAGCATGCGGACTGCATCATAGAAAGCATGCGTCAGCAAAAACCGTCTCATGTAGAGGTCAAAGAAGAAACCATCATGGCCGGACTTTCTTGCGGTGAGATATCTCTGATCGCTTGGGAGATTCTTTCGCGAGGCGTCTCCGGCGTTGCTACTTTACCTGATGATGCCGTCGCACCAGCCATGCGGATCATGGCTGCAAAAGATATTGAAGCAGGGGAATGCGCGGTGCCTGGAATCATAACGTTACTGGCGATTTCAAAAGATGCAAAAATGATGGAGGCTTTATCGCTAGACTCAAATTCGCGTGTTTTGGTTTTTGGCTGTGAAGGCGCGACTGACCCAGAGCTTTATCGCTCTATCATCGAGGGCTAAGCATGCTGCATTCTCTTGAGCCATTGCCTGAACCCAAGCGCGGATTTGCTATAAGTGAATTCCAGTTGCGGTTGGTAAAGGCTCAGGCACTGATGGCTGAACTTGGTCTGGATGTTTTACTGCTGACAACCGAACCTGACATTCGATATTTTTCCGGTTTCATGACCCAGTTTTGGCAAAGTCCAACGCGGCCTTGGTATCTCTTGGTTCCAGTAGATGGTGAACCTGTCGCGGTCATTCCTTCCATTGGCGCTGAATGTATGGGGCGCACTTGGGTCAAAGATATCCGCACCTGGTCATCGCCCCATCCTGAAGATGACGGGGTTTCTCTGCTTGCGGCGACTATCACAGAGATTGCGGGATTTTCGCCAGTCATCGGAATGCTTATGGGCAGAGAAACCCATTTGCGCGCGCCCATCAATGATTTTGAAGTGCTGAAAGAAAAGCTGATAGGCAGCCGTTTTGAAGATGCCTCAGAATTGGTGCAGGGCCTTCGGTCCGTCAAATCAGAGGCAGAGATCGAGAAAATTGGTCACGCGGCCAAGATTGCATCGGCAGCGTTTGATCTGGTGCCGGAGATTATTTTCGAGGGCATGAGCGAGATCGAAGTATTTAGAGCCTTCAAGATAGCATGCCTATCCTTGGGCGCAGACGAAGTTTCTTACCTTGTAGGCGGGGCTGGTAGGGGTGGTTATGGCGACATCATCTCGCCACCCTCGTCAAGAAAATTGCAGGACGGCGATGTGCTGATCTTGGATGTTGGCTGCATCTGGGATGGCTATTTCTGCGATTTTGACCGCAATTTTGCAGTGGGTCCTGTCGATGAAAAAGTACAACAGGCCTATGATGTTACCTATGCTGCGACTGAGGCTGGTCTTGCAGCAGCAAAACCTGGAAATACATGCGCTGATCTTTTTGAAGCCATGAACGAGGTCATGGTTCCCCATGCGATCATATCGTCGGGCGATGTTGGCAGATTGGGTCATGGCCTTGGGATGCAACTGACGGAGTTTCCTTCCCATACGGCTTGGGATGAAACTAAGCTGCAAGAAGGCATGGTGCTGACCCTTGAGCCAGGTTTTGCCTTTGCAGAAGGAAAGATGATGGTGCATGAGGAAAATATCGTTATTCGCGCTGACGGCCTCCAACTCTTGACCAAACGCGCATCGCAGAAAATGCCTGTTATCGGAAAGCGCCCATCATGAGCGGTATAAAAAATTTGACTTATAGCGAACAGGAATATGTGAAGGCCGGAAAATCTGTTGGGCTGGTATTGCTGCAAACTGATGAGGTATTGGAAAACGAAATTCGCCAAATGTTATCTGGCGCCGTATCATTGTTTCATTCGCGCGTTCCAAGCGGTGATGAAGTTACCGCCGAAACCCTAGCCAAAATGGAAACGGAAATCCCAAGGGCAGTCAGCCTATTTCCCCCTGCTGGAAAACTTGGTGTGGTTGCCTATTGCTGCACCTCCGGCTCGACCGTTATCGGCGAGGCCAATGTCGCCAAAGCTGTTCATTCTGTTTTGCCTGGCGTGAAAGTCACCAATCCATTGTTTGCTGTTAAAGCCAATCTAACTGCCCTTGGCGCAAAACGCATTGGCCTTCTGACGCCTTACGAACCCCATGTCAGCCAGGCCATGGCAGATCACTTCAAGGAGCATGGTTTTGAAATCACCAGCTTTGGTTCTTTTTACGAAAAGGAAGAAGCAAAAGTTACACGCATTTCCAGACAGTCTATTCTTGATGCCATGGAAGAAATTGGCTCTGGTGATCAATGCGATGCTGTCTTTGCCTCTTGCACTAATCTGCGCACAGTTGATCTTTTGGCCGAAGCGGCAAAACGCATTGGCAAGCCGGTTATTTCTTCCAACTCGGCTCTGGCTTGGCATATCAATCAGCTACTAGCTTAGGCTGAAAAATATTCCTCAAGAAATTTGAGATAGATTGCAGTCAGCGTATCAAGATCTGAAAGCTCTGTTCGTTCATCCACCTGATGCATGGTTTGGCCTACAAGACCAAACTCAACAACGGGGCAATAGTCTTTGATAAACCGCGCATCGGATGTACCACCTCCCGTAGAGAGTTCTGGCGTTTTTCCAGTAACCGAATTGATTGCCGTTGATAACGTATTGATCAATCTGTCATCCTTGGTGAGGAAAACCGGGCTAACCCGTCCCAGCCATTCTATCGAATATTCAACAGGGCTGTTTTTGCCTTTGCGGATTAGACCCGCCTTTGCGCCTTTGTCAAAACGTCGGATGATTTCGGATTTAACACTATCGCCATCCCAAAGATCATTAAACCGAATGTTAAACCCTGCCGAAGCAGATGCAGCAATAACATTGGTAGCAGGATTTCCCACGTCAACAGAGGTGACTTCCAGATTGGTCGGCTGGAACTGATCGGTTCCCTCATCGAACGGTGTTGCCAATAACGCAATCAACAAATCCACCATCCCGTTCACTGGATTGTCCGACAGATGCGGATAGGCGCAATGGCCTTGCACACCTTTGACCGTGACCCGCCCTGAGAGCGATCCGCGCCGCCCGTTCTTGATCACATCGCCAATGGCGCTAGGGTTGGACGGTTCACCTACGATGGATGCGTCCCAAACTTCGCCTTTGGCCTTTGCCCATTTGAGCAATTTATCTGTGCCATTAATCGACGGACCTTCTTCATCACCCGTGATGAGAAAGGATATGGAACCCTCAGGCTTGCCGTGTTTTTCCAGGTAAGTTTGGACAGCCCCAAGAAAACAGGCAATACCGCCCTTCATATCGACAGCTCCGCGCCCATACATGACGCCGTCTTTGATGTCGCCGGAAAACGGACCAAGCGCCCAGTCACTTTCTTTGCCAACGGGCACCACATCCGTATGGCCTGCAAACATCAAATGGGGACCATCCGTGCCAAGGCGCGTATATAGATTGTCGACGTCTGGTGTATTCTCATCAGAGAAAATCATCCGCTCGGCTTTAAAGCCCATTGCTTCGCTGCGCTTTTGTAAATAAGTCAGCGCACCGCCTTCTTCAGGCGTTACAGAAGGGCAGCGAATAAGATCACGAAGGATCTCGGCGGTAAGTGTGAGTGTATCTGAATTTTTCATACCGCTTTCCTATTGCGATGCGTTATATCGGTCAATCAAAACCGAATATTGCTCATCCAAAAGGCGGCGGACCGTGATCATTGGCGTCGGGATAGCTGGGTTTCAGCATTAGATAAAGAAAAATTGCCCAGTTTATCATGGGAACAAAAAGCAAAGCGATCAGTGCGGCAGGATGATTGAGATCATGCAGACGTTTGATCGACAAAGCGGCTAAGCTCCAGACCAAAAACAACCCGAATGCCATGATAGCAAAGCCGACCAGCACCTGACGACCCTCATCATCTCCGGCTTGAACCGCCTGGTAAACCAACAAGGTCAGTAATGTCAGCTGTAATAAAACGGCCAGAGCAAAAGATTTTCGGGCGATTCGTCCCCTAAATCCGAAGAATAGCCATTTTAGGCTTAATACTGGTCGATCTGCTGCCATATCCCACCCTATCAAAACTTCAAAATTTTCCAATATGAAAAATATGCTCGCCTAAAATATTGATAATAAATGATTTTTCTCTCTTGTGACGGAATGCACATCCAAGGGTGTGACGTGTTGTTATGTTC
>JAFMHL010000043.1 GCA_017854535.1 Nitratireductor sp.
GGGGACTTTCCACAGACGGGCGTTCACGCCTGCGTTACCAAAAATTCGGCGCACAAAAAAATAGGCGAACATTACTGTCCGCCCACGTTTTATAACTGATAACCGACATACAATGGCCGGTCGAATATTAATCTAATGCTTTGACGATGTTCTCGACCATCTTCTTCGCATCAGCGAACAGCATCATGGTGTTGTCGCGGAAGAACAATTCGTTCTGAACGCCAGCGTAACCAGACGCCATACCGCGCTTGATGAAGAGCACAGTTCCAGCATTTTCAACATCAAGGATCGGCATACCATAGATGGCAGATGTTTTATCTGTCTTGGCAGCCGGGTTGGTAACGTCATTGGCTCCGATAACAAAAGCAACATCGGCCTGTGAGAATTCAGAATTGATATCTTCCAATTCAAAAACTTCATCATAAGGCACATTTGCTTCAGCCAGAAGAACATTCATATGACCAGGCATACGTCCAGCAACCGGATGAATAGCATATTTAACTTCAACACCTTCCGCTTTCAGTTTATCCGCCATTTCGCGAAGAGCGTGTTGAGCTTGAGCAACCGCCATGCCGTAACCAGGAACAATGATGACCTTTGATGAATTCTTCATCAAGAAGGCTGCATCATCAGCAGAGCCTTGTTTAACCGGACGATCATCTTCCGCACCACCTGCGCCAGCTGCAGCATCTTCGCCGCCAAAGCCACCCAGAATAACTGAGATGAAAGAGCGGTTCATCCCCTTACACATGATGTAAGACAAGATCGCACCAGAAGAGCCAACAAGTGCGCCAGTAATAATCAGCGCAAGGTTACCCAGTGTGAAACCGATACCAGCAGCAGCCCATCCAGAGTAAGAATTAAGCATGGAAACGACCACGGGCATATCAGCGCCGCCGATTGGAACAATGATCAAGACACCCAGTACAAACGATAGCAGCGTGACCATCCAAAAGACCGCATGGCTTTCAGTCTGCAAGAAAATAATGGTTAGAATGACAATCGCTGCAGCAAGACCAAGATTGATCATGTGGCGACCAGGCAAAAGGATTGGTTTGCCGGACATACGTCCATCCAATTTAGCAAACGCAATAATAGAGCCCGTAAAAGTCAATGCCCCGATAGCAACACCAAGAGACATTTCAAACAGGCTGGCGCCTGGAATGCTTCCTACTTCACCAATACCAAAACTTGCCGGAGCATAAAGCGCCGCAGCAGCAACAAGCACCGCCGCCAAACCGACCAATGAGTGGAAAGCCGCAACCAATTGCGGCATAGAAGTCATTGGAATTTTACGCGCAACATAAGCGCCAAACCCGCCGCCGATCGCAAGACCGGCAATGACCAACACCCATCCACCAAAGGTGGGCGCTGCTAGGAACAGTGTCGTAATTATGGCTATTGCCATACCGGCCATACCAAAATTATTACCCTGACGGGCAGTCTCAGGATTGGACAATCCGCGCAAAGCGAGAATGAACAGAACACCCGAGGCCAGATATAAAAGAGCAGTAATATTTTCCATGATGCTGCTCCCTTAACGCTGCTTTTTCTTGTACATCGCCAACATACGCTGGGTCACAAGAAAGCCGCCAAAAATATTAACTGATGCAAGAACCAATGCCACAAATCCAAATGTCGTTGCCATTCCGCTTGCTGCAGAAACACCAACACCCAGCAGAGCACCCACAACAATCACAGATGAAATTGCATTGGTTACCGCCATCAAAGGCGTATGAAGTGCAGGGGTAACAGCCCAAACCACGTAGTAACCGACAAAAATCGCTAGAATAAAAATGGCAAACTGAAAAATAAATGCGCTAGGACCTTGTTGCGCTGCTGCAGTAGCAACCTCGCCAGCGCCAGATGTTTGCAGGGTTTCAATTGCTTGTTTGGCAATATCACTCGCCTCACCAGCAAGTTCAGTCGCTTTATTCGCCAGCTCTTCCGCTCGCTTTAAAAGCTGTTCTGTCGCTTCGCTCATTTGCTTTCCCCTTTACTGGCAGTCTTTTTCGTCACGGCCTTTTTAGCTGCAAGTTTTTTCTCAGCTGGCTTTGCTTCATCAGCTGCAAACAGCGGATGAACAATCTTGCCGCCATGGGTCAAGAGTGTCGCCTTTACCAATTCATCTTCCAAATTCACCGCCAAGGCACCGGCCTTCTGGTCAACCATGGTCTCAAGAAATGTATATAGGTTTTTCGCAAATAATTGAGATGCTGTAGCAGCAATACGTCCAGCCATATTGGCATAACCAACTATAGAAACAGGGCCTGACTTCACCACTTTTCCCAATTGCGCGCCTTCAACATTACCGCCTCGCTCCACAGCCAGATCCACTACAACTGCCCCAGGCGCCATTGTGTCGGTCATAGCCTTCGTCACCAGGCGTGGCGCAGGACGTCCGGGAATCAAAGCCGTTGTGATAACGATATCTTGCTTCGAAATATGTGCAGCCACCAATTCACTTTGAGCTTTCTGCTCTTCTTTAGTCAGTTCACGGGCATATCCACCCTCACCAGATGCATCTTTTAAAGCATCGGTCATGATAAATTTGCCGCCCAATGAAGCAACTTGCTCCGCTGCCGCTGCGCGAACATCCGTAGCAGTAACCACAGCACCAAGGCGCTTCGCCGTTGCAATTGCCTGAAGCCCTGCAACGCCGGCACCCATGACAAATACTTTCGCAGCAGGAACAGTTCCAGCCGCAGTCATCATCATTGGCAGCGCACGGTCAAATACCGCAGCACCTTCAATCACTGCTTGATATCCGGCAAGGTTTGCCTGAGAGGATAAAATATCCATGGATTGAGCGCGCGTAATACGCGGCATAAATTCCATCGCAAATGCACTAAGGCCAGCGGTGCCCATTGCTTTGAGATCGGAGAGATTGCCATGAGGATCCATAGCCGCAAGCACCAAAGCCCCTTTCTTATAAGATTTGGCTTCAGCCGGCGAAGGACGATTGATTTTCAAAACCACGTCTGCTGTAGCGCCACTTTTTGCGTTGCCAATTTTTGCGCCAGCAGCTTCAAAAGCCCCATCGGTAACACGCGACAACTCACCTGCACCTTTTTCAATGAACACATCAAAACCGAGAGCAATCAGACGCTTCACCGTATCAGGGGATGCAGCAACCCTTGTTTCTGGTGCGGCTTCTTTGGGTACAAATAACTTCATCAAATCCCCCTAGTAGAAAATACAATGATGCGAGATATTGGCTCCAATAGCCAATAAGAATAGATTCAAAACACATCAGACAACGCTGTCATATCACAGGACAGCATGCAGCTAATTTAGTTTAGCCGCAACTTCGAAAAACACAAATTTCCAAGCAGGAAATATCAGCTGACTAACTCGTAAACAAAAATTTAGATCAGAAAAAAAGCAATCACCATCAAAAAGACAAAGACCAAACTGCCACCAAACAGGCCGCCACCTGCGTAAAATCCGATCATCATCGCAATCAAAAGAGCTACACACCCAACGACAGTCCACTTAGACAACCAAAGAAACAGATCATATGTTTTGTCGTGCTCGCTATAATCCATTGCATTATCGCTCACAGCGGCAGTCTTTTTGGTTTTGGAAGCAGTTTTCGCCATTTTAATTCCCTCATCGTAATCAGCGATTGGCCCTCGCCACGCATGGTCTTCTTTTATGCGACTTCGATACACAAATAGCTGGTTTTCTGCAATACCACTAAGCAAAAGTCCCACCAATTAATACTAAATAACAAACTCGCTTACGCAAATATCAGCTGGCTGCAGTGGCTTTTCGCAACGTAAAGCCTTTACCAGCAAGGTCCGTACAAACCAGAACCCCAACCCCCTCGCGTTGGCAATTGGCTGAGTTTTCTTGTTGGCTTAAATTTCCGCGCCATTTCATCTGAATTTCTTTGGCAGAAATAACCACATAAGTTCCCTGAGATAACACTTCGCCCGTATCATTGGCTGTCGAGAAAAAGTTCCCGTTATCCAGCTGTGCAGAAAATACATTATCAGAAGATATCCATTTTCCCGTCAGTCCACCGCCGCCAGCGATTGGATCGATTTTCTCATCTTTTGTTTGACACCCCGAAAGTGCAACCGCACCGATAACCAACATCGCTCCGATCGGAAATGTGCGGTTAAATCTTGTTTTCTGTTTACGCATAACAATAATCCTCGTTTATTCTTGGAACTTTCAAACAACCTAAACGGCTGCCAGCTCTTTTTCAATTTCTTCCAGCTCATCAATCAGTCCCGAAATCAGGGATATACCCTGTGTCCAGAATTTCGGATCCGTTGCATCAAGTCCAAAAGGCTTTAGCAGTTCACTGTGGTGCTTTGTGCCTCCGGCCTTCAGCAACTCGAAATAACGACCCTGAAAACCCGCTTCCGCATTTTCATAAACTGCATAAAGCGAGTTCACGAGGCAGTCACCAAATGCATAGGCATACACATAAAATGGCGAATGTATGAAATGTGGGATATATCCCCAGTAAGAGCCATAGCTTTCATCATAATTGAAAACAGGTCCTAGGCTAGTTTTTTGAACCTCAAGCCAAAATGTATTCAATTGTTCGCTGGTTAGCTCTCCATCCTTGCGGGCTTCGTGAACCTTGCGTTCAAACATATAAAACGCGATTTGACGCACGACCGTATTGATCATGTCTTCGACCTTGCGAGCCAGCATTGCTTTACGCTCTTCCAGGCTTTTAGCCTTAGAAAGCAGCGATCTAAAAGTTAGCATCTCGCCAAATACACTTGCCGTTTCAGCCAGCGTCAAAGGTGTCTGTGACATCAACAAACCCTGATCAGCCGCAAGCACCTGATGAACACCATGGCCAAGTTCATGGGCAAGTGTCATCACATCACGTGGCTTACCCATATAATTTATCATCACATAAGGGTGCACACTTGGCACTGTGGGATGGGCAAAGGCGCCCGGAGATTTACCGGGCCGAACCTGTGCATCAATCCAGTTATTTTCAAAAAACCGATCAGCAATTTCTGCCATTTCCAGTGAAAAGCCTGAATAAGCATTTAGAACAATCTTTTTCGCATCAAGCCAATCAATCGACTTTTCATCAGAGCTTGGTAAAGGAGCATTGCGATCCCACTGCTCCAGTTTTTCCAAGCCAAGCCATTTGGCTTTCATCTTATAATATCGATGCGATGTTTGCGGGAAAGACTGCTCCACAGCAGCGACTAAGGCATCAACCACCTCAGGCTCTATTCTATTGGCCAAATGCCGTGAATGGGCCACATCGGTAAAACCACGCCAACGGTCAGATATTTCTTTGTCTTTTGCCAAAGTATTGGTGATCAATGTGAAAACGCGGCTGTTTTCCGAAAGCACACGTCCTATTTCCTCCGCAGCTTCTTTGCGCGTAGAGCGATCCGCATCGGTCAAATTCTTTAGGGTAGGTTCGACTGTAAGTTCTTCATCGCCGATTTTAAAACGAAGAGAAGCCATGGTTTCATCAAAGAGACGGTTCCACGCGGATCGACCCGATATCGATTTTTCCAAGAATAGTTGTTCGATCTTTTCATCGAGTTGATAGGGCCTGTCTTTGCGCAGATTGTCCAACCAGGGCCGATAATAGGCAAGGCTTTCGGTCGCTTGCATCGCATCGTTCAAAACCGTTTCTTCAATGCGGTTTAGCTCAAGCGTGAAAAACAAAAGATGGCCGCTTGCATCGGTTATTTTTTCTTGAGCATCACCGTAGAACTTTGCCTTGGTTGGGTCAGTAGTATCACCCGTATAGACCAAACCGGCATAGGACATTATCCGGCCCATCTTTTCTTCGATATTTTCATATTCTGAAATTGCTGCACCAAGTGCAGCAGGATCATCCACCACTAGCGCTTCAAGTTTACCCATGTAAGATTTTTGAAACCGCTCGGACAATTCCTTACAGGCCGCAATATCGGTCTGATATTCTTTGCTATCCATGGATGGATAGAGGTCTTCCAATTGCCATTGAGGCAAATCGGCATTTTTATCGTCCTGCTGCGAACTGCCAACATGACCCTGTTCTGCTGGACCAAAAGCATTTCGGTGGTTGAAAGAAAAAACGGATGTGCGATCGCTGAATTGCATGAGTTTGGATAGCCCCTAACCAAAATATTTATAATTTTAAGTAATAGTGAAAACCAAGATTCACCATCTCACTTAAGCGCCTATTTAGGCAGCAATGGTACAAACGTCCAGAATTGAGACAATAATGCACACTTTGGTAGGGTATCAAGCTGTGCGTTAAGAGCAATGGGTAAAATCAGAAACCCATAATATTGGGTAGTTGGAACCAAACCAGCAGACTGCTGGCTAAGGAAAGAGGTTCAGTTTGAAACATACAATTTTGGTGGTTGATGATGATCCCGTCCAACGCAGATTGCTTGAAGCGGCAGTTTTAAAAGCTGGATATAATGCCATCAAAGCATCTGATGGGAATGAAGCCTTGGCCCATTTGTCATCGAATGAATGCCAGATATCCGCAGTCATTCTGGATCTCATTATGCCTGGCATGGATGGTATGGCGGTCATGCAGCACATTAATCAGTTAACTGCGCCTCCGCCTGTAATTGTGCAAACGGCCCAAGGTGGCATTGAGACCGTGGTTAATGCCATGCGTGAAGGCGCTTTTGACTTTGTTGTAAAGCCGGTAGCACCAGACCGCTTGACCAGCGCTTTGGAGCGCGCACTCAAATTTCAAAAAATTGCCAGCACTCCGGAAAAACAGCGGCCAAAAACCAAAAATGCATTCACATTTGATGATATTGTGACCAAGTCTGCGACCATGGCACCGATCATTGCCATGGGCCGAAAAGCGTCAGCATCCAATATTCCTGTTCTGATTGAAGGCGAATCCGGCGTTGGTAAAGAGCTGGTCGCAAAAGCGATCCACGGAACCTCGGCGCGTGCTGGTAAGCCAATGGTCACGGTCAACTGCGGTGCTTTGCCAGAGAACCTGATCGAGAGCCTTTTGTTTGGTCATGAAAAAGGTGCCTTTACCGGCGCCAGTGACAAACATATAGGGAAATTCGAAGAGGCTACTGGTGGCACACTGTTCCTTGATGAAATTGGTGAACTGCCATTGGAGCTTCAGGTAAAAATGCTGCGGGCTATCCAAGAAGGCGAGATTGATCCAGTTGGCGCAAAAAAGTCGGTCAAGATTGATGTCCGCTTTGTCAGCGCTACTAATCGAAGATTACTGGATGAAGTCAAAGCAGGTCGCTTCCGCGAAGATCTTTATTACCGCTTGAATGTATTACCCATGACCTTACCACCATTGCGTGAGCGCCACGATGATATAGAACCTTTGATCTATCATTTTGTTAAAAAGATTGCCCGCGAAGAAAACCGTAAAAACATCAGTGCAATCCAACCGCTCGTATTGCAGACATTGATTGCATATGACTGGCCAGGCAATATCCGTGAATTGGAAAATGCCATTTTCAGGGCTATGATATTGTGCGAGGGCGAAGAGCTCAGCATCGATGAATTCCCTCAAATCGTTTCTCAATTGCCGGACTTTGATCTACAAGCGACCTTACCGGATCAAACAGCTTCCGAGAATATTCAATCAGTTGCAGCACCGCTATTGCAAACCCCAGACGAGCCGGTTCCATCAAGAGGGTCGGAGTTTGCTATGCAGCCAACTCTTTCAGAAACGGCAAATGCGACTGGCGATTTTGGCATGGTGCGCCTAATCTCGGCGGAAGGTCAGGTCAAAACACTTGAAGAGATTGAAGGGGAAGCTATCCGTTTTGCCATCGAAATCTATAATGGTCGTATGTCTGAAATTGCGCGGAGGCTTGCCATTGGTCGGTCCACTTTATACCGCAAGATGAAAGAACATCAGATCGACACCGACCAAAACGAAGCCGAACCAGAAAACGCATCCAACTGAGCTTTTCCAAACCCAATTGAAGCCTGTGAACCAAACATTATTTACTTTTGATAAACCATAACCATTGGACATTATCTGATTGCCATTTAAAGACCGTATTTTTATGGTTGTTAGGAACTGTTAACCATCTTTGATTATAGATGGTCGGGATTGAAAATAATAATATTGGCAGGATTGGCATTGGGAAGTGATCCCCTCAGATTTAACTTGGCGCGACCATTTATGACGACCCTGCGGGTCGTGTTTTGGCTTGTCATATTGCTATCCGGTTTTATCGCCAATTCAACCCTTGCTTCCGCCCAGACTAAAAGCCTTAAGCTTTATTACATCCACACCGGAGAGAAGGCCGAGATCATCTACAAAAAGAATGGCAGATATCTCGCCTCGGGTCTGAAAAAAGTTAATTGGCATTTGCGCGACTGGCGTCGGAACGAGCCAACGAAAATGGATCCAAAGCTTCTTGATCTTGTTTGGGAAGCCTATCGCCAAAGTGGTTCAAAAGGCTATATCACTGTCATTTCCGGCTATAGGTCGCCTGCCTCTAATAACTTGCTTCGCAAGCGTGGCCGCGGCGTTGCTAAAAACAGCCAGCACACTTTGGGCAAAGCACTTGATTTCTATCTTCCTGACGTAAAGTTGAAAAAATTACGCGATATCGGCCTGAAGCTGCAAGTTGGCGGCGTTGGTTATTACCCAACTTCCGGATCTCCGTTCGTACATTTGGACGTGGGCAGTGTTCGCCATTGGCCACGTATGTCTAGAAAAGAGCTGGTTTCAGTATTTCCAGATGGAAAAACCATGCATGTTCCTACTGATGGAAAGCCATTAGCCAGATATGAACAAGCAGTGGCGGCCTATAATGCGCGTTCTGCTTCAGGCAAGCTTGTACCTGAAGGCAAGCCAACTTCGAAACAACTAAACTTCTTCCAGCGTCTCGCCCAAGGGACAAAGGATGATGAAGCAGATGACGAAGAAAATAATACAGCGCCAGCACCACGTGCTGTTACAGCCACAACCAAAGTTGCAGCGCCAGCCCCTGCTCCAGAACCAACGCCTGAGCCTGCAGTAGAAACGGGAACCCAATTTGCATCCCTTCCTTCCACAATCCCGGTTCCAACCTTAGCACCTCGCGGTGAAAATCTTTCAACTGGCAGCGAAATTGCCATTGCAACTGCAGCTGTCGGAACACCATCTGAACCGGAAGTTGAAATTCCTGTTGAGCCAGTTATTGAAGACACCCAAGAAACCGTTCTTGCCAGCTTGAGCATTCCAGTTCCACAAAGACGTCCACAGTTAGCTGCTGAAACTGTATTGGCTGCTTTAGAAACAGAACAAGCGCCTGAGACACAAACAAGTGAATTGGCATTGGTTGCACCAACACCTGTCAACAATGTTGGCACAAATATCGCTGTCTTCAGCCCGCAAGAAATAGAAGACCTACGCGCTGCGGCTCGTCCTACGACAACAACTTTGGCCTTGGATGCACAACCTGCAAACAATGGTGACATCACACTCGCAGCCCTAGAGACAGATGGCCTTCCGGTTTCCACCGCATCAATTCCAGTTCCATTAAAAAACCCAGTTGAATCCACGACAGCTCAAAACGTGATGTCCGAGCCAGTTGCACCGCTTGGCATTGAACCTGAGACTAAATCCACCGGTAAAATTGCAACGCCCCTTCAAAACCCATTGGCGAAGACAGAACCATCGTCTGAAACCGTAATTGCTGAACTGCAGAAAACAGCAGAAACAACACCAATCGTTTTGGCGAGCCTTCCGCTGCCTATCCGCAATCCGAAAATCGAACAAATACCGGCGGTTGAAACTGCTGTAGTCGCAGAGCCTGCCAAACAGGCGGAACCAGCATTGGCCCAGCGCACCATTTCACTCGATAGTCTATCTGCTCCGCAGGAGAACACATCTAGCATTGGCAAATGGGCGCTTTCATCTGAAACCACCATTGCAGACCTAGCTGATGTTCAAGCGCCTGCTTATGGTAGAAATGTAATCCGTCAGGTTCCAGGCGTTATTCTGGTTCAAAGCTTCACACCGCAGCTATTTGGTCCAGGCAAGAATAACTTCAAAGGCAAGGCTGTTACAGCCATGCGCTTTGCCAGACTCCAAATCCAATAAGTATCTTCAACTCTGATTTACAAAAAAACGCCTCACACCTTTATAAAAGCATGAGGCGTAAAACGATTTGTCGTAGATCTCTTAAACAATCCACGAGCATGTTTAATTTCGCATTTATTCAACGTCGCCTGCCGGCTCGAAATCTGGCAACATGCCCAAAGCGCTCAGATACAAATCGCGAATTGCATCTTGCTCTTCGCGCTCAGACAAATCTTTTTTGCGAAGACCAACCACTTGCCGCAGAACTTTAGTGTCAAAGCCATTGGCTTTCGCTTCGCCATAAACATCACGAATATCATCCGCAATCGCTTTTTTCTCTTCTTCCAAACGTTCAATCCGCTCCACGATTGAACGAAGCTGATCCTTTGCAACCATATTATCGACCATTTAATTCTCCTGAAATGTAATTAGTGTGGCTGCTAAAACGCAACTATCATTGAGTTCGTGCCATGCGAGGCAATTGGGGTGATTGGTTTTAATGGCCCTGATGGCTGTCTTTGAGTTTTGCCATTTGCTCGGCCGTTGCTTCTGTCTGGTATTTCGCCCGCCATTCTTCATAAGGCATGCCATAAACCAATTCACGCGCAGCAGCTTTGTCAATTTCAATGCCTTTTTCGCCAGCTGCATCCTGATACCAGTTTGAAAGGCAGTTTCGGCAAAAACCAGCTAGGTTCATCATGTCGATGTTTTGAACATCTGTCCGCTTTTGCAAATGATCGCGCAAACGGCGAAACGCGGCGGCTTCCAACTCAATTTGTGTCTTTTCATCCATGATGATTATCCTCGTATTTAATATTCGAAAGCGTTTTTCATCAAAAGCAAATGAAACGCCCTTTCAATTCTTCCAACGGTTATGGGCAAAGCAAATCAGCTTTTCAATCTCATTTAGACAATAAACTACCCATTGAATGATTCCCAATGAAATGAAAAACAATTTTTCCAAATCCATTGGTCCCATGAGCCTAAGGTCGCGAACTGACAGAGTATTGCAGTGAGGTTCACAAAGGAGTACCAGCACTTTAATATAATGGATCGAATAGAGTGATGGCAAAACACCAACCACATTTAACGTCTGCACTTCCCCAAAGTGACCTTTCACTACCAGTGGCATTTATCCTGTTGCTGATGGGTGCATCCGCCATGGGCATCTCGCCTGTCTTTGTTCGCCTTGCAGAAGTCGGCCCGTTCGCAAGTGCTTTTTGGCGCGTATTTCTAGCTTTGCCGATTCTATTTATCTGGGCTTATTTAGAAACCAAAAAATCTGGCAGAACCATCCGATGGAAATTAGACAAACCAATTTTACTTGCTGGTATATTCTTTTCCGGTGACCTGATTTTCTGGCATTTGGCGATCATGAAAACCACCATGGCCAACGCAACCCTCATGGCGACCCTTGCTCCTGTATGGGTGGTTTTGTTTTCCCGCGCATTTATTGGCGAAGAGGTTTCCAAGAAAACCTATTTCGGTTTGATTTTTTGCCTTGCTGGGGCAACGCTCTTGGTCGGCTCCAGCTTTCGCGTTGCTCCAGAGCGAATTGCCGGGGATATTTTCGGCTTTATTACGTCAATATTCTTCGGGCTTTATTTTCTGGCCATCCGGGTGGCAAGGCGCAGCCGCAAAGGAGGCGAAGTCACTTTTCTGACCACAATAATCACCAGCCTTGTACTGTTTATCGTTGCAATAGCAGCAGCAGATAAAATGATCCCTGATACGATCACAGGCGCAAGCTCTTTGGCCGCTTTGGGCATTGTCAGCCATGCGGGAGGCCAAGGCCTGTTAGCGGTAGCGCTTGGTTCACTTTCCGCGGCTTTCTCGTCTTTGGTTATCTTCGTTGAAGCAATTGTTGCGGCCATCTTCGGCTGGGCTGTATTCCAGGAAAAACTCGGACCGCTTCAGCTTTTGGGCGGAAGCCTGATATTGTTTGGGGTTTGGTATGCCCGTCCACGATCAGACAAGATAGCTGACAAGACGTCAAAAAACTGAGTTCATGAGCCAAATGCGCCACGAAATTGCCATTTGGTCTTTCTATCAGAAACAGGAGTTATCGTTTGATGCGTTGACTTCAAGCGTCAGCTCGGCAAAAAATCACCTATGATTCGGTAAATTCCGTCTTAAACCGTTTCCAAAGGAACCTGGCTTTTGAAAGCTGCATTATTTTCACTGCTCACCTTTTTATCTCTGGGTGGAATTGCATCAGAGGCAAAGGCTGACTTTCGCGTCTGCAATGACACCAAAAGCCTTGTTGGCGTTTCTTTGGGATATTCTGTTTCAGGTGAATGGAAGACCGAGGGTTGGTGGCAATTACCGGGCGAAACCTGCGCATCAATTTTGCAAGGCGAGCTGAACTCACGGTTTTATTATATCTATGCGGAAGATGCGGACCGAGGCGGACAATGGCGCGGTGACATTTTTATGTGCACCACCAATCAGGAATTTAAAATCGACGGTGTTGAAGAGTGTTTTGAGCGCGGCTATCAAAAAACCGGATTTTTCGAAATCGATACAGACAACCGTGACAGCTGGATGGTTCGCTTAACCGAAGACGGCCAGTCCAGTTCTCAGGAACAATAAACAGCAGCTATATTAGTTAGCTAGTTTCGCTTCAGCGCTTACCCGTTCAATTTCGCGAATAACGGTGTCAGGATTTGTCCAAGCTGGCATATGCCCCTCGCCTTTTAGCCAAACAAGCTTCGAGCCTTTTATATCCTGCTCCAAACCTTTCGAGTGAATATCTGCCAACACAACATCATCCTGATCGCCTGTGAGAATCGACGTCGGCACTTTTATTTCAGGATAACGCAGCGCAATTTCAGCCACGGCATCATATAATGCGCCAACATCTTCAGCATTATATTGGAAATTAGCACGCCTCAAAATCAGTTTTGTATCCGCTGTTTCAATGTAATCCTCAGGGATCGGCTGCGGTTTGAAAACACTGCGAACGCCATCTTCATACAGCAATTGGCCGAACGGCACTGCAAACAATTGTGAAAAAGCGCCGCCAACTACGGGAAAGTTGGCCACATCATAATGCCAGCTTAAATCTCTATTTGGCCAAGGATGGGTAGCTGGCGCAAGAAAAACCAAACCGGCAACTTTCTCAGGGTGATTAACCGCAAAAGCTGCTGCCGTCGATCCGCCAAGGGAATGACCAACCACAATGACTTTGTCGATATCAAGTTCATCTAATAACTTCGCAAGCAACTCAGCCTGTGACCAAGGCATTTGCATGTCTTCGCCGTCACCGCGTTCCGAGTATCCATGGCCTGGGCGATCTACAAAAATCATACGGCCGCGCCCCTCGAGCTTTTCAGCTAACGGCGCTTGCAAATCCCTAAGATTGCCGCTTGCCCCATGAATAAACAGCATTGGCAACAGGTCAGCATCAGGATCTGCCGGATGATCTGCCAAATGCAACTCCGTCCCCGCAACCGTGATGCGCTTGCCGATCGGCGCTTCAAGACGCGGAAAAGCCGCCTCAACCTGATTTTCAAAATATAGGCTAAGGCCAAACATTATAAGCGCCAAACATAAGAGGGAAAATATAAATGTCTTCAAAAGCATAGTCCTAAAGCGCTTAAGGCTAAGTGAAATTTAAAATATTGGAAAAATGAAAAGGGTGAAATCAGGTTGGGTTGCCTGCCAATTTGTCTTCAAGTGTGATGATACTTTTCTGCGCCTGATCATTTGCAGGGTAAATGGCTAGAACTTTGTACCATGTTTCAAGCGCTTTTTCGTCCTTTTTCAAAGCCTGAAGCATCACAGCCAATCCCGAAAGTGCTCCAAAATGCCTCGGCTCCAGTAATAATACCCGCTCGATATCGCTGATTGATCTACCAAATTGGCGCAATCCATAATGTAACGTGGCCCGGCGGTTCCAGCCTTCTGCATAATCAGGTGCAAGGGTTATCACTTGATCCAGCAAATCCATGGCAACATTATTTTTGTTGTCATTCATTGCCTGTCCAATTCTGGACATCAACAAATCAATACTGTCTGAACCAGACTCACCCCATTTATTCCAAATTTTTCGTGAAATACGGCTGGCAGCTTTTGGGTTCGTTTGTCGACGAAGATCGTCAAACAAATTATTTAGGCTTTCGTCTTCACGCGCATCTAATTGCTCGAGATCGTCACCTTCCTGAGTTCCCTCAACATCAACTTGATTACTTCCATCAGAATTTTGAGCAAACGCTGGGCTTGAAAAGCCCGAGGGACCTAACAACAAAAAAGAAAACAGAAATGGAAAAACAAAAAACCTCATGGGAATAGAGTAGTCCTCTTTCCCATAAGGTCAAATATATTTTGCTGAGATTTCGGATATTCCCGAAGTCAAAATTTACAGCAATTCAATTCGCACGTGCTTACGCGCAAGCACTGGGCGGATAGGCATTTGTCAAACAAACGCCGAAAGCCATTGAATCGACAAAAAAGTTTAGCCCTGGCGCGCTTTGAAACGTGGGTTCACTTTATTGATGATGTAAACACGACCTTTACGGCGAACCAAACGGTTTGCGCGGTGGCGGCCTTTTAGGGATTTGAGTGAATTCTTGATTTTCATCGGTCCGGTCCGTTCTTTGCGCCATATCGCCTTTTCGCAAGCGTCCTTGCGGGCAGAGATGGCAAGTAAAAGTGATGTCAAAATAAAACGCGCCACTTCCCGAAAAAGAGGGGCGCGTCTAAGTTGGCTGTGTCTTAAGGGATCAGGCGGGGGATTGTCAAGCAAGACCCTGCGAAAAACAGCCGCATTGGCTGAGGAAAACTATCAATAATTTCCCTGTCGTTTATAAAATGCTACGAGTCGCAGAAAGTCGCAACTTTTTTATAGAAGAAGCGCCTATTGCCGCAATGTTCTGATAGAGACAGCGCCTCGCACTTTGCGCGCATCATCTCGCCATTTTGACTAATATTAAGGGGTTTCAATGCGTAAGTTTTCAGCCTTTGCCGTCGCAAGAGAGGCTTTTCGCCATCAAATCGGATGGGAAAAACAGTGGCAGAACCCTGAGCCGCGCTCAAGCTATGATGTCATCATCATTGGCGCTGGCGGTCATGGTCTGGCAACCGCCTATTACCTTGCCTCTGAACACGGCATCACCAATGTGGCAGTCTTGGAAAAAGGCTGGCTTGGCGGCGGTAATACAGGCCGAAACACTACCATCATCCGCTCCAACTATCTCTATGACGAGAGCGCGGGCATGTATAACCATGCGGTGAAACTGTGGGAAAATCTATCTCAGGAACTCAACTATAATGTCATGTTCTCCCAGCGCGGTGTCATGATGCTGGCTCATAACGTCCATGATGTGCAGGTTTTCAAACGCCACATTCATGCCAACCGTTTGAACGGCGTAGATAATGAGTGGCTTACGCCTGAAGAAGCCAAGGAATTCTGCCCTCCGCTCAATATTTCAAAAACGGCTCGTTATCCTGTCATGGGCGCTGCACTGCAAAGGCGCGGCGGTACAGCGCGCCATGATGCGGTTGCTTGGGGTTATGCCCGCAAAGCATCCGACATGGGCGTTCATATTATCCAAAACTGTGAAGTGACCGGCATTAATCGAAGCGCGAATGGTCAGGTTACCGGCGTTAATACATCGCGCGGAACCATCAACGCAAAGAAAGTCGGCGTGGTCGCTGCGGGTCATACATCAGTCTTGATGGAAATGGCTGGCGTTCGCATGCCGCTTGAAAGCTATCCGCTTCAGGCGCTTGTTTCCGAGCCTGTTAAGCCTTGTTTCCCATGCGTGGTTATGTCTAACACGGTGCATGCCTATATTTCGCAATCAGATAAAGGCGAATTGGTTATCGGCGCTGGTACGGACCAATATACGTCTTATTCCCAAACGGGCGGGCTTCACATCATCAACCACACATTGGATGCGATCTGCGAAATGTTTCCAATGTTTGGCCGCATGAAAATGCTGCGCTCATGGGGCGGCATTGTCGACGTTACACCAGACCGCTCGCCGATCCTCGCCAAGACACCTGTCAAAGGCCTCTATGTAAACTGCGGTTGGGGAACAGGCGGCTTCAAGGCAACGCCCGGTTCTGGCAATGTCTTTGCTCATACCATCGCCAATGATGCACCCCACAAGATCAACGAAGGCTATACGCTCGAGCGCTTCAAAACTGGCCGCCTGATCGATGAAGCTGCTGCTGCCGCCGTCGCGCATTAGGGGGAAAGTTTCATGGAATCAATTGATGTCTGGAAGCTTGCTGAAAAGAGAACTCTAGAATTGAAACCTAAATTCGAAGCAATACCCACAGCATTGGGCTTTGGTTTTGCTGCTGGCGTAGTTGCAATGGTCTTTTCCATTTTTGCCGGAATTGATTCTGGCAAACACCAAACAGCGATTATGTGGGTTGCGTTGGTTTTTGGATTACTTGTTTACTTCTATCTAAGAAGTGAATGGAAAGCCTTCTACAAAGCATTCAATGATGAAGTGAAGAGTTTATCGGAAATGCAAAAGCTAAACAGTGAGACCGAATAACATGCTACTCATCAACTGCCCTTATTGCGAAGAAGAACGTCCGGAGCTCGAGTTCCGTGGCGCAGGCGAAGCCCATATCGCACGGCCAACCAATCTTGCGGATATTTCCGATGATGATTTCGAGAAATTCTTCTTCATCAAGGATAATGACAAAGGCGTGGTCTTCGAGCGCTGGCGGCATATTCATGGCTGCGGACGCTTTTTCAATGCGGCCCGCCATTCCGTTTCGGACAAATTTATCATGACCTACAAAGCTGGCGTTGCAAAACCTAAGCTGACCAAAGCGCAGATTGATGCGGTAAAGCCACCTGCAAAAGGCACACCTGCCAATGAGCCGGTTTGGACGATTGAAGAGGGAAAGAAGTGATGGCTAGGCAATGCAAGTCTCCCTCCCCCTTGTGGGGAGGGATTAAGGGTGGGGGTCGCGAGCAAGGCGAGCTGAGAAAAACATCCGTTTGTCGTAATGAACAGTTTACCCCCACCGGCTCACGCATCGCAAATGCTCGCGTTTGCCAGCCTCCCCACAAGGGGGAGGCAGTCTCCGGCATTTCAGGATTTTCCGCATGACCATCACTACACCCAACACAGGCACAAATCGCGTTGCAAGAAAAGGCCGCTTGAGTCCATCCAAGACAGTGACCTTCACCTTTGATGGCAAACAGCTAAACGCCATGCATGGTGATACGCTGGCATCCGCCTTGATCGCCAATGGCATTCACCTTGCTGGCCGCTCGTTCAAATATCACCGTCCGCGCGGAATTTTGGGTTCTGGCGCTGAAGAACCCAACGCGCTGATGGATATCGCCCGCGATAAAATCCGCACCCAGCCAAATGTGCGTGCCACAACACAAGAAGTATTCGACGGCCTGATTGCCAAGACGCAAAACTATTACCCATCCATTACCTTTGATGTGGGCGGCATAAACAATGTGCTGGCTCCGTTTTTCTCCGCTGGCTTTTACTACAAGACATTCATGTGGCCGAAACAGGCTTGGAAGAAACTCTATGAGCCGGTGATCCGCGAAGCAGCTGGCCTTGGCCATGCACCGAAGGAAGCAGATCCGGACCGCTATGCAAACCGCTTTGCCCATTGCGATGTTATGATCGTTGGCGGCGGCGCAGCTGGTTTGATGGCTGCAAAAACCGCTGCCAAAGCTGGCAAAAAAGTGATCATCTGCGATGAAAATCCAGAATTTGGTGGTTGGCTTCTAGCTGAAGGCGAAGCCAGCATTGACGGTATTCCCGCTGCTGAATGGGCAGCGAAAACCGTCGCAGACCTTGTCGCCATGGCAAATGTAAAACTACTCTCACGCACCACGGCCTTTGGGTACTATGCGCAAAACATGGTTACCTTGGCCGAGCGCATCACAGACCATTTAGCGCTGCCCGATGCCGATGCGCCCCGTGAACGCCTATGGCAGGTTCGTGCGAAAAACGTGATCTTGGCAACAGGTGCTATCGAACGCCATCTGGTCTTTGCTGACAATGACCGCCCGGGCATTATGCTTTCTTCTGCAGCGCGTATGTATCTCAACCATTACGGCGTAGCTGTTGGTCAAAATGTCGGTGTTTATACCGCCTGTGACAGCGCTTGGCATGCAGCCCTTGAATTGCAGGAAGCTGGCGTCAAAGTTGTTGCCATAATCGATATGCGCTCTAACCCTGACGAGCAGCTTATAGCAAGAGCCAAAGCCCTGGGCATTCCTGTTCGCACAGGTTCAGCGGTTACAAAGACCAGCGGGAAGCTACGCGTCAAATCCATGACTGTAGAACCCATTGGCGATCATCTCACCGAAAAGTTTGAGATTGATGCGTTGATCATGTCAGGCGGCTGGACCCCTTCGGTTCATCTGTTTTCACAATCGCGCGGCAAATTAAAATTTGACGAACCCAATGGTCGTTTCATTCCCGACATTCATGTGGAGCAATGTGTTTCCATCGGCTCGTGCAATGGCACGAACGAAATAGATGCTGCCCTTGCCGAAGCCATTTCAGCTTCTAATGCTGTAACAGGCAAAAAAGCTGGCAAAGCCCCAAAAACAATGGGCTTCGCTTCTATGGAAGGCCATTTGATCGGTTCAGCCAAAGGCGCAGGACCAGACGATCATGTCATGGCATTTATCGATTATCAAAACGATGTGTGTGCCAAGGACGTTCGGCTTGCTGTCCGCGAAGGCATGCATTCGATTGAGCATGTGAAACGCTACACAACAACGGGCATGGCGACCGATCAGGGCAAGATGTCCAACATGCATGGCCTTGCTATTGCTGCTGAAGCCTTGGGCAAAGAAATCCCTGCCGTAGGCCTAACCACATTCCGCTCGCCCTATACACCTGTCACCTTCGGCACCATTGTAAACCATGCAAAAGGCGACCTGTTTGATGTTACCCGCCGCACTCCAATGCATGGCTGGGCAGAAGATCAAGGCGCAGTATTTGAGGATGTTGGTAACTGGAAACGTGCCTGGTATTTCCCAAAAGCTGGCGAAGATATGCATGCAGCCGTCTCGCGTGAATGTAAAACAACCCGCGAAGTAGCCGGTATTTTTGACGCTTCCACTCTGGGCAAAATCGAAGTTGTCGGGCCTGACGCCGTGAAGTTCATGGAACTCATGTACACCAATCCTTGGGAAAAGCTGAAAGTCGGTATGTGCCGCTATGGCATCATGTGCCGCGAAGATGGTTTCGTTTATGACGATGGCGTTGTTGGCCGTTTGGCCGAAGATCGTTTTCACGTGACCACCACAACAGGCGGTGCGCCGCGTGTTCTCATTATGATGGAGGACTATCTCCAGACAGAATTTCCAGATTGGAAAGTATCCCTCACCTCTACTTCCGAGCAATGGGCTGTTATCGGTGTTCAGGGACCCAAAGCTCGTGAAATCATATCATCCCTTGTCGAAGACATCGATCTTTCTGCCGACGCAATGCCTCATATGGCAATTCGTGAAGGCAAAATCTGCGGTGTTCCAACACGCTTGATGCGCGTTTCATTTACTGGCGAACTCGGCTTCGAGATCAACGTGCCTGCCGACTATGGCCAGTCCGTGTGGGAAGCAATTTGGGATATCGGCTCGCCTATGGGCATGGTTCCATACGGCACTGAAGCGATGCATGTAATGCGCGCAGAAAAAGGTTTTATCATCGTTGGTCAAGATACCGATGGAACAGTCACACCCTATGATGCAGCCGTTGGCTGGGCAGTGGGTAAAAAGAAGACTGACTTTGTAGGTATCAGAGGGCTGAAACGCCCTGACCTGATTGCTGAAGGTCGTCGTCAATTGGTTGGTCTTCGCACCAAGAATTCAAAAGTGGTTCTTGAGGAAGGCGCACAAATCGTTGTTGATCCTAACCAGCCAATTCCGATGAAAATGATCGGCTTTGTCACATCCTCTTATTGGTCCGAAACCTTGGGGCATTCCATTGCCATGGCTCTGGTCGAAAACGGCTTCAATCTGAAGGGCGAAACCCTGTATGTTCCCATGCCGAATGAGACGATAGCCGTCGAGGTTTGTGATCCGATTTTCTATGATAAGGAAGGAGCGCGCCTCAATGTCTAAGTCCGCTTCAAATACAATGACAGCCATGCGTGTTGGTCCGCTCGACGGATTATTATTCGCCAGCAATGGAATATCTTTGACCCCTGCCCCATCAGGAACGCGCTTGGTAATTCGTGCGCGTGCTGAAGCGCAGGCGGAAGCCAAAAAGCTTCTTGGCTTTGCCCTGCCGACAAAACCTAAAACTTCTATCATTAAAGGCGATGTTCACTGCCTTTGGATCGGCCCGGATGAGTTTCTGGTAATTGATGTAGATGGTTCTGGGCTTCCAGCGAAGTTTGAGAAAGCTGGCAATGGGAAATTGGCGGCGATTGATGTCAGCCATCGAAACACTGCTATTATCGTTTCCGGCCCAAACGCTGTGGACGCGCTCAACTCCGGATGTCCGCAAGATCTTTCATTGGAAGCATTTCCAGTGGGAGCAGCTTCACGCACAATTTTGGGCAAAGCAGAGATGATCCTCTATCGCACAAGCGAAGCAGAATTCCGCGTTGAATGCTGGAGATCCTTTTCAGACTATGTCTGGAAATATCTGGTTGATGCGGTCAAGTCAGTCTAGGTCGTGTTGGCAGCTTAGAAAGCTTTTCCTTGCCGCAATGGTCCATTCACGGTTATTCATAAATATAGATGAATAACCGGATTCGGATTTTATAATGGCCAATAAGACTAAAAACCCGAAATCCGCCAGAGCAAAGCAGGATGTGCGAACGCGCCTTGTTTTGAATTTCCCAGGCTTTGAGCAAACCGATTCTCTTGCCCAGTTGGGGCGGCTTCGTTATGGCGCAGAATTGACAGGTAAGCTTTGGGGCTATGAGCTAGCTCAAGGTGATCTGCAGCATGATGAATGCTCCCATCACACTGTTGCAGAGTTCACAGCTAACGCCGCGAATTGGTCCACACAAACACGCCTTGTGCAATTTCGCTGGAACGACATTGTGCACGCCTATGAGAAATCAGGCTTTCCCGGCGGCTTTTTAAAGAACATGCTCAAATATTTCGCCTTCTTTACCGATGGCACCGTCAAACGTTATCGCAAAGCCAGCAAGCGTTATTGGGGCTTCACGATTTTTCCAGTTCTGCTTGCTTTGATTTTTGCCGCACTGACTTGGACTGCTCTATGGTTCGCCGCCGCACCTGTTTGGCTGTATTTTATTGTGATTCCGCTGATGACACTTCTGCTTTGCAAATGGCCCGGAGACTATCTTTACGTACCCCTGACAATTGCCGATTGGGGTTTTGCCCGCGATATGGTCCATCAGGAAAATCAGGAAATTGAACATCGCTTTGAGGAGTTTTCCAGAACATTGGTAGAAGAAATCAAAGCATCTGCCCATGACGAGATCATCATTGTGGGCCATAGTTTCGGTAGTCTATGGGCTGTTAGCGCTCTATCAAAGGCTTTGACGCAAGAGCCGGAATTGCTAAAAAACAAGAAGATCCGTTTCATTGCGCTGGGATCCAGCATGCTGAAAATCGCCCTTGCCCCGGCAGCCAAATTTATGCGCGATCATTGGCAAAAAGTCATGAGCGAGCCAAATCTGTTCTGGCACGAGGTTCAGACAAAGGACGACCTCATCGCCTTTTACAAATGCGATCCCTTCAAGACACTCAAGATCAAGGCGCCTGAAACTCAATACGCCATTACCAAAATTCGTTTTTCAAAAGGTATGGCGAAAAAGCGCTATCGCTCCATGCGCAAATCTTTTTATCGCACACACCGCCAGTACATTCTGTATTACGATAAGCGCGTCGATTTTGATTATATGATGCGGTTGTTTGGGCCTTTTGACACCAAAGACCTAGCCATTGGAAAAACACTCTCAGAGCATATTGATCAAAGCGGCATGCTGGTTTAGGCCGTAGACACAAAGAAACTACAAAATTTGCCTGAACAGGAAATATAATATGGAAAATATGAGCTGGGAATTGATCGGCAAAATTATCTGGTGTTTGGGCGTCATTGGCTGGGGCATCATTCGTTTTCGCCCCAATATCAAATCACGTAAAACCAAGATCGCCGTCGCAAAGCGCCCTTTTATCGAACGCTTTTCCATGTTTGCCTCCCAATTAGGTTTGGGAATTGTGCCCGCGATATGGGTATTTACTGGTTTTCCTTCCCAGTTTGATCATGCAGTAAGCCCGATAACAGTCATCATTGGTGGCCTGATATTCCTTGCTTCGCTGCATTTTTTCCGCAAAACCCACAAGGCATTGGGCAAAATGTGGTCACATAGTTTGGATCTCCGCCAAGACCATAAGCTTGTGACCAAAGGCATCTATGAAAAAGTCCGCCATCCCATGTATTCAGCCTTCTGGTTGTGGGCGATTGCCCCATTGTTTCTTTTAGGCAACTGGATTGCTGGCTTTGCAGGAATTATCGGATTTGGCACCCTGTATTTTCTTCGTGTAGGGCGCGAAGAAGCGATGATGGAAGCCGAGTTCGGTCAGGAATATCGAGACTACAAGACTAGGACCCACAAAATCATTCCGGGAATCTATTGATTCTATGCCTTTTGCCAAAAACGTTGCCTGTTGGGATAGTGCAAGATCGATCGCCCATTTTGCAGGCAAAAGACAGCTTTCATAGCCACCCTTTCCGTCTGATATCTGGCAATTTTGCAACACGGCCCTGAAAATTATCAGCTACGGAGCGAAACCGGCCTTCGAGCGCATTGTGTTTATTGTGTATTTACCTTTCATTCACCATAAAAGTCTTTACCTGAGGAAAGTCAGTTTTCTGATCCTTTAAATCCGAAAGAATGGCCCGATGAGGGACCAGACTTTTATGCATTTTGTTCCTGACGTGTTTTATTCGGTCGTTTTTATCCGAGGCTTCTAATGTTTGCGCTTATTGATATTTCTAAATTTACTACTGCAGCTGTTTTGGCAGGCTCTATTGCCCTTACCGGGTGTTCGTCTACAGCCAGTTCATCAAACAACTCTCCTGATGGGAAAGTTGTTGAGAAAAAGCAGGAAGTAAAAACAGAAGTAGAGCAGGTCTCATTGAAAGATGAGCGAAGCCGCGCTCATGTTACGCGCTCTGGCGAAGTCTATCTCATGCGCGGTCTATTGGATGTCTTCTCACGCGGAATGGACACACTAGCTGGCCGTATGCGTGCGAAAGGCTTCGACGCGATCTCCTATAATCATTCCAATTGGAAACCCTATGCGGATGACATTATTGATCGCGCCAAACACAAGAAAGTATCCTATCCGATCATCATCATGGGGCATTCCCTTGGCGGCAATGCAGCGCCACAAATGGCGAACTACCTTGGCGCTCGCGGCATCAAAACATCTTTGGTCGTGGCTTTCGACCCAACAGAGCATCAAGTTGTTGGTCGTAATGTAAGCACCGTTATCAATTATTATTTGCCAAATGGGCGAAATAGATTTGACAAGGCTAGCGGTTTCAAAGGCAGTTTGAAAAACGTCAATGTTTCAAACATTCCGAACATTGAACACACCAATGTTGAAAAAAATACTGGCCTTCAAGACAAATCAATCGCTAGAGCTGTAAAGTTAAGCAAGCCGATCAAAAAGCGCAGCGCTTCCAAGCGTAAGAAATCGCGTTAAATCTGATTTAGAAGATACATCATGAACAAATAAAAGCCGTCTGATTTTATAACTCAGGCGGCTTTTTTATACGTGCGTATATCGGAATGAATGATAACCGCAATCTGGTCAGATCAACCAACACGGCGAGTTAAACTTCAATAAAGCACGCCACGCCAGGCTTTAACGAGCAATTGTGAATTCGATTTTAATGGTGGGCGATACTGGGATTGAACCAGTGACCCCTACAATGTCAATGTAGTGCTCTCCCGCTGACTGCCTAAAGGCATGGGCGAAAAGACTGAATGAATTCAG
>JAFMHL010000010.1 GCA_017854535.1 Nitratireductor sp.
CTTCGCCATTGGAAAAGACAATCTGTCCAATAGCATCAGGATTAAAACCAGGCGCCGTTACGCACGAGCAACCACTATAGACGTCTTGAGCAAGAGCCTCATTAGTCGGAAGTAAAAACCCCAGAGTTACTGAAGTTGCGACCAAAAAGCCGATCATCTTAATTGAAATTTTCATTTTCCGCCCCGAATCTACAGACACCCATTCATAAACAAATTAGGTTAACAATTCCTTAATTCCCAATGGGAGGATACTTACAAGTCAATTGCTTGCTTTAATATTTTAGACATCTCGTTACATACGGGACATTTCAATTAAACGCCCATTTCGAACGCTCGATAACGTCAGATATCGAAGGTTCAGTCTAACACCCATATGGACGCGTTCCACATCACTGAAGTGGCGGCGATTTCCCGCACGCGGCGGCAATACAAGCGGCAATATTCGCAACTCTTGGATTAATTGTGAAGAAGGATAAATCATATGATTTAAGATGTGATCGAGCGTGTGACTTAGGCTGTGTGACTTGCACCACCGCAGCAATAGAGCCGTTTGCGCAGGGGCGTCGTAGGCTCGGCCTTGAAATGCACCCGCCAGTTACCACATGCCTTCAGTGGTAGATCGTTGGCTTGGCAATATTTTCCGTTAATTCAAGTTGTTACGCTTCCAGGCTTCATAATGGCGCCGCCAAAACACCTCACAATAACGAGTCCGACCGTAAAATTCTTGTGACATGTCGATCTCCTCCTACTTCAAAACGATGAAGACTGGAACATCGCAAAAACTCTAACCATGACAACCGTGTGCTCAATGGACGTTTACAATATTTCCCTGCTGAGCTGATAACTTTCCCTGCTCGGTTTAAAAAATTCCCTGCTCCGATTTGCAGGGAAATCGTATATTTTTCGCAGTGAATTCAATAGTTTAAAGGGACGGAAATCGCCAAAAAGGGCCAAAAACGCAAAAATTCCCTGCAAATTCCCTGATAAACAGGGAAATCTTGCCAGAGACTGGTTCGCTACTGACTGCGTCCACAGCCAATCTTTGTTTTTATCTAAAGATTGTTTGCAAAAAAAATAAGCATTCCAAATTCAATACTCTATTTGCCGCTTAGTTTGTTTAGCCTGGCAAGCAGCGAAGACGTATCCCAGCGATTGCCGCCCATCTTTTGGACATCACCATAATATTGGTCGATCAGGGCAGTGTTCGGCAGACTGGAACCATTATACTCGGCTTCATCCAGACAAATTGCCAAGTCTTTGCGCATCCAGTCGACGGCAAAACCATGATCATATTTGCCCGCATTCATGGTCTTGTGACGATTTTCCATCTGCCATGATCCAGCCGCACCCTTGGAAATAACATCAATGACGGCTTCTACATCCAATCCGGCTTTTTGAGCAAAATGAATGCCTTCAGAAAGTCCTTGAACCAGCCCAGCGATACAAATCTGGTTGACCATTTTTGTCAGCTGGCCTGCACCAATAGGCCCCATCAAACCAACCATGCGCGCATAACAATCGATAACAGGCCGCGCTTTACTAAAAACAGTTTTACTGCCGCCCACCATAACGGTCAGAACGCCATTTTCAGCGCCTGCTTGACCGCCGGACACTGGCGCATCGAGAAAGCCGAAGCCTCCCTTTTTAGCAGCTTTACCAAGCTCACGAGCAACGTCAGCAGACGCCGTTGTGTTGTCGATAAAAATTGATCCTTTCGCCATGGTTTCAAATGCACCATTTTTACCAATGGTAACCGAGCGAAGATCGTCATCATTTCCCACACAGCAAAATACGAAATCAGCGCCTTTGGCAGCAGCAGCTGGCGTCGCAGCAGATTTACCCTTGTGCGTCTTCGCCCATTTTTTCGCTTTTGCACCAGTACGATTAAAAACCGTAACCTCATGACCAGCTTTCGAGATGTGTCCAGCCATTGGATATCCCATTACGCCAAGACCAATAAATGCAACTTTTGCCATTTCTGTTTCCCCTAAAATAAATAGCGCGGCTCTGTGCCCGATAAAATAATGTAACCAGCTTGGACAAAACATTTTCCAGCGCAAAAAGCCATATCATATGGGCCTGCCAAACGCCGCCGCCCCGATAATTAATTATCTTTAAAACTGGAAAAGCTCTGGCAATCAAGTCAGCCGATCCCAAAATGAAATATTCAAAAGACTTTTCAAATCTCACATTATAATGGATTCGTCACGGTAGCTGCGACTACTTGAAATTTACCTCCACTGTGATCTGCCTATTTGCTATCGGACAGGCACGAGCTAAAGTCATATATGGGAGCTAAAGCTTGAACACAAAATATCTGATCAAAAAAATAATTTCTCTATCTTCTACCAAGAAGAGAGTTCTCATCGCGATTTCCGGGCCGCCAGGTGCTGGCAAGTCTACCTTGGCAGAGGCAGTATGCCATCAACTAAACAATTCAGGTTTGTCTGCAAAAATTATCCCGATGGATGGCTTTCATTTGGATAATACCAAGCTGGATGAAATCGGCTTGCGGGATAAAAAAGGCGCGCCAGATACCTTTGACGCCGAAGGGTTTGTTAATTTGGTGAAAAAGCTGAAGGACAACGAAAGATCCGTTTCAATCCCCCATTTCAACCGCGAAACGGACAACGTTGCGCCCAATCAAGATCAAGTAACTACAGAAGACCACATATTGATAATCGAAGGCAATTACCTGCTTTTGAAAACCGAACCTTGGTCTCAACTAAAGAATTACTTTGACCTAACAGTTTCAATCAATCCTGGTATCGAAACACTCAGGCAAAGACTAGTCCAGCGATGGCTCGACAATGGTCACACACAAGAACAAGCAGAACAGCGGGCGCTATCAAATGATATACCCAACGCGCAAACTGTCCTTAATAATTCCAGCGCGCCAGATATTTCATTGCGATGAACCAATCAGCGCTGTGAAGTTAATTCTCACTTTAATTTAGCGAGTTTTGCGAGAGCTGAGCGCAATATCTTTTCTTCTTTATCAGAAAACTCGGCAACCAATCTCTTGTCAAAATCCTGCGCCACATCAACCAGATCTTTGAACGCAGACAAACCACGTTGGGTGATCATCACCATTGAATGCCTTCTATCGCTCTCAACTTCACTACGCTTTATAAAACGACGCTTTTCCAGTTTTGCAATCGCTCTGCTGATCTTCGTTTTATGCATCCGGGATCGGTCGCAAATCTCTCGCGCGGTCATCTCACCATACCGACCCAAGTGAAACAAGACACGCCATTCGGTGCGCAACATCCCGTAGCGTTGCTTGTAATGAACCTGAAACTCAAGACTTGCTTCTTCAGCTGCCAAATTCAGTAAATAGGGAAGGAAATCCTTCAAATCAAAATCAGCGCTTTTTTCCATCCATAATCAATAACGTATTGTTAGTTACATTTTCAACTATTAAACCATACCCATTACAGGAGGCTCGAAATGAACAAGCATACCTCATCCAGCAATATGACCGTTGCGGCTCAAAATACGGGAACCCACGAAGGCTATATGCCGGGCTTTGGAAATGACTTTGAAACTGAGGCGCTGCCCGGCGCCTTGCCTCAAGGGATGAACAGTCCCCAAAAATGTAATTATGGTCTCTACGGCGAGCAATTATCTGGAACTGCTTTCACCGCGCCTAGCCATCAAAATGAGCGAACATGGTGCTATCGCATTCGGCCGTCCGTCAAACACACCCATCGCTTTAAAAAGATCGACATTCCCTATTGGAAATCTGCGCCCCATATCGACCCTGATGTCATCAGCCTAGGGCAATATCGTTGGGACCCTATTCCCCATTCAGATGAGCCGCTGACCTGGATTACCGGCATGCGAACCATAACAACTGCTGGTGATGTGAACACCCAGGTGGGCATGGCCAGCCATGTTTATCTGGTGACTGAATCCATGAAGGACGCATATTTCTATTCAGCAGACAGCGAGTTATTGGTCGTACCCCAGGAAGGCCATCTGAGGTTTTGCACCGAATTGGGCATCATTGATCTTGCTCCACAAGAAATCGCCATCCTCCCCCGCGGTTTGGTCTATCGTGTGGAAGTCATGGAAGGCCCTGCCCGCGGCTTTGTTTGTGAGAATTATGGCCAGAAGTTTGATTTGCCCGGCCGTGGCCCTATTGGTGCTAACTGCATGGCAAACCGCCGCGATTTCAAAACTCCTGTTGCCGCATATGAGGATCACGAAGCGCCATCCACCGTTACGGTTAAATGGTGCGGACAGTTTCATGAGACAAAGATCGGTCATAGCCCATTAGATGTCGTTGCTTGGCACGGCAATTATGCGCCGGTAAAATATGATCTAAGGACTTATTGCCCCGTGGGATCCATCTTATTTGATCATCCTGATCCTTCGATTTTTACAGTTTTAACGGCACCTTCTGGTGTTGAGGGAACCGCTAATATCGACTTCGTATTATTCCGTGAGCGCTGGATGGTCGCAGAAAACACATTCCGCCCGCCATGGTATCATAAAAACGTGATGTCCGAATTGATGGGCAATATTTACGGTGTTTATGATGCAAAGCCGAAAGGATTTATTCCAGGTGGCTTGTCGCTTCACAATATGATGCTTCCCCACGGTCCTGATAGAAATGCCTTCGAAGGCGCTTCCAATGCAGACTTGAAGGCAGAGAAACTCGACAACACAATGTCTTTCATGTTCGAGACCCGTTTCCCTCAGCATCTAACGGCATTTGCAGCCAATGAGGCTCCCCTTCAAGATGATTACATCGATTGTTGGGGAGACATGGAAAAGAAGTTCGACGGAACACCCGGCGTAAAATAAGTCGTGTGAAGTTATAAAAGCTTCCGCGCGATTTTTTAAAGTAAGTCGCGCGGCGTCTTTCCAGCAAAAAAGGCATCCAAATTGTCAAGCGCACGATAGCCCATGGCATCTCTGGTTCGAACTGTTGCACTTCCAATATGCGGCAGCATGAAGATATTTTCATGGGTTGCAAAGCCAGGATTTCCCTCCGGTTCTGTTTCAAAACAATCAAGTCCCACTGCAAAAAGATGACCGCTCGCTAGCGCATCTAACAATGCCTTTTCGTTGACCAAAGCGCCACGCGCTGTATTCACAAAAACGCTGCCCTTTGGCATTAGGGCAAAGCGTTCCGTGTTCATCATGCCGGTGGTTTCAGACGTTGCCGGACAATGCAAAGATAAAAAGTCTGAAACCTGAAGAAGGCTTTCCAGCGTCTCGTGGAAATGAGCCGCTTTTTCCTTATCCGGCGAAAGACGCGATCGGTTGTGATAGTGGACTTCCATGCCTAAACCACGGGCAAAATCTGCCATGGTTTGACCAATACGCCCCATACCGACGATACCAATGCGCGAGCCACTGACTTGTTTGCCAATCATGAACGCCATGTTCCAATGATCCCATTGGCCGTTGCGCACAATCCTATCACCTTCCACCGCGCGTCTCGCAGCTCCAAGCATTAACAAAAGCGCAATTTCTGCGGTCGCATCAGAAAGCACATCTGGCGTATTGGTAACCGCAATGCCTTTTGCTTTGAGAGCGGGCACATCACAATGATCCACGCCCACAGAGTGATTGGCAATGATTTTCAAACGCGGGTCTAGTTTCGCGGCGACCTCAGCGGAAAACTTCTCTGAGGGACAACACAAAATTGCATCAACTTTACCGCTCATGGCAATCAGCTCATCGCCCGTTGGCGGTATATCCTGCGAATTAATGATCGTTTGATAATCACGCTCAGCCCGGGCAAAGCCAGCTGGCGTAATTTTACGCGTAATCCAAAGCACAGGCTTTTCGGTCATTTAGATTCTCACAATTGGCAAAACAAAGAAAGCAGTGTTATTCACCAACGCCATTCCAAGGACCATGATGACTTCCCGTTTCGCCAATTCGTTCAAACGAATGAGCGCCAAAAAAGTCTCGTTGCGCCTGGATCATATTGGCGGTTGAACGCCCTGTTCGCATCATATCGAAATAAGAAAGACTGGCTGACAGCGCAGGCGCTGGATTGCCAGACAATGCTGCTTCTGCAGCAACCTTGCGCAAAGCAAAATGTGTATCCTTCATAAGTTTTGCAAAATGAGGCGAGAACATCAAATTCGTATTGGGTTTGTTCAAAAGCGCATCGGCCATATCATTCAACATAGCCGAGCGAATGATGCAGCCTTCCCGCCAGACCTTGGCGATTTCAGGCATTGGCAGCGCCGATTTGTATTCGTTTGAAGCTGCCTCCAACATCGCAAAGCCTTGTGCATAAGATGCAATTTTTCCTGCGAGCAATGCTTGCTCCAAATCTTCCAACGTTAACCTGTTGGCTTCCAAGGCTTCAGGAGCAGCGCCAAATATCGCTTCGCCAATTTTGCGCTCCTCAAGACGGGACGACATATTACGGGCAGCGACCGCCGCATCAATCGCTGTTACGGGCGAGGCAAGATGCAGTGCTTCAATTGCAGTCCAGCGTCCGGTTCCTTTTTGTCCGGCTTTGTCCAAGATAACATCAAGGATAGGTGTGTTGGTTTTCTCATCAACCACTTTTGAAACGTCTGCGGAAATCTCGACCAAATATGATTGAAGTGGACCCTCGTTCCATTTGGAGAATGTCTTAGAAATGTCCATCGCCGCCATGCCAAGACCATCGCGCATAATGCCATAGACTTCAGCAATCATCTGCATATCGGCATATTCGATGCCGTTATGTACCATTTTCACAAAGTGCCCAGCTCCCCCTTCCCCCATCCAGGTCGCGCATGCAGTGCCCTCATAATCAGCTGCGATTGCTGTAAGAACTTTTTCTACCTGTTCCCATCCAGCTTTTTTGCCCCCGCCCATAATAGAAGGCCCAAATCGTGCACCTTCTTCACCACCCGATACGCCAATTCCCAAAAACTCATAGTCTTGAGCCTCAGCCTCCTTGGCACGGCGATTCGTATCCTGGTAATTGGCATTTCCTGCATCGATAATAAGATCACCGGATTCCAGATAAGGCTTAAGTGCTTCGATCTGCTGATCAACAATGGGCCCCGCAGGAACCATCAAGATGACGGCGCGCGGTTTTGCGATCTTTGCAACAAATTCCGCCAAGCTTTCACAGGGCGTCACGCGATCAGCCAGTCTTCCGGCATTTTCATGAAATTTTCGCGTTGTTTCAACTGTGCGGTTAAACACAGCAATGGAAAACCCATTATCGGCAATATTAAGGGCCAAATTCCCGCCCATTGTCCCAAGTCCAATCAATCCAATGTCAGAATTCATTATGCCAACCACTTTCCAGTATTAATTAATTGCTCCTAAGGAGCCATTGATCGGTTACAAGTGCAAGGCACAAATGGAGGATATCCCAAGGGTTTCGTCAGACTTATGTTATGCAATTGAGCTTACTGAGAGTCCGTGACATTATCACTTCGAACAATAGACACGAAAAGGCCACCCGATGGACAAGCAAGATGTTTTGGATTTCTGGTTTAAAGAAACAACCAAAGAACAATGGTTCAAGAAAGACGACGATTTCGACGAAACGATCCGCAATCGGTTTGGCGAAACTGTTGAGGCTGCATTGTCAGGAAAACTCAATGAGTGGGCGAATGACGATGATGGTGCATTGGCTCTGATCATCACACTGGACCAATTCACTCGGAATTTATTTCGAGATAGCCCGAAAGCTTTTGCAGGCGACCCATTTGCATTGAAGTTGACGCTAGCTGCGATTGAAAATGGCTATTTGGATCGCAACGAGATTGATCATAGATATTTCCTGTTAATGCCGATGATGCATAGTGAAGAGATAGAAATCCAGGATGCATCTCTTCCATTGTTTAAAGAACATGCTCCAGAAATGGCCTATGATTATGCAGTCAAGCATCGTGATATCATTGTAAAGTTTGGGCGCTATCCCCATCGCAACGAGGTTCTTGGTAGGTCATCAACACCAGAAGAGATCGCATTCTTGAAAGAACCAGGATCGTCTTTCTAGGCAGAATTATCGATGAGTGCGGGATGTTTTTAACTTGCGAAAATCTCATTGATATTTCCGTTAGCAGCGTTAAAAGTTTTCGACAATTGATCAAAGAATTGGGAGAGAGTGATGCGAGTTTTAATTATCGGCGGTGCTGGCATGGTTGGCCAAAAACTCGCAAACAGGCTTGCTGGTGATGCAAGTTGGACTGGCAAAATAAACGAGCTAATATTGTATGATGTTGTTAGCGCTCAAAAACCAGGTGCGGCTTTTGCTATTAAAACAATGACAGGCAGCCTGGCCGATGCTTCACAGTCTCAAACACTTGCAGCTCTTAAGCCGGATCTCATTTTTCATCTAGCTGCAATTGTTTCTGGCGATGCTGAAAAGAACTTTGAAAAGGGCTGGGACATTAATGCCCGCGGCTCTTGGTATCTTCTCGAAGCGTTACGCGCCGAGCATGAAGCAAGCGCTGGCTCCTATGTCCCAAAACTGATTTTCACCTCTTCAATTGCAGTGTTCGGCCCTCCTTTTCCGGACAAAATTGGCGATGATTTTCTGTGTGCGCCCATGACTTCTTATGGCGCACAAAAGGCCATGACCGAACTACTGGTGGCAGACTATTCAAGAAAAGGCATGATTGAGGGCCTGTCTATTCGCTTGCCTACAATATGTGTGCGACCTGGCAAAGCCAATCTGGCAGCCTCATCGTTTTTCTCTGGTATCATTCGAGAACCATTAAATGGGCAAGAGGCTATCTTGCCAGTCTCAGATAGTGTTCGCCATTGGCATGCCTCTCCGCGCTCTGCAGCTGGATTTCTTGCCCATGCAGCCAATATCGACTTGGCGCCCCTTGGCGGACGCAGAAGCCTGAATTTACCCGGCGTTTCCTGCACAGTGGCTGAACAAATAGAAGCTCTTAGAAAGATTGCCGGAGAGGATGTTGTAAAACTCATCAAGCCGGCACCCGATGAAACCATCAATGCAATTGTCAAAAACTGGCCGCGCGATTTCGATCCTCAATTAGCCACAAGCCTTGGCTTTGAAGCTGAAAAAAGTTTCGAAGAGATCATCCAGGTTTATATGGAAGATGATTTGCCTAAATGACGATTTTACTTAGACAGTAAACCGCAAATAATTAGTTGCGCCGTTCAGTCCAAAGTTCGAATTATTGTTGATGAAAATCGGCAAAGTTTTACGAAAAGCTGAATGTCTGCCACCACTGTTGAACGCGTTTAGAAAGACAGGTGAATCAAATATCCATTTATTTGATGCAATCACACCGCCTGTCAGGAAAACACCGCCTTTGGCAGAGAATGTGACGCCCATATCACCCGCGATTTCTCCCAAATATTTGGTGAAATAGGTTACCGCTTTTTCTGCAACACTATCGCTTTTAGCCTTGGCACTTTCAAAAATATCGCCAGATTTCTTAGGCTCAACATGCATGCCCAGCACATTGGCAATTGCTTTGTAAAAATATGGAAGGCCCGTTCCACTCAACACAGCTTCTGCTTCAACCGCCTGCCCCTCGCCCATTCTTACAACGGGCCATAATTCACCGAGTGCTTTGAAAATGGCTAGTTCCTCATGGGTATCAGGCGATAAACGAACATGCCCGCCCTCACCTTGCACCACGACAGGGTCTGTCCCACGATAAACCAAAGCACCAACGCCAAGACCTGTACCAGGGCCGATGATTACACGCGGTTTTTCTAACAATATCTTATTACCCTGAAGACACGTAAGATCATCACCATCAACATTGGCAAGCGACCATGCCGCTGCTTCAAAGTCATTCAAAATAGTGGATTTTGGAGTGCCACAAGCAGCAGCGATCTTAGCCTCAGTGATAACAGTGCCCGTATTTGTAAGCACCACTTTTCCTTGATCAACAATACCTGCCGCTGCGATCGCAATATTTATGGGGCTTTGACCAGACGAACGGCAAAATTCAGCCAGTGCATCTGCAATGGAAACGTCGCCAACTGTTGGCAACGTTTGCTGACGAATGATTTTGCCATCTTCTTCGGCTGCCAACCGCATATTGGTACCACCAATATCCCCCACCAGATTCCAAGCCATACAGTAACTCCAAAAAGGGTTTAGCCACCTTTGCGGCGACAATACATCAGTTGGCTTTCATTAGATCGCAGGTGACAAAAATACCACCAAAAAACATTTTAGCGGCAATTCTAAAACACCCAGAGCTATCGCAAACGCTGTTCAGTTTTTGCGTCAAATAGATAAATGCGAGAAGCATCAATCCCAGCACTATATGCACTGCCGGTTTTTGCTTTATGGCCCTCTTCAAGTTGAATGGTCAAAGGTGTTTCCGAAGACGAGTTAGAATAGCCATATGACACACCACCGAGATTCTCGATGACTTCGATGACAGTTTTCAATTTGGTTTTGCTGTTCTCGGAGAAATGCTCAGGTCGAACTCCGACCAGAACTTTAGATCCTTTAGCAGGTGCTGTTTCTTTGAGGGTAATCGCAACTTTTGTCCCACCAAACCCGTCAAGAGAAACAGTAGTTGTCTTACCTTTTGTGCTAACCACTGTTCCATCAAGAAAATTCATTCCAGGCGAACCAATAAAGCCGCCAACGAACACATTATCTGGATCATGGTAGAGGTCCATCGGAGCACCAAATTGCTCAACCAATCCAGCACGAAGCACAACAATTTTGTCAGCCAAGGTCATTGCTTCCACTTGGTCATGGGTCACATAGACCATGGTCGCACCGAGTTCTTTGTGCAACTTGGCAATCTCCAAGCGCATTTGCACCCGCAACTCAGCATCTAGGTTAGACAATGGCTCATCAAACAAAAACACTTCTGGCTCACGAACAATAGACCGACCAATGGCAACACGTTGCCTTTGACCACCAGACATTGCCTTGGGCTTTCGGTCGAGCAATTCTCCAAGCTCAAGAATATCTGCAGCCTTTTTAACACGCCTATCGATTTCGGTTTGCGGATGGCCATTCATTTTCAATCCAAATGCCATATTCTCATACACACTCATATGCGGATAAAGCGCATAGGATTGAAACACCATGGCGATACCCCGGTCCGAGGGTTCGACATGGGTAACATCGTTTCCGCCAATATTGATGATACCTGAAGTCGTGTCCTCAAGTCCGGCAATCAAACGCAGCAAGGTAGATTTTCCGCAGCCAGAGGGGCCAACAAAAACAACAAACTCACCATTTTCAATTTTCAAATCAACGCCATGAATAACGTCAACTTTGCCAAACGATTTTTTTACTTTTTCAAGTTGAAGCCCAGCCATGTTTACTCCCAGTTTTAAGGTTAGGCTCGAGGTCCGAGCCGTGCACCCATATCATCCATAATATTATGAGCCGCATCACGAACCATTCGCGCCCAGCTTTCTAGTGTTTCCATTGTCACCCGATAGGCTGGCCCTGTCACAGAAATGCCCGCCACAAATTTCCTGTCCTCTGAATACACCGGTGCAGCAACACAGCGTATCCCGTTCTCATGTTCTTCAAGATCATAAGCGTTGCCGCTTATACGCGCAGCAACAACAGCATCTCTCAGCCCATCACGCGTTAGAATGGTGTGATCTGTAAATTTCTTGAAATTTATGGACTGGAGGCAAGCCTCCAGCTCTTTTTCCGACAAAGCAGACATTGCCGCTTTACCAACACCAGTACAATAAACCGGCGAGGCATTGCCGATCTGGGAATACATACGAACCGCCTGATTACCCTCAACTTTGTCCAGATAGATCACTTGATTGTCTCGCAAGACACCCAAATGAACCGTTTCGCCGGTTAACCCGTGAAGTCTCTGAAGATGTGGCTCTGCGATGGACCGAAATTCATTGCCAGCCCAGGCCCGCGATGCAAACTTTAGGAGTTTGTAGCCCAATTCATATGACGAATCGCGTCTTTGGTTTAGCAATCCCTCTTCCACGAGGTTGGACAACTGACGATGCAATGTGCCCCGCGGTTGGTCACTTTGATTCAAGATTTCTGTAAACCTTGGTGGATAAGGTGACCCAGCCACAATATCCAGCACAGCCATTGCTTTGCCTAGCGTGCCTGTTTGATGCTGTTTTGCTTCTTTGTTGACAGCGTCGTTTGATGAAAGCTCGATATCAACCTTGTCCGCGCCGGAAGACTTTGCTCCCAACACATCATCATTAATCAGCTGTTTCACGGTAACATTCATCACGCGGCCCTTGACATTTTTACCAACTTACTATGATTATTCTAAATAGTCAAACACTGTTCCATTATACGGAACAAGTGGGATAACACAGATTCGCTTATCTGACTTTAGTTTCAACACACCGTTTTTCCACGGGAGGAAAACTGATGAACTCATTGTTCAAGACTACCATTGTCGGCGCATTCGCTGCCGCTCTAACACTATCGTCTGCCTTTGCCGGCGACTTGGTTATCAACTTCGACGATCCAAACCCGGCTCCAAAAGCCGGATTTGAAGCAGCCGTTGAGGCATTTAAAGCCGCTAACCCAGATGTAAACGTAACAGTAAACATCAATGATCGCGAAGCGCACAAAACAGCCATTCGTAACTTCTTGTCAGCTGATGCACCAGATATCACAGCTTGGTATCCTGGCAATCGTATGGCGCCATTCGTTGATGCAGGTCAGTTTGAAGACATCTCTGACCTTTGGGCTTCTGATCCAAACCTTTCGACATCATTTGAAGCCATCAAGCCGACAATGACACGCGATGGTAAGCAATGGGGTGTTCCATACTCATACTACCAATGGGGCGTTTATTACCGCAAAGACATCTTTGATAAGATGGGCCTTGCTGAGCCAACAAACTGGGCTGAGTTGCTTGATGTTTCCAAGAAACTTAAAGAAGGCGGCGTTACACCTTTCACAATCGGCACCAAATTCCTTTGGACAGCTGCTGGTGTATTCGACTATTTGAACCTTCGCACAAACGGCTATGAAGTTCACAACGCGCTGACAGCTGGCGAAATCAAATATACAGACCCACGCATCAAAAAGACTTTCGAAAACTGGAAAGAATTAATGGATGCTGGCGGCTTTGTTGATAACCATGCCACCATGTCTTGGCAGGATGCTATTGCACCATTCGCCAATGGCGATGCGGCAATGTATGTAATGGGTAACTTCTCAGTCGCTTCTTACAAAGATGCAGGCCTGACAGATGACCAAATCGATTTCTTCCAATTCCCAGAAATCACTCCTGGTCTTGCTCGTGCAGAAGAAGCTCCTGCAGATGCATTGTTCATCCCATCAGGCGCGAAAAATAAAGAAGACGCCCGTAGGTTCTTGGCATTCATCGCCCAACCTGAAATTCAGGGCGAATGGAACAAGACAATCGGCCAGCTTCCACCGAACTCAAAAGCACCGATCAACACTGAAGACAAATTCATTGTCCAAGGCTTTGAAACAGTGTCAACAGCTTCGGGGCTGGCGCAATTCTTCGACCGAGATGCTCCAGCTGAAATGGCTAAAGCAGGCATGGAAGGCTTTCAAGAGTTCATGATCAAACCAGAACGTCTCGATGCTATTCTTGAGCGCCTCGATAAAATTCAAGAGCGCGTTTACAAGTAATCTAAACAAAGTCAGGCCGAGCATATTGTTCGGCCTGTTCTTATCGCCTTCTGAAATCAGACATAAACCTGTGAGCGAACAACATGGTGTCTAATTTCAAAATGCTGAAATGAATAATTTCTAAGCACACAAGTCTGGGAGCATTTATATGGCAACTGCAGCCCTGCCTGAAACTGAAACCACTACACGCAAAGCTGCGCCTGGCGGACAGCCAAAATCTTGGTATCAGAAAAACCGATTGCAAATAGCACCATGGTTATTTCTTGCCCCAGCAATGCTATTTTTTACCGTTTATGTAATCGCACCCATCTTTCAGTCTATGTGGATTTCATTTTATGCTTGGGATGGATTGGGCGAAGCCGAATGGGTCGGCTTAGGAAACTACAGTGAACTTCTTGATGATGACAGATTTTACACATCCCTTTGGAACAATTTGCTTTGGCTAGTTCTATACCTACTGGCAGTGCCTGCAGGGCTTTTCATAGCGCTGTTTTTGAATCAAACCGTTACTGGCATGCGCCTTTATAAGTCACTTTTCTTTTTCCCGTTTGTTATCTCGCAAGTGGTTGTTGGCTTGATTTTTTCTTGGTTTTACAATCCTAATTTCGGTATTGTCGGTAAGGTTTGGGAGTTCTTTGGAGCTGTGCCGCCATCCATATTGGGGGATGAAAACTTTGTCACCTACGGTATAATCTTCGCTGGTCTTTGGCCTCAGATTGCCTATTGCATGATCTTGTACTTAACCGGACTAAACAATGTATCACCCGATCAGGTTGAGGCCGGACGTTTGGACGGAGCAAAGGGTTGGAAGATGCTTCGCTATGTAATTTTGCCGCAACTTTGGCCAGCTACATTCCTTGCTATTGTAGTAACTGTTATTGGCGCACTTCGTTCTTTCGATATGATTGCGATCATGACTCAAGGCGGTCCTTACGGATCATCTAATGTTCTTTCTTATTTCATGTTTGAACAAGCATTGTCTGAATATGGGTTCCGCATGGGATATGGCTCCGCCATTGCGGTGGTTCTATTCCTAATCATGCTGGTGTTCATTAGCTACTTCTTGTGGAACATGTACCAAGACGAAAAGGATGGTCACTAATGTTTCCAAAACCGATAGAGAAGTCGTCTGAAGCGGTTCAAACTACCTACAAAATCTTTTTGCCAATTGCCTTGTTTATCTGGCTATTGCCACTGCTCGCAATCTTTATGACATCGGTGCGTGGTGCCGGAGATATCAACACAGGAAACATGTTCGGTTGGCCAACCAGTTTTCAGATGCTCGAAAACTACACTGCTGTTTTTACCGAATCCGAAGCCGCTACATATTTTCTGAATTCAATTAAGATCACAGTTCCAACTGTAATTTTGTCAATAGCAATGGCCTGTCTTGCGGGATATGCATTGGCCATCTATCGCTTTAAAGCATCACTTTGGTTGTTCTTTATTTTTATTGCAGGTAATTTTGTTCCGTTTCAGATTCTGATGGTTCCTGTTCGTCAGCTTTCCGTTGATACAGGTCTGTATAACACGGTAACAGGGCTAGTGCTGTTTCATGCTGCCTTTCAGACCGGATTTTGCACTTTGTTTATGCGCAACTTTATCAAAGCACTGCCATTCGAACTTATCGAGTCGGCGCGCATTGAAGGCGTGGGCGAATTCAAGATCTTCTGGTATCTGGTATTACCGCTTGTGCGCCCAGCTATTGCAGCCCTAGCCGTGCTAATTTTTACGTTTATATGGAATGACTATTTTTGGGCGACAGTGCTGACAAATGGAGAATCATCAAAACCAATTACCGCTGCAATGAAGGCCTTAAATGGCCAATTCGTAAGTAGATGGCATCTGGTATCAGCCGCTTCATTGCTTGCGGCAGTTCCTCCAGTATTGATGTTTTTCCTTATGCAGAAGCATTTCATTGCAGGCCTCACATTGGGCGCGACCAAGGGATAAATATTGAATGAATTCGACTAATACCTTGCGGCTCGACGGACGGGCCACAACAATTGTTTTTGCTTGGGGTGATGGCATGCCTGCAGCCATCTATCACGGCGACCGTTTGAGCGATGACATTGACCTGCAGATGCTCGTCAAAATGCATGGCCGACCCTTGCCGCAAGCAACATTGGATGTGAATCAGCCGATTAGTTTGCACCCTGAGTTAGGTCGTGGTTTCCTCGGCCATCCCGGCCTTATTGCCCACCGCCCAAACAGCGACCGCCCGGGTTGGGCTGGTCAGTTTACCTTTAATCACCGAAGCACAGTGCCAAATGGTGTGGTATTTGGATTGCTTGATGCTGATCGCGGACTTGATTTGGAAATAGAATGCGTTCTCGATCCGGTTTCAGATGTACTGACGACCCGTTCACGCCTAACCAATATTGCTGATAGCCCAATCGCAATTGAATGGCTGGCAGCTCCGGTGATTGCGCCAGCACAACAATTCTCCGAGCAGCTATCTTTCTTCGGCCGCTGGTGCGCTGAGTTTGACGTCGAGCGTCTACCAATTTCTGTCGGTCTAACCAAACATGAAAACCGCCGCGGTAGAACTTCACACGAGGCTTTTCCAGGCAGCATATTGTTATCGCCTACCACCGACGAAGAAAGCGGTGACTGTTTCGCAATTCATTTGGGATGGAGCGGCAATCATCGCTTGATCATCGAGAGATTGTCCACGGGCGATATGCAAATCCAAATGGGCGTATTGCTGTTTTCGGGAGAAGGAAATCTTAATCCCGGTGAAAGCATGGCCTCGCCCTATCTTTATTCAGCCCATTCATCCAGTGGCTTGAACGATCTATCCCAAAAGCTCCACACCCATATTCGCAACCACATACTGAAATTTCCAATCAAAGACAAACCGCGCCCAGTAACTGTAAACACGTGGGAAGCGATCTATTTTGACCATACCCATGAGCGTCTAGCCGCCCTTGCCGATGCAGCGGCTGATATTGGCATTGAGCGGTTTGTCTTGGACGATGGTTGGTTTCGAGGCAGAAGCGACGATACATCAAGCCTTGGCGATTGGTATCCAGATGAAGAAAAATACCCCAATGGTCTGCAGCCGATTGCAGACTATGTGCGCTCAAAAGGCATGGAATTCGGCCTGTGGGTTGAGCCGGAAATGGTCAATCCAAACTCTGATTTATATAAAGCACATCCAGACTGGGCATTAGGCATAGGTAGCTATACGAAAATCACCGGGCGTAACCAGTTAGTTCTTGATATCGCCAATCCGAATGTAAGCGACTATCTGTTCGAGCGCCTTTTACAATTGGTGGGCGATCATGATATTTCCTATCTGAAATGGGACATGAACCGTGATTTGGTCTTGCCGGGAGACTCAAGCGGCAAGGCAACTGTTTATCGCCAAACTGGCGCTCTTTATGCCTTGATGGACAAGCTTTTGAAGCATTTTCCAAAGCTTGAAATAGAGAGTTGTGCGTCTGGCGGCGGTCGTATCGATTATGAAATTTTAAAGCGCACCCATCGATTCTGGACGTCAGATTCAAATGATTCCGTAGAGCGCATGCGCATCCAAAACGGGTTCTCTTATTTCTTTCCACCAGAAGTCATGGGCGCTCATATTGGCCCTGCATGGAGCCACACATCCGGTAGAGGACTCCATGCAGGTTTCCGCGCACTGGTAGCAAGTTATGGCCATATGGGCATTGAGGCCGATCTTACTAAAATGTCAAAAAAAGACGTCGAAATCATGCGCCAGGCGGTTGCCCGACACAAACAAGACCGAGACATCTGGCACTCAGGCACGTTTCATCGCATCAAGACGGTGGATAAAAATTTGATCGGTGCCTTGAGTGTTTCTCAAGACCAAACTGCTGCCAGATTGGTTCTGGCTGAGATCGACAGGCCGCGTTCAACTGTTCCACCGCGCATTCGTATTCCTGGCTTAAACCCGGAAAAAACCTATCACGTTTCTTGCAAAACTATGACGGAACAAGTCAAAAAAGCAAATCGCAGTTTTAACAATCCTTTGTTTAGTGGCGGTATGGAAATTAATGGCAGAGTGCTGGAAACAGTTGGCATTGGTTTGCCATCCCTCTATGCGCAAACGGGTCTTGCCATCGCGTTTGACGTGGTAAATTCTTAGGAAAGCAAATGATCGAAGCAACATCAAAGTTTCCCGACCTCAAAGGCAAATCGGTTTTCATCTCCGGTGGCGGCTCTGGTATTGGAGAATATCTGACGGAAGGCTTTATCGCACAGGGCGCAAAGGTTACTTTTTGCCAGCGCTCGGATGCAACAGCTGTGTGTGACAGATTAGAAAAAGAATATGGCAATCGGCCCCTGTTTCTAAAATGTGATGTTACGGATATCGAAGCTCTCAAGAAAACACTCTCCGCAGCGGCAGACACCAATGGTAATATTGATATTCTTGTTAATAATGCAGCATGGGACAATCGCCATACGCTGGAAGAGATGACACCCGAAAAATGGGACCACATGCAGAATGTGAACATACGTCATCATTATTTTGCTGTGCAAGCAGTGGCCCCGGCCATGAAGAAAAACGGCGGCGGTTCGATCATCAACTATTCTTCGATTTCCTATATGATGGGCAATGGCGGCTATGTAGCCTATGTTTCTGCAAAGGCTGGTATAACGGGGATGACCCGGGGTCTGGCAAGAGAACTGGGCCCTGACAATATCAGGGTAAATGCCCTGATGCCGGGTTGGGTTATCACAGAGCGCCAAAAAGACCTTTGGGTAACAGATGAAGCATTGGCAGGGCATCTCGAACGCCAATGTTTGAAAGAGCCTATACTGCCCGATGCAATGATCGAGCCTACTTTGTTCCTTGCTTCATCAGCGTCACGCATGATGACAGGACAGGCTTTAGTGATTGATGGCGGCGTGGTGGTGACAGGATGAAGCCATTTTGTGCCGCAGTTGATTGGGGTACTTCCCGCTTTCGTCTTTGGATACTAGCCGAAGATGGCGCGGTGATTCATAAACTGAGCAGCGATGAAGGTTTGCAGTTTTCAGCGAAAATTGGATTTTCCAAAATTCTGGAAGATCATCTCAATTCATTTAAGTGCCTCAATGACCTTCCTGTGATCATTTGCGGAATGGCCGGATCACGCAGCGGTTGGAAAGAAGCTAACTATTTGAAGGCTCCAGTTGAGCTTACTCATATCGTCGAAAATTCAGTCAAAATTGCTAACACAAAAAGAGATATCAGAATTCTGCCGGGTATTGCCCAACATAATGCAAACAGTCCTGATGTGATGCGTGGCGAAGAAACCCAGCTTTTCGGGATGTTATTTGACAAAAGCAATATCGTTCCGACTGGTACAACAACTTTCTGCATGCCCGGAACCCATTCGAAATGGGTAACATTCGAAAACACAAGATTACAGCAATTCGCTACATTTATGACTGGCGAATTGTTCGCGCTGTTATCTGAACACTCAGTTCTAAAGCTATCGCTTTCAGAACATGGCGTTTCAAACCCGACGGACCCAGTCTTCTTAAAATATGTGAACAAGGCCCTCTCTAATCCTCACGAAATCTCCACACAGCTTTTCTCTATTCGCTCATCTCATCTTCTCGGCTTTACTGGCTTAGAAGCAGGGCATGCTGCTTTGTCTGGCTCGCTCATCGGCTTGGAACTGGCTGGAGCATTTAGCAAACATGGAAAGCCAGCGCATGTGACATTGATGGCAAGCGGCTCTCTGGGCGACTTATATGCAGCAGCACTCAAGGAATGTAATGTAGAAGTTACTTTTTGCGATGCAGAAAATGCTGGCCGCATCGGTTTATATCAGGCTGCAAAAATATTGTGGTGAAGCAAAGCTACCTCGAAAATGTGAGTGTTTAGAAATGAAAAGAAATAAGTGGCCAAACCTAACGCGATCATTGGTTGCAATTCTGCGCGGCGTAAAACCCGATGAGATTGAAGCCATTGCCACGGCCCTTCTTGAAGAAGGTTTTGAGGCCATTGAAGTTCCATTGAATTCGCCAGATCCGTTTACATCCATTGAAAAAACAGTGCGCCTTGCACCCAAACACTGTCTCGTTGGAGCAGGAACTGTTTTATCAGTGGAGGACGTAATTCGGTTGGCTGATGTGGGCGGCAATTTGATGATCAGCCCGAATGTTGAACCCGAAGTCATTAAAGCCGCCGCCGCCAATAACATAATCACCATGCCGGGGGTATTCACACCAACTGAAGCTTTAGCAGCAGTTCGTGCTGGCGCTTCAGGATTGAAATTCTTTCCGGCCAGCGTCCTAGGTGCCAATGGCATCAAAGCGATAATGGCTGTGCTTCCTCCTGGTATCGTCATTGGCGCAGTTGGCGGCGTGTCAGAAAAAGACTTCGCGGAATATAAAGTCGCTGGCATTTCAGCTTTTGGCTTGGGCTCTAGTCTATACAAACCAGGCGCATCCGCAGATGAAGTCCGCGCCAAAGCAAAAGCAGTCATTAAAGCCTATGACGCTGTTTTCGGTCATTAGAAAATGCGGATCGAATTTATAGACGAAACAAAATGCGAACTGGGTGAAGGACCGACTTTCGATCCTCTGCAAAATAAAGCCTGGTGGTTTGATATTGTTGCCAAAAAATTGTTCGAACATGATTTCAGCTTGGAGAAAACGTCTCAATCAGCCCTGCCCTTTATGGCAAGTATGTTGGCAGTTATTGATGATGAAACGCAATTAATCGCCGCTGAAAACGGACTGCATATCCGAGACGTAAAATCTGGGGACCTTACGCTTCATGCAACATTGGAGGCCGACGATTCAAGTACACGTTCTAATGATGGCCGTGTTCACGGAAGTGGGGCCTTGTGGATTGGAACCATGGGTAAAAACGCCGAGGCCGATGCCGGTGCAATTTATCATTATCACAAAGGCAAGATCAGTAAACTGTTTGATGCAATAACCATACCCAATGCGATTTGTTTCTCACCCGATGCCAAAACAGGGTATTTTACCGATACAACCAAAGGCAAATTGATGAAGGTCGCGATAGATCCATCAAATGCAAAACCCATAGGCAAACCCGAAACGCTTTATGATCATCATGGCAAAAATGGTGGACTGGATGGCGCCGTAATAGATGCTGAAGGGAATCTTTGGTGTGCCCTATGGGGCGCTTCGGCTCTCATCCAGATTTCTCCTCAAGGCGAAATCATCCAAGAAATCCCTGTGTCGGTAACTCAACCCACCTGCCCTTGTTTTGTTGGAAAAAATCTTGACCAATTATTGGTTACCTCCGCTTGGCAGGGAAAGCCTAAACCTGCTGATACAAAAGGCGACAGCGGCAAAACACTGCTGATTACATTGCCTGTTCGCGGTAAAGCAGAACCCAGAGTCATAATCGAATGAATAACAGTAGCATCACAAAAACACTCGGCGTTTGCTATTATCCCGAACACTGGCCTGAGGAAGACTGGAAAGACGATGCAGGCAAGATGGTCGAGCTTGGCATTACCTATGTTCGTATTGGTGAGTTCGCCTGGTCGCGCCTAGAGCCCAAACGCGGCACCTATAAATTTGATTGGCTAAAACGTGCGATCGACATTTTGCATGAGGCAGGTCTGAAAGTCGTATTGGGTACACCTACCGCTACCCCACCAAGATGGCTAGTCGACGAAATGCCCGATATGTTGCCCGTCAACAAAGACGGTAATATACGTAACTTTGGCTCTCGGCGACACTACACCTTTTCCCATGGCGGCTACCGGGTTGAATGCGCGCGCATCGTGACAGCCTTGGCAAACAAATTTGGTTCGCATCCAGGAATCGCTGCTTGGCAAACAGACAATGAGTTTGACTGTCACGACACAACGCTCTCATTTTCACCAGTCGATCTAGCTGCCTTTCAAAACTGGTTAGGCCAAAAGTATCAATCTCCGGACGCGTTAAACAGAGCCTGGGGCAATGTGTTTTGGTCTATGGAAATCGATGACTTTTCACAAATCATGTTGCCAAATCAAACCGTTACAGAGGCCAATCCAGCCCATTGGATGGACTATCGCAGCTTTGCCTCGGACATGGTTGCCGAATTCAACAAACTGCAAACCGATATACTACGCAAGCTATCTCCAGATCGCGACATCATACATAATTTCATGGGCAGAACCCTTGCCTTTGATCATTTCAAAGTTGGCGCTGATCTAGATATATCTTCTTGGGACTCATACCCGCTCGGTTTTCTGGAAGATCGCTCTGATCGGTCAGAAGATTTCAAACGGGAATATTCACGGGCTGGCGATCCGGACTTTCAAGCATTCCACCACGATCTATATCGAGCAACCTCCAATGGCCGCTGGTGGGTGATGGAACAACAGCCCGGTCCAGTAAATTGGGCTCCTCATAATCCGGCACCACGAGATGGAATGGTTCGCCTGTGGGCCCTTGAAGCCTTTGCCCATGGAGCAGAAACGGTAAGCTATTTCCGCTGGCGTCAGGCTCCGTTCGCTCAAGAACAAATGCATTCTGGCTTGCTGCGTTCAAACAGCGAAGAGGCTGAAGGCTATGGCGAAGCAAGCGCGGTTGCCGAAGACATGAAGAAAATAGATTTTGGCAAACTTGATGATGCGCCAGTTGCCATCATCTTTGATTATGCTTCCAGCTGGGCTTGGCAAACACAACCACAAGGGCGCGAATTCGATTACTTCCGATTGGTTTTCGACTTCTACAAAGGGCTTCGAGCAAAGGGGCTGACCGTTGATTTTTTACCATCAAATACAGATGACTTGTCCCCATATTCTTTGGTTTTAATCCCCGGCCTATTCACTTTTGAAAATGAACTGAAAGCAGCCCTTGCCAAATTCACGGGCCAAGTATTGATTGGGCCACGTTCGGGTTCAAAGACCGCTAGTTTTTCAATCCCAGATGCGCTGCCGCCAGATTTGGGTAACACATTGCTGGACATGAAAATTACCCGTGTTGAAAGCCTAAGGAGCGATTGTCTAATTCGAGTTGGTTCAGGCAGCTTTAAGTACTGGCGCGAATTTGCATCGGTAGGGAAAGACGCAAAAGTCAGCCTTTCCGGCGATGATGGTCAACCCGCTTTGATTACACAACAAAACTACTCTTATCTCTGCGGTTGGCCAGATGAGGTTCTTCTGGACGAAGTCTTGGAAGGCCTTTGCAAAAAAGCAAAACTATCAACCATTGATCTACCAGAGGGGCTTCGGATCGTAAGCAATCACGGGAAGCACTTTGTGTTCAATTACAGCAATCAGACCCATGACTTTTCCAAAACCGTAAAAGGAACTCTGATATATGGTGATGAACGGATTTTCCCGTCAGGCTTTGCAATTGTGGATGCTTCTGCCATATGAGCGGTATCATCCAACATTTCGGAAATATGTCCGATGGCGGCACTGTCTTACGTATCTCCCTTTCCAAAGATGGTCTCCACGCAAAAATCATTACCTACGGCGCAAGCCTTCAGGGTTTGCAATTGGATGGTCACGACGCCTCCTTGGTATTGGGCTTTCCAGAATTCACTCCCTATCTCGACTATCCCTATTTCGGACCATTCGTGGGACGGGTAGCGAACCGTATCGCAGAAGCAAGGTTTCAAATTGGCGAAGAGGTTTTCCAAACAGACAGAAATGAACGCAATCAGCAAACCCTGCATGGCGGTGCGCATGGCATTAGTTCGAAAAACTGGCAGATTGTTCATTACGACCAAACAAGCGTAACGCTGAAAACAACTGACCTTGAGTCTGAAACAGGCTTTCCCGGCGATTGCGAAATTTCAGCGACCTATCGATTGCTGAGCGACCAAGTATTGGAATTGGAAGTAACCGCCACAAGCACCAAAACAACAGTCTGCAACATTGCCCATCACAGCTATTTCAATTTGAATGGCACAGGCACAATCCTTGATCATCAAATGCAAATATTCTCGGATCATTATTTGCCCGTTGATGAAAACCAGATACCAACAGGGGAAATAAAATCTTTGGAAGGAACGCCTTTCGACTTTCGCACATTGAAGATTATCGAGCCCCAAATAGCAGCCGAGCTTGATCACAATTTTTGCCTAAATTCCTTTGATAAAAAAATGCATCCTGCGGTAAATATTATAAGCGCTAAGAGCGGTATTCAGATGGAGATATCAACGAGCGAAACCGGCCTTCAAGTCTATGCCGGAAAACACTTAGACACATCAGTTCCCGGAACAAACGGCGATAATTTTAGCGCCTATAGCGGCATTGCTTTGGAACCCCAAGCTTGGCCCGATGCTCCTAACCAACCTAATTTTCCGTCGATCTTATTGAGGGCAGGCCAGACATATTACCAGAAGTCCCAATTCAAATTTTCCAAGAACGCAAACTAAGTTGCATCAAAGTCCAGCACCAACTTGGATGTTTTCGGACGCGCCTGGCAAGCCAATATGAAGCCTGCATCCAACTCCCAGGATTCAAGCGAATAATTGACATCCATCTCCGCTTCTCCTTCTGCAACATGGCAACGACAGGTACAGCACATTCCGCCAGCACATGAAAACGGTAACTCGACCCCTGCTTCATGAGCAGCCCCCAAGACCGTGGCCGTCTTACCATCCATTTTGAAGGTCCGGCTCGTACCGTCAAGAATTGTTATAACCTCAATGTCACCTGCTGCCTGCTCTTGCTTTAGCGCACGTTTTTCAACTGATAGTCCTACGCCATCGGCAGGTGTGAACAATTCAAAATGAATGTGATCTTTTTCGGCGCCCATTTCGACAAGGCCAGCACTGCAGGTTTCAATCATTTCCTGCGGCCCGCAAAGATAAATCCCGTGATAAGTCCTAGGTTCGATGACACCGCGTTCATGCATTAATCTTAATTTATCCAACCCAATGCGCCCATTGGCAAGATCCACGTCTTGGTTCTCTCTCGAAAGCACATGGACCAATGAAAGACGCTGCATGAATTGATCTTTCAATTCTTCCAGCTCTTCGCGAAACATAATGGAAGCAGTTGTTTTGTTTCCATAAATGAGGGTTATTTGACTTTCAGCTTCGCCCTCAAGAACCGATTTGGCTATGGATAAAATTGGCGTAATCCCGGAACCAGCTGCAATGAGCAGATAATTATGCTTCCCGCCAATATCAGCCACAAATCTGCCTTGCGGCGGCATCACGGATACCGTGTCCCCTTGCTTCAAAGTTTGAGCATAAGAAGAGAATTTTCCATCTTCAAGAACACGAATTCCCACGCGCCGTTCATGCGCTCCCAAAGCCGAACATATGGAATAGGAGCGCCGAATATCTTCACCATTTACATCCGCACGCAGCGTCAAATATTGACCGGGAACAAAAGCAAAAACGCCTTCGAGTTCCTTTGGAATATCAAAGCCCAAAGCAATGCCATCAATGCCTTGGCTCTCCACAGAAGCTATTGTCAGATCATAAAATTGCAACGCCATCTGGCCCTCGTTAAATACACTTGAAATAGTCGAATGGTTCGCGGCAATTGATACAGCGATAAAGCGCTTTGCAGGCCGTTGAACCAAATTCAGAAACCCGTTCTGTTTCTTCACTCCCACATTGGGGACAAGCAACGACCGTTTCCCCAAACAGGGCCATTTTGGAATTACCACCTTTAACTGGTGGGGCAATGCCATATTCAAGAAGCTTTTTCCGCCCTTCAGCCGTGATCCAGTCTGTGGTCCAAGCAGGCGAGATAACGCGCTCGATCTTCGGCTCAAACCCAGCATCACGAAGCGCTGCTTCCACAGCCAGTTCAATGGCCAGAACAGCAGGGCAGCCAGAATAGGTCGGCGTTATCTTGGCAACGGCATTTCCCGATACATCAATCTCAACGCTTCTTAGGATGCCCAGATCAGCAACCGTCAAAACAGGGATTTCAGGATCAGGAACTTTAGCAGCAGCTTCATAGGCCAGACGTTGCAACCGCATTGCATCCAGATCCATCGAAACATCGCCATACGCCATTTCTCTTACCAGACCATATCGGGATAGACCCGCTGCATATATTGTAAATCTGCCAATAAAAAGCCCATCGCCTCAGAATGCTCTCCTTTGCGCCCACCTCTTTGGTGGCCGTCCAACATCGACACGTCTTGAAGCATGGCTTCTTTAAATACTCTCGAAACAACAGCTTGCCACGGCTCCGCCAGTTTCGAAGGATCAACCAGTATTCCCTCTGATACTGCAGGATAAACACCAACGCCTGCATCAAACATCTCTGCACAATAAGGCGTCAACTCTTCAACGGCATCCGCCATCCGCTCTGCGCTTTCATCTGTTCCATCGCCCAATCGGATCACCCATTCAGCAGAATGGCGTACGTGATAGCGGGTTTCTTTCAATGCTTTCGCTGCAACAGCTGCAAGGGTTGCATCTTTAGATGTGACCATTTCCTGCCAATACAATTCCATAAAGCTGGCAAACAAAAACAAACGCAGGACCGTATGGGCAAAGTCCCCATTTTCCCGTTCAACAAGCAGAAGATTTTTGTATTCTTTTTCTAAGCGTAAATATGCAAGCTGGTCTTCATCACGCCCTTTGCCTTCAAGCTCCCCAGCATAGGTGTATAAAACCCGCGCTTGCCCAAGCAAATCGAGTGCAATGTTCGGCAACGCCAAATCTTCTTCCAGCATGGGTGCATGACCGCACCACTCAGACAAACGGTGGGCCAACACAAGATGATCATCCGCAATCGCCAATACAGCACTAAACAGCTGATTGTTATCTACGCCCGCCATTACATATGCCCAACATCGTCAGGAATTTTATAAAATGTCGGATGACGGTAAATTTTGTCTGCAGTTGGCTCGAACAATTCTTCTTTGTCCTGCGGGTCCGACGCGATGATATCAGAAGAGCGCACAACCCAGATCGACTGTCCCTCGCCGCGCCGTGTATAAACATCGCGCGCCGCCTGAAGAGCCATCACCTCGTCAGCTGCATGCAACGAACCACAATGCTTATGAGATAGACCGTTACGAGGGCGGATGAATACTTCCCAAAGAGGGATTTCGTTCTTTGCCATCTTCTTACTCCGCTGCCTGTTTTGAAGCCGCAAGACGATCTGCACGTTTGGCAGCATGGGCAAGCGCTGCTTCCCGCACCCAGGCGCCGTCATTCCAGGCTTTCTTACGGGCCTTGATGCGATCTCTATTCATAGGGCCCTGCCCTTTTACAACCCGCCAGAATTCATCCCAGTCGATCGGTCCAAAATCATAGCCACCCTTGCCATCAAACTTTTCAGCATTCCATTTCAAATCTGGATCAGGAAGACTTAGCCCAATGAACTCGGCTTGTGGAACGGTGGCATCAACGAATTTCTGACGAAGCTCGTCATTGGTAAAGCGTTTGATTTTCCAACGCATGGACTGATCACCATGCTGGCTCTCGCTGTCATGGGGGCCAAACATCATCAAAGACGGCCACCACCAACGGTTAAGCGCATCCTGGGCCATTTGCTTTTGTTCCGGCCTGCCATTGGCAAGGGTCATCATGATTTCATAGCCCTGGCGCTGATGAAAACTTTCTTCCTTGCAGACCCTGATCATCGCGCGCGCATATGGCCCGTAAGAGCAGCGGCAAAGGGGAATTTGGTTCATGATAGCAGCGCCATCTACCAGCCAACCGATTGCGCCCATATCAGCCCATGTAGGCGTTGGATAATTGAAGATCGAAGAATATTTAGCTTTGCCTGAAAGCAGTTCCTCGGTCATCTGCTCGCGGGAAACGCCAAGCGTTTCTGCTGCTGAATAAAGATAAAGACCGTGACCGCCTTCATCCTGAACCTTGGCCAAAAGCGCAGCCTTTCTGCGCAGGCTTGGCGCACGTGTAATCCAATTACCCTCTGGCAACATGCCCACTATTTCAGAATGCGCATGCTGACCAATTTGCCGGGTTAAGGTCTTGCGATACCCTTCCGGCATAGGATCATTGGGCTCGATTTTCTCTTCAGCATCAATCCGTTTTTGAAACGCGGCAAGAAAAGCCTCATTTTCGTCCGTGCTGGCATCTGCGCCAATTAGGCCCTGACTATACATTCGTTGCCTCCCGGGTAATATAAACGATGCTGCACACTATCATGTTACAAAATTTTGAACAATATTAATTTTGTAACATGTCACATAAGGAAATTCGTCATGCCTGCCGTCTTTGGAAAACAGGAAGCTCATTTGCTGCTTGAAAACGTTTTTGCGCCTTGGGTTCAAGATTTGGGTCTTGAAATTGGAGACGTGTCTGAAAATCAGTGTGATTTTATCCTTCCAGCTGGCGAAAAACTGGTTCGCCAAGCAGGTGTAAACTCGGAAAATGCAGGAAAGCCAATCGTTTGCGGCCAGGCATTGGCAGCAGCTGCAGATACCGCGTCAGTATTGGGCCTAGCATTAATCAATGGCAATATTCGGCCCAACACCACAACCGATTTCTCAATTCGCTTTCTTCGCCCAATTTTTGAAGGGAATGTGAAAATCGTGGTGAGACCATTATCCAATGGCAAGCGAATGGCAGTCACTGAAGTCCATTTTTACAGCGAAGGCGGCACAAAGCCCGGTGCTCATGCCACTTGCACCTTTGCATTTCTGGACTAACCAAAACGGTTGGCTGCAGAAGCATCAGCCGCAGGTAATTTTCCATTCAGGCAAAAGGCTTCTTTGTCCAGCCAAGCTTCCGAGACATTATAAAGTCTGGCATAAAGCGCACTCGTAAATGCCCGGCATTTATTTTCAGGCCAATCAATTGGCAACAATTCAGTGGGCACATGATGCAAGCGCAAGGCAATCCTGCGCCATTCATGAATCAACAAACAACGAATAGACAAAGCCTCTAGTGAATTAGGCTGCCAACCATCTTCGATTGCGCCAAGAACCGGCTCGAAAACATCTATCAAGCGCTCCATAGAAGCACCAAGTTCCTGCGGCGCAAGCAGTTCTAAAAACCATGAAGGTTTTTGAACAAAGTTACCTTCAAACAACATCAACGCTGAAGGCAAATCGCTGCGTTTAATATTATTCAAATCCAAAAGAAGCCAACCTTTTTGAAGAGAAATTGTATGTGCTTCAATTTGTTGATCGAGAACAAGGTCATTGGGCAAAACGCCAAGCGCCCAGTTTCCGCTTTCACTTTCCATGTTTGGCGGAGCATAAATTAGTTCCGCCGCCTTTTGAAACGCTTTTTCACGATAGGGAGCCAGTCTATAAAAACTGGCCCGTCCCTGACGTTCCCGCTCAATCCAACCATCTGAGGCAAGACGGGAAACCGCTGTTCGAATTGCCCCAGCCTCCAACCCTGTTGCCTCGATAACTTGCCCCAATGAAAGCGCCGAAATAGAGCCACCCCGCGGCACAATGGCATCGCCAAAAAATGTGACAATCAATGACCATGTTTTCAGCCGCACAGGCGTTCCCAATTGCGCTGCCAGTTCAACCGGATCAGGTTTGAAAGATTTTGCCTTGGTAAAATTCAAAACTTTGTTCTCGTCAGACATCAAACACCTAATACTGGTTCATGGTGCGAAGCTCATACTCAGCAACGGGATCATTGTCTTGATTATAGAGCATAACATTCCAACGAACCTCACCATATTCATCATTTCTGCGAGTCTTCTTCTTGACGGTGAGCCTGACACGAATTGAATCTCCGGGCGAAACTGGCTTCAAGAATTTAAGACCTTCCAGGCCTGTATTTGCCAATACAGGACCCGGATCACCATGTACAAACAAACCCGCCGCAAATGATAGCAGCAAATAACCATGGGCAACGCGCCCCGGGAAAAACGGATTGGCCTTGGCTGCCTCCTCGTCCATATGCGCGTAGAATGTATCGCCGGTAAATTCAGCGAAATGCTCAATATCATCCAATGTAACTTGGCGGTAGTCGGTATTGAGGGTCTCACCAATTTCCAACTCGCCAAACTTGCGCGTAAAGGGATGGGTCTTACTATCAATTTCCTTCGCACCATTGATCCAGGAATTACTAACCGCCGTTAGAATATGCGGCGAGCCTTGAACGGCCGTGCGCTGCATATAATGCATAACGCCGCGAATACCGCCGAGTTCTTCGCCCCCACCTGCCCTGCCCGGTCCCCCATGAACCATTTGCGGCATAGGCGCTCCATGGCCCGTGGCTTCTTTCATGCTACTGGCATTATTGATATAAATACGCCCATGCCAGCAAGCGGTTTGCTGAACGGCTTTTCTGGCAATCGAGCCATCATTGGTAACAAGCGAGGCAACTAGACTTCCTCCGCCTTTGTTGACCAAAACACACCCATGATCGAAGTCCCGATAGGCCATAATCGTCGAAACAGGTCCGAATGCTTCAGTGTTATGAACAATATTCGCACCGTCTGGATCTTCACAATGCAAAAGAACAGGAGCCATGAACGCGCCTTTGTCCACATCAGCCCCAACAATATTTATGCGATCAGCCCTGCTGCCAAGGCGCTTGGCTTCTTGACCAAGCATTGCCGTTTTCGCCATCACGTCATCACGATGCGACCTGGAAACAAGCGCGCCCATGCGCACGTCTTCAAGACGAGGATCACCAATGATAGTTTTCTCAAGCTTACTGGTCACAACATCGGTAATCTGATCCAGCATTGTTGAGGGCACGATAATTCGGCGGATGGCGGTACATTTTTGGCCGGCCTTGGTCGTCATTTCCCGAACGATTTCTTTCACAAAAAGACCAAATTCAGGGTCATCGACACCAATATCGGGGCCAAGCAGCGTTGCGTTCAAACTATCTTGCTCAGCAATAAATCTCACGGAGTTTTTCAGTAAATGCATATTCGATCGGAGCATGAGCGCCGTATCTGCTGATCCTGTAAAACTCACAACATCCTGACAATCGAGATGTTCAAGCATGTCGCCAACACTGCCGCAAATCAGTTGCACCGAGCCTTCCGGCAATAACCCGCTTTCGATCATCATTCGAAAACAGGCCTCTGTTAGATAGGCCGTTGCGCTTGCAGGTTTCACAATAGCCGGAACGCCAGCCAGCAAACAGGGCGCCAATTTTTCCAGCATTCCCCAAACCGGAAAATTGAAAGCATTTATGTGCAACGCCACTCCCAGCAGCGAGGTACAAACATGCTGTCCCAAAAAAGTGCCATTGCGCGATAATTGCTCCACTTCACCATCGATATAAATCGTATCGTCTGGCATTTCCCGCCGACCTTTGGCACCATAGGCCAACAAGGTTCCGATACCGCCATCAATGTCCACGCGTGAATCGTTCAATGTTGCGCCCGTATGATAGGAAAGATCATACAGTGCTTCTTTGCGCTCCGATAAATATTGCGCCAGCGCCTTCAACATCTTAGCGCGGTCGTGAAACGTCATGGCGCGCAATGCTGGGCCACCCAAGCCTTTGGCAAAACTGCGCATGGCATTCGCATCAGGCGATGATTTACCAAGCCGGGCAACGGTCTCCCCCGTTATCGCGCATGGTAACAAAACAACCTGATCCGTTTGATCAACCCAGTGCCCAACCATAAAACTTTGCAGCGCCAGCATCCATATTTCCCATCAAATTTCATTTGTTACAAATATTGACATGCTTGAAAATTTTGTAAAGCATTCTTCCCTTGGCAAGAAAACTGATTTAACTTGGTCGATACGAAAGCTGGAGTTTCGGGCTTGTGGGAGGAAGAATGAGCAAACCACTTTTAACATCTTTGGCCGATGGTGTTTTGGAAATTACCCTGAACAGACCAGATCAGTTGAACGCATTCACCGTTGAAATGCACCAGCACTTACGTGCAGCAATGGAGGATGCGCGGGACAATCCTCAAATCAGGGCAATCATTCTAACAGGTTCAGGTCGTGGCTTTTGTGCCGGGCAAGACCTTTCTGAAAGAGACCCATCCAAGAAAGAAATCGTTGATCTGAAAGTCACCCTTTCAACAAATTACAATCCGCTCATCCGCATGATGCGGGCTATGGAAAAACCCATCATATGTGCCGTCAATGGCGTTGCTGCTGGTGCTGGAGCGAACTTGGCATTGGCCTGTGACATCGTATTAGCTGCCGACAATGCAAAATTTATTCAGGCATTCTCCAAGATCGGCCTTATACCTGATGCTGGCGGCACTTACACGCTCACCCACTTGCTAGGTGAAGCGCGCGCCAAAGCTCTTGCGATGACAGCCCAACCGCTTAGCGCCCAAAAGGCAGAAGAGTGGGGCCTCATCTGGCAATGCACACCGGCCGATGAATTGATGGATGAAGCTCGTAAACTCGCTAAATCCTTGGCGTCCAGTGCAACCCTTGGCATCGGAAAAACCAAACAGGTTATACAAGCGGCAAGCACAAATAGCTTGGATCAACAATTGGATCTGGAGGCCGAGACACAAGGCGAGTTAGGCCGTAGTGCTGATTTCAAAGAAGGCGTCCAAGCCTTTTTGGAAAAACGTCCAGCCAGTTTCACGGGTAAATAACCAATGCCAATCAGTGAACAGGAACGGGCCCAAAAAAGCGCTGATGCTATGTGGGAAAACGATAATGCTTCCCAAGGCATGGGGATGGAAATCGTTTCAATCCAGCCGGGCAAAGCAGTCCTGACCATGAAGGTCGAAAAACGACACACTAATGGACATCAAATCTGCCATGGAGGGTTCATATTCACCCTTGCTGACAGCGCATTTGCTTTTGCTTGCAACTCCTACAACAAATCGACCGTGGCCCAGCAATGCACCATCAATTTTCTTGCCCCGGGAAGGCTCGCAGATCAACTCACCGCCTCTGCTGAGGAAATACACTTGGCAGGACGAAGTGGGATTTACGACATCACCGTTGCCAATCAGGACGGCGTTAAAATCGCAGAATTTCGCGGGATGAGCCGCACCATCAAAGGCCAGTTGTTTGAGGAAGACGAATGAAAGACCTAACGCCACTAAAATCATCCCTCGACCCTATTGAAATAGCCTCGCGCGATGAAATCACCGCGCTCCAGCTAGAGCGCTTGAAATGGTCTTTGGCCCATGCCTACAACAACGTCCCACACTACAAAAACGCGTTTGACGCAGAAGGCGTCCATCCTGATGATTTGAAATCCTTGAGCGATCTGGCCAAGTTTCCTTTCACCATGAAAAAGGATTTACGCGACAATTACCCCTTTGGCATGTTCGCCGTCCCGCGCGAAAAATTGGCCCGTGTCCATGCATCGTCGGGGACAACGGGCAAACCAACGGTTGTCGGCTATACGGCAAAAGACATTGACACTTGGGCAACGGTTATGGCCCGTTCCATGCGCGCGTCAGGAACCAAACCGGGTGATATGATCCATAATGCTTATGGCTATGGACTGTTTACAGGCGGTTTGGGCGCTCACTATGGCGGCGAAAAATTGGGCTGCACGGTGGTACCAATTTCCGGCGGCATGACAGCCCGTCAGGTAACCATTATTGAAGATTTCCGGCCAACCACAATCATGGTGACACCGTCTTATATGCTTGCCATTCTTGACGAATACAAAGCCCAAGGCTTTGACCCGGCAAAAACGCCCTTGGAAGTCGGCATATTTGGCGCAGAACCCTGGACCAATGCCATGCGCAAAGAGATCGAACAAACCTTCGATATGCATGCGGTGGATATTTATGGCTTGTCAGAAGTTATGGGACCCGGCGTTGCCAATGAATGTGTTGAGACGAAAGATGGCTTACATATTTGGGAAGATCATTTCTTTCCTGAAGTCATTAACCCGGAAACAGGCGAACCAGTCGCAGATGGTGAAATGGGTGAACTGGTATTCACATCACTCACCAAAGAAGCCTTCCCGATTATTCGATACCGCACACGGGATTTAACAAGACTGTTGCCTGGAACTGCGCGTTCCATGAGGCGGATGGAAAAAATAACCGGACGCTCCGATGATATGATCATTTTGCGAGGCGTGAATGTTTTCCCCACCCAAATCGAGGAGCAATTGATGAAGGTTAAAAGCCTTGCCCCTCACTTTCAGATCGAATTGACCAATGATGGCCGTATGGACGCCATGACAGTGCATGTGGAAGCAACGATGGACAACAGCGACGAAAATTCGAAAGAAGCATCAGCAAAACTGTTGACCAATCACATCAAAGATATTGTCGGCGTATCAACCAAGGTCATTGTAAACGCTCCTGGTGGCATTGAACGTTCAATGGGCAAAGCGGTCCGTGTAAAAGACAATAGAAAGTCTCGCTGAAAGCAAAACTCTCAAATGTACTACTGACGACCCCATGAATGCTGAGAATTAGACAGGAGAGTTGTCAAACATTTCTTGGGGCTTAGCCTTAGAAATCGCAACTTCCGTTTCGACAAGGTGACCAATCTCTGCCTTGACTTCATGAGACAGCTCAAGCCCGTCTGCATAATGATCAAGATAATCCTTACCCAAAGTTGTCCACCAATGGGAACTTTGCTGGAAGATCGAAGCTGGGTCCGTAGTTGTTAATAGAGCGCCAGCGCTTTTCAGATTCTCTTCTATTCGCTTTGTGATAAACCCAATGTTCTTATCGTTGTAAGTTTGGAAAGAAGCTAACAAGTCCATTCCAAAATGATAGGGTTGCATAGAGGTATGAACCGCTTTTGCGTTATCAATTTCCGTTGGTTCTTTCTGTTTTGTCATAACTTTTGATGATATTTTGCTCATCACAACTCTCCCGATTTGCCCAGCCTTTGAACATGCAAACAAGTTATGTCCATGCAATTCTGCCTGCATTGATACAAATCAAGAATTTGGAAAATAATTTCTATGCAACGGCCTGAGCGACAAATTTGGCGGGGACGGAATTATCAATTGTTGGGAAATGCATCACGTCCGTATTGCACCAGCTTGCCTAACAAATCTGCGCTCGCAGGATCCCCTGTTTCAAGGGCAAACACATAGGCATGGGTGTAATAAAAACAGGCAGCATCAATATCGCCTGCCAGTTCTTTAAGAGCGCCTGCATCGCGATATAACGACACCAAGGCCACATGATCATCGCGATCATGAGCAGCCAAAAGCGCTGCCTCCAGCGCAAAAAGTTGATCTCCAAAACTCATTGGGTCAACACTCAATCTTTATCTGCGTGGCCTGCTTCAATTTGAGTCGCAATCCAATGATGGAACATATGCGTTGGCCCATCCATGGCAGGTGAGAATTTACCGCCATCGAAATAGTCGCCTTTACGCCCCTTTTGCATCCCTTCTACAACGAAGACATCTTCCTCAAACACACCTTTCCAAAGTGTCGCATTGTTTGCCCGCATGGCATCATAGTTCGGAGACGTCGCGCCGTCTGGCGTATAGTACAACTCGATATGTTCCACCGTGTGATCAATCGCTTTTGGTTCCAGAATGATTGCAAAAGCATGATCGCGCTGAACGCCAAACAACACATTTGGATAGAGCGCGATATATTCAGCCCCTTCATCCCAACGCTGTGAAAGGTTCTCAAAATCAGGAAAAACATGGCCATCAGAACCTTTAAGCTGCTTGTAAACCAGCGTTCCTTGACCGGAAAACTTCCCCTTTTGCTCAATATGATAATGATCTTCTAGCCGTGAATACGAGTTTAATCCCGGATGAATCCAAGGCAAATGATAACTCTCACAATAGTTCTCAACCGCAAGCTTCCAATTAGTTTGCACGTCAAGTTTGAAGGATGAGACCGCCCCCCCATGGGTCATTGGCTGCTCGTATTCTTTCCAACGCTCGATTACCTCTGCAGCATAGGTTTCAAACTCCGGTGCTTCACCGGAAATATTCACAAAAATTACATCGCGCCAAACATAAGAGCGGATTTTTATCAAACCCAATTCATCACGTTTGATGTCTTCATGGGTATTATGCCCCGCTCCGCCCACATGCGGCGTAGTAACCAGTTTACCTTCAAGCGAATAGCACCACGAATGATAAGGGCAGCGAAAGGTTCCGCGTAACTTTCCTTTTTCTTGAACAAGAATCATACCCCTGTGGCGACAAGTGTTCTGAAACACATTGATATTGCCTTCTTTGTCACGAACAGCGACCAATGGCATACCAATAAAATCAACAGGATTCGCGTCCCCATGCTCTGGGATATCTTTGCCGAAACCAATTGCAGACCAGTTTGCAAAGAGAACATGTTTTTTCTCTTCTTCAAAGGTAGCAGGGTCCACATAGTGCCTATTGGGCAGACCTTTAGCTTCATTTACATCCTTCAAAACATCAGACAAATAATCCATTGAATCGTCAAAATCTGGGTTTTTGGAATGAATATTCATGGGTTGCGCTCCACTAAAATCTGGTTAGCCCGATAATGCGATTAGAGCCCCATAGAAACAATGCTGGAAAAAGACATGTCTGACGCAAACACGATAGGAAATTAACTCCCAATACTCTTGTGTCTTTTTTGCGTTTTGCAGCAAATCAGGTAACAGGGAAAGATGAGTAAAAAGCCGACAAAAAAGAATACGATCAAAGAGACTGACCTGTATTTGCCAGTCAAAGGCTTGTTGGAAAGTCAGGGCTATGAGGTCAAAGGTGAGATTGGAGCTGTCGATGTCATGGCAGTGCGCGATGGCGAAGATCCGATTATTGTCGAGTTAAAGACCGGAGTTTCTTTGTCTCTTTTTCATCAAGCAATCGAACGTCAGGCCATCACAGATGCGGTCTATGTGGCAGTCCCACACAATCCCGGGAAAGTCTTTTACAGCTCCCTCAAACGCAACACATCTCTGTGTCGCCGCTTGGGCCTCGGCTTGATCACAGTACGGCTGAAAGACAATCTGGTTCAAATACATTGCGATCCAGGCCCCTACAATCCGAGAAAATCAAAACCAAAAAAAGCAAGATTGTTAAAAGAATTTGCAAAACGGGTTGGCGATCCGAACCAGGGAGGGGCAACTCGCCAGGGATTGATCACCGCTTATAGACAAGATGCCCTTCGCTGTGCGCAAACCTTACAGGAAAATGGTCCCTTGAAGGCGGCATTGGTTGCAAAAACCTGCAATGTGGAAAAAGCTCGCCAGATCATGGCAGACGATCATTATGGCTGGTTTGAAAAAATAAGTTTAGGCATTTATGCGCTGACGCCAAATGGTGTATCTGCCCTTAGCGAATATGAAAAGGAATTGAAGTCCATCGCAGCGAAAGAAGCCTAGTTCTTTTTCTTCCGCTTTCGCCCATATAGCTCAAGACGATGATGCTCGATATCATAGCCCAATTCATCTGCGATCTGCTGTTGCAAGCGCTCAATGCTCTCTGAATGAAATTCAATCACTTTACCCGTATCAAGATCAATCAAATGATCATGATGGTCACCATCAGCATTTTCAAACCGCGCTGGTCCGCCTTCAAATGAGTGGCGATGGACGGCACCCAATTGCTCCAGCAGCTTCATGGTCCGATAAACAGTGGCAAGCGAAATCGATTCGTCGACCCGCACCGCCCTTTTAAAAATTTCCATGGCATCAGGATGGTCGTTCATTTCTTTTAGAATGGTCAAAATAACTTGGCGCGGTCTCGTAATTCGAACGCCAGCACTTTGCAGTTCCGTTTCATAGTCCCTGCCTTCGGCTTGGAGTGAAACGTCGTTCTTATTGCCTTTGGCTGCCATACCCGCCAATTTCCCTTCAATGCTATGAAAAATCTTATACCCAGCGCCAGTTGAGAAGTCCAGTTGCGTCTCATTTGCATGTAAGAGAACGCAGGCCAGTTGCAAACGATTTGCATTTGCAATTAAGTTGACGAACCTGCGCCTTTGCCCTACCTTTTAAATATTATATCAATGTCCAATCGAGGCCCCCAATGGCGTTCTGCCATATTTCCAAAATTCGAGACATAATCGCCGCGTCAGTCTTATCGGTCTCATTGATCCATATGCCATCATCGGCATTGGCAAAATTAAAAGCAGTAACCACCTTTACAGTCATCGCAGACATGGCAAAAAATGTTGCCGGTGATGCCGCTGAGGTGGTTTCCATAACCAAACCCGGCGCAGAAATTCACAATTATCAGCCAACCCCCCGCGATATTATCAAGGCAATTGATGCCGATGTAGTTCTCTGGAATGGGCTAAATCTTGAATTATGGTTTGAGAAATTCTTCAACAATCTGGAAGATGTCCCAAGCGTTATCGTTTCTGAAGGGGTGACCCCAATCGGGATTGGTGACGGACCTTATAATGGCAAGCCAAACCCACATGCCTGGATGTCTCCTTCGGACGCTCTCACCTATGTGGACAATATTGCCAAAGCGTTCGCAAAATATGACCCTGAAAACGCAGCGATTTATTTAAAAAACGCAGAAAACTACAAAAGTGAGATCAATGCTGCAGTTGCGCCTGTAAGAGAGCTTTTGCAAAACATACCTGAGGAGCGCCGTTGGTTGGTTACCAGTGAAGGAGCGTTTAGCTATCTGGCGCGCGATTTCAATCTAAACGAAGCCTATCTCTGGCCGATCAATGCCGATCAGCAAGGAACGCCGCAACAGGTTCGAAAAGTCATTGACCTCATTCGAGAGAAAAACATTCCTGCAATTTTCAGTGAGAGCACAGTCCCGTCAGATCCTGCAGAGCAAGTTGCAAGGGAAACAAGCGCCACTTATGGAGGCGTTTTATATGTGGACTCTCTAACGGACGGGTCTGGCCCAGTGCCCACTTATCTGGATCTTCTTAAAGTCACGACGCAAACCATCGCAAACGGATTGAGGCCATGAGCGCATCATCAGGCATCGCTGTTAAAAATGTCACTGTTACTTACCGAAATGGCGTAACCGCCCTAAAAGCAGCCAGTTTTGAGATTCCAACTGGAACCATTACTGCGCTCGTGGGCGTCAATGGCAGCGGCAAATCCACATTATTCAAAGCAATCATGGGCTTTGTCCCCCTGGCATCAGGAGAGGTTTCGATACTCGGATCGAAAGCCAAACAAGCCCTTAGCAAAGTAAAAATTGCCTACGTACCCCAGGCAGAAGAAGTAGACTGGAATTTTCCGATTCTGGTTGAAGATGTCGTGATGATGGGTCGTTATGGCCATATGAATTTCATGCGTATTGCCAAAACCCATGACAAGGAAATTGTCACCCAATCGCTCAAACGTGTTGGCATGCTGGAGTTTCGCAAACGGCAAATTGGAGAACTTTCCGGCGGTCAAAAGAAGCGCGTTTTTCTGGCCCGTGCCCTCGCCCAGGAAAGCGAAGTCATCTTGCTTGATGAACCTTTCACGGGTGTAGATGTCAAAACCGAAGCCGCTATTATTGAACTTTTGTCTGCACTTCGCGATGAAGGCAAAGTCATGCTTGTCTCAACTCATAATTTGGGGAGTGTCCCTGAATTCTGTGATCGGACAATTTTGATCAACAAAACCATTCTTGCCTACGGTTTGACCAAAGATGTCTTCACCCCTGAAAACCTTGAGAACACCTTTGGCGGTGTTCTGCGCCACTTTATCCTTTCTGGCTCGGATCTTCACGATGATGAAGATACCCGCCAGGTGACCGTTATCACCGATGATGAGCGGCCCTTGGTCTTGTATCATGATCAACCAGAGCAAACTGAAAAGCCATCAGATGATTGATATGCTCTTAGAACCCTTCGCTTACAACTATATGGTCAATGCTATGTTTGTCAGTGCGCTTGTCGGCGGGGTCTGTGCATTTCTGTCTTGTTATTTGATCATGAAAGGATGGAGCTTGATCGGTGATGCCCTTTCCCATGCTATCGTTCCCGGCGTTGCCGGCGCCTATATGCTGGGCATTCCTTTCTCTTTAGGCGCATTCTTTTCCGGTGGCCTTGCAGCAGCAGCGATGCTTTTTCTAAATGCTAGAACCAAACTTCGCGAAGATGCTATTATCGGCTTGATCTTCACTTCCTTCTTCGGGCTTGGCCTGTTCATGGTATCGTTGTCACCAACATCCGTGAATATTCAAACCATCGTCCTTGGCAATGTATTGGCCATTTCGCCTGGTGACACGCTGCAACTGGTAATCATATCAGTCGTGACTTTGATTATATTGACTTTGAAATGGCAAGATTTCATGGTCGCCTTTTTTGACGAAAACCATGGCCGTTCCATTGGTTTGAATCCTGATGTTCTGAAGGTCGTATTCTTTGCCCTTCTAGCGGCTTCAACCGTAGCAGCCCTGCAAACTGTTGGCGCATTCTTGGTGATCGCAATGGTCGTAACCCCCGGCGCAACAGCCTATTTGCTGACCGATCGCTTCCCGTCAATGATTAGAATTGCCGTCACAATCGGCACATTATCAAGCTTTTTCGGAGCCTATTTAAGCTACCATCTAAACGCAGCAACCGGCGGTATCATCGTACTATTGCAGACACTGATATTCTTGATCGCTTTCTTCTTCGCTCCCAAACATGGAATGCTTGCTGCGCGCCGCAAAAGCCGTGAAGCGTTGAGAATTGGTGCGGACACATGATCGATACTTTGATTCAACCCTTCCAATTCGCATTCATGCAACAGGCTTTTGCCATTGCATTGCTGATCGCGGTTCCAGCTGCGCTGCTCTCTTGTTTTCTAGTTTTAAAAGGCTGGGCATTGATGGGCGATGCCATTTCTCATGCCGTCTTGCCAGGTATTGTTCTGGCTTGGATCATAGGCCTTCCCCTGGCGATTGGCGCATTTATTGCAGGTATGACCTGCGCTTTGTCGACAGGATATCTCACCACCAACAGTCGATTGCGCGAAGATACGGTGATGGGCATTGTCTTTTCTGGCATGTTCGCGCTGGGGCTCGTTATGTACACCGCCATACAAACTGATGTGCATCTAGACCATATTCTTTTTGGTAATATTCTTGGTGTTTCTTGGCGTGAGGTTATTGAAACGGGCATTCTTGCCCTCGTAATTTCAGCAATAGTTGTCCTGAGGCGTAAAGATTTTTTACTACACGCCTTTGATCTTCAACATGCAAAGGCAATCGGACTTCCAGTACAATGGCTGCATTATAGTCTACTGATTATGCTGGCACTGGCAATTGTGTCGGCCTTAAAAGCAGTTGGCATCATCCTCGCAATAGCGCTGCTTATATCGCCGGGTGCAATCGCATTTCTAATCACCAAGCGGTTTGATACGATGCTGCTAACTGCTGTTCTGATCTCCGTAATTTCATCTTTCCTAGGGGTCTATTTTTCCTTTTATTTAGACAGTGCGCCTGCCCCAACCATCGTACTGGTCATGGCTCTTTGCTTTGTAGTTGTGTTCATCTGGAAAAGCATGGATGTCGCCCGAGCAACGCAAAAGACCTAACGAGATAAAATCGCATAAGTTGCGAATCTTACCAAAAACCCTTGCAGCCCATAACCATGTCATTTACTCATCTTTGACAAATTAAGTGAGGCAGGCATGAAATTCGATTTTGACAAAGTAGTAGACCGCAGAAACTCTCATTCAGCCAAATGGGACGGAATGGCAGGTGCTGTGGGGGCAACAGCCCCAGACGCAATTGCCATGTGGGTTGCTGATATGGATTTCGAAGCGCCGCCAGCCGTAAAAGAAGCCTTGCTGGAAGAGGTGAACCGTTCGACCCACGGCTATTACACCAACGACATTACCTGGAAAACAGCCATGAGCGATTGGTTGGATCGCCATCATGGATATAAGCCAGACCCTGAATGGATTACCCCAACCTCAGGAATAGTCTCTGCCCTTGGATTGATCTTGCAAGCCTTTACAGAAGAAAACGATAGCGTCGTCGTTTTTTCACCTGCCTATCATGCGTTTGATAAAATCATCAAAGCCAATAACCGCCACATCCATAACCAGCAAATGATCAATGAGCAGGGCAAATATCGGATGGACTTTGATGGCCTTAAGGCCTCGATGCCAAAAAATGCAAAAGTCGTATTTTTCTGTTCGCCCCATAATCCCGGCGGACGTGTGTGGGACGAGGCAGAAATTCGCCAATTGGCTGATTTTTGTATTGAAAATAATCTCATTCTTGTCTCAGATGAGATTCACCATGATCTGGTATATTCAGGCGCAACGCATCACGCGACAGCAAAAGTCGCTCCAGACATTGAGGAGCATCTAATTACATGTGTTGCTGCAACAAAAACCTTCAACCTTGCTGGCGCTCACATTGGCGGCTGCATTATTTCCAATTCGAAAATGCGGAAGCAATTTCGTGACGTTTGTAACCGTTCAGGTCTACTTTCTCTGCCTTTGTTTGGCATGATTGCTACTGAAGCTGCACAGCGCCATGGCGATGAATGGCTCTCGCAATTGCTCCCATATCTTGAAGCAAACCGCGATCTATTGGCCGAGCGTATTGTTCGAGCCGTGCCCGGAAGCCGGCCGATGCATTTGCAATCTACTTACCTTGGTTGGGTGGATTTTGCTGGAACAGGCCTTACAAAAGATGACTATATGCATCGCCTTACCCACAAAGCACGCCTCGGCGTCAGCACTGGTCCACAATTTGGCCCGGGCGGGGAAAGCTGGGTCCGATTTAATTTTGCAACACCGCGCTCCATAGTGTCAGAAGCATTGGACAGGATGGAAGAAGCCTTCAAAGATCTGGCTTAATAGGTGCTTCCAAAAGCGTAATTTTTCCTTTTGGTTAAAAAACCACGGAAAAAGACAAAAACGCTCTTGAACTTTCCCTTACGTAATAATACATCACGTAGCTAGAGGCTTGATCAAGGCCCCCCACTTTTCCTTGATCATGCATGGCTGTTCCAGTTCATGTAGTGGTCTGACCACAGCCTCTATTTAGCACATCTAAAACTATGCTTGACCGAACGCACCCTTGGCTTTTGCAGCGCCAATATCAGCTTCGCTCCAACCCATTTCCATTAGCACTTCCTGCGTGTCAGCTCCTTGGCGCGGTGGTTCGCGATCAACTTGAGTTTTGAAATCAGAATATTTTACCGGATGATGGATCGCCATGTAAGAACCCTCGCTGGGATGCTCGCGAACCTCAGCCAGACCAGCCTCCTTGATCTGCGGATCCTCAAGCACTGATTCCAAGGTATGAACCCGCATGCAGGGTACATTTGCTTCGCGTAAAACTTCCATCCACTCATCGGTGGTGCGCTGGGCTGCGATCACTTCAGTCAGCTTGTAAATCTCGTCAATATTCTTGGTGCGCGCCGCATAGGTTTTAAACCTTGGATCATCTGCCAGTTCAGGCATACCGCCAAGCGCGAAATAACGGCGCCAGTTTTCATCAGAATATGGCATCATCGCGATATGCCCGTCTTTCGTTGCATAGGGCTTGCGATTGGGACTAACCGAACGGCTATAGGCAGTCGTTCCTTCCGGCGGTACAAATGTATAGCCAAATAGGTTTTCAACCATATTGTAGGCGACCATACATTCCATCATTGGCACTTCTATAAATTGCCCACGACCAGTCCGCTCCTTATGCAGTAATCCGGCTAGAACAGCGTTAGCAGCGAAAAGGCCAGTTGTCTTGTCTGCCACAAGCCCTGGAATATAACGCGGCGTTTTACTGCCATCTTGACGCGGCAACATAGTGGTTAAACCGCTGGCCGCCTGCACCAAATCATCATAAGCCTGTCTGCCTTCGTAATGCCCGCCCGTGCCAAAGCCAACGGCATGAACATAAACAATATCTTTCTTAATGGCTTTGACACTTTCATAATCAAAACCCAGACGCTTCATTCCGCCAGCGCGTATGTTATGAAAAAACACATCTGATTTGGCGATCAATTGTTGCAGAATTTTCTTGGCTTCAGGGTTTCCAAGATCAAGCGTCATCGCGCGTTTGTTGCGATTGATCGTCATATAAATCGGGCCCATGCCTTCAGAGCGCATTGGGCCTGCATGGCGCATGATGTCGCCGCCGGGGGTTTCAACCTTGATGACATCAGCCCCCATATCACCGAGCAATTGCGTCGCAAATGGCCCCAGGACCACTGACGTCAAATCCAATATTGTATAACCCGACAGCATCCCATTGGTCATTCAAACAAACTCCGATTATCTTTCCTGATGCCTAGCACGGGATGGGCTCGCATTACCAGAAGTCCAGCACATCGCTCACCAATCACATTCAAGAATTACATGCCGCAAACATCCAGAGATTGATTTTCGTTTTTTTCGCGTTAAGCTTTGTTGATAAACAAAGGAGAAATGCACATGCCCATTCATCTCCAGTCCAACCTGTCACGCTTCATCTGTTGCTTATTTGTAGGCACAGCCTGGCTGCTTTTCGCAATAAACGCGTTATCTGCCCAAGAACGCAGACCCAGCACCTGTCTTGCAATCGCTCAAAATCAAGACATGTTCAATGTGATGACTGTCGCTTATAGCGATCAGAAACCGTTATTTGCTCAAGCCAATAAATACAGCGTCAAAATTCGATATGCGACCCATTCGACATTCCGCATTGAAAGTCCGGAGGGTATTATTATAGCCACCGACTTCGCCGGACGCGCAGGTACTGGCCGCCTGCCGGATATCGTAACCATGAACCATGCCCACGGCACCCATTTCACCCTCACCCCTGATGCTGGAATTCCCCATATTTTGCGCGGCTGGGGAACCACAGATACACCAGCAAGCCATTATCTTGAAGTGGCAGACACACTAACCCGCAATGTTACCTCAGATATTTACCGAAGCGGGTTTTTGGTCGAGGAAAACGGCAATTCCATATTCATCTTTGAAATTGCAGGGCTTTGTATCGGTCATGTCGGCCATCTCCATCACACCTTAACGCCAGAGCATTTTGCAGCCATTGGCCGACTGGATATTTTAATGCTGCCTGTCGATGGTTCCATGACGATGAGCACCGCTGGCATGTCAGAACTAGCCCGTCAGTTCCGCTCCTCCATCATCCTGCCTATGCATTGGTTCAGCGGTTTCTCGCTGCAACGCTTCGTGCAAAATATTGGAACAAGCTTCCCCATTGATGCAAGGAGCGAAAGCGAATTTGAAGTGTCGCTAAACACGCTATCTGCAACGCCAACGGTTATCATCTTACAGCCCGAACTGAGCGACGATCGTTTCTTTTCAGATCCGTAAAATCAGGCGAATTCGAAATAATCAAGACTTTTCGATTTCATTGATATCGGCGGCGCTCATCTCAAACGCCTTGCCAAATCCACCATTCAATGCAACGCGTTCGACGCTCATTTTATAAAAAGCGAAATCACCAAAATCGACATAAAGTTCTGACTTTGGATGCTTATTGAGCCAGAACGCCCGTCGCGCAGGGTGAACTGCATCGTCGCGGCTCAATTTTTCAACCTTCCCGATTACTGTCACCCTTGGAAAAGCCAAGGGGTCTCCTTTTTGTAGTGGCTCTCCAAACAGGATCGAAGCCCTTCCATCAATCTTCAGGGCTTTCGAATGGCCTGAAAGATCAGAAGCCAGAAAGAACGGCGAACCATCCTTTTCCATCGCAACAGCAACCCGCGATACCAAGGGATAGCCAGTATCAGGTTCAAGGACGGCGATGGATGCAAATTGGGCATTCTCAATCAGGCCCCGCGCCTGCGCCCGCGCTTCATCACTGGTTTCACGAATGGGATTGGTTTTGGATGGTTCAGGCATTTTCTAAGACCACTTTATAGAACAACCAATGGAAGGCGTTTGCTTCTCCGGGCCGCTTCCTGTTTTGGCAACTTGCAGCATGGCTTCGAGCAATTCAGGAGTGCGAATTGCCGCATTCCCCATTTTTGCATCGTCCAGCCGCCCTCGATATTGCAATTTATACTTATTGTTAAATCCAAAAAAATCCGGCGTGCATACAGCGCCATAGGTCCGACCAACGCTCTGATCTTCATCTACCAAGTAGGGGAAATTAATTCCATGGCGGATCGAGAACCGTTTCATATTCTCAGGAGAATCATCCGTTACATATCGATAGTCATTCGACATGATGCCAACCACACCAATACCGTTTTCTTGAAGAACTGCCGCATCACTCACAAGTCGATCAATAATGGCTTTCACATAGGGACAATGATTGCACATGAAGACAACCAGCAATCCATTCTTGCCCATTAGTTGGTCAAGCGCGTAGGATGTTCCATCAAGGTCGCTTAACGAAAATGTTGGCGCTTTCCATCCAAAGTCGCAAATTGGTGTATCAAGCAGCACGGCAATATCCTTTTGTTTCCTTCAGTATAACTTAGACCAAACTCAACCCTAAACCACCAAATTTCCGACAATCTCATTATCCGTAATATCCTGCCAACGCATACCCGCTATATCCAGCTTTTTCGTTAGCTTGGCAAAATTCTCCGGCTTGGTCGTTTCAAGGCCAATCAACACCGATCCGAAATTGCGGGCAGACTTTTTCAGATATTCAAATCTGGCAATGTCATCATCAGGACCAAGCATGAAGAGAAAATCCTTCAATGCGCCCGGCCGCTGAGGAAATTGCAGAATATAATATTTTTTAAGCCCAGAGAATTTGAGAGACCGCTCTTTCACTTCCGGTAGACGTTCAAAATCAAAATTCCCACCAGATGTTACACAAACAATCGTCTTGCCGCGCACCCGATCAACAGGAAGACGCTTTAAAGCATCAATCGACAGTGCACCTGCCGGCTCCAAAACAATCCCTTCTACATTGAGCATTTCAACCATGGTTCCGCAAACGCCATTTGTGGGTGCCAACAATACCTGATCAGCAGAATACTTCTTCAACTGATTATAGGTGTGCTTGCCGATTTGGGCGACTGCCGCGCCATCCACAAAATTCTCCATTTGTGAAAGTTTGATGCGCTTGCCCTGCCGTAGGCTCTCGTAAAGCGATGGTGCTTTATCAGGCTCCACAAATACAAACTCCGGTTCAATGCCGCTTTCTTCAAGATAGCGCGTTACACCAGCTGAAAGCCCACCGCCGCCGACAGGCAAAATCACCATATCAATGGCCTCGCCTTCGGGCATCTGCTCCAATATCTCTTTTCCAACCGTTGCCTGCCCACGAATGATCTTTGGATCATTAAAAGGCGGGACCATCATCCCCCCTTGATCACGGCAATAGGCATACGCCGCAGCATTCGCATCATCAAAACTATCGCCTTCTAGGCGTATCTCCACATAGGGAGTGCCAAAGGAAGCCGTCTTCATGATTTTCTGTTGAGGCGTTGTGACAGGCATGAAGATCACGCCTTTTTTCTTATAGTGCCTACAGGCATGGGCAAAACCCTGCGCATGGTTTCCTGCAGAGGCACAAACAAACAGCTTGTGCTTGGGATCCTTTTCCATGACTTCCATGAGAAAAGAATAGGCGCCACGAATTTTATAGCTGCGAACAGGCGCAAGATCTTCCCGCTTGAGATAAATTCGCGCGCCATATAGCGAAGAGAGATATTGATTATATTGCAGCGGCGTTGGCTCTAAAACCTTTGCAAGCTTTTCGTGAACTTTATCTACATCGCTGGTAAATCGTGTCAAAATAGCCTCTTATTTTCCCGCAGAACCTTGAGAAATATATTCGCTGCGTCGGTCATTTCCAAGGTTCACAATAGCGTTTCAAGCCACTATTGTCACAGGTCACAAAGCTAAACAAATCATTCTGCATTCTGGGAGAATATATATGCAAGGACTTATGATGGATCGCGAATTGCTCATTTCAGCAATTATCGATCATGCAGCGCTTTACCATGGCGACACAGAAATTGTATCCGTCAACACTTCGGGCGGGATCAACCGCTATGGCTATGCAGATTGCCGCGCCCGCTCCTTAAAGCTTGCTTCTGCCCTCAAGAAAAAAGGCATGCAAAAGCCTGACCGAATTGGAACTTTGGCTTGGAACAATCACCGCCATTTGGAACTTTATTATGGCGTATCCGGCTCAGGGTTGGTTTGCCATACTTTGAACCCGCGCCTTCATCCAGACCAAGTCATTTACATCATGAACCACGCAGAGGATCGCGTGTTGTTTTTTGACAAGACATTTCTCCCGCTTGTCGCTGCAGTCAAAGACCAGTTAAAATCTACCGGTAGCTTTGTATTGATGGAAGCATCTGACGAAGAGGTGAGTGCTGAATATCCTTGGATTGAGTTTTACGAAGACCTGATAGCCGATGGTGATGATGATTACACTTGGCCAGATGATCTTAACGAGCGCGATGCCTCTTCGCTTTGCTACACATCTGGCACAACCGGAAATCCAAAGGGCGTATTATATTCCCATCGCTCTACTTTGATCCATGCCATGATGTCTGCAACGCCAGATGTGATGAATTTCTCAGCCCAGGACTGCCTACTTCCAGTGGTGCCTATGTTCCATGTGAATGCGTGGGGGACACCTTATGCAGCGCCTTTGGTTGGCTCCAAAATGGTGATGCCAGGCCCGGGTCTTGATGGCAAAAGCCTAGTCGATCTTTTCAATTCCGAAAAAGTAACGATCTCCGCAGGCGTGCCAACCATTTGGGCTGGCCTTCTAGCACATCTGGAGGCCAGCGGCGAAAAACTGCCGCATCTCACGCGAACAGTCGTTGGCGGGTCAGCTTGCCCACCAGCTATGATCAACAAATTCCGTGATCTTTATGATGTCGAAGTATTGCATGCCTGGGGCATGACTGAGCTTTCCCCCCTTGGCAGCGTCAACAATTTGAAAAACAAACATCTGGGAATGCCAGAAAGCGACATTATCAAACTACGTGAAAATCAGGGCCGTCCGCCCTTTGGCATAGAACTGGGCGTTTTTGATGATGATGATAATCAATTGCCTAATGATGGCGTCGCCCAAGGCAATCTTTATTGCCGAGGATATTGGGTGCTGACAGAATATTTCTCAGGCGATGGCGGTGATCCGCTTCATTCCGGCTGGTTCCCGACAGGAGACGTTTCCACCATTGATGCAGATGGCTATATGACCATCCGTGACCGCTCAAAAGACATTATCAAATCCGGCGGGGAATGGATATCAACGGTTGATCTTGAAAACCTGGCCGTTAGCCATCCCGATATTGCAGAAGCTGCAGTTATTTCCGCGCGCCATGAAAAATGGGATGAACGGCCATTGCTGATTGTTGTTCCAAAGGCTGGCAAAACACCCGATCCGGCAGAGATATTGAAGTTCTACGATGGCAAAGTTGCGAAGTTTTGGATTCCAGATGCCGTTCAATTTGTGGAATCCATTCCGAAAGGGGCAACAGGCAAAATGCTGAAAAACGCACTTCGCGATCTTTATGGTGATGTTTTATTGGCCAAATAATTATTGGAAGCGATTTTTCTGTATTTGCGCACTTGCAATTCTTCTCGGAAACAGACAAAAACACTGTTGACGTATACGTAAGAGTTTAGCGTGCCTATAGCATCGCAATTATCAAACTGGAGACTTTCATGACCATTCAAACAATCGCAGATACCATCAAAAGTAAAATGGACCCTAGCACCGATATCGGCGCGACCGTAAAATTTGATTGCGGTGATGACGGCGTCATCGTTATTGACGGGCAAAATGTTTCGACGGAAAACGCTAATGCTGACTGCACCATTCTTTGCGACATCGATGTTTTGGAAGAACTTGTATCAGGTGAATTGAACTCAACTGCTGCTTTCATGACTGGTAAAATCAAAATTGAAGGCGATATGGGCGTAGCGATGAAACTGTCATCCATCCTGTAACTCTACTTCAAGAATTTTGAACCGCCAGTTTGGATAATCCAGCTGGCGGTTTTTCTTTGTCAAATTAACCTGCTTACAGCTATTCCTCAACTTGACTGCACTCAAAATTCACTATCTGAATTGGCAATTCGCAACCTATTTGGAGCATTCCTATGAGCAGTGACAAAACAAAAGCAGGCTATGAAACAGGCCGCTTAAACCTGCCATTTGTTGGATTTTGCACATTTGGAAAACGCCCGATTTGCGATAACTGGGATGCCATTGATGCTGATATTGCCATCATCGGCGCGCCGTTTGACTTCGGCACTCAATATCGTGCAGGAGCGCGGTTTGGGCCACGCGGTATCCGTGAAGCTTCTACGTTGTTTTCTTTTGGCCATGCTGGCGCATATGATCATGAAGACGACGAAATCTATTTGCCCGGTTCTGTAAAAATCGTTGATATGGGCGACGCAGATATTGTCCATACAAACACAGAAAAAAGCCACGAAAACATAGAGTTGGCTGTCAGAAAAGCACTAGCTTCTGGCGCAATCCCCGTTACCCTTGGCGGCGATCATTCCATCAATATTCCCTGCATTAATGCCTTCAGTGACCAGGAACCGTTTCACCTCATTCAAATAGATGCACATCTCGATTTCGTCGATGAACGCCACGGCGTTCGCAATGGCCACGGCAACCCAATGCGCCGTGCAGCAGAAAAAGACTATGTTACCGGCCTATCTCAAATCGGCATTCGCAACGTCTCTTCAACCGCAAAAGAAGGCTATGAAGATGCCCGCAAAATGGGTTCGGACATTTTGTCTGTTCGGCAATTTCGCAAATTAGGAGTTGAAGCCGTAGCCGCCCGAATTCCTGCCAGTACCGAAGGAAAACGCCAGCGCTATTATGTGACCATAGATATCGACGGCTTTGATCCATCCATCGCGCCTGGAACCGGAACACCGTCCCATGGTGGCTTTGGCTATTATGAAGTTTTGGAACTGCTACAACATATTTCGAAGCAAGGCGATGTGATCGGCATTGATCTTGTGGAAGTCTCCCCAGACCACGATCACGCAGGTGTGACTTCTTTTCTCGGCGCCCAAATATTGCTGAACTTTTTGGGCTTCATCATGAAAGAGCGCGATAAATAAGCAGTTACTTCGTGCGATCCTTTACCCAATCTTTCCACTGATTGACCGAGCCGTAAAACGCATTGATATCCGTATCGCCTTTAATACCAGGCACAACACCTGTTCCCGTATATTGCCAGAAGACCCATTTCTGATCTGGATAAATGTTAGATGGCTCATCGGCTACCGAGCGCAACCAGAAATCAATATTCTTGATATGTCCAAGATCATTCTCATGGTAAAAATCAACCGTTGTATAAACAATCGGCTTCTTGCCGTAATGGCTCTTTATGCGATTGAGAAAAACACCCATTTCGCGGCGCACCGCATCAGGCTCCGGTCTGAACTTGCAGCTGGGAGACTTGTGGTTCCATTCCATGTCCAAAACCGGCGGCAAGGAACCTCTTTCTTTCGGAACTTTGGAAATAAACCATGCTGCCTGCTCAAAAGCTGGGCGGCAGAAATAGTAAAAATGATAGGCTCCTCGCACCACCCCTGCCCGTCTCGCGCCTTCCCAGTTTTGCTTGAAGCGATCATCCAGCCTGTCGCCGCCCTCAGTCGCTTTGATAAAAGCGAAGGAAATACCCGAGCGCTTCGCCTGAGCCCAATCAATATCATTTTGATATTTTGATACATCAATACCGTGAACCGGGTAGTCCCAAGGCTTTTTGCTTTTCCACTCATGAGGGTCATTGTCGCCATATCGGGGGTTCGTGACTGATGAGCGAATATCCAAAACGTCAACTGGCGAAGAGGTGCAACTGCTCAACGCAACTACACAAATAAGAGCAGAACCCAATGCTGCCTTTTTGAAAAACCGACTTGCCAAAAAATCTATCCATACCGAATCATAAAACACAAATTTCACTACCCATAGATTGTACTGATCCAAAAATCTTCAATCCATCGAGAAGTTATATTTTGGTTCAATCACCCGGAAAAACCGTCGACGCATCACCTGCCTGCCATTTTGGATATTTCTTCATGATGGAGGCAAAGCGATCTGATACTAGAAATGCTTCTAACCAGCGCAAAACATTTGGCCAATCTTGCGCCCAAAACCATTCTTTATCCACATGGGCAAACTGGCGAATAAAGGGCAAGATTGCACCATCGGCCAACGAGAATGTCTCACCATAGAGATAGGTTTTTCCTGTCAGCATTTGATCAAGCTCGCGAACAAATTCAGAACCTTTGTCACGTTCTGCTCTGGCAGAAACGCCATCAAAACGGTTTTCATACTTGTATCGATCAAGCGAGGCTTTGAACGGACCGTCCAAGGTTCTGATTAAACCGCGCATTTCATCCAGCTGATCAGCAGAAAAACCAAGCCAATTCTCGCGATCATTTTGCCCCAAAGCCCAGTCAATTACATCAAGGCTTTCTTCATGCACGCTTCCATCCGGCAAAATTAAAACCGGAACGGTTGCCTTTGGGCTTGCTATGAGCATTTCTTCTGGCTTGTCGCGCAGAACAACTTCACGCAGCTCCACCTGTTGCCCGCTGGCAGCTATCGCCAACCTTGCCCGCATCGCATAGGGGCAACGGCGAAAGGAATAGATGATCGGAAGTTCTGCCATTTTTTCCGCCTATTCCCCCGCCCCAGCATTGCTCTTGGCAATCTGCTCAGCCCGCGCTGCGCGCTTGGCTTCACGCTGGGCTTCCTGATCAGCGGCAATATGATCAAGGCCGCGAGCCTTTGCCAAAGCAATCTGTTTTTGCCGCTCAGAAAAACGATGGCGCTGCTCATCGCTCATCGTATCATGACAATTCGGACAGGAAATGCCCTCAACATATTGCTCAGACTTCTTGTCTTCATCGCTGATCGGATGGCGGCAGGCATGGCACAAATCATAAGGCCCCGGCTTCAACCCATGGCCCACGGAAACGCGATTATCAAAAACAAAACACTCTCCTTCCCAAAGGCTCTTTTCTTCCGGCACGGTTTCTAGGTATTTCAAGATACCGCCCTTTAGATGAAACACCTCGTCAAAGCCTTCCTTGATCATAAAGGAAGATGCCTTTTCACAACGAATTCCGCCCGTGCAGAACATTGCAATCTTCGGTTTGTTGTGAAGCCGCTCCTGCTCACGCACCCACTTCGGGAATTCGCGAAAGGTCACGGTTTTGGGATCAACTGCACCTTTGAACGTGCCAATGGAAACTTCATAATCATTACGCGTATCGATCAGCACCACATCAGGATCATTGATCAAATCGTTCCAGTCTTGCGGGTCAACATATTGACCCACATCATCATTCGGATCGACTTCAGGAATACCAATCGTCACGATCTCTTTCTTGAGACGAACTTTCATTCTGTGAAACGGGTTCTCACCGTCCGCCCAGCTTTCTTTATGTTCAAGATCAGCAATTCTTGTGTCATTGCGTATCCATGCAAGGACTGCATGCACACCGCTATTCGGCCCGGCTATCGTGCCATTGATGCCTTCCCGCGCCAAAAGGATCGTACCCATCACATCATTATCTTTGCAGACGGTCAGCAATTTCGGCTGAATGTCGGCAAAGTCTTCAAGCCGGACAAATTTGTATAAAGCTGCAACGAGATAGCGAGACATAGGATAAACTTTGTTTGATTTCTTCTTTCAAAAGCGCAGGGTATAGTCCGAACCAGCGCCAGTTTCAATTTCCAAAAGGCTTTTTCAATGCCGAACCGCTATCATGAGATACTATTTACCGAGGATGTGAAATCCCTCCAAACGCAAATTGGCTCTAGAGCCATGTATGAGCGCCATGAGCATTTACAAGGCACTCATAACGCGGACCTTGGTTCTGATGAGCTTGCGTTTATCGCCGCTCAAGACAGTTTTTACATGGCATCCATCAGCACTTCTGGTTGGCCTTATGTGCAAGATCGAGGTGGACCAAAAGGTTTTCTGAAATCAATTGGAGGCAACTGCCTCGCCTTTGCAGACTTTTCCGGCAACCACCAATATATCTCAACGGGTAATGTAGTCGCAGACCAGCGTGTTTCAATCATCTTGATGGACTATACGTTACGCCGCCGCATCAAACTCCTGGCCCATGCTAACGTCGTTGAAAACCCTGACACCAGTCTTGTGGCAAAACTCTCTCACCCAAACTATGTCGCCCCTATCGAACGCATTGTCCAGCTAAAGATCGAGGCTTTCGAATGGAACTGCCCAAAATATATTACAGAGCGCTACCCGATGGAAGACGTTGCCAAAGCAACCGAAGGATTGCGATCTAAGATTGCGAAAATGCAAGCACTTCTGGATGCACACGGAATTCAGGTGGATTAAATAGGCAAAGCTCTATCGGCTAAAATAGCTAAGCTGCACTCATATGCGACCAAAGAGACAGCTATGAAAAAAAACACGTGATACCGCTAGAACGCCACCGCATCATCTGCTTCAGCCGCTTCTTCAGCAGTCCATTGGCGGACGGGTGTTGGCGCAGTAACCCGGCTGAGAGGCAAAAACGTGCCTTCGCCCGGCTCGTCAAGCACCACTGAACCGCCCGGAGAAATCACCTCGATTGCCCCTTCTCTAATCTGAAAGCCATAATGTGGTTGGCCAACTGGCATTCCAACAGTCAGTTCCCCACCAAGAAATTCGGTTCCGCGAATGCCCATGGTCGCTACCGGTGTCGTAAAAGCAACATTGCTGGATGATTCCTTAGCAATTTGGCCGGATACAAAGCGAAATACTCCAACCACTATCTCCAGTGCCTGGAGTGAATCGCCACCCGGATTATAGATGAGTTGATCAATGGTAATCTGGGCATTCTCACCCAAAGTCAGCTTTGACTCATCCTCGAAAAGGATCAAAAGCCGACCACCAGGACCAGTTCGGATATCATCACCAACAAAGACCTGGCTGCCCAATGTCAATTCGCTCACGGTGCCATCGGCACTTCGATTTGCTGTGCCATTTTGGCGTTCAATCTTGCCTGCGACTTGCTGAGCTTGCGCAGGTATGGCGAACAAGATGCAAACGAACAACATCGCTACGAAGGTTTTGAAAAGATATCTCATGCACAACTCCTCTTTTAAGCGACATCCAACCAGCAATCTTTGCTGATGGCAAATAAATCACTACAAGCCTTTCGCTATTGGATTAATGTGTCCTTTCCATGCCCATTTGATAATTAGACCTCATCGCTATATGCGTTCATCCCGCAATTCATTTTTGTTTGCTAATACAACGAGACAGGAAACCCAAACATGGCCCATCCACCCCGCCGGCCCACCAGCGCCATTGATAAAGCCGAGGCTTTGTTCAAAGCGGCCACCACAAAACCGGAAGAAGCGCCGGTAACGCAAGTAAGGTCTGCAATTCCATTAGGAAAAGAAACCATTTCTCTTAAGATCGACAACGATGTTTTAGCCCATTTTCAAGAAGAAGGCATTGGCTGGCAAGACCGGATAAATGCCGCGCTGCGCAAGGCGGCTGACCTTGATTGAGAATTGCACTAATAGACACACTTCGCCCTTCCCTGTAATCTTTTCAAAAGCATGACAGATTTGGAAAACCGATATGGACCAACACAAAGGCAGTTGCCGATGCGGGAATGTCATGATCAAGGCATCAGGACAGCCAAACCGAGTGGGCATGTGCCATTGTATGGATTGCCGGAAATATCATGGTGCCTTGTTTCATGCCTCAGCAATTTTCCCGGCTGATGCAGTCGTTATTCTCGGCGAAACTAACGAGTATGACGGGCGGTATTTTTGTCCGCGGTGCGGCTCACCACTGTTTGGCCGCTCTGATGTCGAGATTGAAGTCAATTTGGGTTCGTTTGATGCTCCGGATCAGTTTAAGCCAACCTACGAACTTTGGACCATCCGCCGCGAGAAATGGCTGCAACCCATACCCAATGCGAAACAATATGAACGGGATCGGGAAGACGAATCTGAAGAGTAGTGTGCTAAAGGGTATGATCTTCCGTCTAAAGCATCTCTTCCAAAACATCTCATATTTCGTTAGACTGATTTCATGAAACAATCCAGTCTTGATGAAATCGACCTAAAAATCTTGCGTATTCTGCAAACTGAGCCCGAAATCAACATTCAGGATATCGGTGAGCGGGTCGGCCTGTCTCATACCCCGTGCTGGCGGCGTATCCGAAAAATGCAGGATATTGGATTGCTAAAAGGTCGGGTCTGGCTGATAGACCCTGAAAAGGCCGAACTAGATGTTTCTATCTTTGTGTTTGTGCGCCTTGACACCCATTCTGCCGAAGTGCTGACTGCATTCGAGTACGCAACGGCTGATATTCCCGAAATCTTGCAATGTTATACGATGAGCGGCGAGTTTGATTATCTGCTTCGTGTGGTCGTGCCTTCCGTCCGTGCCTATGAGCGAACCATCAAGGGCAAACTGCTAAAACTGCCAAATGTGGGCGTGATGAACTCACACTTTGCTTTAAACGAAATCAAAAACTCCACGCTACTTCCGATCTAAAGACGCTTTAAAAACAGTAGCAACGAGAACGGGATGTTGTAGAAAAGAGTTTTTCATCCTATCATTCTTCAACAAATAAGCAGCACATCCTATTCTTATGGGTCAGAAGCAAGAAAATTAAATTTGGGTTTCACAAATTTTGCGCCATACTGTTGTTTGGGAAAAGATTTTTCGGATTCGATGGCAGTGTTGATGCCCGTTCCGTCAAGCGAGGAGAACGAGACTATGGGCGTGAACAAAACCGGGTTCGATCCAGAGACAGCCATCACCCTCGAAGATAAATACACCGCCACCGAAGGCAAAGTCTTCATGAACGGGACACAGGCGCTGGTTCGCTTGCCCATGGTTCAAATGCGCCGCGATAAATTGGCGGGTTTAAACACCGGAGCATTTATCTCCGGTTATCGCGGCTCGCCCGTCGGCGGTTTCGACTTTGCACTAACCGCAGCACGCAAGCATCTCAAAGATCATGACATTGTCTTTCAGCCCGGCGTAAACGAAGATCTCGCCGCAACAGCCGTATGGGGTTCCCAGCAACTTAACCTTTCGCCAGGCGCCAAAAAAGATGGCATTATGGGCATGTGGTATGGCAAAGGTCCGGGCGTAGACCGCTGCGGTGATGTATTCAAACACGCCAACTCCTTCGGCACATCGCCAAATGGCGGCGTACTGGCCATCGCCGGTGATGACCACAGCGCCAAGTCCTCAACCGTTGCCCATCAGTCTGACCATGCCTTCATGTCGGCGATCATGCCGATGCTATTTCCTTCAAGCGTTCAAGAATTCACCGAACTGGGTCTGCTCGGCATTGCTATGTCACGCTATGCTGGCGCTTGGGTCGGCTTCAAGGTGATTTCCGATACCATCGAAACAACAGGCGTTGTTGATCTGGCTGGCGAACATCGTCAATTCGTGCTGCCCAATGACTTTGAAATGCCCGATGGCGGGCTGAACATTCGTTGGCCCGATGCTATCCTGGCGCAAGACGAGCGATTGCAGGAATACAAAGGTTATGCAGCCATCGCATTTGCGCGAGCCAACAAAATTGACCAATTGGTAATCGATTCACGCAAGCCACGGATCGGCATTGTCTCTTCTGGCAAGGCTTATGAAAATGTGCGCGAGGCTTTGCGCCATCTTGGGATTGATGAAAAGACAGCTGATAAGATTGGGCTGCGACTATACAAAGTCCGTATGCCTTGGCCATTGGAGCCGGAAGGTATTCGTCATTTCTCCGAGGGGCTGGAAGAAGTTCTGGTTATCGAAGAGCGTCGTGAGGTTATTGAGCACCAGATCAAGCAGCAATTGTTCAACTGGCGCGCTGATGTGCGTCCCCGCATCGTTGGGAAGTTCGACCACAAAGACAACCACATCCTGAAGATGAATGAGGACATTACCTCAGGCGTTGCCCTTCGTGTTATAGCTACCCGCTTGCTGGCATTCGATCTTCCTGCTGATTTGGAAAAACGCATCACTGAAAAGCTGGAATATTATAACGAACGCCATGCTAAGAAAGTCAGCCATCTGGCTCCCGTTGCAAGAACCGCCCATTTCTGCTCGGGTTGTCCGCACAACACATCGACGAAAGTTCCTGATGGAAGCCGTGCTTTCGCAGGCATTGGCTGTCATTTCATGAGCCTTTGGATGGACCGCAACACTGAGACCTATACCCATATGGGCGGCGAAGGCGTGCCATGGGTCGGGACTTCTCCGTTCACCGATGAAAAGCATGTCTTCGTCAACTTGGGCGATGGCACCTATTTCCATTCGGGCGTAATGGCGATCCGACAAGCCGTCGCCTCAAAAGCCAATATTACCTATAAACTGCTCTATAACGATGCTGTTGCCATGACAGGCGGCCAGAAGATTGATGGCTCGCTCACTGTACCGGAACTTGCTGCCCAGTTAAAAGCTGAGGGCGTCAAAGAACTTTGGTTGGTCTCAGATGAAATCGAAAAATACAGCGGACTAGATCTTCCAAAAGGCATCCAAATTCGCCATCGAGATGAATTGGAAACTGTTCAAAAACATCTGCGCGAAGTACCCGGCTGCACCGCGATCATTTACGATCAGACCTGCGCAACCGAAAAACGACGCCGTCGCAAACGCGGCACCATGGTCGATCCAAACAAACGCGTGATCATCAATCCTTTGGTTTGCGAAGGCTGTGGTGATTGCTCCGTTCAGTCCAACTGTATTTCCATCGAACCGCTGGAAACTGAATTTGGGCGTAAGCGTCAGATCAACCAGTCCTCCTGCAATAAAGACTTTTCCTGCGTCAAAGGCTTCTGCCCATCGTTCGTAACAGTAGAAGGCGCACAATTAAAGAAACCAACGCTACCGCCGCTTTCGGACGAAAAATTGCCCGACCCGAAAATCGTTGATCTTGCTGATGATAGCTACAACGTAGCAATAACGGGCGTTGGCGGAACAGGCGTTCTCACTATTGGCGCTATTCTCGGCATGGCCGCCCATATGGAAAACAAAGCTGCCCTCATTCAAGACGTGTCTGGCCTTGCCCAAAAAGGCGGGGCTGTTTTATCTCATGTCAGAATTTCTACTTCACCAGATATGGTGTCGTCCGCTCAAATCCCTCCGGGCGAAGCAGACTTGTTGATGGCAGCCGATACAGTGGTTGCCTCAGACAAAGGTCCGATCAATCTCTATTCTGTCCAGCGTACCAAGGCGGTCCTAAACACGCATTTGACACCTGTTTCTACCTTTGTGTTCAACCGCGATTTCGATTTTCGTGAGACGGCGGTCATCGACACCATCGCCAAGGGAATCGCTAAAAACCCTGAGAAAGTTGACTTCACCAAATTTGCAGAACTTGTCTGCGGTGATGCGATTGCAACCAATGTCATGATGCTAGGTTATGCCAGCCAAATGGGCGCATTGCCCGTAGGGGTGGATGCATTAATGCAAGCCATAGAATTGAACGGTGTGGCAGTTGCATCCAACAAACTAGCCTTCAACTGGGGCCGCCGTATCGCGGTCAAACCTGATGAAGCCATTCGCCTCCTCAATGAAGCCAATGGTGCTCCGGGCGAACCTGTAACCCTTGAACAGCTCATTGAGCGCCGTGCGGAGTTTCTTGCTGGCTATCAAGATGCCGCCTATGCGGCGCGCTACCGTTCACTGGTAGAAAAGGTGCAGCAAGCGGAAGCCAAGCTTGGAAAGAAACGTGACCTGACCAATGCGGTCATCCGGTTCTATTTCAAACTCATGGCTTACAAGGACGAGTATGAAGTTGCACGTCTCTATACCGATGGAAGTTTTGAGAAACATTTGAAGAAGACATTCGATGGCGATCTCAAACTGACCTTCAACCTTGCGCCTCCGATCTTCTCGGGCAAGCCGTTACCAAATGGTCGCCCGCGCAAAAAAGAATACGGTCAATATATGATGCCCGTCTTCAAGCTGTTGGCAAAGATGAAACGCTTTCGCGGCGGTACATTTGACGTGTTTGGTTATTCAGCAGAGCGCAAAATGGAACGGCGCTTGATCAGCGATTATCAGGCCATGATCGAAAGCCTTCTGCCAAACTTAAATGCGGATAATCATCGTTTCGCCACGGCATTGGCACGTTACCCTGATGAAATTAGGGGTTATGGCGTGGTCAAAGAAACGGCTGTTGAAAAAGCTGAAAAGAACAAGGCAACACTGCTGGCGCAATTCAAGAACCCGCCCGCAATCACAGCTGAAGAAAAAGCAATGGAAGCCGCCGAGTAATTTTGAATTGAGCCTTTGGCCAATCGCCCAAACTTAAAGGTCCGGTTTATCCGGGCCTTTTCATTGGAAGTTTCGGGTGTAAATCTTTTTGGTGCTTATGCAAACTTGCTCTGGGCACCCGAACCCTTCTGAACAATTCAACAATCTCTTTGCGTTCAGCAGCCACTGCACCCAAGCGCAAAGCCCTATCACGCTCAAATCCGGTTATATCATAATGGGGCGCGGTCGTTTTTGGCGGACCTTGGTATGATGACAATTGCAGACCAAGCCGAAAGGCAAAGCCATGCAATTCATCGATATCATCCGCCATTAAATGACACCATTTGCGCCCTTTCCAGACCCAAATGGCATCATCAACATAGACGGTCAAAACAGACCTGCTAACTTAATCGCGTAGTTCACGACGAAGAATTTTACCGACATTGGTTTTCGGCAACTCATCTTTGAAGATCACATATTTGGGACGCTTGTAATTGGTTAGCCCTTTAGCACACCAGTCCTTCACATCCTGTTCTGTCAGCGATTGATCCGTTTTCACCACGAACAATTTAACCACTTCGCCTGAATGCTCGTCAGGGGCAGCAACAGCCGCCGCTTCCAAAATACCCTCGTGAGAAGCCGCTACTTCCTCGATTTCATTTGGATAAACATTAAAGCCAGAAACAAGAATCATGTCCTTCTTGCGGTCAACAATCTTCGTGAAACCGCGCTCATCCATGAAGCCCATATCGCCAGATTTGAAGAAGCCATCTTTTGCCATAACCTTGGCAGTCTCGTCAGGACGGTTCCAATAACCGACCATCACCTGCGGTCCCTTGATGCAAATCTCACCGACTTCGCCCAGCGGCAAGTCTTTGCCGTCATCATCGCGGATAGCAATAGACGTTCCTGGAATTGGAACCCCGATTGTTCCTGAAAATGACTTCGCATCAAACGGATTGGACGTCGCAACAGGAGAGGTTTCTGATAGGCCATACCCCTCAGAAATACTGCATCCTGTCAGCGCTTGCCATTTTTCGGCCACCGGACGTTGAACTGCCATGCCACCGCCAAGGGTCAAGGTCAGCGGTTTGAAATTCAATTTCCTGAATTCCTCATTGTTCAACAACGCATTAAACAAAGTATTCAAACCTGGGAATGCATGAAACTCATATTTGCCAAGCTCTTTGACAAAACCAGGAATATCTCTTGGATTAGGAATCAAGATGTTATGTGCACCCTGCTCCATACCCATAATCGCGTTCACAGTCAGCGCGAAAATATGATAGAGCGGCAAAGCGCAGATATATGTCAGGTTATCAGGGCGACCACTTTCGCGATAAGCCACTTCCACCCAATGGGTGTTTTGCTCGGCATTTGACAGCACGTTTGAGTTGCTCAACGCAGCACCTTTTGAAACGCCCGTTGTGCCACCCGTATATTGCAAAAATGCCGGATCATCATGGCCCGTTTCAACCGTAGAAAACGAACCGCCATTGCCATTGATAACAGCCTTGTAAGCTGTATGGCCCGGCAAAGACCAAGCCGGAACCATCTTCTTAACCTTGCGAACCACAAGATTAACGATGGCGCCTTTTAGGCCACCCATCTGATCGCCCATGGCTGTCACGACAACATGCTTCACATCGGTTTTAGCAATCACTTGTTGGAGCGTATTGGCAAAATTTTCGAGAATGAAAATTGCTTTTGCGCCACTGTCTTTTAGCTGATGCTCCAACTCGCGAGGCGTATAAAGCGGGTTCACATTGACCACTGTGCAGCCCGCCCGCAAAATGCCCATCATAACCGCAGGATACTGCAAAATATTTGGCATCATGATCGCAACACGATCGCCTTTGGAAAGGCCGTGAGCTGTTAACCAGGCACCAACGATGGAAGATTGATCGTGAAGTTCTGAAAAGCTGATGGTTTTACCCATGCAGGTAAAGGCAGGTTTTGAGCCAAACCGCTTGCAGCTGTCTTCCAACAATGCAGCCACAGAATTATATTTCAAAGGACCAATATCAGTCGGAACGCCTTTTGGATAAGAGGCCAACCATGGCTTCGCATCATAAGGAGACTTTGCCGATGTTTTTGGTTTCGCTTTTTTCGCTGCCGGCTTTGCTGATGCCTTTTTGGTGACTGCTGTTTTTTTAACCGTCTTGGACGGTGTCGGTTTCGTTGCCATTATATCCTCCCGAAGTCTGGCTTAAATCTTAGTATTACGCATATAGGAATTGTATCTGTGCAATTTCAAAAATAAACGCACAATTTCATAATCTCTTTTACATGCAGAGTTACGTTTACGTCAATGTGAACAAACGCGAATGTTTAAGCTCAACTTAGCCGCTTAGCATGCCAGGCAATGTGATCTTCCATAAACGTGGAAATGAAGTTGTAAGAATGGTCATATCCCTCTTGCATCCTCATGGTCAGCGCAATGCCAGCTTTTGCGCAAGCAGCTTCCAAAACCTTAGGGCGCAAGCCCTCTTCCAGAAAACTGTCAGCAAGTCCTTGATCAACCAAAAACTCAGGAAACTTAGCACCGTCTTCAATCAACAGACTAGCATCATATTGACGCCAGCTCGTATGATCTGGTCCAAGATATTTTTCAAACGAGGCTGCTGACCAAGCCGATTGGGATGGCTGGCAGATAGGGGCAAAAGCCGAACAGCTTTTAAATCTGTCTGGATTATTAAGAGCAATGGTTAAAGCCCCATGTCCACCCATAGAATGTCCGGTAATGCCTTGATTACTCATATCCGCGTTGAACTGTTCACCTATCAGTTTTGGCAATTCTTCTATCAGGTAAGAATACATCTGATAGTTTTTCGCATAAGGCGCTTGCGTCGCATCAACATAAAATCCCGCGCCTGAACCGAACTGCCAGTTATCCGGCTCATCCGCAACACCTTCACCACGTGGGCTGGTATCGGGACAAACCATAATAATGCCGTGCTTAGCAGCGGCGCGACGATATTCGCCTTTGTCCATGACATTGGCATGATTACAAGTAAGCCCAGACAAATACCACAGCATCGGACACTTTTGCGTTTCTGCCTGCGGTGGCACAAAAACAGCAAATGTCATCTCGCAGTTAGTGGATTTTGAATCATGGGAATAAACGCCCTGAATACCCCCATGGGATTTACTGGTAGAAACTGTTTTCATGTTAGTCATCCTTGTTGCTGCGCCAAACGCACCAGTTTATCCATGGCTTGCAAAAAATTAGATCTATCACGCGCACTGAATGGCGCATTATACCCTTTGATCTCACCTGCCTCACGCAAGTGCTGATTGAAATCCCGCATGCCCGATTGAACACCAATCGTCTCAGGCGTGAAAAGCTTGCCTGTTGGCCCAGTCACATGAACGCCTTTTTCCACAAGGCGCACAGCCAGCGGAACATCCGCCGTAATGGCAATATCGCCAGCAACCGCATTATCAACAATCCAGTCATCAGCCGCATCAAAAGCGCCAGATACCGTGATCATCTTCACCATTGGATCGCGCGAAGGTCTAAGCCCCGTATTGGCAACCATTACCACAGGCAACGAGCAACGCTCGGCAACCTTCAGCACTTCAGGTTTTACCGGACAGGCATCTGCATCAACGTAAATAGTAGCCATATTTAGATTAGGTCGCTTCTTTTTTCACAAGTCTATCAAGAGCTATTTCGATGTTTTCAATCGCCTCAGTCGTTTGATCTCGCATGGCTTTTATCTGAACAAGTTGCTTTCGAATTAGACGAACCTCATCAGAAATCCCATCTACATCCGGCGCTTCGCCAACTCCACCGAGCAACCAGCTTGGACTAACGCCGATCATGCCGGCAACTCTCATTAGATGGTGGGCCCGCGGCGCTGAACGATCACTCTCCCATGCCTCTACTGTTGATTTCTTGACACCTAATGTCTTGGCAACTTCAGAAGCACTTATGCTGCTTGCTTCCATTGCGCGGGAAATCCTGTTTCCCAACGTGTCTGAATCGGCGGATAGATCAAAAATGCTAGCTCTGGTGGGCATGTCATCGCCTCCCTGTTTCAAATGCGAATTTTCGAGAATAAGCAACCCTCGCATAGATACACTTAAAACACTACCACGCTTCTGATGCTCTTGCCTTCGTGCATGAGATCAAAACCCTTATTGATGTCTTCTAGTTTCAGTGTATGGGTGATCATTGGATCAATATCAATCTTGCCATCCATATACCAGTCGACAATCTTTGGAACATCCGTCCGCCCTCTCGCGCCGCCAAAGGCAGTGCCGCGCCAAGAGCGTCCTGTAACCAATTGGAACGGACGAGTAGATATTTCCTGACCTGCACCAGCAACGCCGATAATGATCGATTCACCCCAACCCTTGTGGCAGCATTCCAGCGCCTGACGCATGACTTTCACATTGCCAATACATTCAAAGGAATAATCCGCTCCACCATTCGTAAGCTCAACCAAATGATTGACCAGATTATCGCCATGATCATTTGGATTGACAAAATGGGTCATTCCGAACTTGCGGCCCCACTCTTCTTTGTCATTGTTCATATCAACGCCAACAATCATATTGGCACCAGCAAGGCGCGCGCCCTGAATAACGTTGAGGCCAATACCACCGAGGCCGAACACAACTACATTGGAACCAACTTCTACTTTGGCAGTATTGATAACAGCGCCAATACCTGTCGTCACACCACAGCCGATATAGCAAATCTTATCGAATGGCGCTGCCTTGTTGACTTTCGCCAAAGCAATTTCAGGCAAAACCGTGTGATTGGCAAAAGTTGAGCAGCCCATATAATGCAGGATTTTCTCACCCTTGTAAGAAAAGCGCGACGTACCATTCGGCATCAAACCCTGCCCCTGTGTCGTGCGGATCGCCTGACAAAGATTTGTCTTCGGATTGAGGCAATATTCGCATTCACGGCATTCTGGCGTATAAAGTGGGATAACATGATCGCCGGGCTTCAGCGATGTTACGCCTGCGCCAACCTCTAAAACAACACCAGCGCCTTCATGGCCCAAAATTGCAGGAAACGCGCCTTCGGGGTCTGCGCCTGAGCGGGTAAATTCATCTGTATGACAGATTCCAGTCGCCTTGATCTCTACAAGAACTTCACCAGCCTGTGGACCTTCCAGATCGACCTCGACAATTTCCAATGGTTTTCCTGCCTCAAAGGCTACAGCGGCACGTGTTTTCATGAGTTTCTCCCGGTAATAATAAGCTGCGCCAAACTAAACACGGAAATCAAGGGGAGCAAGGGTGCATTCCAGTTTCAAAAGGAAAATGTGATTTTTTTGCTTGTTCAAGGGCCTAAGATTTCAATCCAACTGGTCTTATAGATATACGCTGCTTCCAATAAGGAAGGATCAACAGTGCTGAGCGCAAAGCGCAAGCTATTACCCAATTCATAGCTGAAGTTTTACAACCCGTTTTAGCGGCGCCCCAATGCATAAAACCCATATGCGCTTTGAAAGCCCTGATGGAAAAGGTGAGTTGATCAGCGAAGCAGGCGACTTAGTTGCCTTCACCAAAGGCCATAGCTTCATGATCGCTGATAGCTATCGCGGTTTCTAGCACATCATCGAAACGACAACGAAGCACTTTGTGATCAGGCAGAGGTAGATGCAATGCACATAGGTTCAATGTTTGCCAATTCTTTTGGCTAAAGGATTTGAACTGACCCCGTGAAGTACGACTGACAAAAACACTGTCATGGAAACACAGGCTAAAAACTCTTCTTCGTTGGGGAAATCAAAATCCGCCATTACAATCAGAGTAAAGAGAATTGATGCAAGCCCTCTAGGGCCGAACCAGCCAAGAAACAACTTTTCCTTTTGTTTTAACCTGGTACCAAACAACGACAGCCAAATCGGCAGCATTCGAATTATCGTTAGAAACAAAAGCGCAATAATCAGCGCTTTTCCCGAAACATGAATCAGGCCATCTGGCAACATAATAGCGCCAAATACGATGAAAGCGGTCATGGTAAGAATTTGGCCTGTCCCTTCCATAAACTCTGTGATGAATCTCAAATCCTGTTTATAGGTGTTGCCAAAAACAACCCCACCCGCAAATGCCGCGATAAACCCATTGCCTCCAATTAATTCAGCGCCGAGATAGCAAGTGAATGCCGAGGTAACAAATACCACGCCTTCAGCGCTTTCATGCATCCAATTTTTGCTTTGGCAATAATCCAAGCTACGGGCGATACACCATCCAATCGTAATTCCTGCCAGAGGCCCTAAGACGATCTGCAATAATGCTGCAAACGCTATCTCATTTGCACCTTCAGCACCTAACACCGAAGAGGCTAAAACAGCTCCAAGCAAAACAAATGGAAGCGCCAATCCATCATTCAGTCCGCTTTCAACATTTATCGTCTGGCTAAGGTAAATTGGAACCTTTGGGTTTGATACGACACTTTGCCCCAACGCTGCATCGGTCGGGGTCAACACAGCAGCGGTCAGCAAAGCCATAGCGAAACCGCCTTCAGGAGATATCAGAAATACTATTAATGTTCCAAGTCCAATTGTCATAGGCATACCCAGTACCAACATTCGCAATGGTAACTGAAAAGTTTCTTTGAGCTTAGCAAAACGGACATGACTGGCATCAGCGAAAAGAATTAGGATCAATGTGATTTCTGCTAGATATTTGGCATAGCTCCGAAGAGTTCCATGATCGCTCAGCATGCTGATGGGTTCTGATGCCAGATACCCGAGTGAGACAAAAACAATCGGTAACGTCAAAAAAGTTCGTGAAATAGCCTGCGTGACAAGTGAATAAATCACCACACAAACTAGAATAGCAAACAATGCCAATTCAAAATCTATTTCCATGCTACTTGGCTACTTATCTTCACCCCATCCCCTCAACCGCTTTTAATATCGCCTCCGGCGTAGCAGGCGCATCAAGCTTGGGCATCATGCCCGGCTTGATGGAAGCGATGGCATGGGTGATTGCCGAGAACACCGAAGTCGCCAACATAACGGGTGGCTCGCCTACTGCTTTAGAACGATAAATTGTTTTGGCTTGGTTGGCACCCGCTTCTCCGCCAGATTTATACAAAGCCACGCGAAAATCTTCAGGTATATCCGAGCAAGTCGGGATTTTATAAGTGGATGGTGCATGGGTGCGTAAGCGGCCCTTTTCGTCATAGACCAGCTCTTCGTTCGTCAACCAACCCATACCCTGCACAAAGCCGCCTTCGATCTGCCCGATATCCAGCGCAGGGTTTAGCGATGCCCCAACATCATGCAAAATATCATTGCGCAGTAATTTCATCTCGCCAGTCAAAGTATCGATGATCACCTCACTGCATGAAGCGCCATAGGCAAAATATAAAAACGGATTACCGCTTAATTTATCCCGTTCCCAGGTAATATCGGGCGTTGCGTAAAAGCCTGTGGCTGACAATTGCACGCGCTCAAGGAAACAAGTCTTGGCAAGTTCAGCAAAAGCGATTCTGCGTTTCCCAATGTGAACCATACCGCCTGCAAACCTTATAGCTGAAGGCTTTGCCTGATATAATTTTGCTGCAACTTCGATCATCCGCTCTCTGATGGTTACAGCAGCTTTTTTCGCAGCCATGCCATTCAAATCTGAACCGGACGATGCGGCTGTTGGTGTTGTGTTAGGAACCTTGTCCGTTGTCGTCGCGGTAATGCGTACCTTCGTAATTTCAACGCCAAACTCTTCAGCAACAACTTGCGCTACTTTTTGGTAAAGCCCCTGCCCCATTTCCGTGCCGCCATGGTTCACCTGAATAGAACCATCCGTATAAACATGAACCAGCGCACCGGCCTGATTGAGATGTTTCAATGTAAACGCAATACCGAATTTGACCGGATTGAGCGCGATGCCACGCTTCACATATTTGTTGGCCGCGTTGAATTTCGCGATCTCTTTTCGCCGCTTTTGGTATTGGCTGGTTCGCTCCAACTCATCGACTATTTCATTGAGAATATTATCGGTAACTTGCATGCCATAAGGCGTTACGTCTTTGCCTTTTGCATAGAAATTTCGCTGCCGTATTTCCAGCGGGTCCTCATCTAGTTTAATGGCAATCTGATCCATCATCCGCTCGGCAAAAACCATGCCCTGCGGCCCACCAAATCCACGAAAGGCCGTGTTGGAAACGGTGTTGGTGAAAACCCGTTGTGAATGAATGCGGCATTCAGGAAAGTAATAGGAATTGTCCGAATGAAACATCGTGCGGTCATTAACCCCCAACGATAAATCAGCTGAATAACCGCAACGCGATGCAAAATCCACATCAACTGCCGATAAGACACCCTTGTCATCAAAGCCAACTTCATAGGCGACCGCAAAGTCATGGCGCTTACCTGTGGAAACCATATCTGCATCACGGTCGAGACGCATTTTGCATGGATTACCAGTAAGATGAGTAGCAAGCGCAGCAAGGCATGCCCATTGGGCCGCCTGGCTTTCTTTGCCGCCAAACCCCCCACCCATACGGCGGCATTCACAGGTAATTGCCGCATCCGATTGCTTCAACATTTTTGCGATCAGATGCTGAACTTCCGTCGGGTGCTGGGTCGAACAATGAACTTTAAGTGCACCAGCTTCCCCTGGAACAGCGAGCGAGACCTGGCCTTCCAGATAGAAATGCTCCTGCCCGCCAATATGCATCTCGCCAGAAAGTTTGTGTTCGGCTTTGCTAATCGCTTTCTTCGCATCACCGCGCTTGAACGTAAGCGGATCAAGCACTTTCTTTTTCGCCCTCAAACCTTGTTCGACGCGAACAATAGGCTTTTGTTCAACCGTTTCTATAACTGCAAGCTTGGCTGCATGGCGCGCGGCTTTTCTCGATGTTGCAACGACTGCGAAAAGAACCTGACCGTGAAACAGAATATTCTTCTCCGCAAGAATGGGGTCGCCGCCAATCGAAGGGCTGCAGTCATTGACGCCAGGTATATCTTTGGCGGTCAGCACCCGAACTACGCCCGGAGCCTTGCGGACTGCTTCCAAGTCCATGGATTTGATTTTACCTTTGGCAATGGATGAAAGCCCGGGCGCTATGTGCAAACAGCCTTCCGGCTCTAAAATATCGTCCACATAAGTCGCCGTGCCGGACACATGAAGCACTGCGCTATCATGGGTGAGTGCCTTGCCAACCGTTTCAAGTTTTATACGATTTGAGACCTTCATTCTGCAGCCTCCCTGAAACCGGAAACCCTTGTCTGAGCGCGGGGTTTTCCTGCCGTCTCATCAGCGATTTCAATGAGCGCTTTACGCAGCAGATTTTGAGCCGTTTTCATGCGATACTCCGCGCTGGCCCGCATATCCGATAAAGGCGCATAGTCTTTTGTCAGGGCAGCAATTGCGCCCTCCCAACTTGTCTCATCTGCAAGTACAATCCCAAGCAATTTGGCTTCACACTGCTTTGCACGTTTTGGCGTCCCCGCCATACCGCCACAGGCAAGTCTGGCAGAAACAATTCGGCCTCTTTGAACAGTCACTTTCAAAGCGAACAACAGAGCAGAAATGTCCTGATCAAACCGCTTTGAAATTTTGAAGGCGCGAACATATTCGTTTTTCTTGGGTTTCGGCACAATAATTTTTGCAACCAGTTCCCCAACTTTGCGATCCTGCTTGCCATATTCAATGAAGAAATCTTCCAGAGGCAAAGTCCGTGTCTTTTTGTCATGGCGCAATTCAAGCGATGCACCCAGCGCAATCAAGATTGGCGGTGAATCGCCTATAGGAGAACCATTGGCAATATTCCCACCAATCGTTCCGCTTGCCCTCACATGGCGTGACCCCAGCCGACGGAAAACTTCTTCGATATCTGAATCAAGCTGGCTAAGTGCATCATAGGCATCGCGGTAGGTGGCCCCTGCCCCTATGACCAATTGTTTGGCACTGGATTTTATGCTGTCGAACCCTTTGGCTCTTCCTGTCCAAATGATCTGCTTTTGTGCACGCAATTGCTTGGTAATCCATAGTCCAACATCAGTAGCGCCCGAAACGATTGTAGCTTCTGGATAGCGCACACAGGCTTCAGCAAGATGATCTATCGTTCCAGGAGCGCCAAACACATTCTCACCATCCATAACCACAAGATCTTCATTGCCTTGTAGCTTCTTCAGCGCCTTTTCCGTTTCATCCCAGCGTTTCATCAAAGCATCATTCGGCTTTTGCGATACACTTGCCATTGCCGCATCCGCTATCGGACGATAGCCAGTACACCGACACAAATTTCCAGCTAGCCAATCATTGATGGAATTTCGCGTAACCTTCTCGCCAGAATGGTGCATACTAAACAAGGTCATCACAAACCCCGGCGTGCAAAAGCCGCATTGGGCACCATGATGATCAACCATCGCCTTTTGAACAGAATGAAGTTTGCTATTCTCTGCAAGATCATCGACGGTGATTAGGTCAGCCCCGTCAATTTGCCCGAGCAGTAAAATACAGGCATTCACCGGCTCATATGAAAGAGCGCCATTTCTAATGCGTCCGAGCGAAACCGTGCATGCGCCGCAATCCCCCTCATTGCATCCCTCTTTTGTGCCTGTCTTACGCTCAATCAAGCGCAGGTAATCAAGCAAGGTTTCATCAGGTGAAAAATTCGAGATTTCTTGCCGCTTGCCGTTTCTCAAAAAAACAAGTTTGTTCCGCATTTACGCACCGTTCTGTTTGGTTTATCCCACCAACGGTAACAACATTTTTCAGTTTGTGAAGCCCGAAGAAACTTTGTTATCCATCTTATCTTTGGCGAATATATCAATAGGAAATCCAATGCAGGTAATTCGCGGCCAACTTCTCAGCTTCAACAGCGCCCCTTCTGGCGAACACCCAAGCGACATGCTGCATATCGAAAAAGGCGCATTGGTGGTTGATGATCTGGGTAAGATTGTTTGGCTTGGTGATTTTTCTGATTTGCCGCAAACCCATCGCGGTTTACCAGAAACAGATCATGGCGATAAACTAATCTTGCCAGGATTTATCGATGCGCATCTTCACTTTCCGCAATATAGAATGATCGCTGCCTATGGCAAAGATCTACTCGATTGGCTGAACCGTTATACATTCATCGAAGAGCAAAGATTTTCAGAGGTTGCGGTTGCCGGGCCAGCGGCAAAATTATTTCTCGATGAACTTGCCCGAAACGGCATCACTTCTTGCCTGGCGTTTTCTACCATCCATCCTATTGCTCTTGATGCACTGTTTGAGGAAGCACAATCGCGTAATATGGCAATGGCATCTGGTAAAACCCTGATGGATTGCCATGCTCCGTCTGGCCTATGTGACAAGCCAGAAACTGCCTATCAACAGTCAACTGATCTCATCAAAAAATGGCATGAAAAAGGTCGTTTGAAATATGCGGTCAGCCCACGCTTTGCTGTGACATCAAGCGAAGCCCAATTGGAAGCAACCGGAGCGCTGGTTAAAGAAAATCCGGACCTGCTTCTGCAAACCCATCTTTCTGAAAACCACGGTGAAATAGAATTCGTCGCCAGCCGATTTCCAAAGGCAAAGGACTATACTGATGTATATGATCACTATGGCCTTTTGACTGAGAACAGCTTGTTCGCCCATGGCATTCATTTAAGCGAACGTGAGTTGTCACGCTTATCAGAAGCTGGCTCTGCTATTGTTCATTGCCCAACATCAAATAATTTCCTCGGTTCAGGCTTGTTTAAACTGCGAGAGACTGCATCCTATGCTAATGGAATAAAGGTCGGTTTGGGCTGTGACATCGGCGGCGGCACCAGTTTTTCAACCCTGCAAACCATGCGCGATACCTATACAGTATCTCAATTGGTAGGATCGCGGATCACTGCTTTTGAAGCGTTTCACATGGCAACGCTTGGCAATGCAAATTTGTTAGGTATAGGCCATGAAATCGGCAGTCTGGAAGTCGGTAAAATGGCAGACTTGGTAGTTTTAGACCCACAGGCAACACCAAACATGGCAGCTCGTCATGCCCTTTCGAAGGATTTACACGATGTGCTTTTCGCTTTGCTAATCATGGGTGATGACAGAGCGGTCGCTGAGACTTATATCGCAGGCAAAGCCTTTAAAGCTAACCTTTGATCTTACCTAAGCCGATGCGATATTTTCCAAAGCACATCCTATCTGCATTACGCGGCTGTCTTCATTTGGCTTGCCCATAATTTGCAGCCCTGCTGCATAGGTCGCTGTCGGCAAAGTAATCGCACAACTTCCTAGCAAATTCACAAATCTGGTATTGCGCAAAGCCAGCAGATTAGCCGATGTGAACAGTTCCTCATCCGCTAAGAGAGCTTCAACCAAAGGCGGCTGTATTGGTACAGTTGGCATTAGAACCCCATCAAAACCTGAAATTCGATCAAAGAAAGAAGAACGAATTTTCCGCAATGCACCCCAAGCATTGTCATATTGCTCCTTGCTAACATGCTTTCCCTGCAAAAAACGCTTCTCGACGGGACCATAGGTCTTGCCCGGATTAGCTTCGATCAACTCACCCCAGGATTGCCAAGCCTCATGGGGAAACAATTCCGGACCCAATTTCGAAGCATTAGAAAATTCTGGAGCACTAATCCGCTCAATCTTTACGCCCGCCTTAGTGAGATTGGCGACTGTCTGATCAAAGGCTGCCATTTGAACAGTGTCACAGCCCTCAAGAGCCATGATTTCAACAATAGCAAAGCGCAAATCAGATGGCTTAGGGCGAGCAGCCAGATCTGTATTGCATCCCCCCATCATCTCAATCATGAGAGCCGCATCTTCCACAGACTTAGCCAAAGGCCCAACTGTGTCAAACCCGGAACAAAGCGCCAGCACATTTTCCAGTGACAAAAGACCGTGTGTTGTTTTCATGCCAACAAGCGAATTCCAAGCCGCCGGGATACGCACAGAGCCGCCCGTATCACTGCCGATCGCTATTGGAGCTAGACCACATGCTACAGAGGCTGCTGCGCCCGACGAGGACCCTCCAGGCGCATGACCAGGCATTGATAGGTTTGGCGGTGTTGCTGTATTGGGATTTAACCCAAGACCGGAAAAAGCAAATTCAGTTTGGTGGGTTTTGCCAATACAAACAGATCCCGCATCAGTGGCATTTTTCAACACAACAGCGTCTTTATCCGGAACGCGTCCCTTCAAAAGGGCCGCGCCGCTTTCTGTTCCAACATCTTTGGTGTCATAAAGATCTTTCCAGGAAACTGGAACGCCATCAAATGGACCCTTACGCGTGCCCGATTGTGCTCGTTTCCTTGCCTCGCCCGCTTCTTTTAAAGCTCTGTCTGGCGTAATGCGCGCATAAATTTCCTCGCTGGCAGCGTAGCCATTTATGGCATCCAGAAACGCTTCCGCGACACTTATCGGATCAGCGCGACCTGAATTAATTTCCCGCCCAATATCCGCTGCACTCATTTCAGAAAACCGCATCAAGAAAGTCCTCATCTTAAAATATTGGAATTCACTGCTCCAAGGCCGTGACAAATCATAGTAAAGCCAGCTAAAACCATGGAAAGGGAGAGCGCAATGGCGAAATATGATTTTACTGGAAAGACTGTATTAATTTCAGGTGCAGGCGGTGGACTGGGCCTTGCAGCAGCGGAACGTTTTGCCCAAGCTGGTGCCCATCTGGTGCTAACGGATTATAATGACCAAGCTCTGGAGCCCACCCGCGAAGCGATGGCCAAACTAGGCAACAAAGCGGTTTATTATGCAGGGGATGTTGTCCGTGAAGAAACACATGCAGCATTGGTCAATCTTGCCATTGAGACCCATGGTAAGCTGGATATTGCTCTGAACAATGCAGGCATTGCCCATGATCAAAAGCGTTTAGAGGATATGGGCGCTGATGAATCCAAGCGCGTTTTAGAAGTAGACATTTTGGGCGTTATTTTTGCCATGCGCGCCCAACTGCCACAAATGCGCAAACAGTTTGAAGAGCAAGGCATTAAGAGCTGCATCTTGAATACGGCCTCTGTGGCTGGTCTTGTCGGCGCGCCAACCATGTCTGTGTATGGTGCAGCCAAACATGCGGTCGTTGGCCTGACCAAGGCGGCAGCAATGGAATATGCCAGAAAAGGCGTACGCATCAACGCAATTTGCCCTGCATTTACCCGAACCAATATGGTAACAAAACCGATCGCTGTTTCGCCTCATGGGCCTGAAAAAGCGGAAGCGAGGCTGATTTCAAATATACCGATGGCACGCATGGGTGAGATCAATGAGATTGTTCAAGCCATGCTATGGGCATGTGATGATGAGAATAGTTTCTACACGGGCCAAAGTCTGGCGCTGGATGGCGGGTTGAGCGCTGGATAATCAATTCAGAAATAAAAAAAGCCGGGCAATTTCTAGCCCGGCTTTGTTTTGAATATTCAAAGAAGCTTAGCCACCAACTGCGCCATAGACCAAAGCAAGCGCACGAGACTGGACGCCAGCATCTTTGTCGATGCCTACATGGTCAGCATTGGTGAAGGAACGGATATCGATATTTTGGATTGAGCCTGAAAAGCTGCCACCTGATTTATAAGGATTACCGCGTCCGCCACCGCGGATCCAAAAGTTTACTACCCGTGGTGAACCGGCAGTGAATCTTGGCGGCGCTGCAAAGCCCGGATCAAAACCAATTACCAATTTCACAGGAACGCCAGCCGCAGAAAGTTTGTTCGACATGCTAGGTGCTTCTTGTCCGCCAACAGAATGACCAAGAATGATAATCGGATAAGAAACCCGACCCTGCTTGCTACGTTTGATAATATCATCAGCAAGACCAGACCAAGCACCATTAGAATAGGCACGAGCATTAACGCCTCTTGCCCGCATCTTATTTGTCATCTGGTTCATACCAGCTGAAAAGACATTGAAGGCGCCGCGAATAACATAAACTTCTTCAGCTTGTGCTTTTGGTGCAGCAACAAATGTTGCAGCTGTCATGGCCAGTGCAAACAAAGCGTTGGTAGTTGATTTCAAATTCAGCATGCGTTCCTCTTTCAAATTTTGATTCATAACCCGGCGCGGCAGATAATAGTCAAACTAGACTTGCTTTCAACCCCGTAATTTTTTGGAAGATACTTAGTCTCGCCCCTTAAGATGTTGGGCCTTTAAAAGTTGCGGGAACAAGAAGGCCCACAAGACGGCCACACCCATGGCGCCAGCACCGCCAATAACCACCGCAGGAACCACTCCTATAAAGGCAGCCATCGTTCCTGCTCTAAATTCTCCCAATTCATTGGAAGCCCCGACAAACATCATATTCACCGCATTGACCCGGCCACGTAATTTATCAGGTGTCCAAAGTTGGATCAAAGTTTCGCGGATATAAACACTGATCATGTCGGCGGCACCTAAAAGGGCCAAGGCTAGAATAGACAACCAAACCAGAGTGGATGCGCCAAATACGATTGTGAAAAAGCCGAAGAAACCAACGCAAATCAGCATAATCAACCCAGCGTGTTTTTGTATCGGTTTACCTGTCAACCAAACAGCCAGCACAACCGCGCCAATTCCCGGAGCAGCTCGCAATAGACCCAAGCCCCAAGGGCCAAGTTCCAAAACATCGCGGGCATAAACCGGCAATAGCGCCACCGCCCCGCCCATTAAGACTGCAAACAAATCGAGAGAGATTGCGCCGAACACAATTTTCTCATGATAAATATATTTGAACCCAGCTAAAAGGGATGTGAGGTTGACCTTTTCGCGTTCGGCTCGTTGACTTGGTTTTGGGATAATCATCGCCAAAAAGCCGGAAGCAAACAACATAACAGCGCCAACCGTATAGGCTGTCGCAGGCGATACGCCATACAGCAAGCCACCAAATACCGGACCGACAATAGACGCTGTTTGCCAAGCGGAGGAATTCCAAGCAACTGCATTTGCAAAGTCTTCTGGTGGGACCAAATTGGCAGTAAGCGCCAACGTAGCCGGCCCGTTAAACGCTCGGGCAATTCCAAATACTGTGAGAATTGGGAAAAACGGCCAGACTATATCGACGCCCGTATAAACCAAATATAAAAGTGCAAAGACACAGCCAGCTTCAATGAAATCAGTGAACGCCATGATGAAGCGGCGGCCAAATCGATCGGCCACGGCTCCAGTGATAAGTACCAAAAGTAGCGATGGCAAAAATTGAGTTAGGCCTACCAAGCCAAGATGAAACGGGTCACGACTGATATCATAAATCTGCCAACCGACAGCTACAGAAACAACCTGCGCTGAAAATGTATTTAAAAATCGCGAAATCCAATAGCGCTGATAAGGCACATGACGAAACGCTGCATAGCGATCAAAAAGAGTAGCTTCAGAATTTTCGTTCATAGAGGCGCCTGATTACAACACGCCCTTGTGAGCATGATTTTAGAATTTACCAATCACGTTCACGAATACACCTTCATCGTCAAGTGTAACATCACGCAAATCATCAGAGAACTTGCCAAAATTATAGCCAACGCCAATTTTTAAGTTATCTCCGATATGGCGATAAACCCCTGCAAGCGCACCATAGTTGACCTGCTCAAGATCGCTCAACCAAAGCGCTCTGGCTTCCAGCAAAATATCCCAATTTTTGACCACATGGTAGTCAAGCCGAACAATGCCTAATTGAGCTGTACTTTGCACAAAGTCATCTTCTTCGCGGCTGGCAGAGATCTGGCCATAGCGTATGCCGTATTTGGCGCCAATCGACCATTTCTCGTTCAAGTCATAGATAAAATCTGCAGAAGCAATGTGGCTTCTTTGCTTGGGGCCATAACTGGTATTATCGCCATCGATTTGTTCAGGTGCAGGCAAATCATGCAAATAGGTATATTTGAACAGAGCGTTGAACCGGTCATTGTCAATTGGGCGGTAGGCCCAGCCAACACTTGCCTCAATATAGTCTGCGTCTAGCACAGCTGCTTGATCGGATTCAGAAATTACCGCATCGACCTTGGCGAGGAAACGCCAATTATCATTGTATTGAAGACCAAGATTTGCCTGACCCAACCAAGTTACACGGTCACGGTCATTGCCTTTTCCATCTTCAAAGCGCGCTTCAAGGCGGGTTCTGAAAGACTTGCCATCTTCTTTGTAGGAAACAGCTAGAGAAGGCGCTATGCGCTCAAAATTTCCGCTATCTTCATCTTCTACCGTCCCAACTTCAACGCCAGTAGTAATGGTCCAGATCGGATCAGGAGTGAACTCTACACCATAGCTTTGCAACAAGCCCTGGCTTGTACCCATCATATCAAAGTTATGTTCTGTCCAGGCCGAGACATTCTCACCCATCTTCTTTCTAACACCCGCAATCAAAGTACCATTGTCGCGTCCAAACGGGTCATAATCGATTAGGTCGCCACCAGAGATATCTGGCAACATCCGGTAACCCACATAATATTTATCTCCTGCAGTCGGCTCGTAAGACAACCCGCCAATCAAACCAACGCCGCTAGTGCCGTAAGACACTTGTGCTTCAGCACGCAGTTTGTCAGTCAAATCATGTTCAAATCCAACACCGATACGGTCATTGCGCGAACGGGTTTTGTCACGCTGTACTGTTGCCTGGCCAAATACGTATACATTGTCATTGCCTTCGCCATAAAACGTCACGCGACCGCCTACATCTGTGCGCGAACCTTCGCCATCGATCGAAGATGCAATATTTGAGGTGTCTGAATGGCTCAGGCCAATCTTGGTAGTGACGAAATCATTGTGCTTGTTTTCAATTTCAGCGGAAGCCTCGCGCTTGCTGACGCCATCACCGCTTTCGCGTTGATCAAAACGTGCCAGAATTGAAATTGCATCTGTAGGCTTTAGGTTTATATGAGCGTCGATGATAGTTTCATCTGTAGCCGTATATCGCCCTGGCCCATTAAACCCTTTTTCACGTTCCTCATAGCCAACGCCCATTGTACCTTGCATCGCGCCATAAGTAAGTTCGTCCATGTCAAGGAGTAAACGCGCGCGCCAAGCTTCTGCAGCTCCATTCACGCCATCGCCGGAAACCGGATTGAAAATCATACCACCATCAGTTGAAGTCACAGTTGCAAATGTATCGCCTTCACTTTGTGCCCATTCAAACTGGAAATAGCTTTTTTCTGAAAAGCGCAAAGTCACGTCAGCGCCAACAAGCGTTTGATCAGATTCGCCTGTGTTTTCCTGATATCCCGTCACACCGACACGAAGATAGTCAGCAAGCCATGCTTCGCCGCGTCCACCATAGCTATAGCCATCAACATCCCCAATCGTTGGGGTATATTCATAATTAGCGCCCAAAAACTGCTCATAACTGGCCAAAGCAGAAGGCAATACTGCTGAGGACGAAATGGTTGTTGATGATAGCGGGTTATTCAAAATGATCACGCCTTGAACATAATCAATTGAATAGTCAGAACCTTCAGCCAGCAATTGCCGCTCGACAACAAGACCTGTCGAGGCATCACGTATTTCGATAGATATTTGCTCAGAGCCCTGATTGATATCTTGTCTTTTGAGAAAGTAAACAGAACCACCAGTTCCTTTGAACGAATCCCTTTGTGGCAATGTTCCGGGCTGTGCAGCAAAACCCTGAATAGTGGCTGTTGGGTCGCCATATTTGGTCGTGGTTTCGGTTTCCAGATTTACCTTCGCGCCATACAGGCCACGCTCATATCTAGCCAATTCAACGCCATCAATGCGGGTTTTGAAATTGCCCCACATCACATGACTATTGCCTTTGTCGATCCGAACGTAAAATTTCCCCGAAGTCGGGGCATCTTCTTTCAAAATGGAATCATCGCCATAGACGGGATAGTAATCATCAGGATCAAGACGGCGTAAAAGCTGTCTTGGATCTTTCGCATCCATGTTTGAGAAAATCTGATCAAGATCCTCTTCAGTGGTATCCATGGAAGCGGTAATGATATAGCGGCCTTTTACTTTTCCTTTGAGGTAAAATGCCAAACGTCCTTTTTGATACACATCGTCATATTCACCAGATTTAACAGGAGCCAGTTTCTCGCTGTCTTTTCCTGTGCGCTTGCCGATGGTTAGGTCAGCAATACCAACATAAAACCATTCATTGTCTGGAATATTTACGTCGCGTTGAAATTCAACGCCATGCTGTCCGCTTTCATCTTTGACCTGCACATCTACAACATGCTCACCGGGCGGCAGAATGGTTTGAAGAATAAATTCGTTGTTACTTGATACGGGAGCCGGACGGCCAAGAACATTAACTTTAAAATCTTTAGGTAAGTTTTTGCCATATACTGTTACAGAGCCGCCGTGGATCGGAATGTTTGAAACAGCAATATGATTTTTGTCGGCGCCCGGATTTGCTGATGCAGGGCGAACTTCAATCAATCCGCGCCCATCTTTTTCGCCGCGAAGTGAAAACTCTGGTAATGCGTCGGCATTTTCGCTCAATAGCAATGGCCACGGATCGGTTTCATCATAGCGACCCCTGCTATCATAGACACGATAGGAGTAAGCCAAATCGCCTTCTAGCCCAAGCTCGGGATACCATTCTACTGTGCCATCAGCTGCAACCGGGATCACCACCTCAGAAGGACTCAAAAGGCTTCCGGCCTTGCGCGCACCTTTGGGCGTAATAATCAGCTCAGCGCGGCTGATCCAATCAGGATAATTGCTGTATCCTTGAAAACGAATGGGAATGCCTGGTGCATGGACACGTTTTTCAGGAAGGGTTGAAACACTCAAGCTTTTCTCAGCGTCAAGCCCATCAAATTTGACCTGAATATCAACTGATTCAAGATCAACATCCACCATTCGGTTATGATCATCGCGGCTTGTTGAACCAACAATAGTCTCACCATCAACGCTGATAGACAAAGCTGCTTTAGAGCCAGAAATAGACTGCGCGTCTGCTTTTTGCTCAGCAGCGAGCAATGCAGATAAGTCATCTGCAAATACACTTTGTGTGGCTAAGATAGCAAAAAAAGCGCTGAAAACAAATGTCTTCAACCCGATCTTGGACAATCTATAGCCGAATGCGCCCCGTCTACGTGTCATGATTCGGCGCTTCATTAACCATGGGTAATAAAAGCCCATTTATGGTTAATATTTAGTTACTTTCCGATTTCCCAAAGAAAATCAATTGAACAGTTTTGTCTCTATTTTCAGCTCGTTACTTCTTTCTAGTTGGCTCCATGCACGACTGATCAGATCCTCGATCGTTTGCAGTCGGCTTTGGCCGGTTTCATTTAACCCACCGTTACCTTGATAGATAATTCTCAAGACTGAAGGCTCCTCGTCCAACAGTAAGAGTAATCCACCAAGAGTATTCAGTGTCTCTTGATTCAAGATTGTTGTGCCTGGTTTGAATGACGCATCTGACAGTTCCAAACGCACAATCCGCAGATTAGCCGCTGCAAAATTCAGCTTCGTCAGTTTGCCTCTGGTCAAGCGAACAACCCGCGGGTTTTCGCTGGTTACCCGATAGCCAGTTGGCAGCGTTCTGGTGTCCAATTTCAGGATAAAGTTCGATCCAATGTCTTCATCAGGGATCGCACCACACGCAATGGAGTATCTACCAAATTTATCTGTTGTGATCAGCAGCCCGCGCGGTGTTGCTAAACGAACGCCTGGCAAGCCTGGTTCGCCATCATCGGCATAACCATCTTTATCAAAGTCATCAAAGACGCGGCCAATAATATCAGAGCACTGGAATACAGGCTCGATTTCCAAGCGAACTTCCGCTTTCGCGATATTCGAGATCCGTTCTCCGGTTATTGGATTGCGCACATAGGCGTTATTGATAAATTCCTGAGCCCCTGCAGAAGCATTTATCACCAAGGTGAGTGTGATGGTCACGCTACCACCAGTAGCAATATTAATCGGGTTCCATACCAATTCACGTCCCGATGCCTTCGCAGGATCAATGATCGGTTCTTGGGCAACTCCATCCACGCGGGCGCTATCAGTAATATAGGTCATTCCATTTGGAATGAGATCGACAATATCGACAGCTAGGAAATCTGCTGGACCAATATTCGTCACTTTGATTGTATAGGCCACTGGCGCGCCCAATGGAGCACTTCCCGGCAATGCGGTTTTTTCAACCAACAGCAAGTCACTTGGAGCGGTAATATTAATATCGGCGTCATCGCTTGCAGGCGGCACAGGACTTCCATCAAATGGCGTCGTACCATTAACTGACAGCACGTTAGAGAATACGCCGCTGGCAACATTGACATTTACTGACAGCAACACCGTGACACTCTCACCCGGCTGCAAAGTGCTACCGCTGGTTAGAAGCGCCGTATTGCCGCTACCATCAAAGAAAGGATCAATCGCACCCGTAAAGTCTACTGGAGCGCTATCCAAAACACGTGAAGTGATTGAGTAGTTACCCGCACCAAATACAGCATCAAGATCGTCCACCATTTGAACATTTTCAACATACTCATTGCCTGTTGAACTCATCGTCATGCGATACGTAACATCATAGCTCAAATCAGGCTGCAAGTCTGGACCGCTCTCAACTGACTTGTCAGCTGCTAGCAGTGGAGATCCGCAGAACTGCATCGGGATGTTGTTGTTGAATACAGCCGGATCGCCCTGTTCAAATTCAAACAATGTGTAATACGGGTTCGTTGCTTCAGTGAAATCATCCAGAATGCCGGTTGATCCAAACTCCCCTGAACCTATCACACGCGGATTGTCTGGCGGCGTGCTGACATCAAGCGTTCCTGAATCCAGCAACGTAGTGCTCAATATGCCATCTGTTGGCAGTGTTTCAAACGCAAGCCTGAAAGTGCCTTCTTGTGTCACATAGAACTGATAACGACCGTCGTTACCATCTCTTAGAATTACGATACCATTAGATGACCCGATACCAGTCTGTGAGCCACCAGAAGTCAGATTGTCTAAACGGATACGACCGCCGGAAAGGATGCGTCCATCAGCCTGACAGTAGAAATAACCCGTTGGATCATAATCATCGGAGTTTGCACTACCATCGCCATCGCGATCCGCAGTCACATCTTCATCTGCGTCCGGCGAACCATCACCGTCAGTGTCAGGCAAATCAATCGGCGTTGGGTTCACATCGCTAGGATCACCCGGCGTTAAGGTCGGATCGTTTGAGGCGATAGGTGTCGATACTTGATCGCTATCCACAAAGGCAGTGTTCAAACCATTGGTGCTTTGTCCGCCCGTATCGATGCGCAACGTAGTGACAATTTGACCAGATGCGCCCGGCGCAAGTTGAACATCACCAGTGAGGATGTCGATGTTGCTGACACCATTATAAGCGCCATCCAAACCACCAGTGCCACTGAAACCAGACACTGTAACCAACGGGTTGTTCAACAATGTGGCAGGCGCAATAGCAGCTGCAATATCATCTTCCACGCGGATATTGGTTTGAGTAACTGCGCCTGTGTTCGTAATTGTTAGTTCATAGTCAAATTCATAAACAGTCGGGAACAGACGAACAGGCGTGGTCGCAACTTTCTCAATCGTAATCGAAGACACCGGCGCAAGCGGCAGTTCATGGCTGGCATCTTGATCCGGCAACTGATCGGTTGAAATAGTGACCGTGTTATCAATATCGCCATCGCCGCCGCCAAGTGTATCAAGGTCAACCTGCGTGATGATTGTTGTACCAGTGAAAGTCCAGATTTCATTTGTGTCGAGACGATTATCAGAGTTCAGATCACCACTGACCAGTGTCAGCGTAACCAATGGATCGCTGGCGACAACATTGGTGAGACGAACATTACCAGTATTGGTGACTACAACAGAGTAGGTAACCGTGTCGCCCTCTGTCAGCCCAGCATCGCCATCATCATCGTTAAGAACGCCTGTTTTAACAACTTCCATAGACGGATTGATATTCAGCGGAACATCAGTGTTGCCAATTTGATTCGGCAACTGATCAGATTCGATCGCAACAGTGTTTTCAATATTACCATCGCCACCACCAAGACTATCAACATCAATCTGCGTTAGCGGATAAGAGCCCGTGAATTCCCATACTTCACCTGGATCAATTTCATTGTCGAGATCAAGATCGCCGTCGAAGTAAGCCAATGTAACCAACGGATCATTTGGAACGATATTGGTTAGGGAAAGATTGCCCGTATTTGTAACTATTACACTGTAAGCAATCGTATCGTTTTCGCTGACACCCGGCACACCGTCATCGTCATTCAAGACGCCAGATTTTACTACCGTCATTGAAGGCGTCTGAGCAAAGGTTACCGTTGCTGTATCATTGGCCGTAACGCCATATGTTCCATCATCATTGACGGTAGCTGTGTTGATCAATGTCGGGCCAGCGTCAATGTCACCTTGATCAATTGGATAAGTACCTGTGCAGGTAACCGGGCTACCCGGGTTCAAAGTCGCTATCGTTGACGAACCAGCACCACAATCAAGGGCAAGCAAAGGATCACTGACAACGACGCCTGTCAAAGGCACATTACCTGTGTTTGAAACGATCACGGTATAAGCAACAGGAGTTCCTGCAGTCGTCACAAAGGTTGGTGCAACTGATTTAGCCAATGCGATATTCGGCGTAGCAACTAGCGGTGTATCCAGAATTACGGTTTCGTTGATACCTTCATCACTTGTAACACCAGCTGTATTTTGAACCGTTCCAGCAGAAATATCAGGCCCGCTGACCGGATAGGTTCCCGTCAACACACAAGTTGCGCTCGGAGCAAGAACTGGGCAAATTTCGGTATCAAGCGTCAACATTGGGTTATTCACAGTGACATTCGTCAAAGCGGTATTGCCGGTATTTGTTGCAGTGACTGTGTAGGTGATCAGATCGCCAGGAACATTTACTGCTGAGATGTCAGCAGTTTTATCAATCGTCATCGACGACTCCGAATCTAACGGCAGCGCGTGGGTTGCATCTTGGTCTGGTAGCTCATCGGTAGAAACCGTAACAATGTTATCGAGTGTTCCATCTCCACCGCCATTGGTATCGAAATCGCTTTGTTGAAGGATATAAGTACCTTCATATGTCCAGATTTCACCCGGCGAAAGCACACCGTCTGAACCCAAATCAATTCCATCCCATGTCAATGCAACCAACGGGTCGTTAACGCCGGTGACATTAATGGTGACATTACCTGTATTTCTAACAAGCACGGTATAATCGACTGTGTCGCCTGCGTTTTGGCCAGCTGGCAATACGGTATCATTATATACGCCGTTTTTCGTGAGCGTCAGCTCAGCAGTTGGCACTAATGGCACTTCATCACTTGCTGTCACAGGCAACGCTAGCTCATCGGCAATAATTGTTACGGTGTTATCGACATCATTGTCGCCGCCACCAGCGGTATCAATGTCTATGACCTGATCAAGCGCATATGAACCTGTCCAGCGCCAAGTTTCACCAACATCCAATTCACCATCGCTGTCTACATCGCTTGCAAGATCAAACACCAATGCTGCTCCCGGCAATAGTGGATCATTCGCAACGACATTCGTTAGCGTGGTATTGCCGTTATTTTCGGCAGTAATTTCATAAC
>JAFMHL010000086.1 GCA_017854535.1 Nitratireductor sp.
TTACGCCTAACTGTCAAACAAATTGTCTTCCACAAAATCGACCTCCCAATTGAGTCCAAACCCTAACCTTTGCAATTATTGGACTGAAGTTGAAAAACAATTCAGGGGTCGTGAACCCACAACACGACCCCTGAATGCCGCTCTAAGCGGCATATTCCGATGACCCCAAATCACCGGAAATCTTCATTTTTGCTTACGCGATTTTTGCTTCGCGGTCAGATTTCGCAATTCTGCTAAATTCGCGAATATAACCCATGGTTTTGGTGGCATTTTGAGGTTTGCCGAACAGGTATCCCTGCCCTGCATGGCATCCAAAATGTTTGAGGCTTTCCGCCTGGATAATTTCCTCGATGCCTTCCGCGACCACGGTCAAATTGAGCCCAGCACACATTTCCAAAATTGCCAGCACAATATGTTCAGCAGGTTTATCTTCGCCAATGGCCATAATAAAAGCACGGTCGATTTTCACCTTATCAAGCTTAAGCTCGCGCAATCGCCCTAGGCTTGGTTGTCCAGTTCCAAAATCATCCATGGAAATACGAACACCAGCATCGTGTAATGCTTCAATGATCTGAGCAGCTGTTTCCGGGTCTGACATCATCGCCGTTTCTGTTACCTCAATCTCGAGCCTTTGAGGAGGCAGACCAGAACGTTTGATAGTCTCAAGAATGGCTGCAGCAGTGTTAGGATCAACCAACTGAGTGCTAGATAGATTGAACGACAAAAATAACTCGTCAGGCCAGTCTGCTGCAGTCTTAGCTGCCTGCAAAAGAAGCGCTTCTGTCAACTGCGCAATGATACCGCGCTCTTCGGCCAAAGGAATGAACTTTGCCGGAGATACAAACCCAAGTTCAGGATCGATCCACCGTGCCAAGGCTTCAAACCCAAGAAGGCTTCCATCTTGAAGGGAGATTATCGGCTGGTAATGTGGAGCAATAAGATTGTCAGCAATTGCTCTACGCAAGGCCTGCTCTAATACAGCATTTTCACGTACCGTTTTTTCAATCTCCGATGAGTAGATCGTCAACCGGCCCCGTCCTTTGCGTTTCGAGTGATACAAAGCGGTTTCAATTGACGCGATCACTTTTTCCATGCTCTCACCTGCATCAGGAAACAATGCGAAACCAAATGAACCGGATAAACGAACAGAGGCCCCATCAATATCAAAAGGCGCGGCCAAAACATCTTGTAGCAATTTGCCAATCTTGTTTACGGCCTCATGGGTACTTGCATCGGGCAAAATAATTGAAAACTCATCGCCATTGTGACGAAATACGAAACCCGAGTTTTCTATCGCTACCCGCAATCGCATGGAGCACTGCTGGATCAGCCGATCACCGCCGTCAAATCCGAATAAATCATTGATCGGTTTTATTCCGTCGAGATTAACAATACCAACTGCAATGGGTGACGCTGATCTTCCGGTAGATCATTGTGACGTTTAGATAAATTTTTGAATTTTTCGAAAAACCGCATCTTGTTACCAAGCCCGGTTTGCTTGTCAGTCAGGCTCAAAGAGTGTGTTTTTACTTTCAACTTTTCTTGCTGCGGCGCCACATCCGAATGTTCACCTTGCTCTGTAAGATCGACCTTGGATTCTCCAGCCAACAAAGTCATGGACGAAGCAGCGTTGTTCTTCCATCCAAAGAACAAAACGCAAATGGCAACAACAACCATGGTTCCGCCTAACGCAGGACGCGCTGCAGCTATCAAATTGATCTGATCAGAAACAACGATTGCACCACCCGCCAGTGCTAGCAATATCGCTGAAACCAACAGTGCTACTTTTGAGCGATCTGCAAATACATTAGAAAAGCCACCCTTGGTGCTTTGCTCGCCAGCTTTTTGATCCATAGTTACCCCAATACCCATATATTTAGGGCAGACCATGGGAGACAAAGGTAAACAATCGGACTAACAGGGCTAATTTTTTAAGCAAAAACAGACTTAAAGTCGAAGCTATGGTTACTGAAAAATTAATCCTCAGGCGTCAGGTCCAAAACCTCATTGTCTTTGCGGCCTTTGAAATTTCGCGCGAACAAGTACAATTCGACAGATCCTTCGCGCGATGCTGGAGGCTTGACATGAAAGACTTCCTGGAAATTAGTCTTCAAAATATTCAACAATTGTTCTTCAGTGCCACCTTGAAAAGTTTTCGACAGGAACGATCCACCAGGCCTTAATACCTTCAACGCAAAATCCAGAGCAACTTCAACCAGATGCATAGTACGAATGTGGTCGGTTCTTCTATGGCCCGTCGTTGGCGCAGCCATATCCGATAAGACCACATCAGGCTGATGTCCGCCCAAAGCATCAATCAATGCCTGCGGCGCATCATCATCAAGGAAATCTTTCATCAATATGGTTGCGCCTGGAACTTCCATCATTTGCAGATAGTCAATTCCAACAACGGTCACTTCTTCAGGTATGGAGCCTGTTCGTTCCACACAAACTTGCGTCCACCCGCCAGGTGCAGCACCCAAATCGATAACTCGCCTGCCTTTTTTCAAAAAGCGATAGCGGTCATCCATCTCCTTAATCTTGTAGGCGGCACGCGAGGCATATCCCTCAGCTTTTGCCTTTTTGACATAAGGATCGTTAAGCTGGCGATGAAGCCATAAAGTAGACGAAAGTTTTCTGCCTCGCGCAGTTTTCACCTTGGTATGCATCATGCGGTTTGCAGAGCCGGATTTACCGCCAAGCTTGGATCCGGTTTCTTTACCACCAACTGCTTTTGAACCAGACTTACCGCCGCCTTTTCCCGCCGGAGTTTTTCTACCAGCCATCATTCTTTTCCAATTCTGTTTTTGTCAGAACCATTTGAGTTGGATCTGTTTTGGTTCCAATATCTTTGGCCCTTTCGGCGTCCAAATTTCGCTGGCAACCAAGCTGAATCGCGTTCCATCAATTGTGTCAACATGCCTTCGCGAAGACCGCGATCGGCTACTCGCAATCTATCGCTAGGCCAAAGCTGGCGAATGCCTTCCAAAATCGCACACCCTGCCATCACAAGGTCAGCACGTTCAGTCCCAATACATGGACTGGCCGCGCGCTGGCGATAATCCATCGCCAACAAATCTTTAATCACCGTATCAACTTCACTGCCTGCCAACCACAATCCGTCTACAAGGCGTCTCTCATATCTGGGCAAACCCAAATGAATGCCTGCTAAAGTTGTCACTGTTCCAGAGGTTCCAAGCAAATGGACTTTCCCGTTTTTCCAGATGCGCGATAAGGCATCGCGACCGGCAAATTTTGCAAGATGATCGCGCACCTCACTAACCATATTTTGGAATATTTCCTTGTTGACCTCTGCCCCACCATGTCTTTCTGCCAGCGTGACCACGCCGATAGGAAGCGATGTCCACGCAACAATCTGTTCAGCAATGCGTCTTTTCCGCCCTTGGCAATTTACAAGGATCAACTCAGACGACCCCCCGCCAATATCAAATAAGACCGCTGCATCAGCCTTTTTATCCATCAATGCACCACAGCCTTCTGCAGCTAGATAGGCCTCGGTTTCACGATCGATTATCTCAAGATCCATCCCCGTTTCGGCTTTTACGCGCTCAAGAAAATGTGCTCCATTCGCAGCTTGCCGACAAGCCTCTGTGGCGATCAGCCGATGCCCAAGCACCGTATGGCTCATCAGTTTTTCCGAGCAAATCTTGAGTGCTTCAACAGCCCTATTCATGGCATCCTCAGATAGCCTACCACTATGGGCCAGCCCCTCACCCAGCCTTACAATCTTTGAATAACCATCTACAACCCTGAATTTACCGCGCTCTTGGGGCGTTGCGATCAGCAATCGGCAATTATTGGTTCCCAAATCTAAGGCCGCATAAAGGGCGTTGCTGCGCGGCTTGGCAAAAGGCTTTGCTCTTTTAGGGGTAGAGTTTACTGCTCTTGCTTCCACTGTGGGCACATATGCAACGTCAGGAGCCGGTGTGATTGGGCTGCGCAGATGGCGCATGGAACCATCATCGCTAGGACGCGTTTTGGCACCCTTCCGCCTGGTATTGCGTTTCTTCCGCAACGGAGCAGCAGTTCTTGAAATATCGTCAGACGCAGAACGCGCACCGCTATCCAGATGTTGCCGTTTACCTAAAGCGGGTGCCTGGGAGCGCCCACTGCTTCCTACCGTATCGTTTTCAACAACCGAACCAGTTTGCGACCCATTTTGTTGAATCGGCCGTTTGGCACGCTTCGTGCGACGCCGCGAACGTTTTCTCTCTCCTTGAGGCCTATCACCAAAAGAAGCACTTTTACCTTCTGACATGTCCAATGAAACAGACTCATTTGTCTGCCCATCATTTGCGGGGGACCCACCTATCAGTATGCCCGGCGAACCATCATTGTTGCCAAAACCATTTCCGGCATGTTTGCCGGTTGTTTTTGTTGAACGCCGATCTTCATGAATTGCCGCGAAACCTCCATCAGGTCTAGTGGGCGAATATCCCGCCTCCACAGACTTAAAAGAGGAGAAAGACTGCGACTTTTCTCCAGATTGTTCGTTCTGCGAAACAGCTGATGAATTATTTGCATCATGATCCAGCCCTTTCGCATCTTGACGATTTCGCTGTTTCCCCCGTCGCCATTTCTGGCCGGAAAACTTGCTCAATCTTGTTCCTTCAGCGCTATCACAATATGGATGCGCGTTTTTTTTTAAAAGTTGAGATAAAGGTAACACCAGTTTGCAAATCCGCAAAGTACTAATGTTTACGCAACAACAAGATTTACCTGTCGGGTAAAAACAGTTCCCTCAGAACTTTATGTTGCAAAAGCTATAAGCGCCGCCTATAGCAAAGCCGCTTGAAGATCAGATAGCACAAAATGGTTTTGGCACACCGAACGAATTTGCCTTGCCAACCAATTGTTTGATGATCGTTTGCAAAAATCCATGGGGATTAGTTTAACGGTAGAACGACGGACTCTGACTCCGTTAGTCCTGGTTCGAATCCAGGATCCCCAGCCAATGATTTCAAATAGTTAGCAAGTCATGTAGGCCGATAGTCTCTTTTTAGTCTCTTAGATATTGAAATTTTATGACAATCCAATTCACTCTTAGTTTCGATTGCCAAAGAAATGCTGGATAGTATCGAAATCATCGCTACGGCGATTATCATTTTGTTCCATCGCAGCACAAATGCTGAATGTGCCAAATATTGTGAAAGATACGATAGCTATCAAGGTCATTGTGATCAGCCCCACTTGATTGGTCCGGTTTGAATGTTAGTTCATAGTTATCCTTTC
>JAFMHL010000087.1 GCA_017854535.1 Nitratireductor sp.
CAACTAAATGTTTCTGTCGCTGTCACTTCTTATCAATCCGGAAGACTATATATGTTAGGTAGAAATCCAAAGGGTGGATTGATGATCAACCAGCAGTTCTTCCGAAAAGCCATGGGGCTACACTATGACGGCTCCACCCTTTATTTGGCAGCACTAGCCAATATTTACCGGATGCCCAACATTCTTAAGGCAAAAGAAGTTATGGATGAAACATTTTCCGATTGTTTCGTTCCACTTACTAGTCACATGACCGGTATTTTAGACGCCCATGATGTTGGCGTAACCCATGATGGCGATATTCTTTTCGTAAATACGCGATACAACTGCATTGCTCAGGTTTCCAATACTCACAGCTTCAAACCATATTGGAAGCCTTCATTTATCTCTTCAATTATTGCCGAAGACAGATGTCATTTGAACGGCATGGCAATGCATGAGGGACGTCCCAAATATGTTACGGCAGTCAGTAAATCAGATACCATTGACGGTTGGCGGGACAGAACTTCAAACGGTGGAATTGTTATTGACGTTGAAAAGAACGAAATTGTTTGTGAGGGCCTTTCAATGCCTCATTCTCCCTCACTTTATAAGGGAAAATTGTGGATATTGAATTCTGGTACAGGTGAATTGGGTTGGATTGATTTATCTGAAAAGCATTTGAAAAAGCGGTTCACACCTCTTTGCTTTTGCCCAGGATTTGTGCGTGGCCTCTCCTTTCATGGCAAATTCGCATTTGTTGGACTATCCAAACCCAGATACAAGCGATTCGAGGGCTTGGAACTCGATAGTCGTTTGAAAGATGCCGATAGCGATCCATGGTGTGGCGTCCAAGTGATCGATCTTACTGATGGAACATGTAAGCATTGGTTCCGTATCGATGGCAATATCGATGAACTATACGACGTGGAAGTTCTGCCTGACACGATTTGCCCAAAATCCTATGGGTTTCTGACAAATGATGTTTTTAGCATCATTACAATTGATCAGTGAGCAATTTTCGTCGAACAAAATCCTAAGTACCTGAATTGACCAATGGCTCCAAACTACAACAAATTCCAATAAAAATGTGCTAATTGAAAATAAACTCGCGCCATAGGCCTTGGTTTTTATAGTCTGAATTTGACGTATTTTGGGTAAGTGTCTGCTGCTTACCTCCGATCAACCCCATTTGACTGATCCGTTACTTGCTGCCAAGCAAAACGAGATATTTGCAGTCCCAATTGCTGTGTGATAGATGATTTTGATCCATAAAAACCTCCACTCTTTCTTTTAACCACAACAATGGTTTAAGCGGGGGGATCTATCAATAAAATGTAAAACATGCCCAGTCCTTTTCCGACGGTGGATGTCTAATATTACATAATAAAAAAGGGAACACTTGGCTCCCTTTTTCGTTTTAGGTTAGACGATTTGACTAGCCTGCAGCGTTGACTGCTTTCTTGGCCATCACTTTGACCAGATTGGCCCGGTAGGCTCCATCGCCATGGATATCCGACAGCATGTCGTCTTCGGCCACTGAAATGCCTGCCAGGGCGTCAGCGTTAAATTTCGCTGACAACGCTTTTTCCATGCCTTTGTGGCGGAAGACACCATCAGCACCTGCGCCAGTAACACCGACACGAACGCTATTATCAGCCAGTTTAGCGACGAAGACACCCGCCATGGCATAGCGTGATGCAAGGTTAGGAAATTTTGCATAAGCTGATTTTTTTGGCTTGTCGAAACTCACTGAAACCACGACTTCGCCTTCGTTCAATGCAGTCTCAAACATGCCAACAAAGAACTTGTCAGCACTTAAAGTTCGCTTGTTGGTCTTGATCGATGCGTTCAAAGCAACCATCGCAGACGGATAGTCTGCAGCCGGATCATTGTTGGCGATTGAACCACCAATGGTGCCTTTGTGACGCACATGGGGATCGCCAATATGTCCAGCCAAACTAGCAATACCGCTGCAGGCTTTTTGCAACTTCTTATTAGACGCGACTTCCGCATGGGTTGTTGCCGCGCCAATAGTAATTTTGCCGCCTTCAACTTTTACACCCTTCAAATCTGCAATAGATGAAATATCCACGAGATCGGAGGGAGCGGCTAAGCGCTGTTTCATGGTCGGGATCAGCGTTTGTCCGCCTGACATGAGTTTGCCATCTTCAGCTTTGCCTATCAGTTTGACAGCGTCTTTTACATCTTTGGCTTTGTGGTAATTCACTTCGTACATATTCAATCTCCTTGTTCATATCCAACGCTCAGGCCCGGTTTCTTTTCGTTTAAAACTGGGCGCCGAAGGGTCGGGAGAATTACTCTGCTGCCTGTTTGAAATTCGATGCTTGAATAGCTGCCCAAACTTTCGATGGGGTAGCTGGCATTGATATATTCTCATGGCCGATGGCATTGGTTATCGCGTTGATTACCGCAGGCGGAGAACCGATTGCTCCCGCTTCACCGCAACCCTTGATACCAAGCGGATTACCAGGGCACACAGTCGATTCGTGACTGACCTGGAAACTTGGAACATCATCAGCACGTGGCATGGTGTAATCCATATAGGATCCGGTCAATAACTGACCATCATCGCTATAGACTGCCTGCTCTAGCAAAGCCTGACCAATGCCCTGAACCAGACCGCCATGGACCTGACCTTCAACAATCATCGGATTGATGATGGTGCCAAAGTCATCGGATGCTGTGAATTGAACGACTTCGGTTTTACCGGTTTCAGGATCAATTTCAACTTCGCAGATATAACAACCTGCAGGGAAGGTGAAGTTGGTCGGATCATAAAACGCTGTTTCTTTCAAACCAGGCTCCATGCCTTCTGGAAGAGAATGGCCGGTATAAGCCGCGAGGCAGACTTCATGCCAGCCAAGCTTCGTATCGGTTCCAGCAACTTTTACTTCGCCATTTTCAATGACGATGTCGCCAGCGTCCGCTTCCATTAGATGGGCTGCGATTTTCTTGGCTTTCGCTTCTACCTTGTCCAAGGCTTTTACGATTGCCGACATGCCGACTGCACCCGATCGTGAGCCATAGGTACCCATGCCGAACTGAACTTTGTCTGTATCGCCATGGACGATCTGCACATTGTCAGTTGGAAGGCCAAAACGATCATTCACAATATGAGTGAAGGTTGTTTCATGGCCTTGGCCATGGGAATGCGATCCCGTGAGGATTTCGATGGTCCCAACTGGGTTGACGCGAACCTCGCCAGATTCCCAAAGACCAACGCCTGCTCCCAGTGAGCCAACGGCTGCAGACGGCGCTATACCGCAAGCTTCAATATAGCAGGACATTCCAATGCCTCGAAGCATGCCTCTTGAAGCGGCTTCTTTTTTGCGTTTGGCAAAGCTATCATATTTCGCAGCTTTCTTGGCTGCATCCATGTTTGCGCCAAAGTCCCCCGAGTCATAAGCCATAATTACTGGCGTTTGATGTGGGAACGAAGTGACAAAGTTTTTGCGTCGCAAGTCCGCGGGATCAACACCCAACTGACGCGCTGAAACTTCCATAATGCGCTCAACAAGGAACGCAGCTTCTGGCCGCCCTGCCCAGCGATAGGCATCTACTGGCGTTGTATTGGTATAAACCGCCCGCACATTGGCGTGGATATTGGCGATGTTGTACTGACCAGATAGAAGCGTTGCATAAAGATAAGTCGGCACTGACGACGAGAAGAGCGACATGTAAGCGCCCAAATTCGCTATCGTATCGACTTTGAAACCAACGATCTTATGGTCCTTGTCAAAACCAATTTTGGCAGTGGAAATATGATCGCGGCCATGGGCGTCTGTCAGGAACGCTTCTGAACGATCAGATGTCCATTTCACCGAGCAATTGGTTTTCATCGAGGCCCAGAGGCAAACAATTTCTTCTGGATAGATGTAAATCTTAGCTCCAAAGCCACCACCCACATCTGGCGCAATCACGCGCAGTTTGTGCTCTGGCGCCACCTGATAAAACGCGGAAAGAACCAGACGAGCCACATGCGGGTTTTGACTGGTTGTGTAGAGCGTATAGTGGTCGCTTGATGCATCAAATGTTGCAACAGCCGAGCGCGGCTCCATTGGATTTGGGGAAAGACGGTTATTGGTAACATCCATCTCAATAATATGCGCTGCACTTTTCAGCGCTGCATCTGTCGATTTTTCATCACCAATTTCCCAATCATAAATCAGGTTGTTCTTGGCTTCAGGGTGGATTTGTGGAGCACCATCTTTTAGAGAAGCGTCAGCTTTTACAACTGCTTTCAAGGTTTTATAGGATACTTCAACTGCTTCAGCAGCAGCTTTTGCTTTTGCGATGCTGTCTGCAATAACAACGGCGACCGCATCCCCAACATAGCGCACATGTTCTGTGGCAAGCGCAGACCAAGCGCCCATATTCATTGGCGAGCGGTCTTTGGAGTGGATCATCCAACCGCAAATGATATTGCCGATACCATCGCCAGTCAGTTGCTTGCCATCAAACACACCTTTTACGCCAGGCATTGCCTCGGCAGCTTTTTTGTTGATTTTGGTGATTTTCGCATGGGCATGCTGTGAGCGTACAAACGCCGCATAACACTGGTTGTTATTCTTCACATCGTCTGTGTAATTGCCTTTGCCCGTTACAAAGCGCTTGTCTTCTTTCCGTAAAACGCGGGCACCGATTCCTTCACTCATCTTGTCATTCCTCCACTGAATTCAATTAGCTAAACCGTTTGAAAAGCGCTGGGTTCTAAAACTGCGCGCTCCAATTATTGGGTTACCCCATGGCCTTGGCGCCAGCCTGAATAGATTTCACAATATTATGATAGCCTGTGCAGCGGCAAATATTGCCTTCCAACTCTTCACGGATTGTTTTCTCGTCAAGGTTTTTGCCGCCGTGACGATTGACCATATCAGTAGCTGCCATGATCATTCCCGGGGTACAAAACCCGCATTGAAGACCATGGTTTTCTTTGAACGCTTGTTGCATCGGGTGCAGATCGCCTCTGCTTGCAAGGCCTTCAATGGTGGTTACCACGGCGCCATCAGCTTGAGCGGCAAGCATCGTGCAGCTTTTCACCGCTTTGCCATCAACATGGACTACACAAGCGCCACACTGAGATGTATCACATCCAACATGAGTTCCTGTTAAGCGTAAATTTTCGCGGATAAACTCCACAAGCAATGTGCGGCCTTCAATTTCTCCGCTAACGGCATTACCGTTCACTGTCATATTGACTGT
>JAFMHL010000088.1 GCA_017854535.1 Nitratireductor sp.
TTGAACGTCACTCTCGGCCCAGAGCCGACCTCCGTCACCTTGTCAAATACTGCACCGTAGCTTCCGCATTGCGGCCATTCGTCAACCCGCAGCATTTTGATGGAAGCATGTCGGTGCAGCGGGCAAACCTGCCCTTCACATTGCTGTGGGTTGGTAGCACGAGCATCTGATCGACGCTATGTATTCCCGAATGGAAGAGAACCCCAACCTCATGCGTACCCGACGATGCACGGTCGAGCATCCGTTCGGCACCATCAAGGCGTGGATGGGTTCGACCCATTTATTCAAAGCACGAGTTTAGCGTGCGTGCCCCGTTTCTTACGGAGAAGGAATTCCATTATGGCAAAGATCAATGCTGTTGATACTAGCGTCAAGGCAGTGGCCATCTCGAACGTAGGTTGACTGACAACGATTGGTGCCACCGTTGGCAAACTGTCGATATCGGTTCCCACCAAAACCATATTCCCCAGATTATTTGCCCAGTGCAGCCCAATGGCGACCCATAGTGCGCCGGTTCGATAAGCAAACCAGCCAATAAGGACGCCAGGTGCCAAATAGGGCAGCAGAGCATACCAGTGTCCGCGTGCGGACGCCACATTTGCGAAGTGTGGAGCAGCGAAAAGCAGAGAAGGGATGCCGATAAATAAGAGCGGGCTTGTGAAAAAGCGGCGAGCGAACTGGGTCAGGTATCCGCGGAAAAGGAACTCTTCGGCGCTTGTCTGCACCAGAAAGCCTACGCAACTGATTGCAAGAACGATCAGGAATTCGCGGGCATTTGGGAGTTGGAGTTTGATTTGCAAAAGTCCGGTTAGACCGAAGCCAAGCGTCACGAGGAGGCTGACGGCCAAGCTGACCAAAACGGCCAAAGCGAAAACCGAAAAATCCGGTCTTAAATTGGGGAAACCGAAACTCCACCAGGGGCGCGCAAGCAGATATTTGGTGGCAAGCGGTACGACGATCAACGCCGGCAGGAAGGAGCTGAAATCGGTCAGAAGGGTTCCGGCGACACTTTCACCAAAGCCGGACTGCACAAGCGACCTAATGGGAGCCGAAAAAAATTCACCCAGTAGCAACCAGAAAAGTACGATGAGGATGAATCCGATCAGATAGATGAGGAAAGAGGATCGCCCCTTATCCGCCCAATCGAGATAGCTTTCTGAGTTACTGGACATTCGTACTATCCGCCTCCGTTCTAGTACTGTCATTCAAATTCTAATCCGTCTCGTCAAGGGCGGTAAATCGACATACATCGTAAGCGCCCGTTCAGGCCTTATAAATCTAAGGCATCAGCTCATTCATGCTTCACACTCCATCCTTCCAAAAAGATTAAAGTGTTGCGTCGACCAGTTGAAACTGCCGCCTAACGCGGACGTTTGGTTGCTAAATCTCAATAGCAGTTATTTGCAAAGAGCTACCGTCAGGGTTTCTTCGCGGCAGCCCATCTGCACCCGCCGACAATATTTACCTGAACATTTTCCAGCAATGATCATAACCCTGCTTGAAGTATGGCTCGAACCTAGTGTCATACATGTCCGAGTGCCTTTGATACGCCATGCTCATGCTCATTTGAGCATCACCGGTGCCCTCGTGGCATCCGTCGTCATAATATGCCCGCTCGTTAGAGCCAGGAGTGGGTGCGTTGTCATGTGATGGGCGCGAGGGTCTTTTCTGCGCGTCAGCAGCAGCATTTTGATAGCCTATATCGTATCCCTGACGATAACAGGTTCCGCGCTCACCCCATTTCATGGCAACCTTCCGCCCATGGCTCATCGGATTATACTCATACAAATGTGCTCCATCTGCACGTCCATCGCGAACACCCTTCTCATAGGCATGCTGGAAATCCATACCACAACTTGCGGCCAAGCTAACTGACGCACTAAATGTAATGAAGATCGATGTGAAAACTAAATGTCTGAAAAATTTTGGCATTTCTATACTCCTACCTGATATTGATCTGCAGTTTCTGGCCATCGGCAAAAGAAGAAACTGGACTTATTGTTGTCGTCGTAAATACAGTGAACAAGACCAATTTTTTTATGTCAACCTCCCTCAATTGCCGCGAGTGGAACCTCATAGACATCTTTATCGTCGATGGTCACAATCCATGTATCATCATCTTCAAGCATAGCGCTTGATTGCCTGTTGGTGGCGTTTATGTAGTCTTTCATGAAATTGATAGTGAACTGCTCGCCTTTGGGACTCAGAACGACAATCGACGCCTGACCGTCTTCCATCCGAAGTATGCCCGCAGGACAAGTGCCGAAATCAGCATTTCCTTTGCCGCGGCATCGTAACAAAATCGTCGCATCAAAATCGTGAGTAGAGAATGGTGCAGTCGGGTTATCTGGGTCGGCAGGTTCAAGGGCGGCTGTGTTCCAGTAAACGAAAATGCTTTCATCTGGAAAGCGGAATATAAGTCCCTGATCACCAAGACCGCTCTGGCGATAAACCATATGTCCATTCTGATCGCGAAAATTTCCTACTGCATCGTCAGTAGGCGCTAATTCATGTGTGACTTTATCGTCGCGAATGATCGTTACATAGCCCTGCCTTTGGGTATACTGGCAAGGTATCATTGCCTGTACCTTGTCAGACCCGGCAGGATATATATCACAGCGGGCTTGCGTCGAATCCGCATGAGCAGTCGAAGAGCCCATTGTTATCAAAACGATTACCCAAAGAACCAACCTCATGAGGCAACTTTTCTGATCAGCTTTATAATGAGCAGTAAAAGAACCGCTCCAATGACGCTTGATATAACGACACCCACGATCGTAGTTCCCAGAGGAATACCGATTGCAGGGAAAAGCCAGCCCGCAATGTTGGCTCCAACTATGCCGATGATAATGTCAGCCAATAGTCCGTTTCCACTACCCTTGACGATAACACTCGCAAGCCATCCAACGATTGCCCCGAACACGGCCATAATTAAAAAATCCAAACAGCAGTCCTATTCCTGATCCCACTACATTTTCCATTAGTTAGTCCTCCATGTATCCATCGTTATTTAAATTGGCGCAGCCCTTCGCCCAGGCTAAGTGGGGCGTTGCTGAACTTCGCTGTTGATATTAAGCGACGGCTTTCCGGTATTGCAAGCGTCGATATTCGATAGTTTTTATCCTGATCCTTTCTCTTTGTATTAAAATTGATTGGCCCTCCCAAAGTAAACGTCGACAAGTGAGAATTTGCTGAGAGCATTGTCAGACTAAAGCCAACCAATCCCTGCTTTACCCAAGACCCGTCGATAACTTGACGCAAAGCTGGATCCAATCGACCGATGCAGCAGTTCTGTTTTGTTTACAATTTTCGCTGCATTACAGATGCTTCTCTTTTAGGCACATACTCTAATTAGACCAATAGGCGCTGATGGGGAACAAATACCATGCAGAGTTTTTCTGATCGAGAATAGCTTCGCCTTGAAACCGCAACATTAATTTGACAATGTAACTTACCATTTAGCATTAGCGCCCCAAATAGAGCACAGCGAATAGTCGATCAAATATGTGAAGAGTGAAGAAGGATATATCCATGACCAACAATCAAAAGACCAAGGGCAGGCACGAATTTCATCTATCACGCCGTACTCTATTATTAGCAGCGGGTGGAATGGCAGTATTTGCAGCAGCTGAATTTGCTGTAGCCAAACAGGTTATCAAACAAATTTCTGACCTTAAGCCTGGCGAATACACGTGGCACCCAGAGCGTTCACCCGAAGGGCCGGTAGCTGCGGTTGTTTCCATTCCCGAGCAACGTGTACACATTTATCGTAACGGCGTTCGGATCGCCGTATCTACTTGCTCAACGGGAAAGAAAGGTCACGGCACACCTACCGGTGTATTTACTGTACTTCAAAAAGACAAGCATCACCGCTCATCGACCTACAACAACGCACCAATGCCAAACATGAACCGCCTGACATGGGACGGTATCGCCCTGCATGCCGGCAAGCTTCCAGGATATCCTGCTTCACATGGCTGCGTTCGGCTGCCACTTGAATTCTCTGAAAAACTATTCGGAATCACACATGTAGGGACACCTGTTATTATTGCAGGCTCTCACAGTGATCCATGGGAACTGACCCATCCGGGCATGGTGCTGGGAGAATATGCTGAACATGAATTCGAAGATGCAGTTACGCACCTCAAAGCTAAATCACACCCGAAAGATTGGTCTGAAGGCGAGAGTCACCCCGTTACGACATTGATAGCCTCCGCAGGCGATAATGAAATTGTACTAATTGAAAACAGCGAGGAAATTGCCCGAAGCCGACTAACAATCAAGGGCCCCACAAGGCTGGGAGAGCATGTCTTCGTGCTTCAAGGTGCTCATCAGGGGCAAAAGGGCCTTCAGTGGCGCGGGATCAGCCATCATGAAGACCCTGCGCACCCGCATAAACCTGAGGAAACTCTGATCAATCGATTATCAGCAGATAAGAAATTTATCCAGCAAATGAACGCACGAATGCATCCAGGTATGATGTTTATTGTTACCGATCTTCCCGTGCATCCTGAAAGACGATCAGGTGAGGACTTTGTCATCATGACAACGAGCTAGTGCAATCTAAAACGTGACTGAGTTATATGATTGTGTTTTGATGTTAGAGTTAATGAGGAGAGAATAAATGAAAAAAACGATTGTGGCCGGATTTGTTGGTCTGGGTGCTTTACTGGCGTTGAGTGCTTGTTCTGAAACCACGAGTGACGCACCAAGCTCGATGCAATTGCCGCAACAAGGGAATATGAGTTCCGCGTCGGGAGAGGCCCCGGAAGGGATAGTCTATTGTGGCGGTGGTGGTATCAAGCGGCAAATCGAGTACGCGATTCTTGACAATGCCAGCGATCAATGGAACGCGCGCGTCACTGTGAACGGCGACACTCAGCGGGCGATGACCTCCTACAGTTACTTCGGCAACTCCGAGCCAACTAAGGGCTTCGTGGTTGCCCTGTTAGCCGAGGATCGGTCTGAGTTCCTAGTCTTCAAAGATGGGAGCGAAAACTGGCTTGAATTCGGTGACTACAGATACGACCAATGCAA
>JAFMHL010000011.1 GCA_017854535.1 Nitratireductor sp.
GAGAAATTCTCAAGCTGTTCTCAAAGAAAGAATGTGCAAACTTCTTCAAGGCAGCAGGGTATGGGGCAAATTAAACCGGAAATGCTCTAGCGAACCAAATTATGGCTTTTGTTGGTGGCAATTTCTTACGAGATTGGAAAAAGTAAACTGACTGGATTAGTTCTATTCACTCCGTTGCTTCTGCCCGCCCTGTATCAAATTGAAGTTTCGCCAATTTGGCGTAGAGACCGTTTTTCTTTTTGGCCAAAACCGCGTGGGTTCCGGTTTCGACGATACGACCACGGTCCATGACGATGATGCGATCTGCCTTCAAGATAGTTGCCAAACGGTGGGCAATGACGATGGTTGTGCGCCCTTTCATGAGTTTATCGAGCGCTTCCTGCACGAGCCGTTCGCTTTCAGCATCTAAGGCGCTTGTAGCTTCGTCGAGCAACAGGATCGGTGCGTCTTTGAGGATGGCTCTCGCGATTGCCACGCGTTGGCGTTGACCGCCTGAAAGGGTCACGCCGCGCTCGCCCAATTGGGTGTCATAGCCCTCGCGTGCTTCCATTATAAAGCTATCGGCGCTGGCAGCTTTTGCAGCAGCGATTACCTCATCGCGGCTTGCGGTTTCGCGGCTAAGAGCAATGTTTTCATGGGCTGTCGCGGCAAAGATCACCGTGTCTTGGGGAACAATGGCGATCTGGCTTCTCAGCTCTTCAGGGTCTAGCGTTTTGATGTCTTTGCCGTCGAGTGAAATGGTGCCTTCGATGGGGTCATAGAAACGAAGGATGAGTGAAATCAGGGTCGACTTGCCCGCGCCTGACGGTCCGACAACGGCTACTGTTTCGCCGGACTTTATGGAGAGGTCCAAGCCTTTGAGAGTTTCGTCTTCAGGACGGGTCGGATAAGAAAAAGTCACGCCGGAGAAATCGATATTGCCTTTCACGGGAAGTGCTAAATGGTCCGGATTTAGCGGCGCTTGGATCTCTGATTTTTCTTCAAGCAGTTCACTAATTCGTTCGGCTGCGCCTGCTGCTTGTGATAATTCTCCCCACACTTCTGACAAGGCACCCAAAGAGCCCGCAGCAAAAATTGCATACAGCAGAAACTGGCTCAATACGCCGGGTGTCAAAGTTCCAGCCATGACATCGCGCGCGCCGATCCATAGAACTGCAATGACGCTTGAGAAAATAAGGAAGATAGCAAATGCGGTGAGCATTGCCCTTGTGCCGATGGCTTTGCGCGCCGCCTCGAAGGCTGACTCAACGGCATTGCCGAATTTTGTCGCTGCCAGTTTGGAGATTGCAAAAGCCTGGATTACGCGAATGGAAGAAATGGACTCAGAAGCATAAGCCGTTGCCGAGGCCAGCGTGTCCTGGGCATCTCTTGAGCGTTTTCTGACCGCGCGGCCAAAGGCGATTAGCGGGAATACGATTAAAGGGATTGCGCCAATGACAATTAGGGAAAGGCGCGGGGATGTATAAACCATTGCGCCAACTGCGCCGATGCCCAAAATCGTATTGCGAAGCGCCATAGAAGCGGTTGCGCCAACGGCAGATTTTATCTGGGTGGTGTCTGCTGTTAAACGGGAGATGATTTCGCCAGACTGGGCTGTATCGTAGAAGGATGGTGATAATTCGCTAACATGAGAAAACACATCTTTGCGAAGATCAGAAATGACTCGTTCGCCCAGCCAGATCACAAAATAATAACGCAGGGCACTAGCAAAGGCCAAAACGCCTGCAACCAGCACGAAGGCTGAAAAGTAATTACCAATAAAGCTGACATTGTTTTCAACAAAGCCAAGATCGATGATGTTTCGAAGGGCCACAGGCAAAGTCAGTGTGGTTCCTGCTGCAAGCAACAGAAAGAATATGGCCCCAAACATTTGCGGTTTGTAACGGGTCAAATAGGGCCAGAGCCGCGCCAAGGGCCGTAAATTTTTCCGCTTTTCTTCTTTTTTCTCTGCTTCAGTCACACAACTCTCCTTGATTGTCATTTCCCTAACTTTTAGACAGATGCAAAGCAAGGCTTTGATGTTGTGGCAAAGTGCTCAAAGCGCAGTATATTTCCGCTAATTCTTTGTGGTGAGGCTTGTATGCGCTTTGATCCTGTTGTATGGAAGCGGCAAGTTTACCGCCGTGGAAACATTTCCGCGGCTTTTCGTTGTTTTGGTAGCTTTGAAACTGGGTGGCAATCATTGTTTCCTAAAGTTTTTAGTGTCTGAAAGCAAAAGATTGAAGGAAAAGACGATGAAAAGTGAAATTCATCCAGCATATCACATGATCAAGGTCGTGATGACAGATGGTACAGAATATGAAACACGCTCAACCTGGGGCGCTGAAGGCGATACAATGAATCTTGATATCGACCCGATGTCTCATCCAGCTTGGACTGGTGGCAACCAGAATCTGATGGATCGTGGTGGTCGCGTGTCTCGCTTTAAGAACAAATATGCAGGTCTTGGTCTTTAATCGATCAGGTTTTATATTGCAGTTAGAAAAACCCGGTGAGCCATGCTCCCGGGTTTTTTGTGTTCAATATCTATGAATTGGCTGTTAGTTCAGCTTACGGGACACGCCCAAGGCTGTTGAAAGCAGATCCAGCTGCTGGCGAACAGGATTTGTTTCTTCTTCCCCGTCTGACACTTTCATCTCATAGACTTCGGCATCGATTGCCGTAATCCGGTTTTGCAAGGTAAGCGAACGGCGAACCAGATCGGAAAATTCTGAGGGAAGCGCATTCCATTCTTCGTTCAAATTGCTTTCTGGCAATGTATGCAGTTTCACTTTTTTCTTTTCTTCGTGAAACTGTTCTTTGCTCATTTCACCTTCATTGGCGGCGCGCTGGAGCAATAGCCAGGATGCCAATTGCATCAAGCGCGTGGTCAGGCGCATGGATTCGGTGCCGTATAAGACGATGGAAGCTTTCGACAAGGTTTTGGCTGCCTCGCGACCTGGGCCATCGAGATAAGTTGCGCTTTCTTCTACCAAAGACATGCCATCGCGAAACAGCTTGTGGAATTTGTCTGAAAACGCAAATTTCTCAGCAAGACTGATCGTGTTGTCTGATTTTGAATTGCCGTTATTGTTCATGTCATTTCTTCCACCCTGTTTAGGTTTCTTTTCTAAACCTAGAAACAGGGTGCGTAAAGGGGGCTGGCGCAAATAGCGTCAAACAACGTTAAGATGGCAAGCCTATGATATTAAACAAAAAAAAGAGCCGCAAAGGCGGCTCTGAAGAGTTAACAGGGAGGCGTCAAACAGGGTAATCATCAAGATCACCTAGAATGAATCCAGAAAGACTGGATGAAAATATTAATAGCCCATAAAGCTTAATCAAAGGTTAACGTTGGTCCCGGATCAGGAATCTTTTAGGTTTAGCCCTATGATTTGGGTCCAAAAAGCGCAGCGGCGGCATCAAGATGCTTGCTTTTGTTTTCCTTCGCAGTTTTGAGGCGGGTGACTTCAGCTTCCAGTATTTCTATGGTTTCAGCCAAATCCGACACGGAAAACTCATCAATTTTCTGGCCGATTTGGTAGGGCGGTGCTTTCTTGGGCAGATCATCGGGATCGAACATGCTGGTTTCTCCTTAACTCGAATATGTCGGGTTTATAGCTTGAATGTCTATGTGCTTTAAGCCCATTATTGAAAACGAAATTGCCTGTTGAACCATACAAGGGCAATCAAAAAATTGAAGACACTTTAAAACCTATCAAGGAAATAATGTATGCCGAATGCAATCCCCGCTCACATGACTGCTATTGATATTACCAAGCCCGGTGGGCCGGAGGTGTTGATGGCTGGAAACCATGACGTGCCAAAGCCGAAATCTGGCGAGGTGTTGATCAAGGTTGCCTATGCGGGAGTAAACCGTCCGGACTGTTTGCAGCGTATGGGCGCGTATCCACCTCCGCCCGGAGCGCCGAAGATCCCCGGCCTTGAAGTCTCTGGCGAAGTAGTGGGGCTTGGCGAGGGTGTCTCGGACACGATGCTAGGTAGCAAGGTGATAGCGCTGGTAGCTGGCGGTGGCTATGGGGAATATGTTTGCGCCCATCACACCAATACGATCTCCGCGCCAAAAGGATTATCCATGGATGCTGCGGCTTGTATTCCCGAAACCTTCTTCACGGTTTGGCACAATGTTTTTCAGCGCGGCAGGTTAAAGGCTGGCGAGATCTTTCTAGTGCACGGCGGCACAAGCGGCATCGGCACAACGGCTATTCAACTGGCCAAGGCATTTGGTGCCACGGTTATCATCACCGCAGGGAGCGATGAGAAATGCGAGGCCTGTCTGAAACTTGGGGCTGATCACGCGATCAATTATAAGACACAGGATTTCGTGGAAGAGGTTCGTAAAATCACTGACGGTAAGGGGACCGATCTCATTCTCGATATGGTTGGGGGCAGCTATATCGAGCGGAACTATGATGCCAGCAGCGAGGACGGACGTATCGTTCAGATCGCATTTTTGGACGGGCCTAAGGTCGAGGTCAATTTTGCCAAATTGATGATGAAGCGGCTAACTCATACGGGCTCGACACTTCGCGCGCGGCCTGTCGAATTCAAAGCGCAGATCGCGAAAGAATTACACGAGCAAGTCTGGCCTTTGATTGAGGCTGGAAAAGTCGCACCCGTGATGCATTCGGAGTTTGCGTTGGCAGATGCGGCGAAAGCCCATGCGCTGATGGAATCGAGCGATCATATTGGCAAGATTGTTTTGAAAGTTTGACCCATGAGCGATGAAGAAACCATCGGCGTCTATGATGCCAAAGCTGATGATTATGCTAAATGTGTTGAGCAGTCCGAGCCTGATCCGACTCTGCTTGCATTTCTGGCGAAGGTGAAAGAAGGCGGGCGAATTCTCGATCTTGGATGCGGGGTGGCCAATGCATCTGCTGTTATGCGCGATGAGAATTTTCAGGTGGATGCAGTGGACGCTTCGGCCTCGATGGTGGCGCTGGCCAATAAAACCCATGATATTGGAGCGGCTCAACAGCGTTTTGATGCACTAAAAGCCACTGAATTTTATGACGGAGTTTGGGCTAATTTCAGTCTTTTACATACCAGCAAGGCTGATTTTCCGAGGCATCTCAAGCAAGTCAGAACAGCGCTAAAACCAGATGGTATTTTTCATATCGGCATGAAATTGGGCGAGGGTGAAATTCGCGACAGTATTGGCAGGTTTTACAGTTATTACAGCTTCGAGGAATTGTGCGAATATCTGGAAGCAGCAGGTTTTACAGTACTCGATCATGCGCTCGGCGAAGGTACGGGCCTTTCAGGCGAAATATCACCTTGGGCGATGATATTGTCCAAGAGATGATATTAAGAGCCCGGGCTAAGCGCTTTGGAATACCCATGCATTTGGAATTCAGTGAAAACAATATCTCAATTCTTGCGTATTCGAGATGGCTCGTTTATATAATCGGCAATTCCCAGACAATTTGTCGAGAACACTGCCCCGAGGAGGGGTGCCGCCCAATACCCGGACCGGCTAATAGAAGGATTGTATGAAATGACCGAATTATTGATGCCAAAAGCAACCGCAGTATGGTTGGTGGACAATACGTCCCTTTCTTTCAACCAGATTGCCGAGTTCTGTAAATTGCATCCTTTGGAAGTTAAAGCGATTGCTGATGGTGAAGCTGCAACAGGCATTAAGGGTACGGACCCAATTACCAATGGTCAGCTGACCCGCGATGAGATTGAAAAAGCTCAGAACGATGTGAACCATAAATTGAAACTGCAAGAGTCGCGCATCAAATTGCCTTCGCAAAAGCGCAAACGTCCGCGTTATACTCCGGTTTCAAAACGTCAGGATCGCCCGAATGCTATTCGCTGGCTAACCCGTAACCATCCTGAGTTGAAAGACGCTCAGATTATCCGTCTTGTAGGCACAACGAAAAACACCATTGCTGCTATCCGTGATGGCGCTCACTGGAATGCGGCAAATTTGACGCCGATGGATCCAGTAACTCTGGGTCTTTGCACCCAAATCGCGCTTGATCTTGAAGTTGCGCGGGCAAACAAAAACCGCCCAATTGATGAGCAAACGCCTGCGCCTGTTGATGACATGTCAGATCAGTTGATCCCGGCTTCAAAAACACAAGATGGTGAGGCTGAAGATAAGCCCGCTGTTGATTTGGCCAATGTGTTCTCCAAATTCTCCAACTTGAAATCCGGTGAAGAGAACTAGTCTTTGAAGTTTAAACGCTCGTGACGATCATTGCGGGTTTGAATGGCTAAAAAGTCGCGAAGGGTTCGTCCTTTTGCGGCTTTTGCTTTTTCGCCAGTAGCATTCAATTTCTCGACCCGATCCAGGCGGAAGGTCCGAAAGTCTGTTCGCAACCGGCACCAGCTGGCAAGGGTCCAGGTTCTGCCCCAATAGTAAAGACCAAGCGGTTCTATTTCACGTTTGGTAACTTGCCCATCCGGGTCTTTGTATTCGACCTCCAACACATGACTATTTGAAATAGCATCATTGACGAAGTCAAAACGATCTTTCAGCTCCAAAGGCATTTGAAAGTCGAAGGCAAAAACGGAGGTTTTTCTGGCGTGGCCCCGCATGTCGTCAGGCAATACGCTTTCGATTTTTTCAAGAGCCGTTTCTGCGGCGAGTGCCATTTTAGCCCCACCCCAGGCACCCACCATTCTTGCGCCGACAATAAGCGCAGAGACTTCCTCCCGTGAAAACATCAAAGGAGGTAGGTCATAGCCATCGCGCATCAAATATCCGATACCCGCTTCTCCATCGATTGGTACGCCTGAGCTTTGAAGATCGGCGATGTCGCGATAGATGGTGCGTTCGGATACCTCCAGGCGCTCGGCCAAAATTTTGGCCGTGAGCAGCCGACCTGCACGCAGATATTGTACGATCTGAAATAGTCGGTCGGCTCTTCTCATGATGTGGTCGCTTCCTGTTTGAGGAGGAGCATATCACTAACCTACTGACAACATTGAGTCAGGAGTGTTTTGCTACTTTCCCTTCACCGGAACCGTATAATTCAATCCCATTCTTCCGCCATCGGCATAAATGGTTTGCCCGGTGATATAACTGGCGTCATCGGAGGCGAGGAATGCTGCGATGGAGGCGATTTCTGACGGATCGCCAATCCGGCCCATGGGTGTCCGAGACATAATTCTATCATTGGCGGCTTTGTCGCTTGCCACTGATTGCAATATTTTAGTCATGATCGAACCTGGACCAATGGCATTTACACGAATGCCGTGTTCAGCAAGGGAAAGTGCCATCACTTTGGTCAGCTGGTTCATGCCGCCTTTTGAGACTGAATAGGGAACCTGATTGGCGATTGCCAAAACAGCATTGATCGATGACATGTTGATGATCGAACCAGGGCTGCCGCCTTCCTTGATTTGGGAAACCATATGCTTTGCCACGGCTTGCCCACATAAGAATGCGCCTTTGAGATTAACAGCAATAACGCGGTCGAAATCAGCTTCGCTCACTTCCAAAAAATCACCGCCAGCAACCATTCCTGCATTGTTAACGAGGATATCAATGCGATCATGCAAGTCCAGCGTGGAAGCAATCAGATTATGAACATCAAGTTTTTGGCTCACATCACAATGGATAAACGTGCAGGTGTTGATTTTTCCAAGGGTTTTCGCAGCCTTTGCCCCAGTCTCATTGTCTATGTCCGCGATGATTACTTTGGCTTTTTCACGGAGGAAGCGCTCGGCAATTGCGTAGCCAATGCCGTCTGCTCCGCCGGTGACGATAGCGATCTTGTTTTCCAGGGACATGATTATTCTCCTTGAATGAAATTTGCCGGACATTGGAGTGACGGCGGTAAAAAATCAAGAAAATAGAAAGAACAATTGACCCGTTCCAAGCTTGCTTGCGCTGGATTGGTAATCCTCCTAGTCTCCATCAAATTTTGCTATTCAATGGGAGTTGGTGATGGCACAAGGCATGGCAGAGTTTGTTTCCACACTCTCCTATCAGGATTTACCGAAAGACTTGTTGGTACTTCTCAGACGCAGTTTTGCGGACACGATGGGCGTGGCAGCCATTGGGTCTACCAGCCCACTTTCTGACATTGCACAACGAGGAGCAAAAATCCTCTTCGGTTCAACCGCTGAAAGTACCAGCCGATCTTTGATGCAAGGCAACGAGCTTAGTGCGGCGGGTGCTGCAATGGCTGGTGCCTTTATGGTGGATAGCGTTGATGCCCATGATGGCACAACGCCCAATAAAGGACATGCTGGCTCCGCTGTTTTTCCGGCCCTGCTGGCAGTGGCTGATGCTATGCGTGTGAAGGGCACGAAAATAAATGGCAAGGATTTTGCCGTTTGGTTGGCAGCCGCCTATGAGGTCAGTTACCGGGCAGGTCAAGTTCAACATGCTACTTGCCCTGATTATCACACTTCCGGTGCCTGGACGGCTGTCGGAGTTGCGGCCACGACTGCTAAAATGCTTGGTTGCTCACCAGAGCAAATTCGTCACGCAGCTGGCATTGGTGAATATCATGGTCCGCGCAGCCAGATGATGCGCTGCATCGATCATCCAACCATGGTTCGAGACGGCGTTGGTTGGGGAGCGCCATCTGGCGTAGTAGCTGCTTACCTCGCAAAAGAAGGTTTTACAGGTGCACCAGCGCTGACTTGCGAAGGAGAGGGTGCTGAACCATTTTGGAAAGATTTAGGGCAGAGTTGGCTGACAGTGGCGCATACCCACTACAAGGCCTATCCGTGTTGCCGTTGGGCGCATCCATCAATAGATGCTGTTAAAGACCTTGTTGCAAAGCATAATTTGACCCACGAGCAGATTTCTGCGGTGGAGATCAGGACGTTTCACTATGCAACAAGGTTGGCTGGTTATGAGCCGAAGACGCCAGATGAATTTGCCTATTCCATTGCATTCCCTGTGGCGACTATGTTGGTGCGCGGTAAATTAGGTGCAGCTGAATTAACCCCGGAAACATTGAATGATCCAGATATATTACGGATCAGCCGAGCCACGCAGTTGATTGATGATCCAGAGATGACAGCGCGCAGCGTTCAACAAAGATGGGCAGCGGTTACTCTGAAAACTCATGATGGTGGCGTATTCATTGCTGAACCACGAACCGCGCGGGGAGACAAAGATGATCCTTTGTCGGATCAGGATATCAAAGAGAAATATCAAATGTTCACTGATGGCATTTTGGACCCAAGTAAGGGTGAAGAATTGTTCGGGTTAGGATCAAATTTTGATGAGCTTGATGGTAGCAGTTTCGACCGATTGATGGATTTGTGCCTGGGCGGAGCTTTGAAGGCGTGAGCGATCTCAATCTTGAAACCGAGCGTTTGCTTTTACGACCGCTTGTGGAAACGGACATAGATATTTGCACAGCGCTGTATACCAGCCCCGATGTAATGCGCTTTATCAGGGCTCCCAAAACCAACGAAAAAGTTATTGAGGAAATGCCTCATATTTGTAGGCGCGGAGGAAATGGGCAGTTAGGCGTTTGGTGTGTCCATGATCGTAGCAATGGGGAAAAGATTGGTACGGCTATTTTATTGCCTTTGCCGATAAACGAAACGGATATTGAATGGTTGAAGCTGCAAGAGGATCGATTTCCATCGGGTGAAATCCAAATAGGATATATGTTCAAGAAAGAACATTGGGGGCAAGGATATGCCACTGAAGCTTGCATCCGATTGCTGCGATTCGCCTTTGAAAATACCCAATTGATGGAAGTCGTAGCGGTTATCGACAAAGACAATATTGCGTCAAGAACCGTCTTGACCAAAGCTGGTCTCGCCTTCGAAAATGGCCGCCGCGCCTATGGTATTGAGGATGTGCCTAGCTTTAGAATTAAGAAAAAGGATTGGTTGGCGCAGGATTAAGTTCGCCGGCTCGCATTTTCAGTGAGAAGGTGCCTTTGTGAAATTAGTTACAGGTGAGGAGTTAAGATGAAGCAAGATGTTGAAGTTCGGCCTTTGGCTGCAGATGATCGAGCGCAGTGGGATCGACTCTATCAAGCCTATGCTGAGTTTTATAAAGTAGAACAGACACCAGAAATGCGTGACCGAGTGTGGTCATGGCTTCATGACCCTGCCCACGAAGTGAAATGCCTTGTCGCCCTCAAGGATAGTGGTGAGCTGATTGGGATAACCCATTACAGACCATTTGCCAGACCACTTGCTGCGGCCATGGGGTGTTATCTGGATGATCTGTTTGTGACGCCGCAGGCTCGCGGCAGTGGCGCGGTCGATGCATTAATAGATGGTGTGAAAGCAGTATCTCTTGAGCGCGGATGGTCTGTGGTTCGCTGGATTACTGCGGAAGATAATTACAGAGGGCGCGGTGTGTATGACCGCGTTGCCAGCCGCACCCAATGGGTTACCTATGAAATAAAACTATGAAAAAAGGCGGGAACCTCCCGCCTCAGATTATCCTTGGACCATGATACCGCGTCGTTTCAAAGCATCGGTAATTTCATCGAGAATTGCTGGATCATCGATAGTGGCTGGCATTTTCCACTGTTCGCCATCTGCGATTTTTTGAATGGTCGCGCGTAGGATTTTTCCTGATCGTGTTTTTGGTAAACGCGGTATTACCAAGGCGGTTTTGAATGCGGCAACAGGTCCGATTTTTTCGCGAACCAGTTTCACGATTTCTTTTTCAATCTCCGCTTCGCTGGCTGTTACAACTTTGTTGAGAATCAACAAGCCCAAAGGCATTTGGCCTTTCAGTTTGTCAGCGATGCCAATGACCGCGCATTCAGCCACATCTTTATGTCCTGAGATAACTTCTTCCATCGCACCTGTTGAAAGGCGATGGCCGGCGACATTGATGATGTCGTCCGTTCTTGCCATGATGAACAAATACCCATCTTCATCAACAAAGCCCGCATCAGCAGTTTTGTAATATCCTGGGAACTCTTCTAGATAGGCTTTTTTGAAGCGGTCTTCAGCATTCCATAAAGTTGGCAGACTGCCGGGTGGCAAGGGAAGCTTGATCACAACATTGCCAAGGGTTTCTGCTTTCACTTCATGACCAGCATCGTCAAGAACGCGGATATCGTAGCCGGGCATCGCAACCGTTGGCGATCCGTATTTTATGGGGAGTGCCCCAAGACCAACCGGATTGCCTGCAATGGTCCAACCGGTTTCCGTTTGCCACCAATGGTCGTAAACGGGAACGTTTAATTTGTCCTCGGCCCAGTTAATTGTGTCTGTGTCTGCGCGCTCGCCTGCAAGGAACAGGGCGCGGAAGCTGGACATGTCATAATCGCCAATAAACTCACCTTGCGGATCCTCTTTTTTGATAGCGCGAAATGCCGTTGGAGCAGTGAAAAGCGTGGTGATCTTATGTTCTGAAATCACCCGCCAGAATGTTCCAGCGTCCGGCGTGCCGACTGGCTTGCCTTCAAATAAAATTGTTGTGCAGCCATGAAGCAAAGGTGCGTAGACAATATAAGAGTGACCGACCACCCAACCGACATCAGACGCAGCCCAATAAACTTCGCCCGGCTCTACGTTGTAGATCGCTTTCATGGACCATTTGAGCGCCACCATATGTCCGCCATTGTCGCGAACCACGCCTTTGGGTTGGCCGGTAGTGCCGGAGGTGTACAAAATATAAAGCGGGTCCGTAGCTGCAACTTCTACACAGGGTACTTTTTCATTGGCGGCTTTGGCAGCAGAAACATGTTTGTCATAATCCAGATCACGACCATCGATAAGGTCACATGATTGTTGATCTCGCTGCAGGATGATACAGGTCGATGGCTTATTCTTCGACATTGCAATGGCTTCATCCAGAAGCGGTTTATAGGCAACAACACGGCCGGGCTCGATGCCGCAAGAAGCAGAGATGATCATTTTTGGTGTCGCATCATCAATTCGTGTCGCCAACTCGCTGGCAGCAAAACCGCCGAATACGACGGAATGAATTGCGCCAATGCGCGCGCAGGCAAGCATGGCAAAAGCAGCTTCAGGAACCATGGGCATATAGATGATAACGCGGTCGCCTTTGGTTATGCCTTTTTTTTGCATAACACTGGCGAGTGCTTCTACTTCATCAAGCAGTTCTTCATAAGTGTAAATGCGCTGACTGCCTGTGATAGGACTATCATAAATGATGGCAGGTTGCCCTGCGCGTCCGCGTTCCACATGGCGGTCGACACTGTTGTAACAGGTATTGCAGGATGCGCCCGCAAACCAACGGCTCGTCTTATCGTCGAAGATTTTATCGGCTGGCTTATACCAATCAATTTCTTTGGCGGCGTTTGCCCAAAACCCTTCAGGGTCTTTTTGCCATCCCTGATAAATCTCGTGATATTTCGATGCCATTTGTCTCTCCCAATGTCTGTCGCAGGTAATGTCAGCGCTATCTCACAAACTCCCAAGACAGTAGTAATTTATACCTTCCAAAAAACATAAGTCCATGCAACCAAAGGCTGGTTTCGCCAAATAATGTTAATTGGTTTATTTATGCATTTCAGGATGGTTTTACAGAGGTTAAGAGATGTTCAAGCAAAACGGCCACCACAGCCTTTGCCCGTTTGTCCGTCGCCTTGGCGCGGTATAAGGCGATCATATGGGGTATTCGGAACATTGCAGTTGCATCTTCTACCAGACTAACGGCTTCGTTCAGATCATCGGTAGAAACAATTCCGTTTAATATTTCCGTTAGTTGTTCGGTTAGTTTGGAAGTGTGTCTTTCTACTATATCCAGATGGTCTTGGGCCATCGCAAGATAGGCTCTGAACATCGCAGGGTTTTCATCATATTTGTTTCGTTTGATGGTTAGAATCGCAAGAATGAATGCTTCAAGCTTTTCATTCTTATTCAAGCTTGATTGAATAATCTTTGCTGTTTCAAATTCCACCTCTTGAAACCAATGGGTTGCCATTGCAGCCACGAGATCTTTTTTAGTTGCGAAGAAGCGGTGAGCATATGATTGTGATATGTTCATACGCTGAGCAACGTCTGATAATATCAAACGCTGCCCGCCTGATTCAGCAAGCAGCGTTTCGGCAATTGAAATCATTTCGCGGCGAATTTTATCCGCGTCTGGTTTTGGCCGAGCCATAGTTTCTCCGCTTTATATCCAGCGGCGAACTCGTTGGATGTAATTTTCATAATCTGAGCCAAATGCCCTTTTCGCCGCGGCTTCTTCATATGGGATATACCACCAATTGGCAGCAATGAAAAAGAGGATTGGTGCAAGTAAGGCGCAGGCTGTGTTAACATAAAGTGCCGCCGCCAACAGCAGTATTGTGAAGCCCAAATACATAGGGTTTCTTGAAATGCGGAACAAACCGGACGTGACCAAATTTCTTGGTTCGCCAAATGTCATGATTTCACTGTCGCTTTTCTTAAACTGTATCCGTGCGCCAATCAGCAAAATCAATCCGATAGGTAGAAGCAAATCCCACGGGAGCGGGCGGCTAGACCTTAGCTCGCCGAATGCTGGTGGATGATAGATATCAAGGACAAAAAGTGGAAGAAGTAACGACATAAATACTATTGGTGGGAGAATTCGGGGGAGCTTGGCAATCATTTTTAAATCCTTTTTTATTAAAAGATAAAAATAATTATTTATTATACGCCTTTGTCAAGTAATGTTCGAGACTCGATTTTAGACCATTCAGTTGAGGTTATTTTTTGACAGTTATCTGTTCGACCAGATATGCGCCTAAATTCTCTGCCCATTCACGATAGCCTTTTTCAGAGGCGTGAAAGCCATCGACAGAAAAGTTTTCAGGAATAACTTGCCATTCAGGATCTGGTGCCAAAGCGCCACGTTCCAGGCAAAGAATTTTACCGTTCCTGTTGAGGATGCGTGAACGCATGCCGAGAATTTTGTTGAGCGGAGAGGGCAGCGCAGGAATGCCTTCCATATCTATGATCCCTGACCAGACAATGCGCGCTTTGGGAAATTTCGAACGTAGGGCATAAATCAGCGTGCCGAAGTTTTTGCAAAAGGTTTTGCCACGATGCCAGTTCTTGGCGTCATTGGTGCCGATGTTCAAACAAATGAAATCATATGCTTCAGGCCCCAAATGGGGAACTACAAAATCTCTGATCTGATCTGCAGTGGCACTGTTGTTTCCAGCAATGCGAAGCTGGACTGGGCGTTTTGTAAGTTCTGAAACAACACCGGGTAGTTGGCCACCCAAAGAACTTTTAATATCGATTACCCCAACACCGGCAGCAGAGCTGTCGCCGATCAATAAAATACGAATAGGCTCTTTAGCGGTGCTGTTTGGCCCGGCCTTTATCCAGCCTTCGTGCCTAGGTGGTTCAAGCCGTAAAGAACGGCGGCGCACAGCAAGACCCTGCCAAACATATATGGGAAGAGAAAGCCAAGAGAGAGGTGAGTCAAAACGTGATGTCATGGCGGCTGATATAAACAAGGTGCAGAAAAAGAAAAGCCCGCGCTTTTGATTAAGTAGCGCGAGCTGATCTGTTTTCGGACAAGCTAAGCAGAAAATTTATGCAGCGCAGGACGCGTCGTAAATACTTTTGATGGTTGCTGCCAGCAGGGCGTCGAATTCCGCATCAGATTGTTTTGCCGAGAGGCCTTCTGCCGTTGCCCGTGAGAAGCTAGCGATCATGCCTTGGTTGGCGGCCAGCATGCGGTTAGCCTCGTCCCGCGAATAACCACCGGAAAGCGCCACAACGCGCATGACGCGGGGATCATCAATCAGTGGTTTATAAAGATTGGCTTTGTTTGGAAGCGACAATTTCAGCATGATTGGATTATCAGCTTTAACGCTTGAAAGGTTTTTCTGAATTTCGCTGAGCAATATTTCTTCAGCCTCTGATTTGTCTGAGATTGTAATATTAATTTCAGGCTCAAGAATTGGAACCAGATCATGGGTCAGTATCTGGTGACCTACTTCAAACTGCTGGGCAATGTTGGCGGCAATACCCTTTTCATTGGCTGCATTGATTACTGAGCGCATCTTTGTGCCGAATACATTTTTTGAGGCTGCGCGTTTCAACAATTGGTCCAGATCAGGCATTGGTTTTAACAACTGGCTACCGTCTTGTTCGTCAGCCAATCCTTTGTCGACTTTCAGGAAAGGAACAACACCGCGCTTCTGCCAAAGGTAATCAGCCGTTGGCATGCCATCGATTTCACCATCCATGGTACGCTCAAACAAAATGGCACCAATAACGCTGTCACCGGTAAAAGCTGGAGATTTGATAATACGGGCCCGCATTTGGTGCATCAGTGCGAACATTTCTTCTTCGGTTTTCCATGCTCCTTCTTCGATGCCATATTGTCCCAAGGCTTTTGGGGTAGAGCCACCTGATTGATCAAGGGCTGCAATAAACCCGTCTTTTGACGCCATCTGTTTTGCCATGGAAGCATTCGACATTCATATTCTCCTCTAAATTCCGCACCAAGTGTTCGGCATGAACCTGTTACCTTGCGCTTAACAGAAGATAAGCCGAGTGGAAATTGGGGGAGGGTGCTCTTAAACCGTTTGAAATTTTTTCAATCGTTTGAAAGTTGTGGTTTTGGAAATTAAGCTTAACAGGCAAGATTTACGTTTGGTGAATTTGGACTTTTGTGGCCTCATGCCATAGTTGAAAGATCGCACAAAAAAACCCGCCAACCAAAGGCTGACGGGTCAATTTTGTTTTATTCTTGGATCAGACTAACCAAGCACTTTTACTCCCGGCAGTTCCTTGCCTTCCATCCATTCAAGGAAAGCGCCACCAGCGGTTGAAACATAAGTAAGATCATCTGCGACGCCCGCATGTTTCATAGCTGAAACCGTATCGCCGCCGCCAGCCACCGAAATCAATTTTCCAGCCTTGGTTTGGGTAGCTGCAAATTGGGCTGTTGCCACGGTGGCTTTATCAAAGGGTGTAATTTCGAACGCACCCAGTGGGCCGTTCCAGATTATTGTTTCTGCTTTGGCAAAGGCTGCATTTATGGCTTCAACGGTTTTTGGACCAGCATCCAGGATCATGCCGCCTTCGGTGACAGCATCAATGCCTGTGATGGTGTTTTCAGCGCCAGCTTTAAACTCTTTTGCGACAACACAATCGATCGGAAGCAAAATAGCACAATTTTGTTTTACTGCTTCGTCAATAATGTTTCGGGCAGTATCTGCCAGATCATGTTCGCATAGAGATTTTTGAACATTGTGTCCTTGAGCGGCGAGGAAAGTGTTTGCCATGCCGCCGCCGATGACCAGCGTATCAACTTTGGAAACAAGGTTGAGCAACAGGTCCAATTTGGTTGAAACTTTTGCACCGCCTACAACGGCGACAACCGGATGTTTAGGATTTCCAAGGGCGGCGCTAAGGGCTTCAAGTTCTGCTTGCATGGTTCGGCCCGCTACGGCTGGCAGTTTATTTGCCAAGCCAACGGTTGATGCATGGGCACGGTGCGCCGCAGAAAATGCGTCTGAAACAAAGATATCGCCATTGGCAGCAAGGGCGCCAGAAAATGCAATATCGTTGTTTTCTTCACCTTCGTGAAAGCGGGTGTTTTCCAAGAGCAGGACATCACCATCTTTCATGGCGTTTACGGCTACTTCTGCCATCGGGCCAATACAATCTGTGCCAAAAGCAACTGGTTTGCCAAGCATTTCTGACAAAGTGTGGGTGACCGGAGACAATGACATCTCCGGAACGATCTTGCCTTTGGGGCGGTCGAAATGGGCAAGCAAGATAACCTTGCCGCCTTTGTCAGATATTTCTTTTATCGTCGGCAGAATTCTCTCGATACGGGTTGCATCAGAGATTTTTCCGTTTTCCATGGGCACATTCAGATCAACGCGCACAAGGCAGCGTTTGCCGGAAACATCAATATCGTCGAGGGTTTTGAAGGTCATGGTTTTCTCTACTATTACAATAATTGGTCATCGCCGGATGATTTATTAATGCCGATCCAAGTGGCATGGCCAGAGGCATCGCGCTGATCGCCATTCAGATCGTTCAGGTGGGCATCGCGCTTTTCGCGATTGATGGTTTTCTTGAAGGCTTTTGAAATGAAAAAGGCGAGCGCCAGAATTGCCAGCGCTACGCCTAGAAAGATGAGGATGGTCGTTTCAGAATTTGAAGTGCTCATCCTTTCATGTCCTTTTTTCGCGCATTCTTAACGTTTGATGTGACCATCAAAAGGAACGGGCTTTAGATCAATTTACCCATAGCAACCGCTGTGTCTGACATGCGGTTTGAGAAGCCCCATTCATTATCATACCATGTCAGGATGCGGCCAAATTTGTCGCCCATCACTTTTGTCTGATCTTCGCAGAAATTGGATGAATGCGGATCGTGGTTGAAGTCTGATGAAACCAGCGGCTCGGTCACATAATCCAAAATGCCCTTCAACTCGCCTTTGGCATATTTTTTCATGGCTTCGTTGATAGCTTCGATTGTCATCTTTTTCTTGGAGGTGAATTTCAGATCAACCACGGAAACATTCGGGGTTGGAACGCGGATAGAAGAACCGTCCAATTTGCCAGCAAGCTGAGGTAATACAAGTCCAACGGCTTTTGCAGCGCCTGTTGTTGTTGGGATCATGGACATGGCGGCTGCGCGGGCGCGATATAAATCGCTGTGCATGGTATCGAGTGTTGGCTGGTCGCCAGTATAGGAGTGGATCGTTGTCATGAATCCGGTTTCGATGCCAAAATCTTTGTCCAGTACATAGGCAACAGGTGCCAGGCAGTTTGTGGTGCAGGACGCGTTTGAAACAATCAGGTCTTTTTTCTTCAAAGTCTTGTGGTTCACGCCATAGACGATGGTTGGAATATCGCTGCCGCCCGGCGCTGAAATCAGAACGCGCTTGGAACCGTTTTCAAGGTGGGCAGATGCTTTTTCTTTGCTGGCGAAAAAGCCAGTGCATTCCAAGGCAATATCAACACCCTCCCATGGCAATTCACGGGGATCGCGAATAGCCGTCACCTGCATTTTACCGCTGCCTACATCGATGGTGCTTTTTGTGGTTTTTACTTTAGCAGGAAATTTGCCGTGAACACTGTCATAGCGCAGCAGATGGGCATTGGTTTCAACCGGGCCCAGATCATTGATCGCAACGACTTCAATGTCTTTACGCCCAGATTCAATGATCGCTCTTAGGACGTTACGTCCGATGCGGCCAAAACCATTGATTGCTACTTTAACTGCCATTTTAAAACTTCTCCAAGAATATGATAGGAATCGACCTGAATTACGTGCTTTCGCATGCCTTTTAGAGGGATTTTTCGCAAAGGCCAATGGAGAGGAGGAAATTCTAATCGATTTTGATGAAAGAAAGTTGTTGGGAAGGATCCCAAATATAAAATCCGTCAAATTTTTTGAGAAATGACGGATTTCGAGATGTTTATGGAAAATGTAGGTTACTTCAACTTTTTCTTCACGGCTTTCACAACTGCTTCAGGGGTAATGCCGAAATGTTTGTAAAGATCGCCAGCAGGGGCAGATGCGCCGAAGCTATTCATGCCGATAAAGATGCCATCTTCACCAATGAAGCGTTCCCATCCTTGTTGAACAGCTGCTTCAATCCCAACACGCACTGGCGCGGTTCCGATGATCTGTTTGCGATAGTCTGCAGATTGTGCGTTGAACAATTCAAAGCAAGGCACAGAAATTACGCGCGCTGCAATGCCAGCTTCTGCTAATTGATTTCTCGCGTTCATGGCGATTTCAACTTCTGAGCCGGAAGCAAAGATTGTTACCGCTGCATCATCTGCATCAGCCAAAACATAAGCGCCTCTTGCGCAGAGATTTTCTTTTTCAAATTCAGTGCGCAGGGCAGGAAGATTTTGGCGGGTTAGGGCGATGGCTGACGGTGTCTTTTCGCTCTCCATGGCGATTTGCCAGCATTCGGCTGTTTCCATCGTGTCGGCCGGGCGGAAGACATAAAGGTTTGGAATGGCGCGAAGGGCTGCCATATGCTCAACAGGCTGGTGGGTTGGGCCATCTTCACCAAGGCCGATGGAGTCATGGGTCAATACGTGAATGACGCGAATGCCCATCAAAGCAGCAAGACGAATGGACGGGCGGCAATAATCTGAGAAGATCAGGAAGCCACCTGAGTATGGGATCAAACCGCCATGAAGCGCCATGCCATTCATGGCTGCTGCCATGCCGTGTTCGCGGATGCCGTAATGGATGAAACGGCCAGAGAAGTCGTCCGGTGTGATGGGCGAAGTCTGGCTGGTTTTGGTGTTGTTTGATCCGGTCAAATCAGCGGAGCCGCCAATCGTTTCAGGCACATTTGCATTGATTACTTCAAGCACTGTTTCGGAAGATTTGCGGGTTGCCATGGTTGGCTTTTCGTCGGCAAGCTGTTGTTTGAACGCCAACATTGCGTCGTTGAAATTGGCAGGCAATTCACCGCGCATACGCCGTTCGAACTGGCCTTTGAGTTCCGGGTCAAGGGCCTTCATGCGCTTTTCCCAGTCCTTGCGGCCATGGGCAGCTTGCAATCCAGCGATACGCCATAGATCAAGGATCTCGCTATCAACTTTGAATGGTGCGCATTTCCAACCTAGAGCCTCGCGTGTTGCCGCGATCTCATCGTCACCCAGCGGTGAGCCGTGGGCGCCAGACGTACCGGCTTTTTTAGGGGAGCCATAACCGATTGTTGTTTTACAAGCGATCATGGTTGGTTTGTCAGAGGCTTTTGCTTTTTCGATAGCATCTGAAATTTCAGAGGCTTTGTGACCGTCAACGCGAAGGGTTTTCCAACCGGAAGCTTTGAAGCGTGCGATTTGGTCCGTTGAATCAGACAGAGATACTTTGCCGTCGATGGTGATGTTGTTGTCATCCCAAAGCACAATCAATTTATTGAGGCGCAAATGGCCAGCCAGAGAAATTGCTTCCTGAGAAATGCCTTCCATCAAACAGCCATCGCCAACAAGGCAATAGGTGTGGTGGTCAACAATGTCTGAACCAAATTCATCGGCTAGTTTGCGTTCGGCAATAGCCATACCCACAGCATTACCGATGCCCTGACCAAGCGGGCCTGTTGTTGTCTCAATGCCTGCTGCATGACCATATTCTGGGTGACCGGCGGTTTTGGAGCCAAGCTGGCGGAAATTCTTGATTTCTTTGATGTCGATATCTTCATAACCAAGCAGATAAAGCGCTGAATACAGCAACATGGAGCCATGACCAGCTGAAAGCACAAAACGGTCGCGGTCTGGCCAATGAGGATTTTTCGGATCAAATTTCATATGTTCGGTGAACAACACGGTGGCAATATCAGCAGCGCCCATGGGAAGGCCTGGATGGCCAGAATTGGCTTTTTGAACTGCGTCCATTGATAGAAAACGGATAGCGTTAGCCATTTCAGGGTGTTTGGCCCGAGTGTTCATGATATTTGCCTGTTTTTCGTTAGCTGGAAGTTGAATTGTCTGCATTGTTCAGCAAATGACTGAGTAAACCGTACCCTTTAAAAGCTAGGATTCTTAGTCACTTTTGCGCGCGGACTCATAGCAGTTGAGGGCGTTGAGTCAATGTATTTGGGGGCAGTGTCCAGAGAGAACACAAGCATGCCTTCAATTCCTGCTAAAAGGGATTGTGATCTAAAAATTGGGGAGAGTTGCGACAAAGCAGCCTAAGCAATGGCATTTTGTTACGGTGAAGTGTAATGTTTCATCGGTAACTGTTTGTCATTTTTACGATTCGTGCTGATAGGCTAGCTGTTGATATAACCATAGTGGCCGAAACAGAAGACAAGATTGATACATTCGAATTGGTATTTGAATTTTTGATAGGATGGCCATGAAAGGGCAAATTGCCTCATCACTGGAAAAACTGGACAAAGCAGTTGAAGCGCTTGATGCAGCGGTGACTGCCCGTTTGGAGCGTGAAGCTGTGCTGTTGGACGCGGAAGCTGAAGTTCAGCGTATGGGGGCCGATCGTTCCCGGCTAGCTGATTCCCTTGATGGAGCTGAAAGCAAAGCGCAACGGTTGGAGAGCGCCAATCGCGAGGTTTCCCGACGTCTTGTAGATGCCATGGAATCAATTCGTGCGGTCTTGGACAAACAACCTGAATAGTTTTTGATGCAGAACTCTTGTGAAGCAGAAGGCAGAGTAAATTAATGGCAAGTGTAAGCGTTCTGATAAATGGTAAGAATTACCGCATGGCTTGCGAAGAGGGGCAGGAGCCGCATCTGCTTGCTTTGGGTGAACGGCTCAATACCTATGTTGGTCAGCTCAAAGGCGATTTTGGCGAGATTGGTGATCAACGGCTGACTGTTATGGCTGGCGTGATGGTAACAGACGAGCTCGTCGAAATGGAAAAGAAGAATGCGAAGCTGGAAGCTGAAATTGAAACGCTAAAGAATAGCTTGAAATCATCAGCCAGTGAATCGGGTTCAGCGGAACAGGCTGCGGCTGATAAAATAGCAGATTTGGCCGAGCGGTTAAGTGAACTTGCTGGCAAGCTGGCAGCCAAACCAGTCGCCAAGAAATAATTTTTGCTTCAATTCAAATCATAAAATTAATATTTAATAAGTGCTTCAGGCCCTCTTATCGTGTGAAGCCTTGCGTCAATTGGGTGTTACGCCCCTGTAAAAATAAGAGAAATTTTGTTGTGTGAAAAAACGCACATTTTTGACTGAGTTTTCGACATATCTTTCTCTCACTCCCAACAACACATGGGATTACCTTGGGGCTAACAAGGAGAAAAGAAATGACACATAAAACTCTAATTCACTCATTGACTGCAGCTGCAATTCTAAGTGCTACTTTCAGTGTAAGTGCACCAACTATAGCAAACGCAGGCAGCCACTTTACGCCTCCGGGAATAGACTTGAAACCTTGCATATTGCCGGGCGGCTGCGGACCAAAGCTTCCTCCGATTGGTGGTGGTGGCATTATCATGCCTCCTCCACCTGGCGGCGGCGGTGGCGGTGGTGGCGGCGGCGGCGGTGGCGGCGGCGGTGGATTTGGCGGCGGCCTAGGTGCTGGAATAGGCCTTGGTATTGGCCTTGGCATCGTCAATTCGCTAAATCGCCCGCGCACAGTTGTTGTACAACAACCAACTTACGTTCAACCGGTACAGTCTGGTTTGCACCCACATGACCAGTTCTGCTTGGGTAAATATAAGTCGTACAATATCAATACCAAGCAATATCTGTCCTATAGCGGTGTGTTCAAATATTGCAACTCACCTTATATGTAAGGAATTGGGGAAACCCGAACTCCAAGAAATTAGGCTCCTTTCGGGAGCCTTTTTTTGGTTCGCATTCAGTTGATTTAACACTGGTATTGCACGGTGTGCAGGATTATATGTCAGGTGCGGGCTGCGAGGTTCGTTGGACTTTCAATTCCCGGGGCCTTACCAATCCTTAAGGGAGCTGTCCCTGAGAAGGCCCGTGGGCTTTTTCACACGGCACCCACCTACTCTGTAGGTTCCCGGGATCGATAAACCGTCTGACGGCTATTGCGGCTCGCGCTATTCTCCCCCATTTTACTTTTTGTTTTCATGGATATCATTGCTCTTGGGCTATGTTTGCCCAGCAGATTATGGTTATTGGCTATACAAGTATTGCGAGATTGGGTTGGGAGTCAGCCATGGATAACTCAGCATTGAAGGCTGAAATCAGAAAAGAAGTGCTTGCCAAGCGTGATGCTTTGGATCCCATGCTGCGCATTGAGATGAGCCTTTCTGCGGCTGACCATGGACGAGATTATTTTCAGTTTCCATCTGGCGCCATTGTTTCGGGTTTCTTTCCGATCCGTTCTGAGATTGATGCGCGTCCCTTCATGGACAATCTTCGCCAAATGGGCGCGCGTCTTTGTCTTCCTATTGTACAAGACAAGACAACAATTGTATTTCGTGAATTGGTTCGTGGTGCCCCATTGGTCGATACCGGATTTGGAACGAGGGGACCGGGGGCTGATGCTGAAATTCTTGACCCGGAATATTTGATCATGCCGCTTTCCGCTTATGACAGGGCCGGCGCGCGTATAGGCTATGGGGCCGGACACTACGACAGAGCGATTGCCCGTTTGCATGACAAAGGCATAAATCCGCGCCTGGTTGGATTTTCTTTTTCCATGCAAGAAGTAGAGACAGTGCCTGTCGAAAGTCATGACCAGCCTTTGGAAGCTGTTATTACTGAAACAGGCATCCTTAAATGTCTGTGAGACATTCGTTTTTTTAAGACATCCAAAGGATGTCAGGTTGATGTTAGGTTGAGTTGAGATGCGCTTGTTGTTTTTGGGGGATATGGTCGGTAAAGTTGGGCGTATGGCAGTTTTTGATCAATTGCCTGATCTTATCAATTCTATGAAAACCGATTTTGTGATTGTGAATGGCGAAAACGCAGCCAACGGCTTTGGCGTTACTCAAAGCATTTTGGATGCTACGCTTGCAGCAGGTGCTGATGTCATGACCACTGGCAATCATGTGTGGGATCAAAAAGAAGCACTTTCATTTGCAGATCGCGAAGAGCGGTTTATCCGCCCGGCAAATTATCCCGCGGGAACGCCTGGCCGAGGCGCCAATATGTTTGAAGCACGCAATGGTGCGCGTGTCATGGTGATGAATATTATGGGCCGCGTATTTATGCATCCAGAACTGGATGATCCCTTTGCAAGCGTTGAGCAGCAATTGACGGGTGTTGAACTTGGCGCAGCGGCGGATGTTATCTTCATTGATTTTCATGCAGAGGCGACGTCTGAAAAACAGTGTTTTGCGCATTTCGTTGATGGCCGCGTCAGCGCTGTTATAGGAACCCATACCCATGTCCCAACAGGGGATCATCAGATTCTGACTCACGGAACAGGCTATATGAGTGATGCTGGCATGTGCGGTGATTATGATTCATCCTTGGGCATGGATAAAGAAGAACCCATGCAGCGCTTTATCTCCAAGGTTCCCAAGGGCCGGTTTGAACCAGCCACAGGAGAGGCGACCATTTGTGGTGTGGGACTAGAGATTGATGACCGGACTGGTTTGACCACGCGGATTGCACCACTGCGGATTGGCCCAAGGCTAGAAAATTGTTTGCCTTGGTGAGCTAAGGCATTTTCCAAAACGCCACATTGATGTTGAATTTTGTATGAGACTTACGCATGGACATCGAAGTGTGACCAAATGCACATCTGCATAAATATCTATAGGGCAGGTTTTCTCTAATCATTTTGCTCAGATTATGGGCATTCAAATTAGTGGTTGAAAGAGCGGCATTGCTTGCAAGTACACCACCAAAGCGGAGAAAACGATGCGGTTGAAACATTTATTTTTTGCTGGCGTTTGGACACTTTCAACTGTGCTGAGTGCTTTTCAGGCAAGTGCCAATGAGCATTTTAATATGCGTTGGTCGAATGATCAGTATAATGATCCGTCAAACAAAGGTCGGATGACTTCATTTATCACTATAGGTGTCCCTGAAACTGACAATCGTTTGGGAAGTGCAAGTTGTTTCGCAGGGTCTACAGCTGGGTTTCCGGCCATTGAATTTGCCGCGAATGTTGGCAATTTGCCTGCTGGCGCTGGGATTGGTATTGAGTTTTTTTCTGATGCTGGGCCTATGCTTTATCGCGGTGAAGTAAAAGCGCCGTTGTCAGAAGAAGATTATACGGGTGTTCGATTGAACGTTGATGCATCTGATCCACTTTGGTCTGTGTTAAGTCGCATGAGCCGGATATCATATCGGGTGCAGGGTCAAGAAATTGATTTGCCGCTCCGCGGAAGTTCCAGAGCTATTACTCGCTTTTTGAGCGAATGTCAGGTTTACCAATCCGGATCGAACTCCGGGGGAATAGTCAGCAACAATCCCCCGCAATCGCCGCCACCGTCAGTTAATCAGGCTTTTGATCCTAGATGGGCTACCTGTGATACGTTCAGAAATGAAATTTCCCGTAACTCTGATACGCCTGTTTCGATGACTTTTGTAAATCGGAGTGATGGGTATCGTGGCATATTATGGATCGATTTCAATGGTCAGCCCAAAGAATACGCAAATCTAAATCCGGGTGAGCAATTTTCCATCAATACCTATTTGACTCATCCTTGGATGATCACTGATGGCCCTGGAAATTGTTTGGAAATGTTCCTGCCACAACAAGGCGTGTCGGTTTTCAACATTACTGCACCCAATCGTGATTTTGGCCCAGAGTAAGGTAGATAAGGGTTTTTGGGGAGTAATGCTTGTTCACAGGAAAGTGACTGATGGTCGCAAATAGACATCTTGCCGCACTTTGTTTGGCCTAAGGTCTGGAAGGCTTAAACGGGAGGATGAAACCATGGCCATAAAGCCACCATTTACAGATATGAATATCAAGAAAGCCTCATCGGGCTTTTATGAAGGCAACAGTATTCCCATTGCGCTGATCTCAAAAGGGATCATGGTTGCATTGGTTCTTTGGGCGCTTATGTTCCCCGGAAATGCGAGTTCCAATCTGGGTAGCCTGAATTCTACTTTGCTTGCAGGTTTCAATTCATTCTACATCATCATTGTAGGATTGTTTGTGTTCTTTCTATTCGTCGTTGCAATCATCCCATCAACGGGAAAACGTAGAATGGGTAAAGAAGGCGAGGCTCCGGAATTTTCGAACTTTTCTTGGTTCTCCATGATGTTTGGAGCGGGTCTCGGTGTGGGCCTTATGGTTTTTGCTACCGCAGAACCTCTAGGACTTTGGGGTTCAAACCCTGTCACTGTGTCTGGTGCCGTTGCGCCAAACTCACCAGAGGCTATTGAGTCTGCTTATAGATATACCTTCCTTCACTATGGTTTCCACGCATGGGCAATCTATGTGGTGACAGGTCTATCCCTTGCTTACTACGCCTATACCAGAGACATGCCACTTACGATCCGTTCTGCGCTAACACCGCTGTTTGGCAAATATGTAAACGGCTTTTTTGGTCACGTTGTTGATGTGCTTGGTGTTGTTGCGACAATCCTTGGTGTGTCAGTTACAATCGGATTTGGTGTCACCCAGTTTATCGATGGTCTTTATGCGATCACCGGCATGGAATGGATGATGAATATGGCGGGTGATGCACCTGCTCCCAACACTGTTGGCTTAATCGTTGGTCTTGTTATGATTATGGGCTTGTCAATTATTTCTGCCGTATCAGGTGTTGGACGAGGCGTTAAATATCTCTCCAATCTTAATCTTGTATTGTCGATCATCCTGCTTTTAACATTTGTTATCTTCGGATCATTCGTGTTTGCAATGACTACTTATGCGACTGCGTTCGTTGATTACATTCTTCATTTAGTTCAGATGTCATTTGGTGCTTACAACCCACAATCTGCTGCTAATTTTGCTGCTGGATTGCCGGAAGCTGCTGCTCCATTTGCGGATGCACTGCGTTCTGGTGCTACCAATGCCTGGGGCTCTTTCGAGGGCTTTAAGTCTGGCCTTGAAGGTGATGCAGCTGCATTGCCGGATGATGTTTTGCAGGCTGCTTATGCAGCTGGTGAACAGGGTCGTCAGTTTGGATGGCAGTCGGGTTGGACAACCTTCTACTGGGCTTGGTGGATTGCATTCTCGCCATTTGTAGGTTTGTTCCTGGCACGTATTTCCAAAGGTCGTACAGTTCGCGAATTCATTATTGGATGCGTTATTGCTCCGTCATTGGTTTGTTTTGCTTGGATGACTATTCTAGGCGGAACTGCAATCGATCTTGAAGTTGCAGGTAATGCTGAAGGAGCAATCATCGGAGCATCTAACTCGGCGAAACTATTCGTTACATTGGGCCAGATGATTGATGGCGGTTTGCTATCGGCAATCACGATCATGTGTGTAGTCTTGATCATGACATTCCTAGTTACATCTGCTGACTCAGGCATCTTGGTTATGAACACGATCATGTCTGGTGGCGAGCAAGAAACTGGCATTAAACACCGGATCATATGGGGTATTATCCTAACACTTGTTATTGGCACTTTGCTGGTAGCCGGTGGTTCAGGTGGTGATGCGATGGGTGCATTACGGAGTGCCATGATTATCGGTGCCTTACCATTTACCATGGTGATGGGATTGATGATGATTGCCTTGGCAAAAGCGCTCTATCGCGATGGTTTGCGGGACAAGCACGCTGCAAGCGGTTCTACTCAACCTGCAGAGTAAAAGACACTGCAAAATCAAAAAAGAACCCCGGTCATTGGCCGGGGTTTTTTAATGCTGCTAGCTCCTAAAGTTCCTGAATGGGAATAGATTTTGGGCGCAGTTCTTCAGGTAGGTCATTGCGTTCCTTTAGCCAGGGATGAATTGTGACAGCTTTATGCAGGGAACGAAGTGCTGCCTCATGCCGGTTTAACAATCGCAATACATGATACATACCGGATAGAGAACCGAAGTGCCTTGGTTCCAATTCAATGGCCCTTTCAAGGTCATTGAGGGATCCCTCCAGATTGCCCCGTAAAAATCTGGCGAAGCCGCGTTGGTTCCAACCTTCTGGATACTCCGGTGCCTCTCTGACTACTTCATCGAATAAATCTTCTGCCCATGCAAGGTCAAACTCGCGCCGCTTTTCCATTCCCCGGGTGAGTTTATCCCTGATTTCATCAGAGGGTGCCTCGGCAGTCCAATGTTCCCATATCTGAAACTCCACCTTGCGTGCCTCTGTTTCATTGGTCGCGGAAGCAAGTTTCTTAAAAAGCAGATCTTCTTGCTGGTCTTGAGCAGTTTCGGCAAGAACTGGCGTTACAGCGATAATCTGCTCATGGGAAATGCCTGTGGCGATAATAAGGAACACCAGTTTCGATTTTAGATTTAACAAAATAGAATTTGACCAGACCATTTTCGTATTACAAAGGTCTGTGCGACTTCAGTCAATGGCAAGATAAAAACATTGGATCAAATTTTTGTGGGTAGCAAAGAGTGTTTCCAGGCGTCTACCAATGCCTTGGCATCTATATTGCCATTTGGAAAATTCAGAACATTTTTTGGAATGACTGTTGATGCATGTTTTGATTTTGTCCAGATATGTCTGACGGGTTGAAGTTTTCGCATCGCAGCAATCGAGCCGCCTTTGATACTCACGATTTTACCAAAAACTGGATCGGGCGAATTACTTTCATGCCAAAGCCGCGTTCCGCAATCAGGACAAAAGTGGCAATCCATTCTTCCTCCACTGGCCGTATCGCGAGACCAGGTTTTGACGTTACCGGAATAGTTGAACGCTGATCTTTCAACCCAAACTAACAGGCCAAAAGCGCTTGCTGACTGGCTTTGGCATTCGGTGCAATGACAGGCGTAAAAGGTGAGGGGCAGTTTGGAAATGCTGAACTTAGCTTGCCCACATTGGCATTGGCAGATAATTGGCAGACTAAGCGGGCTTTGCGAATTCATCGACCAGGTATTTCCGTTTATATTTAGATAAGCGCAGCGCTGGACGCGGCCTGCTTTCTTGGTCTATATGCAGCATGAAATTTCCGACAATGCAATTGCATATAGCTGAAGAGGTGCGCCGTGGCAGGCCATTCCAAATTTAAGAACATCATGCACAGAAAAGGCAGAGCGGACGCAGCGCGTTCCAAACTGTTTTCTCGTCTTTCCAAAGAGATCACCGTTGCGGTGAAAATGGGTGCGGGCACAACGGACCCGGATATGAATCCAAGACTTCGCCTGGCTATTCAAAATGCCAAGGGCCAATCTATGCCCAAGGACAATATCCAGCGGGCTATCGGAAAAGGTGTTGGCGGCGAGGGCGATGATTATAAAGAGATCCGCTATGAGGGCTATGGCCCGGGCGGAGTTGCGGTGATCGTTGAAGCTTTGACGGATAATCTTAACCGATCAGCGTCTAACATTCGTGCAGCTTTTACCAAGTCCGGTGGTGCGCTTGGAGAAACTGGTTCCGTTTCCTTCATGTTCGACCGAAAAGGCGAGATCGTTTACAAGTTTGATGCTGGCAGTGAAGACACTGTTATGGAAGCGGCAATCGAAGCGGGTGCTGATGATGTTGAAAGCGATGAGGAAGAAGGTCACACCATTCTTTGCGAATTTGAAGATATTGGTGAAGTTTCCAAAGCGCTTGAAGCTACATTAGGTGAAGCGGAGAGTGTGAATATTATCTGGAAGCCTCAGAACCAGACACCCGTTGGAGAAGACAAAGCACCGCAATTGATGCGTTTGATTGATACGCTTGAAGATGATGATGATGTGCAAAACGTTTTTGCTAATTATGATATTTCAGATGAAATCATGGCGAAGCTTGAAGTATAATTGATCTTCGAAACATAAAAGTGTTTCGGTAATGCCAATAAAGAAAGATGGGTAGAAACATGCGTAACCCGTCTTTTGCATTTACTGCTTTCGCTGGCCTTCTATTCTTCGGTTTTGTGTGGGGGTCCACCCAGCCGCTAACCAAAATCGCTGTGTCTACAGGCTATCTCCCTTTTGGACTGATTTTCTGGCAATTGGCAATTGCAGTGGTTTTAATCGGCCCAGTATTGTTGGCAAATAACATCAAAGTGCCGTTTGACCGTAAGCACTTATTGTATTTTGCCGGTGTAGCCCTTTTTGGAACATTGGTTCCCAATTCTTTTTCCTATCTTGCTGCGGCCAAATTACCCGCCGGGATCATGGCTCTGGTAGTTTCTACGGTACCGATTTTCTCGCTTGTTATTGCCTTGGGTGTCGGCAATGAGCGGTTTTTATTGAGCCGAACCGCCGGTATTTTTCTTGGTGTAGCAGCGATGATGATGATTGCTTTGCCGGAAGCCAGCCTGCCTGTCGCTGGGCAGGGCTTTTGGGTGCTGGTCGCGCTGATTGCGCCATTTTGCTATGGTGTCGAGGGTAATTTTGTAGCCAAGTTGGTGCCCCCAAATTTAAACCCGATGGCTGCATTGTGGGCTGCCTCGTTGTTGGGGTTAACTGTCGTCACCCCGCTTGCATTGGCAACAAATCAGTTCATCAATCCTATGGTTCCTTGGGGGGCTGCGGAATGGGCGCTGTTCGTTTCGTCGATTTCTCATGCCATCGCCTACTCAGGCTTCATGTGGTTGATTGGATATGCGGGCATCGTTTTCACCACACAAATTGCCTATGTTGTAACGATTGCGGCAATTGTTATTGCAATTGTGTTTCTTGGAGAAACCTATTCAGGCTGGGTATGGCTGGCGATTGGCCTGATGTTGAGTGGGCTTTTGTTGGTGCAGCCCGTAGGAAAGTTGCCAGAACTCGATGAGACTGAAGAGGCTTAACTTCGCAGAAAAGCGTCGAGAAGTGGTAGCGGTGTGACCGCTGAAATCAGAATGATCAAAAAAGCAATGTTGCGGTAAAGACGTTCACTTGCTCCTTTGAAAACGTTCATCCCAATCCAAATTCCAAGCTAATAACCGGGCATGCCTACAAGGCCAAACGCAACATTGCTCCATGTGAAAACATCAGCAAATAGATAACCCATGATGATCAAAAAATCGGTTATGAACAGATACCAAATCATATTGGCGCGCACCGTCGCTGCGCTTGCCTTTCCTGCCAGCCAGTAAATCAAGACGGCGGGTCCTGGCAACGCTGCGGCAGCTCCCATGAAGCCGCCAAGACCACCTATGGAAAACGATATCGGTTTTCCTCGCGGGCCATTATAGCGCCAGCCGGACCAAAGAACCGAGATTGCAATAAAGATACTGATGGAAATGAACCAGCGTAAATAGATTGGGTCGCTACTGGTCAGAAACCAAACTCCAAGCGGCACCATAATCGCATACCCGATAACGACTGGTAATACTTCTCTCCAGACTACGTGATACCTTGCCGGCCAGACGATCAATAAAGTTGGGATGGTGTCCAAAACGGCAATCATCGCCAAAGCGATTTTTGGTGTAAAAAGTGCACTTGCAGTGGGTCCTATGATCATGCCTGATCCGAAGCCGGAAAATCCGCGTATGATCCCTGAAGCAAAGACAATCGCTATTACGATTTGCGCCAATGGGTTTTGAAGATGGGCTAGCATAAGGTCGATCATGCATTTAGCCTATTTGGTTTTGCACATGCTGCGATAATGCCAGTTGGTGATTATCTCATTGGCCAGTTTGTTTTTCATGCCAGTTAAGTCTGATGGGGTGAAACTTAATGCGTTCCAAGCTGCGCAAGGGTTTTCACCAGATGCTGTTTTTCTTGGTGGTTTGTTGAAAGGGATATTGCTTTCAGCAAGGATTGCTTCGCCTCTTCAAACTTTCCAATGCGTTTGAGAAAGTCGGCCTTAGCAACATGAAACGGCTGGTACGTATTCAATTCGCCTTCAAGCGGATGAAGCCAGTTCAGCGCCTCTTCACAGGAACTATGATTGGAAAGGGCATAGGCTTGATTGAGACGGATTACCGGAGAAGGCTCTAGTGCATAAAGAAGATCATATAATGCGAGAATTTGGCCCCAATCTGTTTTGAACCAAGCCTCGGCTTCTGCGTGACAAGCACTAATGGCCGCTTGTAATTGGTAGGGGCCGATGGCGCCTTTTGTCAGTACTTTTTCCAGAATAACTTTGCCTGCTTTTATGTTTTCTCTGTTCCATTTTGACCGGTCTTGTTTCTCAAGCGATACAAAATTTCCTGTGTCATCAAGACGTGATGGGCGGCGCGAATCATGGAGTAGGATTAATGCATGAAGGCCTTGCGCTTCTGTTTGGTTTTGCATGAGTGATGCAATCAGGGCAGAAAGTCGGAGCGCTTCGTCGCATAGTTCACTTCGAATAAGCTCATCTCTATGGGAGCTGGAATACCCTTCATTGTAAATGAGGTAGATCACATCAAGAACGGACCGTAGTCGATCTGCCAGAATTTCTTTTTTTGGAATCTCATAGGGAATTCCAGCAAGGGCAATTTTCTTTTTTGCTCTTGTAAGGCGCGCTGCCATGGCTTCTGTCTTATCCAAAAAAGCACTGGCAATTTCTTGTGTCGTCAATCCGCCAATGGTTCTTAGTGTGAGCGCGATGCGTGATTTTTCTTCGATTGAGGGATGACAACAGGTAAAGATCATCTCCAGACGTTTGTCAGGAATATCTGAAGCAGATGTTTCAAGATGGTCCTTGGCGGCATCTAATGCATCTAATTCCATCAGATATGTGATTTCTTTTTCCTTTCCTGAAAAGTTTTTTACACGCCGCAAGCGGTCGATAGCTTTTCGTCTGGCTGTTTGAATGAGCCAAGCAGGTGGAGAATTAGGTAAGCCGTTTTTACCCCAGTGTTGCAATGCAGATTCAACTGCATCTTGAAGGCTATCCTCGGCGAGTTGAAGATCTCCGAGTGTCTTGGTCAGTGAGGCCAGAATGCGGCCCCATTCTTTACGAACGGTGGTTTCAATTTCCGATCGTGCTTTTTTTGAATGAGGCAGCGGTTCTGATTTCATGCAATAAATGCGTAAGTTGCAAGTACCGCAAGGATTACATTAGCAAGAAGTCCAAGAACATAGGTGAAGGTTCTGATGCCGCCACCGACTTTGCCAACACCGTTGTAATAGACTGCCCAATAAGCCAACCGCAAAACGACATGGATTATGGCAAGCCAGTTTACAATTGCCGCACCAACTCCAGCAATGATTGCAAGCAAGACACTTGCGCTGAATACAGAAAAATTTTCAACGGAGTTTGCGTAGGTACGAATTGTACGGAAAGAGAGTTTGGTATGATCACCTTTAAGAGGCATTCCTGGGGTTTCTTCGCCTTTGCCCAAGCCCAGCACACCGGCCAGAAAACTCTGAACAAGAATAGCGAGACATAAAATTGCCAGGGCAACCAGAGCAGGTTGATAAGCAGCAAGTTGGGGCAGTGTTTCAAGTAGAGATTGCATGTTGGTTACCTCATATTTTTACAAATGAAATTGATGACAATGCTGCAACCCTGCCTGCAGCACGGAATAAAACTCAATTCGCAGGCAAGCAGGGTCGGGTTTGTATTACTCCCAAACCACTACTGGTCGAACTTCAATACGGCCATAGCTGGCTGTTGGTATCATCGCGGCGCAAGCAAGCGCATCATCCAGATCTTTGCAGTCCAACAGATAATATCCACCAAGAGTTTCCTTAGTTTCAGCGAAAGGACCATCCATAGTTTGGGTCTTGCCATTGCGCACTGATACAGTTGTTGCGGTTGATCCCGATTGCAAAGCATCGCCAGACACTAACTTGCCTTCTTTTTTCATTCTTTCGGTGAAGGCTTGATATCCTGCCATAAAGGGTCCGAATTCTGCAGTGCCTGGTTGAGGATCTGCAGCTTCATTGGAATAAATCACAAGCATATATTGCATGGTATTTTCCTTTTCTGTTCTGGGGGCGTTTTTGCCCTTCCAACCTAGAGACGAATGGCGTTCATTGAATTCGACAAACAATTTAAAAAAAGAGTGTGCCAAGCTAAATTTCATTCCACAAGGCGCTTTGTTTCTGTTTTGTTCACATTTTCAGTGCATGTTTGCCAAAAACTTGCTAGGAAAACGTCATGACAGGCACGATTCGTATCATTGGGATTGATCCCGGACTTCGCAATTGCGGCTGGGGCGTGATTGACGTTGCGGGCAATTCCCTCCGGTTTGTTGCTTCTGGAACGGTAAAATCTGATGCGAAGCTGGATCTGGCTTCACGGCTTTGTCAGTTGCATGATGGTTTGGCTGGAATTGTTCATGAACAAATGCCTGTTGAGGCTGCTGTTGAAAATACCTTTGTGAATAAAGATGGCGCAGCTACATTGAAACTGGGTCAAGCGCGGGGTGTCTGCCTGCTGGTTCCTGCATTGGCTGGGCTATTGGTTGTTGAATACGCACCTAATCAGGTCAAGAAATCCGTGATTGGTGTGGGTCATGGAGACAAGAAGCAAATTCAGATGATGGTCGGGCTTTTATTGCCCAAGGCAAAATTTGACAGTGAACATGCAGCAGATGCTCTTGCCATTGCGATTTGCCATGCCCATCATCGGGGCGCTGCTGCTCTTAAAAAGCGCTTGGCAAAACATCTGGCTTGAGCGGATAGCGCTATGAAACATATTCCCTTTGACGGTTCGCATCCTTTGTTCAAAATCGGGTTAGTGCCATTGGACCCTGCCGACTGGATAGAGGTGGATGAGCATCTGGATTTTTATCTTGATGAAAAAGCGCGCTTGAAAACGCTCTATGGCGACAAGGTTTTTGCCGCGGAAGCTGGAACTGAACAGGCGCAGCAAGAAGCGCTGGATTTGCTCGCGGCTCATTTGAAAAAACATCACCAAAATACTCATAGCGAAGAAACTGAGGTGTTCAAAGCTGGGGACCATCACATTGATTTAAATGCTGCCTTGCCGCCATTAGAAATAGCTTCGCAACTGGTTCAAGAAGATCTGCTTCTCATGCGCAAAGGCGTGAATGGCTGGCGGTTGGTTGCGGCTTCCCTTTGCTTTCCTTCAAGCTGGAGCCTTTTGGAAAAATTTTCAAAAACTTTGGATGAGATTCACAAACCGGTTCCCGACTTTGGGCCCGGGTCTCGCAACGCGGAAATGATCTTTCGTATCTTCGATAATTTAAAAACCGAGCAATCCGTAAGGCGTTTCAACTGGTCGGTTTATTCTGACAATGAGTTGTTTCATGATGATCGCGCTGCCGAGCATTTGAAAAAGGGCGCATTGGGCGCTGGGGCATTTATGCGCGTTGAACATCAGACCTTACGAAAATTACCTGTGTCTGGCGATATATTGTTTACAGTTCGTATTCATATTGATCCGCTGGCCGCAATTGCAAAACAGGACAATCGCGCTGATATTTGTGCCGGATTTGTTGCTTCCCTTGAGGTGCTGGATGCTGCACAACTGGCCTATAAGGGTTTGACCCAAGAGCGCGACAGGTTGATTGCCGCGCTTCGCAAGATCGGCGAAATGGAAGAGACACCATGATAGGCAAACTTAAAGGCGTTGTGGATTCGATTGGCGAAGACCATGTGGTGATCGATGTGCAAGGCGTTGGCTATGTGGCCCATTGTTCAGCGCGCACGCTTGGCACTCTTCCGCAAGTGGGGGAGGCGATCACGATGATCATCGAGACCCATGTGCGCGAAGACATGATCAAACTTTTTGGCTTTAAGGACGAGTTGGAGCGGGACTGGTTCAAGCTGTTGCAATCGGTTCAGGGAGTAGGTGCAAAAGTGGCGCTTGCTATTCAGGCGACCCTCTCGCCATCAGACATCGCCTCGGCCATTGCGCTGCAAGACAAGAGCATGGTGTCGCGCGCTCCCGGCGTTGGTCCTAAAGTTGCTCAACGAATTGTCAGCGAATTGAAAGACAAAGCGCCTAAATTTTCAGGCGCTGCGGCAGCGGAAATCAGCCTGCAAAGTGATATCGGTTCCGGACATGCAAATTCAGCCGTTATGGATGCGGTTTCAGCGTTGACCAATCTTGGCTATTCCTCTCAACAGGCATCAGGCGCTGTTTCCAAAGTCTCGAAAAATGCAGGCGAAGATGCTGATAGCGCCAAACTCATCAGACTGGGTTTGAAGGAGTTGGCGGGATGAGACTTGGCAGTAATCCATATATGAGGCATGGCTAAACCATGAATGACATGAATCCCTCAGAACGCATCATAGACGGTGAGAAAAAAGGCGAAGACGAGATCGTCGACCTTGAGACTTCTTTGCGTCCGCAATCGCTTGACGAATTTACCGGCCAAAAGCAGGCGCGGGAAAATCTGAAGGTTTTCATCGAGGCTGCAAAAGGGCGCGGCGAAGCGCTGGACCATGTGTTGTTTGTCGGCCCGCCCGGATTGGGCAAGACGACCTTGGCGCAGATCATGGCGAAGGAACTTGGCGTTAATTTCCGCTCTACCTCCGGTCCTGTGATCGCTAAGGCAGGTGATCTTGCAGCTTTGCTTACCAATCTTGAAGACCGCGATGTCTTGTTCATCGATGAGATCCATCGTTTGTCTCCGGCGGTCGAAGAAATTTTATATCCTGCCATGGAAGATTATCAGCTTGACCTGATCATCGGTGAAGGACCTGCCGCGCGTTCTGTGAAAATCGAACTGGCGAAGTTTACGTTGGTTGCGGCGACCACGCGTCTTGGGCTTTTGACCACTCCCTTGAGAGATCGGTTTGGCATTCCCGTTAGGCTGAATTTTTATACGGACGAAGAATTGCTTCAGATCGTCAAGCGCGGTGCGCGGATAATGCAGCTTGCCATGAGTGAAGACGGGGCAAAAGAAGTTGCCAAGCGTTCTCGGGGCACGCCGCGCATTGCCGGACGGCTGTTGCGCCGTGTACGCGATTTTGCCGATGTGGCCGGAGCAGAAATTGTTGACGCGAAAATTGCCGATGCGGCCCTAACCCGACTGGAAGTGGATAGCCGCGGGCTTGACCAGTTGGATGGACGCTATCTAAACCAGATCGCCCGCAATTTTGGCGGCGGACCCGTGGGGATTGAGACCATCGCCGCAGCTCTATCAGAACCACGCGATGCCATAGAAGACATTATCGAACCTTATTTGATCCAGCAGGGTTTTATTCAGCGCACCCCGCGCGGGCGCATTCTCACGGCCAATGCCTGGAAACATCTCGGCCTCACCGCACCCACAGGCATGACCGCCGCTCAGATCGGGATGTTTGATGAGGGGGAAGACTAACCCCGCCCAAACGGTCCGCTTACAATCAGCCTATCTCCGGCCTTCACTTTCTCCAACAAATAAGCGGTGGCCGGATCACTGGTTTCTGACGGCTCCACATGCAGCACAGTTGAATGGTCGCGCTGTTCGTGAACTGTGGCTACCCCGATCAAATCTTGCCCGATGTGAAAACGGACGCGTTGGCCGACGATTGCATCTGGCAGCGGCCAAGGACCCGCAGCATTGATGGTTATTTCAGCGCCCGTATTTGATGAAATATGCGAGACTACTTCAGCTTGCTTTGGCCAAAGTTTATAGTCTGAGTCTGCCGGATTGGCTGCTTCCACCAAAGGCGTTTTAGCATCACCGATTACTTCAATCGTTTCATCGGTGTTGATCTGGCCCGGCTTGGTTACTTTTGCATAGATGCCGCAAAAGGCGTGGCCGAAATGATCCATCAAAGCAACAGGAACTTTTATATCACGAATGCCTGTTTCGGGATTGACCGATGTGGCAGGGCAGCGCTTTACAGGACGCAGTATGTCAAGCTCCGGTCCGTTTGAACCGATACGAATGGATTTGCCAATACAAGAAAATTCTTCCCAAGCGGGTAAATCGCCAATGATCAAATTTCCCCGCAGACGGCGGATATCAAGATCTTCGCCCATGGCGTTGGATACAGCTTTCAAGGAGGCTGCATTCATGAAGGAAATGCCGCTATCATTAAAATCCCAATAGCCGGAAAGTGCGCCCTGCATTTGGCTTCGCTCGGTTATCACAGGCATTGGCATGTCGTCGCTTGGGTTGAGGGAACTGACAAAATCCGCCAGCCTTCGGTTAGCAATCGCGAGGCCCTCCGGATCGCCAATGCGCAATGAAAGCCCCAAGCCTTCGGGAGATCTTATGCGTATTGTATCGTCGTCCATCTCTACGGAAAATTTCAACAGCCCTTCATTCACTGCATTGATGAAAAATGAACGACAGGTCAGCCAAGCGCCGTCCATTGTGTTTGAGATTCCATTGGTGATGGCAAAGCGCCTGTCATTGGGCAGGCCTTCGCCTTTGCTCAATGCTACCGTATCAAGACTGATGCCGGGAAATGATTTTATCGGGTGTACAAAAATCTGAGAAAGCTTGGGCATTTTGGATGGGTCTTTTCTAATGTGATAGCTGGCCTTGTCTCTAGCTTAACAAATATGGCACATAGGGGAAGCCAAGAAAAACGCCAAATGGAAACTACCCATGTCCCGCGAAAAAGCTGAACTTTCCAATCATCTCATTGACAATGAACATGGCAAAGGCCACCAGATGGAGGTGCGCGTTTATTATGAAGATACGGATTTTTCCGGCGTGGTGTATCATTCCAATTATTTGAAATATATGGAACGCTCGCGCACGGAGTGGCTGCGTCTGCTCAATGTTTTCCATACAGATCTGGCGGAAGAAAAATCAGCCTTTGCGATCCACCGGATGAATTTGAAATTTGGCCCGCCAGCGGTAATCGATGACTTGTTGACTGTGCGGACGACTTTGCAAAAGCTGACAGGTGCCCGTTCGTTTTTGCGTCAGGAGGTTTTGCGCAAAGAGCCTGATGGCAGCGAGGTTATGTTGCTTGGGGCTGATGTGGAAGTTGCCTTCATTCACCATGGGGGCGGGGCTAAGCGCTTCCCTGATGATCTGCGCGAAAAACTTGGCGGATAAAATTTAACTATTGAAATTACCAAAGAAAGAGTTTTGAAATGAGCTTACCTATAACAACGGTTTAACGTCCCTTTTGGCTCTATGGTTATTGGTATTGGGAGCTAAAGTAGTGGATCAACGGCGATCTGCCGGGGTCGGAACAGGTGATGGCAATGATGAGGGCTTAATTCGCAAAATGCGTGCGATGGCCAATTTCGCGGAATATACGCCGTTTGTGATCGCGCTCTTTTTATTGGCAGAACTTCAGGGTGCGCATTTCTACTTTATAGCAGGTTTGGCTGCCGTCTATTTTCTGGCAAGGGTTGCCCATGGTTATGCGATGGCTTTCACAGATCATTTTCCAAAGGGGCGATATTGGGGAACAATCGCCACCTGGCTAACGATCATTCTGCTGTCCTTGAACAACCCGGCTATGGTCGTTGGCATATTGGGTTGATCAATAAAATTTGAAGATTGGCGCAAGGCGAAATCATTTACTAAATGATCTCTGCCTCTTGCCTTGGGATGAAATCCCTTTAATTTAATTTTTTATCTCGCACATCTCCACAGTTTGAAAGGGTACCAAATGCTTAGAAAAATTTCACTCACCATTTTGATGGGTAGCGCATTGTTTGCTGCACCTAGTCTTTCCTTTGCTATGGATAAATGCGCTGATGGCAAGACTATGACAGAGGGCAAGTTGACCGTCGCTACGGGCAATCCTGCCTACTATCCTTGGGTGCATGATGATGCACCAGAATCCGGCAAAGGTTTTGAGGCTGCGGTTGCTTATGCGGTTGCGGAGAAGATGGGTTTTGCAAAAGAAAATGTGACATGGGTGCGCACAACATTTGATGAAGCAATCCAACCAGGCGTCAAAAACTTCGATTTCAATTTACAGCAATATTCAATCACCGAGGACCGTGAAAAAGTCGTGGATTTTTCTGATCCTTATTACTCAGCTGCCGCTGCTATTTTGGTGCGCAAGAAGACCGTTGAAGGCGGATTGAAACCTGAAATGGCTGCGCTCAAAAAACTAAAATGGGGTATCATGCAGGCAACGACTGCTCTGCCGGTTGTGACCGATGTTATTCAGCCTGAAAGCGATGCGTTGTTTTATGATGACAATGCCAATGTGATTGCAGCCATGCAGGCTGACCAGATTGATGCGGCGATATTCGATTTGCCGACGGCTTTGTTTACGGCAGCAGTGTTGATGGATGACGGCGCGGTTATCGGTCAGTTCCCTGCGGACCGCTCAGAAAACCCTGATCAGTTTGGCATGTTGATGGCTGAAGGCAGTGCTTTAAAGACTTGTGTCAATGAAGCTCTATCAGCATTGAAGGCAGAAGGATCGCTGGCAAAAATCGAAGCCGAATGGTTGCAAGCCGCAACTGACGTTCCATTGGTTAAGTAGGGTGGTCAAGTAAAGGCTTTATTGTGAACCGACGCGCTCAATATGAGGCCCGCCAGAAACGGCGGGCCTTGATCATTGCATCAGCCAGCACAGTGTTTATTGTGCTCGCTCTTGTGGTTTTGGTGCCTCTCGCACCTGGCTGGGTAGCAGTTCAAAAGAGCTTTTTTTCCTGGGATATTTTTGTACGCAGCCTACCAAAAATGCTGGACGCGTTCACCCTCAATATTGCGATTTTTCTTTGGTCCGCGCCGCTGGTTGCCTTTGTAGGTCTGTTAATTGCGCTGGCTCGTTCAGTGACTGCTCCAGCATTATTTCCTCTGCGTGTTTTTGGTGCTGGCTTTGTTGATATTTTCAGAGGGCTTCCCGTTGTTCTTGTCATCTATCTGATCGGCTTTGGCATACCGGGGTTGGGTCTGCCGCGGCCATGGAACTCTCCCTATATATGGGGAACAGTGGCGCTAGTGCTGACCTATTCTGCCTATGTTGCCGAAATCCTGCGCTCAGGCATTGAAAGCGTGCATCAAAGCCAGCGCTCAGCAGCGCTTTCACTCGGCCTCAGTGAGCGCGATGTAATGCGTTATATTGTTTTGCCGCAGGCGATCCGAAGAGTGGTTCCGGCCAATATGAACATGCTGATCGCCCTGCAAAAAGACGTTGCGCTTTTATCTTTCATAGGCCCGGTGGAAGTTCTGCGTCAGGCGGGCATTTACAAAAGCCTGTTTGCCAATTTCACGCCCTATGTGGTGGCAGCGGTGATCTTTTTGACCTTTACTATTCCTGCAACCCGATATGCCGATTACCTCATGAACAAGCAGCGCAATGAACGAAGTTAAACTCCGCCTTGAAGGGGTCAGCAAGTCCTTCGGAAAAAATCAGGTGCTCAACGGCATTGATCTTGATATCGCCGAGGGTGAGATGGTGTGTCTGATCGGGGCGTCCGGCTCTGGCAAATCCACATTGCTGCGTTGCATGAATTGCCTTGAGCCGATTGATGATGGTTATATTTATCTCGATGGCAAGGACATCTCAGAACCCGGATTGGATTTGAGTGACATAAGACGGCGCATCGGTATCGTGTTTCAGTCCTTCAATTTGTTTCCTCATATGAATGCGCTTGAAAATGTGTTGCTTGCTCCGCGAAGAGTATTGGGAAAATCTCGTGAGGAATTGGTGCCGCAGGCGGAAGAACTCTTTACCCGTTTCGGACTAAAGGAACATATGCACAAATATGCGGACCAGCTTTCGGGCGGTCAACAACAGCGCGTCGCTGTCATCAGAGCGCTCGCCATGCGCCCTGAAATCATGTTGTTCGACGAGATCACCTCGGCGCTTGATCCGGTATTGGTTCATGAGGTGCTGGATGTATTACGAGCTTTGCGTGACGAAGGGATGACCATGATATTGGCAACCCATGAGATGAACTTTGCAAAAGAACTGGCAGATCGCATTTGCTTTATGGATGGTGGGCAAATCGTTGAGTCTGGCAAGACTGCCCAGATATTTTCCAAACCCAAAGACGAACGGACCAGAACGTTTCTCAAGAGTCTCTTGGTATCGTAGTTTGTGTGCTGCTATCTAACGCCGTTCCATCATCATTGCCAATTTCATGCGTTTTTCATTAAGCAGCTTGAGGGCTTCTTCCCGCTCTTCACCTTCTGGCATTTCTGCAGCAGCTTTGGCGTCAGTCAGGATTTCTTTTTTCAAGTTCACTTCTGGTGGTAGTGCGCCGGATTCTTTTAAAAGTCTGGCACCAAAATGCTCCATAAAATCGCCTTCTGGAATTGGCGGTAAGGGTTTGCCAGCGCCGGGAAGATTATCGAACATTCCGTCTTCCATGGCAGCCTCGATACGCAACAAAGCCAGTTTCTCAAATCGCATTTCTTAAGACCACCGTTCAGACAAAGCCAGTTTCAAACCTAGAAAGGCAAATGCTCCGGCAAAGCCGCGTTTCATCCAGACCATAATGGTTGGTTTTGAGATCAAAGCGTCACGAACCAAAGCTGCAAAACCTCCATAAAGGATGAATACTATAAAGGTTATAAGCATGAAGATAGATGCAAGGCCGACCAGTTCAGGGGTTGGATTTGGCGAGCTGGTTGAAACAAACTGGGGTAGGAATGCCAAAAAGAAGAGAGAAAGCTTAGGGTTTAGAATGTTTATCACCAGACCATGCATAGCGATTTTGGAATAGGGAACCGGATCTTTGTTTTCTTTCACATCGAGGGTGCCGCATTCGCGCAAAATACTCCAAGCCATGAACATGAGGTAAGCTACGCCAAGATATTTGATGATTTGAAAGGCTAGGGCGCTGGTATGAAAAATGGCTGCTAGACCAATAATGCTGGCTATTGCGGCTGGTACAATGCCAAAGGTGCAGCCGAAAGCAGCGGCAATGCTTGCGCCAAATCCTCTGCCAAGACCAACGGCCAGAGTATAAATTACCCCGGTTCCAGGCAAAAGAACCACGACGAGGGCGGTTAGAAGAAACTCGATACTTGGCATTCTCAAACTCCTTTAAGGACTGTTTTTCAATAAACGTACATATTAATACGGAATTTGCAAGAAAAATCCTCGTCCTGTTATAGTGAATCCTAACGCTTCGTTTACCCTAATCAAGCATTAATACCGTTTAGTAATGCGGAATGTGTGCCGAAACGGTTCACGCCTTCGTTTGACCATGATTTTCAGCTTTTGGAACGATATGGGTCAGATTTTTGACAGGATTGCCATTTAGAGAGCATCGGTCGATCAGACTTTTCAGACCAAAACCAATTAGACAGGGAATTTCCCATGAGCGGGATGACGTTTTTTGCCATATCAGCAGCCTTTGCACAGGAAGTTACTCAAGGTGCTTTGGAAGCTACCCATGATACTTCTCTCTGGGGTTTGTTCGCCCAAGCAGGTTTAACCGTTAAACTAGTGATGATCGGTCTGTTAATCGCTTCGGTTTGGAGCTGGGCGATCATGATCGACAAAGCTTTATTGTTTGCTCGCACACGCCGACAGCTGGATCGCTTTGAAGAAGTGTTTTGGTCAGGAAGATCTCTAGAAGAATTATATCGCTCTTTATCTGACAAAGCGCCAACGGGCATGGGTGCCTTGTTTGTTTCGGCCATGCGCGAATGGAAAAAGAGCTTTGAGCGCGGCGCATCTTCGCCAATTGGTTTGCAGACCCGTATCGACAAAGTGCTTGATGTATCTTTGGCCCGAGAAATGGAACGAATTGAAAAGCGTCTGGGCTTTTTGGCAACGGTTGGTTCTGCGGCTCCGTTTATCGGACTGTTTGGAACAGTTGTCGGGATCATGACATCGTTCCAGGCGATTGCTGGTTCGAAATCCACCAATCTGGCCGTTGTTGCGCCTGGTATTGCTGAAGCGCTTTTGGCGACAGCTCTTGGTTTGATGGCGGCTATTCCAGCGGTTATCGCTTACAACAAGTTTTCCTCTGATGCGGGCAAGATCGCCGGACGCATGGAAGGATTTGCTGATGAGTTTTCCGCCATTTTATCCCGTCAAATTGATGAGAAAAATGGCCGTCAGCAATAGGCTGATGCAGGTTAGTACCAAAAGATAAACGAAGGAATTCAAGATGGGAATGTCCACAGGCGGTTCAGGTATCTCAGGCGGAAGACGTCGGCGAGGCGGCAAACGTCATGCCATGATGAGCGAAATCAACGTGACGCCATTTGTTGACGTGATGCTGGTTCTTTTGATCATCTTTATGGTGGCGGCACCTTTGCTAACAGTTGGCGTACCGATTGACTTGCCAGAGACACAGGCAAAAGCGCTTAACTCAGAAACTCAACCGATTTCGATTTCTGTTAACGAGCAGGGTCAGGTTTATCTGCAGGAAACAGAAATTCCAATGAACGAGATCGTTGCCAAACTGACCGCGATTGCGAAAAACGGCTATGAAGAGCGGATTTATGTGCGCGGCGATAAAACCGCTGACTACGGTGCTGTCATGCGTGTGATGGGACTGTTGTCTCAAGCTGGCTACAAAAAGCTGGCAATGGTCACCTTGCAAGATCAGAATAATTAAGAGGCCATCTGCTTAAATGAAAATCGGCGTTGCTCTTTCCAGTACAGCTCATGTAGCGATCCTCACTTGGGGATTGCTGAGCTTTTCTGCGCCTACGCCATTGCAGGTCAATGATGTTGAAGCATTGGCCGTTGATATCGTGCCGATTGAAGAAATCACCCAATCTATTGCCGGAGACAAAAAAGCAGAACTGAGTGAAACGCCCGCTCCCACGCCGACAAAACGGCCTGATGTTATTCCAGAAGCTGAAAATGTGGGTGAAGCTAAGGTTGATGAGAAATCTGCACCCGCGCCCAAACCGGCTGATAGGCCTGTTGAAGTTGCTAAAACGGAAGCGCCGCCGCCAGCGCCAATTCCAAAACCTGCGCCAAAGGTTGTTCCTGAAGCGCAACCAGTGGAAAAAGAAACACCTGCGCCAACCAATGAAGTTGCTGCAGTCAATGAGCCTAAGGTCGATATAAAGCCTGAGCCTATTGCCGAGGAAACACCTGTTGCTGAAACCGGAGAGCAATTTGCCTCTCTTTCAAAAGTGCAAGCTGTGCCTTCGCCTCGTCCTGAAACTGCCAAGCCGCAAAAAGCTGAGACTACTGATCGCAAGAAAGAAAGCGAACCAGCCAAAACCACAACGGCTTCGTCTGAAAACAAAAGTGATCCGATTGGCGATATAACCAAGGCGCTTGAAAGCAAAGAAGCGCCAACGGCTTCAGGGGCAAAGAAATCAACCCAGACGGCTTCCTTGGGCACATCCAAGCCTTCGACAAGTGGTAAATTGAGCACCAGCGAGATGGATGCCATTTTAGGGCAGCTAGCAGGATGCTGGTCGTTACCAGGCGGAGCTGATGGCGCTGAAGAGCTAAGAGCTTCGGTGACTTTCAACCTTGATACAAATGCTGAGCTGACCGGACGGCCGAAAGTTACGAAATCCAGTGGAAATAATGCATTTGATTCAAGTGCTGTCAGAGCGATCATGAAATGTAATGATCGCGGTTTCAACCTACCAAAAGGCAAACATGATGTGTGGAACGAAGTGGTGATAAACTTTGATCCGAGCCAAATGTTTTAAGTCCGTCCTAATATTGCCGCAAAATAAGGGCGTTTAGTCCGCTTAATGAAAGAATATAACGAGATGTTTATGATCCATATGAAAAAATCCTCACTGATTGATGGCGCCAAAGGATTTCGAGCGTCTGCGAATTCAGCCAAAATTTTGATCCTTTCGCTCTTGATGCTTTTCGGGATCTCTGTTGCAGCTCATGCGAAATTGGAATTGGATCTGACCAAAGGCACAATCGAGCCTTTGCCGATTGCGATCACTAATTTTAGCGGGGATATTGGGGCAGAGACATCTTCTATTGTTTCTTCGAATTTGAAAAACTCTGGCCTTTTTGCCCCGATCGATCCTGCGGCCTTTATTCAGCAGATTTCTGATCCAAACGCTGTGCCACGGTTTGAAGACTGGCGCGTGATCAATGCGCAAGCTTTGGTCACAGGCACTGTTTCCAAAGAAGGTGATGGTCGTTTGAAAGCGGAATTTCGTCTTTGGGATGTGTTTGGCAATGAGCAGATTATCGGCCAGCAATATTTCACCAATCCGAACAACTCTCGCCGACTTGCTCATATTATTTCAGATGCAATCTACAAAGCGTTGACAGGTGAGAGCGGGTATTTCGATAGCCGCATCGTGTTTGTTGATGAAACTGGGCCGAAAACAAAACGTGTCAAACGTCTTGCGATTATGGATCAGGATGGCGCGAATGTGCGTTATCTCTCCAAAGGGGGCGAGCTTGTTTTGACACCGCGCTTTTCGCCGACCCATCAAGAAATCACCTATATGTCTTTTGCCGGCGGCAATCCGAAAGTGTATCTGCGCCAAATCGAGACGGGTCAATATGATGTGGTGGGTGATTTTCCTGGAATGACCTTTTCGCCGCGCTTTTCGCCGGATGGTCAAAAAGTGATCATGAGCCTTAATAATGATGGTATCTCGAATATTTATACGATGGACTTGCGTTCGCGCACGACCATCCGCCTAACCAATTCAAATGCGATTGATACCAGCCCGTCTTATTCGCCTGATGGCAGCCAGATTGTGTTTGAGTCAGACCGCGGTGGACGCCAACAGCTCTATGTGATGGGCGCAAATGGCGGTGAGCCGTCACGCATTTCATTTGGCACCGGAAGTTACTCCACGCCGGTTTGGTCTCCCCGTGGTGACTTGATTGCCTTTACCAAACAATCTGGCGGTAGTTTCCTGATTGGGGTGATGAAGCCAGATGGTTCGAAAGAACGTATTTTAACTGAAGGATATCACAACGAAGGTCCGACTTGGTCCCCAAATGGCCGTGTTTTAATGTTCTTCCGCGAAAGTCGCGGTGCCAATGGTGGTTCTAAACTCTACTCTGTAGATATTACGGGCCGACATGAGCGCCAAATTCCTACTCCAAGTTTTGCGTCTGACCCTGCGTGGTCGCCTTTATTGGAATAGAAAAAATTATCGATTAGCCGCAATTGGCTTTTATCGAAAAACAAAGAACGGGTGTTTTGATTGATCAGAACACTGAAGATATTAACCGGAATTTTACCATAAATCTTGAAGCGGCCTTAACCGCTTTAAGGTTATTAACGGATAAATAAATTCATTAAAGGAGTAAGGACCATGCCAATAGCGCGTTCGGTTCTCAAATCACCGATATTCATTGCTTTGGCTGTCGGGCTTGCATTGGCAGGTTGTGCGTCAAAGAAACCATTGCCAGACAATGCAAATGGCTTAGGTCTAAACAACAATGGTGGAGCTTCTCCAGGTTCTCAGCAAGACTTTACAATCAATGTTGGAGACCGCGTTTTCTTCGAAACAGATTCTTCTGCTTTGACGCAAACAGCGCGTGCGACATTGGACAAACAAGGCCAGTGGCTTAGCCAGTACACGAACTATCCAATTACCATCGAAGGTCATGCGGATGAACGCGGTACCCGCGAGTATAACATTGCGCTTGGTGCCCGTCGTGCTGCTGCAACAAGAGACTATCTTGTAGCTAAAGGCGTTCCGCGCAACCGGATCAAAACGATTTCTTATGGCAAAGAGCGTCCAGTTGCCGTGTGTGATGATATTTCATGCTGGTCTCAAAACCGCCGGGCTGTTACCCAGCTTGCCGGTCCAACTGGCTAAGCCATTATACATAACGAATTTTAAAGGGTGGTTTTCGGGCCGCCCTTTTTTAATGTGCCATAGTCTCTTGATAAAATTACATGGATTGCCTTTTACCCAACAAAATTTCGACCAAGTTTGATGCAAATTTAGGTGTTCAATTTTGTGAGTTTGTGGAACAAAACAGATATTACCTTGAGTAAGTACCGTTCTTAAGGGGCGCTTGGGTAAGAAAGTTTTGGGAAGAAATAAATTAGAGGGAAACTTGATGAAAATACTTTCAAGTAATTTGAAGAAAAATCTGAAGGGAAGCGTCGCGAGCGCGCTTTTTGTCGGGACGCTGTTTTTAGCGGTAAATCCGGCTGGCGCTGCAATGAATGATGCGTTTAAGAGCGATCCAAGTGGTCAAATTTTTACGACACCTGTTCCGGCAATTGACTTGCTGAACTCTAATAAAAGCGTTGAGCCTTCCAACTCCATGCAATTCGCGCAGACGGATGATGCTGCATTTCGTATGGGGCAGATCGAAGAGCAAATGCGGGTTCTCAATGGCAAAGTGGAAGACATGACGTTTCAGCTTCTGCAGTTGCAGGAACAAATTCGCAAAATGCAGGAAGACAATGAGTATCGTTTTCAGGAACTTGAAAATCGCGGTGACTTGAAACAGGGCAATGAAAATGTTGCCAAGGCTGGAGAACCAAGCCTGGGAAAGTCACAACCGTCTGATCCAACTGCCAGCAATGGTGGATCAGACGGCGCTGCAAATAACCAATCCATCACCGATTTGTTAAACGGTGATGGTGCTAACGATAACAAACTTGGTGAGCCACCAATTTCCCTCGGGACTTTGACCTTTGATGGTGATGGTAATCTGGTCGATTCAAATGTGGGTAAGCCAATCGATTTGACAGGCAAACAGGCGGCGGTAGATTTGCCGGATACGCCAAATGCACTATTTGATCTTGGCTATCAGTATGTTCAGGCTGGACAATATGATCAGTCTCAGGAGGTTTTTGAGCGGTTTGTTTCTGATTTTCCAGATGACGTGAAAAACCCAGAGGCGCAATTCTGGCTTGGTGAAAGTTTATTTGCTCAAGGTGATTATGAACGCGCTGCAAAAGTATTTTTGGAGAACCACAAGAAAAACCCACAGGCACCTTTGGGTGCTCAAAATCTGTTGAAGTTGGGCGTTTCTTTGGCAGGACTTGATCAAAGAGAGCTAGCCTGCGCTACCTATGCGGAAGTTCCAAAAAAATATCCTGGTATGGCAAATTCTGTTCGCAAGCGGATTGTCGTTGAACAAAACGCTGCCAAGTGCAAAAATAGCTGAGTAAGCACCCTTTTTGCCAATTCTAAAATTCTGGTATTTCCGATTTGAGTTTAAACGCCGAAATCCTTTTCAAGAACATTCCCACAGACAATACAGTATTGATTGCGGTGTCGGGCGGAAGTGACTCGATTGCATTGTTGCTGCTGGCCAATATCTGGTCCTTGAAAAACAATGTGAGTCTGCAGGCGATTACGATTGATCATGGATTGCGGGCAGAAGCTGCGGCGGAAGCAGCCTTTGTTGCCGGTGTCTGCGCTGGTTTGAATATTCCTCACGTCACCCTTGCTTGGGAGGGGATCAAACCGTCTTTCGGGATTCAGGAAGCCGCGCGCCAATCGCGTTATTCTCTGATGGATGATTTCGCCCATGAAATTGGAGCTGATGTCATTTTAACCGGCCATACCCAAGATGATCAGCTGGAAACAGTTATGATGCGGACGATGCGCCAAAGTGAAAGTGGCGATGGGCGTGGGCTCTCTGGCATGGCGGGAACAACACATCTGTATGGCGGGGTTAAAATTTTCAGACCGCTTCTTACTCTAACGCGACAGGCTTTGCGTCGTTTTCTCATTGAGATGTCCCAACCGTGGATTGAAGACCCCTCAAATCTGGATGAAAGTTATGAGCGGGTTCGCATCCGCCGTTCTCTCGAAAAAGCGCCGAAGCGACAAAAAGAACTTTTGAGACTTTCAAAAGCCAGCGCGGGTTTAAGAGTGTTTTTGGCCAAACGTGTTGCCGCTCAACTAAACGATCACGTGAGCGTAAAGCCCGGTCCGGTGTTTCATTTTGGATTAGAGGTGAATGAAAACTGGAAAAACGGCTTTGATCCAGTGACAGCACAATCCATCCAAACGCTCATTGCATTAAGTGGCGGACAAAATTTTATGGTGCCACGCCATAGGCTGCTGAAGCTTTTCGACATGATGCAGGAGGTCGCGCTGGGTGCGGGAAGCTCGAGATTGACGCTTGGCGGCGCTATTATTGAAGTCAAGAAAGGCCAGCTGGCTTTTTATCGGGAAGCGCGAAACCAGTCGTCCTTATTGCTCGAAGTTGGCGAGGCTGCGATTTGGGATGGAAGGATGCATCTTTACAATGGTTCGCCACTGCCGGTGTTTGTGGAAGTGGCAACGCGAAAGCATATACATGAATATGAAGCGCTGAGAGGCAAACCCTATCCTGTAAAACCAAGAGCAGCGCTACGGGCAACGCCAGTCCTGCATGTTCAAACGCTTTCAGGGGGGACCACACCCCATTTACCCTTGGTTGAAGCTTCCAAATTACCAAATGGCCTTGAAGTTCGGATAGCTTCTCCAGCAATAGAGCATTTTTGCCCGCAATTTGATGAACCCATCAGCCAATGGGTGCGTTCGCTGGACCAATATCCGGCTGCAAGTTTACAGCCGTGAGGCCTGATAATCCGTCAGCTAGAATGGTCTGACAGGCCCGCGTTCACCAAATTTGTAATTAAAAGGCGAAATGCGGTCAAAAACAGATGCCTGACCTTGGCAAGAACACCTTTCCTACCTATCTTGAACATATGTAAAAGCCATGCGTCGCGGCGATTTTGCTCGTGGCCCGTTTGCGGGAAGAATTTATGAACTCCAATTTTAGAAATCTGGCCCTTTGGGCAATTATCGCAGTTTTGTTGATCGCGCTATTCAATTTGTTCCAAAGCCCGGCGCAAAGAACCAATACAACAACCGTTGCCTATTCCAAATTCCTTGAGGATGTGAATGGCGGCCGTGTTGGTTCCGTGACCATTTCAGGCCCGCAGATTACCGGAAGTTATTCCGACAATGGCGGTAGATTTGAAACCTATTCACCGGGCGATGCTACCCTTGTTTCGCGATTGGAAGAAAAAGGTGTGACCATTAATGCGGCGCCCCTGTCTGAAGGCTCTGCTTTGGGCTCCTTCTTACTAACATGGTTGCCGATGTTTGTGATTTTGGGTGTTTGGATATTCTTCATGCGCCAGATGCAAGGGTCTAGTGGCAAGGCGATGGGCTTTGGTAAATCCAAGGCCAAGATGCTAAACGAAATGTCGGGCCGCGTAACGTTTGAAGATGTAGCTGGCGTTGATGAGGCCAAGCAAGATCTGGAAGAAATTGTTGAATTTTTGCGTAGCCCTGCAAAGTTCCAGCGCCTTGGAGCGAAAATTCCTCATGGTGTGCTTTTGGTGGGCCCTCCAGGAACGGGTAAAACGCTTTTGGCGCGCGCTGTTGCTGGCGAAGCCAATGTGCCTTTCTTTACAATTTCCGGTTCTGATTTTGTCGAAATGTTTGTTGGCGTTGGTGCAAGCCGCGTACGTGACATGTTTGAGCAGGCCAAGAAGAATGCCCCATGTATCATCTTTATCGACGAGATTGATGCGGTTGGACGCCATCGTGGCGCCGGCATTGGCGGTGGTAATGATGAGCGTGAGCAAACCTTGAACCAGCTCTTGGTTGAGATGGACGGATTTGAAGCCAATGAAGGCATTATCCTGATTGCTGCGACTAACCGTCCTGACGTTTTGGATCCTGCCTTGTTGCGCCCGGGTCGTTTTGACCGCGAAGTGGTTGTACCAAATCCCGATGTTGCTGGTCGTGAAATGATTTTGAAAGTACATGCGAAAAAAGTGCCTTTGGCTCCTAATGTTGATCTGCACGTTTTAGCACGCGGAACCCCTGGATTTTCAGGCGCTGAATTGATGAACCTCGTGAACGAGGCTGCATTGCTTGCAGCGCGTCGTAACAAACGCATGGTCACCATGGCTGAATTTGAAGATGCCAAAGATAAGGTAATGATGGGCGCTGAGCGCAAATCAAGCGCCATGACTGAAAAAGAAAAGACGCTGACTGCATATCACGAAGCTGGTCATGCTATTTTGGCAATGAATGTTCCTGAAGCTGATCCTGTTCACAAAGCGACGATCATACCACGTGGTCGTGCCTTGGGCATGGTGATGCAATTGCCTGAAGGCGATCGCTACTCCATGAGCTATAAATGGATGGTTTCACGCCTTGCCATTATGATGGGTGGACGTGTTGCTGAAGAATTGAAGTTCGGCAAGGAGAACATCACATCAGGGGCCTCATCAGATATCGAACAGGCAACCAAGCTTGCACGGGCGATGGTTACCCAATGGGGCTTTTCCGACAAGCTGGGACGTGTTGCTTATGATGGCAGTTCGCAACCATCTATGGGTTATCCAGGCCAAGCCAGTGATGTGTCTGAAGCGACAGCCCAGACGATCGATGATGAAGTACGTCGCCTCATTGATGAAGCAAATGAAACCGCTACGAAAATCTTGAAGAAAAAGAAAAAAGATTGGGAAGCGCTTTCGCAGGGCCTGTTGGAATACGAAACCTTGTCTGGCGATGAAATCAAAGATCTGATTGCCGGTAAGACGCCAAAGCGCGATCAGGGGGATGATACACCGCCTTCTAAAGGTGGAGCGGTTCCAAAAACCGGCAAAGCCAGAAAGCCTAAGGAAGACGGCACTGGTGATATGAAGCCACAGCCACAATAATCCTTGGATATAAGGTGCGAAAAGGGAGATCGTTTGATCTCCCTTTTTTAGTATCCGGCGTTCTGATCAATGATTTCTGAGAGAAGGCGGTGCAGCATAATGCCGGCAACCAATCGTTAACCACTTTTATCGACTAAAAATACAGGGATTGCAGCTATGATATTCCCGTAGGTAAGGGATAAATATACCCAGTGCGCGCATCAATTGTTTCTCATGTCACAAACTGTGAAAACGTGTTTTGAAACAATGGTGTAAGGATTCGTTGGGTATTATAAGGATCGGGGAAAGATCATAATGAGTAAAAGATATTTTGGTACTGACGGAATCCGCGGTACCGCCAATACGTTTCCCATGACAGCGGAAGTCGCCATGAAGGTTGGTATGGCTGCTGGCATGGCGTTTAAACGCGGAGACCATCGTCACCGTGTGGTTATTGGCAAAGACACCCGACTTTCCGGTTATATGATCGAAAATGCTTTGGTTGCTGGTTTTACTTCAGCTGGTATGGATGTTTTCCTTCTTGGCCCTGTACCAACGCCTGCGGTTGCAATGCTTACACGCTCGGTAAGAGCAGACATTGGCGTCATGATTTCCGCCTCTCATAATGATTTTCAAGACAACGGGATCAAGTTGTTTGGACCAGATGGCTATAAGCTCTCTGATGAAATCGAAAACCTCATTGAAGATATGATGGATGAGGATTTGAGCGAGGCGCTGGCTTCAGCCACAGATCTTGGTCGCGCAACCCGTATTGAAGGTGTTCGCGACCGTTATGTGGAATTTGCCAAACGAACCTTGCCGCGTTCGCTTTCGCTAGAAGGCCTTCGCATCGTGGTCGATTGCGCTAATGGCGCTGCTTATAAAGTTGCACCAGAAGCATTGTGGGAACTGGGCGCAGAAGTTGTTACCATTGGCGATGAACCTAATGGCTTTAACATCAACCGCGATTGTGGCTCCACTGATACCGCAGAGTTACGCCGCAAAGTTCATGAGACACGCGCTGATATTGGCATTGCTCTTGATGGGGATGCGGACCGCGTTTTGATTGTGGATGAGAACGCCAATGAAATTGATGGCGATCAGATTTTGGCGCTTATCGGTGATTATTGGCATTCCATGTCACGGTTAACTGGTGGCGGATTGGTTGCGACGGTCATGTCAAATTTGGGCCTTGAGCGGTTTTTAACTGACAAAGGTCTTAATCTTGCACGCACCAAAGTTGGTGATCGCTATGTCGTCGAGCATATGCGCGATCATGGTTACAATCTTGGTGGAGAGCAATCGGGGCATATTGTGCTTTCTGATTTCACGACCACTGGAGATGGCTTGGTTGCGGCTTTGCAGGTTATGGCGGTTATGAAATCAACCAATCGCCCGGCAAGTGAGGTGGGCAAGAAGTTTGAGCCAGTGCCGCAGATCTTGAAAAATGTTCGCTACAAATCTGGCAAACCGCTGGAAAATGTGACGGTTATGGAAGCTATCAAGGATGCAGAATCCATGCTTGGTAACCATGGACGTTTGGTTATTAGACCTTCTGGCACTGAGCCTTTAATTCGTATTATGGCAGAGGGCGATGATCGCTCGCTGGTTAAAAATATCGTTGACGGTCTTGTTGGTGTCGTTGAAAAAACGGCAGCCTAGTTAACATCAATTAAATCATAAAAAAATCATTTTGAAAGCCTGGCGGCATTGTCGCCGGGCTTTTCTGCTTCTTGCTCTAATAAATTTTTATTAGCATTTCCAGTGAGTTAAAAAATATTAACCACATTTTTTAACGTTAATAAACACGGTTAAGCGGCTTTTAACCTTTCTGTCGGAATATGCATTTTGAGTTTTCGAGTAATTTCCGGAACGAACCGGGCATATATGGAAGGGTGCTTCAATGCGCAACGTAATGAAATTTTCTACTCTTGTGGCTGGCCTTTTAGCCAGCACAGCTTTGGCCAACGCAGCTGACTTGATTGAGCCGCCAGTCGTTGAGTTGATCCCTGAAGTTCGCACTGTTCATACCGGTGGTTGGTATCTACGTGGCGATCTAGGTTACAGCCATGCTAAAATTGAAGATGTTACTTTCGGACAGTTTGATCCGATTACGCCGTCTTATACCGTTTCTAAATTTTCCAAGGCGAACCTTGACGAAACATGGAGCCTGCAAGGCGGTATCGGTTATCAGGTTACCGACTATTTCCGTGTAGATGCGACTTTGGCCAGGTACAACAATCTGAGCTTTGACGGCAGATCATCAAGCAGCGGGTCTTTTGCTTGTGGCCTGTTGAGCGCTGATGATGCAACGGTTGATACATGTTCTGTTTCTGATGATACAAGCGTATCGGCTACAACATTGATGGCAAATGCCTATGTCGATCTTGGCAACTATTCAGGTATCACACCTTATGTGGGTGCTGGTATCGGTGGCGCACACATCAAGTGGAAAGATGTCGACAATGATGTCAGCTGTGATGCTGCCGGTAACTGCTTGAACGGCGCTGGCGAAGACTACAACACATTTCATGACACAAAGCACAGTGGTCAGGATGGATGGCGTTTTGCATGGGCGCTCCATGCTGGTGCTTCTTACGACTTGACCCGCAACATGAAACTTGATGCCGGCTACTCATATACACGTATAGAAGGTGGCGACATGTTCAACTTCGAATCAGGAAACACATTGTCTGGAACACAAGGTGAGCATGGAGATATCGAAATCCATACAGTTCGCGCCGGTGTTCGTTGGATGATCGACTAATCAATTATTCAGGGTCGGTTGAAACCAATCGACCCTGAAATGCACAACCCGATTTCACCAGTAATTGAGTATCACGCCATGAAACGCCTTCTTTTAATCACATCACTATTTCTATCGTCTACAGCGGGAATTTCTCATGCTGCAGACATGAACTATCCGGTTCAACCGAAGAGTGTTTTTACCAATGTTGAATATGGCTCTGGATGGTATCTGCGCGGTGATATCGGCTACACGATGTCGACCGAATCGACACTGAGTTATTACAGCGATGCGCGATATAACTATGATAGTCAGTCACTGGGCAATTCGAGTTCTTGGTCTATTGGTGCTGGTTACACTTTCAACGATATGTTTCGTGCTGACCTGACATTCGAGACTAGCGGCGGCCATGACTGGAAGGGTACCAGTGTAGGAACGCTTTGTGGCGGACTTGGTACCGAGGGTGATTGTTACTCTGAAGACAGCGCTCAGGTTGATCGCAATACTTTGATGGCCAATGCCTATGTTTCTTTGGGTAATTATGGTGGATTTTCACCATATTTAGGCGGTGGTATCGGCCTTACACATCTTGAGTGGAGCGGCTACGATTCTGATGCTTATTGTACTGTGGATGCCGGTGAAGACTGTACCTATGGCGCTCACTCAGGATTAACTGCTGATCCAGAAACCTACACTGGCCCGACAACAAGCTATGACGGCGAAAACACAACCGCCTTCACCTATGCGCTAACCACCGGATTTGACTATCGCTTGAGCGAAAATTGGCTAATGGATCTTGGTTATAAATATACCAATATCCAGGGTGGCAAAGTGGTTGCAAAAGACGCAAACGGCCCAGGAAGCCCACAGGGCAGCTCAAAATTCTCTGATCTTGAAATTCATGAATTGAAATTGGGCCTTCGTTACGAAATTTGGTAATGCAAGTTTGCCCCTAAATTAAGTAATTGGAACCCCGCTGATGCGGGGTTTTTTGTGACTTCAACTATCATCGAGAATTTTCGCAATGGCCCATAATCCTTGTTGACAGGCGACACATCCTTATCTAAAACCGTCAGTGGGCCACCTCTCCCCAACGAGAGGCTAACTATCTGTGAGGGTAGACACATGACAGATATTTCAAGACCGGCAGTGCGTCCGGCAAATCCCCGTTTTTCTTCAGGACCTTGCACCAAGCGCCCCGGCTGGACGCTGGAAGCATTAAGCGATGCCTCTTTGGGGCGTTCGCATCGGTCCAAAGAAGGCAAGAACAAACTTGCTGAAGCCATTAACCTGACCCGTGAAGTTTTGCGGGTGCCCGATGATTATCGCATCGGCATTGTGCCAGCATCTGACACCGGCGCTGTTGAAATGGCCATGTGGTCGCTTCTTGGCGAGCGCGGTGTGGATATGGTTGCCTGGGAGAGTTTTGGTTCTGGCTGGGTGAGCGATGTTACCAAGCAATTGAAGCTAACAGATGTGCGCAAGATTGAGGCTGGCTATGGCCATCTGCCTGATCTTTCTTCCATCGACTGTAACCGCGATGTGGTTTTCACATGGAATGGCACGACCTCTGGTGTGCGTGTTCCCAATGCTGATTTCATTCCTGCTGAACGCAAAGGATTGACGATCTGCGATGCGACCTCAGCTGCTTTTGCGCAAGAACTCGACTATGCAAAACTCGACGTTGTGACTTTTTCCTGGCAGAAAGTGCTGGGTGGTGAGGGCGCTCATGGGGTGATCATTCTCTCTCCGCGCGCTGTTGAACGTCTCGAATCCTATACGCCAGCTTGGCCAATGCCGAAGATTTTTCTGATGACAAAAGGTGGCAAGCTTATTGAAGGTATTTTCAAAGGCGAGACCATCAACACCCCTTCAATGCTTTGCGTAGAAGATTACATCGATGCGCTTTTCTGGTCCAAGTCTTTAGGTGGGTTACCAGCATTGATTGGCCGGGCTAATGACAATTTTGATGCAATCCGGAAATTTGTAGAAGCGACATCTTGGCTTGATTTTCTTGCGGTCGATCCGGCAACGCGATCAAACACTTCTGTCTGTCTGACTTTTGTTGATCCACGGGTCACCAAGTTGGACCCTGCCGGTCAGGCCGCCTTTGCCAAAGAGGTTGCTTTTTCATTGGAAAATGCAGGCGTTGCTTTTGATATTGGTCACTACCGTGATGCACCTGCCGGACTTCGTATCTGGACTGGGGCAACTGTTGAGCGGACGGATGTTGAAGCGCTGCTTCCATGGCTAAACTGGGCGTTTGAAAACGCTATTCAAAAACTCAAAGCTGCGGCCTAGTTCGCAGCTCTTTAATTTCATTTTCTATTCCCATTTTTAGGAGGCCATGATGGCACCTCGCGTACTCGTATCTGACAAACTTTCCGAAACTGCTGTCGACATTTTTCGCCGTCATGGCGTTGAGGTCGATTATCTGCCTGATCTTGGCAAGGACAAAGAAAAACTCCTTGAAGTAATCGGTCAATATGATGGTCTAGCTATTCGCTCTGCTACGAAAGTGACGGAGAAAATTATCGCCGCTGCTGACAAACTAAAGGTAATCGGGCGTGCTGGTATCGGCGTTGATAACGTCGATATTCCCGCAGCATCGCGCAAAGGCATCGTGGTGATGAACACGCCTTTCGGGAATTCGATCACCACTGCTGAACATGCCATTACCTTGATGCTTTCTTGTGCCCGCCAAATCCCTGCGGCTGATGTTTCAACGCAGGCAGGCAAGTGGGAGAAATCCAAATTCATGGGTGTTGAGATTACTGGTAAATATCTTGGCATCATCGGGGCTGGAAATATCGGCAAGATCGTCATTGAGCGGGCGCAAGGCCTTAAAATGAAGGTTCTTGCCTATGATCCATTTCTCTCACAGGAAAAGGCTGATGAAATTGGCGTTGAGAAGGTTGAGCTGGACGATATGTTGGCCCGTGCTGATTTCATTACATTACATGTGCCACTGACCGACAAAACCAAAAACATCATCAGCAAGGACGCCATCGCTAAAATGAAAGATGGCGTGCGGATCATCAACTGTGCCCGCGGCGGTCTGGTGGACGAAGACGCTTTGGCCGAAGCTATAAAAGCTGGCAAAGTTGCTGGCGCAGCATTTGATGTCTTTGCCGTTGAGCCAGCTACAGCAAGTCCATTGTTTGGTTTGCCAAACGTGGTTTGTACACCGCATCTAGGCGCAGCAACTTCAGAAGCTCAGGAAAATGTAGCCCTACAAGTGGCAGAACAGATGTCGGAATATCTGATAAAAGGTGCTGTTTCCAATGCTTTGAACATGCCATCGATCACGGCTGAAGAAGCGCCGAAACTGGTGCCGTTTGTGAAGTTGGCCCAGCATTTGGGTGCTTTTGTCGGACAGGTGACGGAAGAAGCGGTCAAGAAAGTGGAGATCACCTATGATGGCGGCGTTTCCAAAATGAACATTAAGGCCATGACGGCAGCAGCGATTGCTGGCCTGATCAAAAGTCAGGTGTCCGATGTGAATATGGTTTCTGCGCCTGTGATGGCGAAAGAACGGGGTATGCAAATTTCCGAAACGGTTCAGGATAAATCAGGCGTTTTTGATAGCTATATCAAAATCCGTGTGATCACCGAAAAGCAAGATCGCTCGGTAGCGGGGACTGTGTTCTCTGACGGCAAGCCGCGCTTTATCCAGATCAAGGGTATTAATCTGGATGCTGAGATTGGGCGCTATATGATCTATACGACCAATGACGATGTGCCTGGTATTATCGGTAAGCTTGGGTCTGTGTTCGGTAATGCGGGCGTTAATATTGCGAACTTCCAACTGGGCCGGGATGCGCCGGGCGGCAATGCCATTGCGCTGCTATATATTGATGCGCCTGTGAGCGAAGAAGTTTTGAACGACTTGCTTGCTTGTGGGATGTTCAAGCAGGCAAGACCATTGGAATTTGATATCTGATCATCAGCTGGAAACGGTAGTTATCTAGCGGGTCGCGGGATTTTTTCCGCGGCCTTTTTTTGTGCCAGCCAAACACCACCAATCACCAAGACCAGCGCTACAGCATGATAAATGTGGAATTGTTCGTTTAGGATCAAGATTGCAAATATGGATCCAACGACTGGAACGATGTTGATGAAAATACCACCTCGATTTGAGCCAATAAGTTCCAATCCACGCATCCAGAAAACCTGGCTCAAAATGGATGGGAAAACCGCCGTATAAATGACGACCATCCAGCCTTGGGTATCGGGCCAGATAACAGAACCCGATGCCACCTCATAAGATGCGAAAAGCGTTGATGTAAACAGGGCTGAAGTTCCTAGAACGGTGATGAAACTTAGCCAATGGATATCCGGTTTGTTTTTTAGAAATACCGAATAAATGCCGTAAGCGACAATAGCGGTAAGCATTAACAAATCGCCGAAATTGACTTCCAGCTCCAGAAGCGCACCAAGATTGCCGCGTGAGGCAACCGTTAGCACGCCAATCAATGTCAGGGTGAAGCCAACAAGCTGTAATTTGGTTGCCCGTAGTTTGAAGAGAATAAAATTCAAAACAAAGACAGTTAGTGGCATGGAGGCTTGAACAATCGCTACATTGATGGCGCTGGTATAAACCAAAGCTGAATACATCAAATTGTTGAAAAGGGTGAAGCCGATTGATCCCAAAAGAACTAGAAACCAGAACTGATTTTTGATCTTAGGCCAGTCTCTTTTCAGGTGCGGGATGGCAAATGGATAAACAATCGCCATAGCAACCAGCCACCGGATGCAAGTCAACATGAAGGGAGAAATATGGCCAACGGCCAATTTTCCGGCGATGGCATTGCCTCCCCAAAAAATCGCTGTAAGCACTAAAAGGATGTAAGGTTGGCTAAAAAGCCATCTGAAAGCTGACATACGCACGAAAACCTGTTGGCACTTGTTTGACCGTCTTGATGTTTGGCCCAGTTTAGGACTAATAACAACCGCAATCTGGGGACTCGGCATTTTTGTCAAACTTGCTTTATGATACCTCCTTTTGCCGGATCGTTTTGATCTCGTACCAAGCAATGGCAAATACGGAGTTTTGCAATGGGTAATGTCGTCGTCGTCGGTTCCCAATGGGGTGATGAAGGTAAAGGCAAGATTGTCGACTGGCTTTCGGAGCGCGCGGATGTGGTCGTGCGTTTTCAAGGTGGGCATAATGCTGGACATACACTGGTTATCGACGGGACCAGCTACAAATTAAGTCTGCTTCCTTCAGGCGTTGTTCGTCCCGGCAAGCTTGCCGTTATTGGTAATGGTGTTGTGGTGGATCCCCATGCGCTTGTTGCAGAAATCGGGCGCCTTGCAGATCAAGGTGTTGTTGTAAATCCTGAAAACCTTCGTATTGCTGAAAATGCCACGCTTATTTTGTCCCTGCACAGAGAGTTGGATGGATTGCGCGAAGATGCGGCTTCGAATTCGGGAATCAAGATTGGTACAACGAGGAGGGGAATAGGTCCTGCCTATGAAGACAAAGTTGGGCGACGGGCCATTCGGATGCTTGATCTTGCTGACATACCAACATTGCCTATAAAGATTGATCGTCTCCTTGATCACCACAACGCTTTACGCCGTGGTTTTGGCCAGCCTGAAGTTTCTCATGATGTGATCTTGAAAGAGCTTACCGATGTAGCTGATCAACTGGTGCCGTATATTGAGCCGGTTTGGCGTTTATTGGATGAAAAGAAACGCAAAGGTGAGCGCATTCTATTTGAAGGCGCACAGGGAACTTTGCTCGATATTGACCATGGTACTTATCCATTTGTGACATCATCCAATACGGTTGCCGGACAAGCCGCCGCTGGATCAGGCATGGGCCCTGGCTCAGTTGGTTATGTTCTTGGCATCACAAAAGCCTATACGACACGCGTGGGCGAGGGGCCTTTCCCGACTGAATTGAACGATGAAGTGGGGCAGTTTCTCGGTGAGCGCGGTCATGAATTTGGAACAGTGACCGGCCGTAAACGTAGATGCGGATGGTTTGATGCGGTTCTGGTTCGCCAGTCCGTAGCAACAAATGGCATCACAGGCATTGCTTTGACAAAGCTTGATGTTTTGGATGGGCTAGAGGAAATCAAAGTTTGCGTGGGTTACGAATTGGATGGCAAGAAAATTGATTATTTGCCAGCTGCCCAAGGGGCACAGGCCCGTGTCGTTCCGATTTACAAAAGCTTTGAAGGTTGGAAAGATACAACGGTTGGCGCGCGTCACTGGAGCGATCTGCCTGCTCAAGCGGTGAAATATGTCAAACAAATTGAAGAACTTATCGGCGCGCCAGTAGCGCTTCTATCAACCAGTCCTGAACGTGAAGATACAATACTTGTTCAAGACCCTTTTCAGGACTAAAAGAAAGTTTGAAAAATCTACTAGATAGCCTGTCGCTGTTTCGACTAAGTTATCATTAGAATAAGAAAGAATAGAGTTCGGAAGAGTTGCATGGCTGATTATATCTCGATTTTAGACAAAGCTGTCTCAGCCTTGGGTGATAATACGCAGGCCAATCGGCTTGTTATTTATGACAAAGCGCGCGCTGCAATTGAACGTAAATTGCGGGCAATGGATCCAGTTCCCCCTGAGGCTGCTATCTCCCGTCAAATGGAGCAATTGGAAGCAGGCATTCAACAGGTAGAAGCGGGTTATGCTGCTGAAACTCCATTCGAAGAGGTGATTGCTGAAGCTCCTGTGCAAGAAGCGCCTGCGGCTGTTCAGCCTGTGCCAGTTGCATCTGAAAGTCCTGCGCCTGTTATTGTGCCGGAAGGATTTGTTGATGAGCCGATCCTGATTGACGGCATCGGTGAGAAAACTGCCGAATTATTGGCTGATGAGGGCGTTACAAAAATCAGCCAGATAGCTGAAATGAGCGATGATCAACTGGCTGGGGTAACAGCTGCGATCGGGTATCCAGGATTTGAGACGACCCAGGAATGGAAACAACAATCGCTCGATATGCTGAGCGGACAATTGCCGCGTGGTAAAACCAATCAGGATAGATTGGAAAAGTTGCAAGAAGAGAGAGAAGCTTCGCCAGCGCCAAGCAGCATTGCAGAGCCTGTGCCGGATGAACCGGTAACTCCAGAGCCACTGCCTGTGTCGGAGCCTGATTTACCGGTTGCTTCGGTCACTGCACCTGAAGAAGCAGCAGAGCCGAAGATTGATAACAGCCCAGCACCTGCAGCCGCAGTTGAAGAAGAGCCTAAGGCTTCTGAATCTGTTGATGAAGATTATGACGCTTTTCTAAAAGCATTTAGCGACCAGAGCTCTGGAAAACCAGCTGCTGAAACAAACACAAGTGTGGCACCTGAACCAACACCGCAACCCACGCCTGAACCGCCTTCAGCCCGGCCAGTGACACCATCTTTTGAAGAGCCTGCGGTGCTCGGTAATGCTGTGTCTGCTTCTACGGGTACAGAACCGATTGCGCCTCCAATTCCTGAACCTGTCGCGGCAGCCGTTTCACCGTCAAGTGCGTCAGCGCCACAAGCGCGGACGGCGGCACCTGAATTTGTATCAGAACTTGAAAATGATTTTGCGCCGCGTGAACAACGTGCTGCGCCCGGACGTCCTCATCCTGCGTTAAAGCAGAAGAAAGGTGCGGCAGGAAAAGTCGTAACCGGAAGCCTGTTGGTCTTGCTTTTGGGCGGGGCCGCAGCAGGGGCTTATTATTTCCGTGAACCGATTATGGAAGTCACTCAAAAAGGAATATCGGCAACGCGCGCGCTGTTGAATGTGGATGATACCATTGAGCCTGTGGTGGACAATACGCCTGCTCCAGCAGCGGAAACTGCGGACGATACACCAAAGGACGGATCGCGTCTTGGTAATGGCGAAACCATGCCAGAGCCTGCTCCAGTGGAGATCGAAACTGTTAAGCCAAAACCTGAGGCACCTGAACAGCCAACAGCCGTTGAACCGGAGCCTGTCAGAAGCATTGATGCTGAGCCTGCTACCGTTGAAGTTCAGGAAGAGACTTCCAGCGAAACACCTGCTGTTGAAGATACGAATACCCAAACGGCTGAAAACACTACGGAGACCGCAAGCGAATCTGCAACCACAACTGAAAGTGCGGTTCTTAGTGGCGAGAAGTCATATTTATATGAAGAGGCTTTGGGCAATACAGGTGCCAGCAGGGATGAAGGTAATATAACCTGGAGCCTTGCCGATGAAGCACCGGAAGATGGCGCTCCGCCTGAGCCGGTCATCAAGGGTATGTTGGAAATCCCAAGCCGGGCGCTCACGCTTAACCTGAAGATCAAGCGTAATGTGGATCCTGCTCTATCAGCCAGCCATTTAATTGAACTGGCATTTTCACCTCTGTCAGAGTTTTCCGGCGGAAATATTGATAATATTTCCCGCTTTGTCATGAAAGCGAATGAGCAAGCGCGGGGCGAGAGCCTTGTTGGCATTCCTGTTCGTATTGATACAGGGTTTTTCTGGATTGCTTTGAACAATCTTGATCAGGCGCAAAAGACCAATCTAAGCCTATTGGAAAATGGCGACTGGGTGGACGTTCCCGTGACTTATGTTACCGGGCGTCGTGCCTTATTGACCTTTGAAAAAGGTGTAACAGGCAAGGAAGTTTTTGCCAAAGCGCTTGCTGACTGGAAAAATCGTTAGGCTGAACCGTCGATGGTATTCAGTTGCACGTGCCTACCTGTTGGGTTATGAGTAAAAAACTCCAAGGGGTGCTTGATCAGACAAATGTCTGGTTGGCTGAGACAGTTTAGCGCTGAACCCTTGATCCCCAGTTGGGATCGAGAACCTGCTCCGGATAATGCCGGCGAAGGGATGGAATTGGCGAAAGCCTGCTTTCCAGATAGCGCTTATTGTTTCCCTCTTTGAATAGGGAAACAAATTGGCTGACGCAAAAAACCATTTTCTAACATCTTTTTTGCAAACCTTGATTGTGTTGGCCGTGCTGGTTTTTGCCTGGCAGGTTTGTATTTGGATTTTTCAGCCAGCGCGGTTTTTATTTCCCTCGCCCCTGGATGTTGCGCGCGTTTTTCAAACTCAATCGTCTTATCTAGCGTCCAATGCTTTGATCACCATCAATGAGATGGTTTTGGGGTTTATCATTGGCTCCTCTATCGGTGTTTTTGTTGCTTTGGTGCTGTCGCAATTTCCCATGCTGGATCGCTATTTGATGCCAATCGTTGTGACGACACAGACGCTTCCGGTTTTTGCCATTGCGCCCTTATTGGTGATCTGGTTCGGCTTTGGCATTGGCTCAAAAATTGTCATGGCAAGCCTGATCATATTTTTTCCCGTTGCTTCCGCATTTTATGACGGGCTTAAACAAACCCCGCGCACTTGGCTTGATCTTGGTGCCAATTGGGGGGCGAGTAAATTTCAATTGCTGGGCCTGATGCGCATTCCTGCGGCCATGCCTTCACTGATTACCGGGCTGAAAGTTGCTGCAACCATTGCTCCGATTGGTGCCATAGTTGGTGAGTGGGCTGGCGCTGCAGGTGGGCTTGGCTTCGTCATGTTGCAGGCCAATGCTCGGACCCAAACCGATGTTGTTTTTGCTTCGCTTATTGTTTTGGCATTTTGCGCGTTTTTTCTGCGATGGATTGTTGTTCATTGCGCAGATTACTTTTTGTGGTGGTCGCGTGAAGCTTCCACCTGACCTTTACCTGTTTCGTTTTTAAATTGGAGAATATAATGTTTCGAATACTTACACTTGCAGCCATGCTGATGCTGGCGCCTGTTCAGGCTTATTCAGCGGAAAAGCTGACCGTGTTGCTGGACTGGTTCGTCAATCCTGACCATGCGCCGATGATCGTTGCCAAAGAGCTGGGAATGTTTGACGCGGCAGGTCTTGATGTCGAATTGATACCACCAGCTGATCCAAGCGCGCCGCCGCGTTTGGTGGCTGCAGGGCAGGCCGATCTTGCGATTTCCTATCAGCCGCAATTGCATGTGCAGGTGGATGAGGGATTGCCACTAACCCGCATCGGCACCCTTGCAGAAACACCGCTAAATGCGTTGGTTGTTTTGCAAGCAAGCGGGATCAATAAGCTGGAAGATCTTAAGGGCAAGACGGTAGGCTTTTCTGTGGGCGGCTTCGAAGATGCTGTGCTTGGGGCCATGCTACAAACCGTTGGTTTGTCGTTGAGTGACGTGACATTGGTCAATATCAATTTCGCGCTTTCGCCATCTTTGATTACTGGCAAAGTAGATGCGGTGATTGGCGCGTTCCGTAATTTTGAACTGAACCAGCTGGATATTGAAGGCCATCCGGGCAAAGCATTTTATCCGGAAGAAAATGGTGTTCCTGTTTATGATGAGCTGATTCTGGTTTCGAAAAACGACCGCACAGATGATCCTCGTTTTCGCACCTTTCTGGACGTTGTTGAGAATGCAACTTTGTACATCACCAACCACCCTGAAGAGGCATTGGATGTTTTCTTCAAGGCCCATCCTGATTTGAACAATGAGCTGAACAAGCGCGCATGGTTTGATACATTGCCGCGTCTTGCCAAACGCCCGGCTGCCCTTGATACGCGGCGCTATGAGCGTTTTGCTGAATTCATGCGCGCATCGGGACTGACAAAGAATGCGCCTGCTATTGAAACCTATGCGGTTGAGATCAAGTAAGCGATTGTCTTTGGTTTTTGTAATGACATTACCCCCCTCTGTCACTTCGTGACATCTCCCCCCAAGGGTGGAGATAGACAAACGCAAAATCTTGCCACACGCTTTCTCACCCCTTGGGGGGAGATGGCCGACAGGGCAGAGGGGGATATTCTTGAGATCATTCGCTTAGTAGATTTTGGATCGACTACTTCACACAAAAAAACCCGGCCAATGAGCCGGGTTTTTCGTTTCTTATAGCTGTGAGTCTTAACTGACATGTTCCAGTTGAGCGGTTGGCTTGGCCAATTCCTTGGCGGCAGCCTTCATGGCTTTTTGCACTTTTTCAAAGGCACGCACCTCGATCTGGCGCACGCGCTCGCGGGAAATATCGAACTCACCGGATAATTCTTCCAGCGTGATCGGGCTGTCCTCAAGACGGCGCGCCATAAAGATGCGCTGTTCGCGTTCGGTCAATTCGCTCATGGCACCAGCCAGCATTTCACGGCGGGCATCCAGCTCATCCTGTTTCACCAGAATTTGCTCGGCATTGTCGGTTTCATCAACCAGCCAATCCTGCCATTCGCCGCTTTCGCCTTCAGCTGCCTTGATCGGCGCGTTAAGCGAAGCATCGCCGCCAAGACGGCGGTTCATGGACACCACTTCATCCTCGCGCACACCCAATTGGGTCGCGATTTCGGTGATTTCCTCAGGCTTCAAATCGCCATCATTAAGCGCCTGAATTTTGCTTTTGGCCTTGCGCAGGTTGAAAAACAGGCGCTTCTGGTTAGCGGTTGTACCCATTTTCACGAGCGACCATGAGCGCAGGACATATTCCTGGATAGAGGCTCTGATCCACCACATGGCATAGGTCGCAAGACGGAAACCGCGCTCTGGGTCAAATTTCTTGACCGCCTGCATCAGGCCGACATTGCCCTCAGACACCACTTCGCCAATCGGCAAACCATAGCCGCGATAGCCCATGGCGATCTTCGCCACGAGACGCAAATGGCTGGTTACCATTTTATGGGCAGCGTCTTTGTCTTCATATTCTGCATAGCGTTTTGCGAGCATATATTCTTCGTCCGGCTCCAGCATGGGGAACTTGCGGATCTCTTGCATATATCTCGACAGGCCGTAATCGCCTTGGGTTACACTTGGTAATGTTTGGGCCATGTTAGCACCCTCCTTCGTTTTTTTTCCTCCAGCTTCCAGAATTCTGGCAAGCCGTTGTGGACCCGTTTTTCGGCATCCGCAGCACCTTTATATAATATCTAATGCGGCAATTGCATGAAATTTTTGTAATAAACGGAAATGTGAAGGGCGGGTGATTTTAACCATAACACTTTTTGAAGGTTGGTTAAGCGGGACGGAGCTGCCGCGATGACTGATTAACTCAAGGTATAATTTAAAGGATAGCTGGTACTTGCAAAAGCCTACTTTAAGTACTTTGAACCTATAATGTACGCTGGGTGCCCATCAGTATGATTGACCACCCAGCAGCGTAGAAACGCAAATGTTAGTTTCGGCGTTTTCGTCCTGTAAACATGGATTTCACTAGATTTTCCTTTTGTTCGAAGCTTGCCAATGCAATACCTGCTATGTGGAGTGCGATGAGAACAAGAGTTCCGTTTACCGAAACCTCATGTACGTCCTCAACCCACTGCTCTCCCCAGAACATGTCCATTTTCATCATATATCCGGAGACAGAAATTGCGATAATCGCGAGCATTAATGCAACCACCATCGCCCCTCCCGCAGGATTATGACCTATGTAGCGTTTTGCTTTCAGTCTAATGGCATCCTTCAAGAAGGCCAGAACGATGGTGGGGCGATATACAAAGTCTGAAAAGTGGGCATGTTTTGAACCAATCATGCCCCAGAAAATGCGCAGAATAATCAAGCCCGCAATTCCATAGCCAGCCCATTCATGGGCCTGATCCCATTCGTCACCGGTAAAATAAGCAAAAATAAACAATGCTAAAAGTGACCAATGAAAAACTCTTATAACCAGATCCCATACTTTTACTGAGTCCGGTCGCAATTCGCGACCGGATTTTTGATATGACATTTTAGTCATCCAATTTCTCGCGGGCGATTTTTGCTGTCACCGGATTAAGATAGACTTCAACGCGCTTGCCATCCTTGATGGCATAGATCTCATAACAGCCATCTTCAACTTTGATGTTTTTGACATCATAGCCCATGGCAGTGGCTTTCGTTTTGAGAGCATCTTCGCTCATCCATGTAGAGCGGTCCGTGTAACCACAGTCGTCATCGCTAGACGCGAAAGCAGGAGCGGCAGCGGCGAACATAAGAACAGAGACGGTTGTGATAAGTAGCTTTTTCATAATATATCCTTGAGTTAGAGTTTCACCAGCTGACGGGTTCGACGCTGATGGAGAAGTTCTACATCACCTGTCATGACGGAAACCTGTCGAAAAATTTCAGCAAATTGTCAGCTTGGGAGTGTTATAAGAATCTGATGAAACGCTGGGCATTACTTATCGTTCTAACTTTGTGCTTCGCACTACAAAGCGGTGACCGTTTCAGTTTACCTGGATTCGGCAATGGTTATGCTTGGGCGGGCAAGGATGATGATCGTTCCGACGGGGACGCAGACAAAGATGATGACGATGACGATGACGATTCTGGGCGCGGTAAGTTTCAAGCAGGTAAATCCGGTGAGCAGAAAAAGCTGGGTGCATTACGTGACGCGGTAAACAATCGAAAAATCTTGCCATTTTCCGAATTGAAATCAATTGTCGTTAAGCAATTTGGCACGAACATTGTTGATGTTGAAATAGAGCATGAAAATGGAGAATGGATTTATGAGTTCAAAGTCATCAGCCAATCCGGTCGCCTTATAGAAATCTATCTGAACGCAGAAACAGGGCGCATCATCAGCGTAGAGAACGACTAATGCGTATTCTGCTCGTTGAAGATGACCAATTAATCAGTCGAAATGTGCGCGAGGTGCTTGAACGAAACGGCTATCTTGTTGAACAAGCTGACAACGGGGAAGATGCATGGTTTTTGGGAGATACCGAAGACTATTCAGCAATTATTCTTGATTTGGGTTTGCCGGTCATGGATGGTTTGTCTGTCCTTAAACGTTGGCGTGAGAATGGCCAGAGAGTTCCTGTTTTGATTTTGACCGCTCGCGGCGACTGGGCCGAGCGGGTTGAAGGCATTGATGCTGGCGCAGATGACTATTTGGCCAAGCCTTTTCAGATGGAGGAGTTACTCGCACGGCTACGCGCAATAATACGCAGATCATCGGGCCAAGCGTCATCTGTGATTTCTGTAGGATTCATTCGGATCGACACAAGATATCAAACTGTAAGTGTAAATGCGCAACCAGTAAAACTGACGCCGATGGAAATGCGTTGCCTGACTTATTTGGCAACACAGGATGGCCGGGTGGTATCACAAATGGAATTAACCGATCAGCTTTACGCTCAGGACTTTGAGCGCGATAGTAATTCCGTTGAAGTTCTCGTTGGGCGTCTTCGCAAAAAACTGGGTACCGATATTATCAAGACCAAGCGCGGCTTCGGCTACGTTCTGGAAAATAGGGCGGAATAGATGCGCTCCATCAGGACAAACTTTATTTTGTTATCGGCCGCTATAGTCGGTGTTGTTCTGGTTTTGGCTGGGTTCATATTCCTCGCGCTTTTTAGCCAAAATCTGGAACATCGTGTGCACGAGGAACTCAAAAATTACATCAATCAACTAGCTGCCGAAATTGATTTTACCGCTGACGGACAATTGACGCCCCCTGACGGTCTTTCAGATTTGCGGTTTGATCATGCTTATAGTGGCCTTTATTGGCAAATCGACGACAGCGAAGTCGGGCGGCAATTGCGCTCAAAATCACTTTGGGACACGGTATTGGCGCTCCCTGACGATGTCCATGACGTTGCCACAATACACCGGTATATTCTTGAAGGGCCTGAAAACAGCAAAGTTATTGTTCACGAACGTTCGTTGGTTGCCGCGGCACCAGGCGGCGCTAGAATGTTAAGGCTGGCGGCAGCGATGGATCAGTCTGTTATAAGCGATGCTCGCGATAAGTTTCTAATAGACATGGTTCCCTATTTATTGGCTCTTGGCAGCCTTTTGTTGTTAGGGACATATCTTCAGGTAAAAATTGGATTGCGCCCACTCGACCGAGTATCCATTGCACTTGATGATGTAAAAAATCGTAAGGCAAAAAACCTGATAGGTGTGTTTCCCAGTGAAATCGCGCGCCTAACAGAAGCAATGAATGATTTGCTTGCCTCGCAGCAAGATGCTTTGGCGCGCGCGCGCAAGCGTTCAGGCGATCTGGCACACAGTTTAAAAACACCTCTGACAGCGATCCGGTCCAACGGAGAAAAACTCATACGAGAGGGAGACCGATCCACTGGTCAAGAAATCGTCGACTTAAGCGAACTAATGGAATCCAGCATCAGACATGAATTGCTAAGAAGCAAACTCACGCCGACACCTGATGCCCGCAAATCAGATGCCGACGTCACCAAACTGACAAATGCCATTGTGAAAACACTAAAACGTGTTCCAAATTCCGCGAAAATCAATTGGGACGTATCTTTACCCGATCATACATTGATAGCCATGGATCCACATGACCTAAGGGAACTGATAGGCAACATCGTTGAGAATGCTAGCAAATGGGCAATGTCCAATGTTACAATAACTGGCACAGTTCAAACTTCCCCTTCCTCCTTTCTATTTACTGTTGAAGATGATGGTCCCGGCATAGAAACAGGGAAAATCATTTCAATGATGGAGCGTGGCAAGCGATTTGATGAAAGCATACCTGGCACAGGAATTGGGCTTTCCATCGTCAAAGAGATTGCTGAAATATATTCAATTCCGATTTCAATCCAAAACCGTCAGTCTAGTGGATTGAGATTTTCTCTGAATCTCCCATTAACAGAGATATATAACACGAAAGCCCAAAAATAGAATGTGAATGATAGTAAAGGTTGCAGGGTCAAATGCCCAATTTGGGCTGACAATCGTAATGTGGACTTACAAATTTGTTGTGAGGTCTACCTCACGCAAAACTCTCGATCAGCTTTTCAAAATCCTCCGGCATCGGCGCTTCGAAGCGGCAATGCTCGCCTGTTACGGGATGTTCGAAGCCCAAGAGCGCTGCGTGGAGCGCTTGGCGAAGAAAGGCTTTAACGGCGCTTGATGCGCGCTCGTCCAGGGCATTTGCTTTTGTTTCGAAATGCTTGCCATATTCCTGATCACCGATCAGCGGATGGCCGATATGGGCCATGTGTACGCGGATCTGGTGGGTGCGGCCCGTCTCCAGTATGCACTCGACGAGGGATGCATTTGCCTGGCCTTCGCCTTTGCCATCGAGATGGCGTACCACATTATAATGGGTGATGGCTTCGCGTGCATCTTGCTGGGTGATGTTGACCACTGCGCGTTTCAACCGATTGTTGGAGGAGCGGCCAAGGGGCGCGTCAATCGTGCCTTTGTTGTGGGGCAACACGCCCCAGACCAAAGCGAGATAAGCGCGCTCCAACGGTCCCGTGCGTCCATGATCGGCAAATTGAGCAGCGAGACCTGAAAGTGCCTCTTCGGTTTTGGCAACGACCATGATGCCGGAGGTTTCTTTATCGAGGCGATGGACAATGCCTGGGCGCTTCACCCCGCCTATGCCCTTGAACCCTTCGCCGCAATGATGGAGCAGGGCGTTGACCAGCGTGCCTGTCCAATTGCCAGCGGCAGGATGAACAACCATGCCAGCTGGCTTGTTGATGACGATCAGATGATCATCTTCGAACAGAATTTCCAGCGGGATATTTTCTGGCAGAGGCGTTGCGTCTTCTGGCTCTGGAATAACCAGTTCTATCAACTCTCCGCCCTTAAGCTTTGTCTTGGCGGACGAGCAGGTTTTGCCATCAAGCGTGACACTACCGCCCTCGATCAACTGCTTGACGCGGGTTCTTGAAATATGGGACGGCATTTTTTCCGTTAAGAACACATCAAATCGCATGCCATTTGCGCCTTCATCGACGCTAAAGGCTTTTTTCCCGTGGGTTTCTGGGTTATCGGACATCACAGGTCTCTTGTGTGCGGTGTGCTAGCAGGAGCAATGATTTTTTCCAATGGAGAATTTGATCCATGAATGCCGAAACCGAAATTGAAGAAGAAAAGCCACTTGATCCTGCTACAGAAAAAGTGCGCAAGAAACTGATTAAATTCAGTGCCGTGTTTATGGGTCTCAACATGTTGGCGCTTATGGCCGTGTTAGCGGCAATTGTCTACAAAATTGGCGGTTACGGTGATGAACCTGTTGAAGCTGTGGCAACATCTGCAAGTCAGGCAAGGGTTCCGGTGGAGCCCGGTTTTGAGCATATACTCGATTTGCCGGATGACACGCTGGTTTTATCTGCTTCAGAAGCTGATGGGCGTGTCCTGCTGAACTTGCGATTTAAAGATGGCAGCAAAGAGCTGTGGCTTTACGATCTTGGATCAGGGCAGATCTCAGGCAAAGTCAAAATACAGTAGCGAGATTAGGCTGATTTTGTTCGGGCCGCATCTTGCAAGGCGCGGACACGGTCAGCAAGAGAGTCGCCATTGGGCGAAGTCTTGGCACCTTTGGATTTTTCCATTTTTTCTGCTTTTTCCAAAATCTCATTGATGGGAGAATCAGGGCCTTCGATTGTCGCAGTCATCGCCGTCACTTGGGCAGCAAGATCATTGATCCGCTCACGCAAAATAGCGTTGTCTTTGCGCTCCGTATCCCATTCAAGGCCCGTGTTTTCGCGATAAGAGGTAACTTCGCTCAGCAATTTGTCGCGCTCATTGGAAATCGTATTCAGCTTTTTGCGCAGGTCGGCCTTTTCTGCGTTCAGGGTTTCAACAGCGCGGCTGACATTTTCGTTAGAGGCATCAGATAACAGCGCTTCCATGCGCAAAGTGGTTTTGGCAAGACGGGCTTCAATCGCGTCGGTCTTCTTGCGTTCTGCCATCAATAGACGGGTCAGCTCTGTACTGGAATCTTCTTCGGAACGGTCGGTTGATCTGATTTCAGAGATATCCCGTTCGCGGCGCTGCAATTTTTCTTCAAGATCAGCATTGGTTTTTTGCAGGCGGTTTAACCGTTCATTTGAATCAGTGATGCTGTTGTTAGCATTTTCCAATTCAATGGTTGTTTTACGTGCATTGTCGCGAAGCTTCTGCAGTTCTTTTTCAAGGGCAGCTGTCTTATCGCTCAGATCTTCAAGATTGGTTTGTTTGGCGACCAGTTCGATTCGCTTGGAATCTGCGTCAGCTCTCGTATCGCTCACGGTGCGTTGCAAACGATCGAGGTCAAGTGCGCGGGCTTCAAGATCTTCTTTGGCTTTGTGTAAGTCCGTTGAAACTCTGGCAAAGGCGTCTTCGCGCTCAGCCAAACGAGAGCGAAGGTCTGCGCTGCGGGCTTCCAGTTCTTCAACGGTTTTGATTTTCTCGCGGCTCTCGCTGGCAAGTTTTGTCAGTTCATCGCGTTTACGGTTTATTTCAATGACCTGACGGGATGCTTTGTCTTGCAGTTCTTCAATGGAAAGTTCGAGACGGCGGGTGCTCATGGCAAATTCGGCGCGAAGCTGGTCTTTGTCGGCCTGAACTTCGTTCAGTGTCAGTGGCACCGAGCTTTCAATGCGGCGCTTAGTGAGCAGAACTGCCCGTGACCAAATCACTGGTGAAACCATAAGGGCGATTAGGGCCGAAGCCAGGAAGCCCAATACGAAATAAAGTAAACCTTCGAACAAGTTACAATGCCTCTGATAGAATTATTAGTCTGTAAATCATAATCGCATGAATGGATTTGTATTTCCATCGAATGTCACCCTAGACGGGAAAAAAGATGATTTTGAGTTAATGCGCAAAATAAAAGGGGCCAAAATGGCCCCTTGGATAATTTCGTTAGGCGGATTTTCCTTAGAAAGGATTGATGCGTGGCTGCTGGGTCAATTTCAAGTAACCGATATTTGCGCCAAGACGAACACCAACCCCTGTTTTGATCGGAATAAGATGTACGCCTTGATTGGTAAGGGCTGTAACACCAACACCGCCGACCAAAAATGCTGAGCCGCTGACGCCATAATAACGGCGATAAAGGGAAGGGATGTCTGCAAGATTATAGATCAACATCATGGTGCGGTTGCCATCTAGGCCATAATCCCATCCTATGGATGGACCCTGCCAAAAGACTTTGTGATCACCTGCATTCTTTGTATATAGGGTTCCCTCGCCGTAACGAAGACCGCCGATGAAAGCGCCGCCTGCGTCCTCGCCAAGAATATATCCATTAGGAAGACCATATTTGCCAAAGGTTTGTTCAATGGCTGCAGCGATTGAGCCTGATGTTTTGCCAAAAAAGTTATGGCCCGCATCAATAACTTCCTGGGCTGTATAGGTGCTGGAGGCTTGGGCATTGGCTTTTTCTGAGTGAGCAATCAGTACAGAAAAGAGCATGATAAAGGCTGCAAGCTGAATCAGAATGGAAAAAGCTTTTTTCGCAAGTGCGTTTCTGAGTGTCATAGGCATTGTTAAAATTCTCCGGTCATTCGGCGTTTGGCATTTGGTTTGGTGCAATCGACCATCGCTTTGGTTAATTGCAGGTTTCCGCCGTGGTGAAGGAAGTATGAAGGAAATTGTTTGCCAGAAAGTGAATCAATTGTGACCTTTAAGTGGCAAACCATCTTTTCTTAAGGAATTATGGCTTAAACAGTGTCTCAAGCCCCGATGATTTGCAGGGAATGATCTGCGAAACCGTGTTTGGGTGTGTTCTTTCAATAAAACAGGTGATTGTGTATCTCTGCTTTGGTGTGAACAAAGTGATTCGGTACAAATGTGCCGTGAATTGATCCTGTCTGGCGCGTTTGGATAGGCCATTTAGATTTTTATCGGGGACTGATATGCCAAATTTACCTGAAATTTCCGCCATGGATCTGGGCGCACTTTTGTGCAGCAGGGTTTGCCACGACATTATTTCGCCAGTAGGCGCGATTGCCAACGGTTTGGAGCTGTTGGATGAAGACAGCACGGATGCGGAAACAAAAGAAATAGCGATGGGGCTAATCCGCTCATCGGCTGTAAACGCCTCAGCGCGCTTACAATTTGCCCGCATCGCCTTTGGCGCTGCAGGATCAGCAGGCGCTGATATTGATACGGGTGACGCGCAAAGTGTGGCTCTCGCCTATTTTGCTAATGAAAAGAAAACGTCGTTGGAATGGTCTGGTGAACGGGCGTTGATGCCTAAGAACAAAGTTAAGTTTTTGCTGAATATGTTGCTTGTGTCGCTTCATGCCATTCCGCGGGGCGGCGTTGTTTCTGCAAGTTTTGTTGATCCCAATGGCAGCCCAAGTTTCAAAATCGTAGCGACTGGCAAAAATGCCCGAGTGCCTCCGGTGTTTTTGGATTTGCTGAATGGTACATTTGAAGAGCATTTGGATGCTCATGCGGTTCAGCCGCTTTACACGTTAAAACTGGCTGAAGCTGCTGGCCTTTCTGTTTCGGCAAAGTTGAGTGAAGATAGCGTCGTGTTTGAAGCCACCCCCAAAGCGTAAATTCAGTCTGTAGAAAAAAACAAAAAAACCGCCTTTAAGGGGCGGTTTTTTATTGCGAGGCTGGGTTTCGTGGTTTGGTTTGGGGCGTTAACCGCGCCGCAAAACCCAGCCTGCAAACTTTGAAATCTTTCAGCTCTGCTTAGTTGCAGACCTGAACATTTTGGTATCCTGCGAAATTGCCATATTGATTGTATACTGGCTGTTGTTGCCAACGACATACAGGTTGGCGAACGATAACCTGTGGCTGTTGAACATAAACAGTGCTGTTATTTTGACGAGTACCGTTCAACAGCGCACCTGCAATACCAAGGCCTACTCCAAGACCGATGCCTGCGCCAATGCCTTTTTTCCAATGTTTGGATTTAGCATGAGCAGGAGCTACTGCCGTTGCAGCGAGCATTGCGACGGTTGCAAATGCGATTACCGATTTTTTGAACGTATTCATTGTGGGCCTCCGTTGTTTCGTATGTGTATGCGTTGTTGATTTCGATGATTGGAAACTAACAAAATATTGTAACCTTGAATGTGCATTATGTCACACTTCGGAAAAAACAGCGAAAACGCCTGTTTTTTCAGATGGTTAGTTTTCTACTTGGAACGAAACAGTAGCCATCTTCGCTCAAAATGAAGCATTCCCGCAGTCCATGAGGCCTGTCAGAGCAGGTTCTGAGGATACTGCAACCGTATTTTCCAGTCGATGCAAGTGCCTTTTCCTCTGCCAAATCTGGATCAGTTTCATAGAACCTGATTTCAATCCCAGCACCGCGCGTGCCTGCTTCTGGAAGTAGGGATAGTAGTTCATTTTCGCCATATGTGGCATCTTGGTGAAGCATGAATTGCTGGCTGCCATATGAGATGATGGCAAAACTTGAATCGGCTCTGATCGTTTGGGTGCCAAGAATCTCACTTAGAAACGCGGCTGTTTTTTCCACATCACGAACGAGCAGGTTTATCCCCATTTGTTGCAATGACTTTCCGTAGTCTGGGCCAGAGGCCGTTTTCATTTCTTCCGGGGTCAAACTGGATACTCCTTTATTGATCATGATTTACCAAATGCTAACCATAGGCCCAATTGCAATTGGATAGCTTTGGTTTTTGAACCTTTGTTTACGGTTTTTTTTATTCCCTAAAGTATGGTCGTCAAAGGAATTAGGCGCAATGGAGCCAAAACAATGAAAATTTTTATGATCGCTGACGATAGTCCGGTAATTCGTAAAGTCGCGCGTCGTTTAATCGAAGATATGGGTTTTGTGGTTGTGGAAGCTGCAAGCGCAGAGCAAGCGCAGGCTATGTGCGTTGAGAATATGCCAGATGGTGTGTTGGTCGACTGGGATATGCCCGGCATGCGTAGTCTGGATCTCATTCACTGGTTTGCTCACTATCCTGACGCAGAAAACGTAAAGACCCTTTATTGCACCAGCGAAGTGCTTGTTTCTGAAATGACACGGGCAAAAAGAGCAGGCGCATCTGGTTTCTTGTTGAAACCGTTCAATCGCACGATGATTGCCAAGAAATTCATGGAAATCGGGCTTATTGAGCAGGAAACCCAAGCTGCATAACTCTTTTTACGCTTTGATCACCAAAAATTTATAAACCCTGCCACAAAATTGGCGGGGTTTTGTTTGTTTATGGGGCTGATATATAATAATAGAATGCGATACGAAATTTACGATGAATCAACTGATTGGTCAGAGATGAAAATTGCAATCATTCTTACAAGTCTGTTCACTGGAATAATGATGGCTTCTAATGTTTTTGCAGGAGAGCGTATCGCCTTGGAAGCAGAACCAGCTGAAAAGCTGAAGGCATGCGATATGTATGGCCCGGGGTTTGTTTATATTCCTGGTACAGAAACTTGCGTAAAAATCAGTGGTTCGATCAGGACAACATTTACGGTGCCAGTCGGTAAATAAGGCTACGGACAGAGTAGTTCTTCGAAATTCCAAACAATAAAAAAACCCCGCTGCGGAAACAACGGGGTTTTTATTTGGGAATTTTTTTAAAATTAGCTGGCTTCAGCCAATTCATGGGCTTCTGGTTCGCGAAGCACATAGCCGCGACCCCAGACAGTTTCGATATAGTTCAAGCCGCCTGCAGCTGCTGCAAGTTTCTTGCGCAATTTACAGATGAACACATCGATGATTTTAAGTTCTGGCTCGTCCATGCCGCCATATAGGTGGTTAAGGAACATTTCTTTCGTAAGAGTTGTGCCTTTACGAAGGGAAAGCAATTCCAACATCTGGTATTCTTTGCCTGTCAGGTGAACGCGTTGACCAGCAACTTCGACTGTCTTGGCATCCAGGTTCACAACAAGATCGCCAGTGGTGATAACTGATTGTGCATGGCCTTTTGAGCGGCGGACAATTGCATGAATTCGTGCAACCAACTCATCTTTATGGAAAGGCTTGGTCATATAATCGTCAGCGCCGAAACCAAGGCCGCGAACTTTGTCTTCAATGCCTGCAAGGCCTGAAAGAATAAGGATTGGCGTTTTTACCTTTGACAGACGCAATGTACGCAATACTTCATAACCAGACATGTCAGGGAGGTTAAGATCTAGCAAGATAATATCGTAATCATACAATTTGCCAAGATCCACGCCTTCTTCGCCTAGATCAGTTGTATATACATTGAAACTTTCGGATTTTAGCATCAGCTCAATTGACTGAGCGGTTGCACTATCATCCTCAATTAGCAGAACTCTCATTCTGTATCCCCTTCTGGTGTGGCCGCATTAAACGGCATTCGAACAATTTGCCTCGTGGTTCAAACGCCGTCCGCATCTGAATTCCTTTCCAAATACTGACTTCAAATGGTTAACAAATTGTGATTCCTATAAGCAAGTGTAAACTTAATTTAATAGATATCACCTTCAAATTATTGATTTATAATAATAATTTCCGTTTCACAAAAAGTACGATTTCTATTAACTTTTCTGTTCAAAACGTAAAGATGGCACTTGATTCGTAAAAAACGAATCTTTTTTCATTTTGTTCGCTGGGTTTACCCCGTCTTAATAGATCGCGGTTATCCTTAATATTGCGAGTAAACGAATGGTTACCGATAGGGATGAAATCTCTTTTGAGGTGCGCTGTGTTTTGGTGTGTCTTTGGTTTGTTTGGTGCCTGTTTCGCTTGATTGCATATTTGGCCAGCCGGTTTGTGTATTGACCCGGTCAGGGCTGCCCGAGAGGGATAGAGGGATTTCAAGGAGTATTGAGTATGAAATCACGTGATAACTTGCTTCGCTTGAAGCATTTTCAGGTTCAGGACAAGACACGCCAGCTTGCCCAAATCGACATGATGATCGCTGAGTTTCAGCGCATGTCTTCAGATCTTTTGGCTCAGATTGAAATCGAAGAGAAAAAAGCCGGCATTACGGATATCAATCATTTTGCATATCCTACCTTTGCCAAGGCTGCGCGAACCCGCGTTGATAATCTTGCTGTTTCCATTCGTGATCTGGAAGAAAAGCGTGTTCCAGCCGATGAAGCTTTGAAAGAGGCCGAAGAAGAGTTGAAAAAGGCCGAGCTTAAAGAAGCGCGCGACGGAAACTCAACAGAAATTACCGAGCCTGTTGTGGATGCCATGGTCGAACGGCGCATGATGATCGGCTAATTACCGCTTCACACTTAAATTTAGATTTTAAGGCTGGCAGCAATGTCGGCCTTTTGTCGTTGATGCTTGGCGCTGTGAAACAATCTTGAATGATTGCGCTTATGCGAATAGCTTGGCTCAAATTCTGGGAGTCCGGCCTTTGCTTAATTACATCACTTTGATTTTTTCGTGTCAGTTGGCCGGAGAACTGATCGTTCAGTTCTTTGGGCTACCTCTGCCTGGGCCAGTTGTTGGCGTGGTGCTCCTATTTGCGTTTCTGGTTTTGAACCGACGTTTTGGTAAAGCCAGTCAGAAACTCGATGCATCCGGTATTCCCGTTGAGCTGGCCAAAGTCGGCGATGCACTGCTTTCAAATCTCTCGCTGCTGTTTGTTCCAGCAGGCGTGGGGATCATGGTTCATTTCTCTTTGCTCAAAAATGACTGGTTGCCATTATCAGCTGCCATCCTTGGTTCTACGCTTTTAACCGTTGCTGTTACGGCCGGATTGATGGTTTTGCTCAGTAAGCCGAATAAGAGTGAAGTACTTTCCTCAGGAAAGGAAAAGCCAGATGAATGATATTCAAGAAATATGGGTTTATCTGTCAGCCAGCCCGCTTTTGCATCTAACATTGACCTTGATCGCGTTTCAGGCTGGAAATTTCATATACCGAAAATCAGGGCTTAATCCTATTTGTAATCCGGTCATGCTGGCCGTTATTGCTATTGTTGCAATTTTGGTGGCAACAGGCACCAGCTATGACAGTTATATTGACGGGGCGCAGTTTGTGCATTTTCTTTTAGGGCCTGCGACCGTTGCCTTGGCGATCCCGCTTTATCGCCAGTTTGATAAAGTAAGAAAGTCGGCTCTAGCGATTATTGTTAGTCTGATTTGCGGATCGCTTACAGCGGCTGGATCCGCCGTAAGCATTGCCTGGTTATTAGGGGCCGGGAAATTGTCGATCATTTCCATTGCACCAAAATCGGTAACAGCTCCGATAGCCATGGGCATTGTTGAACAATTTGGCGGGTTGCCATCTTTGACGGCAGTGCTGGTTATTTTGACAGGCGTCTTGGGCGCCATGCTTGGCCCATTTGTTCTCAATTTAATGGGAATCAAAGATTGGCAGGCGAGGGGATTTGCCCTTGGAACCGCCAGCCATGGCATTGGAACGGCCCGCGCGCTTCAGGTAAATGAAGTGGCAGGGGCTTTTTCTGGACTTGCAATGGGTCTAAACGCTTTGGCTACTGCAATCTTATTGCCTATATTATGGAAGTTATTCTTTTGATCCACACGCTTCGCCCTTATCTTTTGATGATATCTGCCATTTCTTTCGGTCTTGGCATAACCCTTCCTCTGGTCCGTTTTGAAAAGTTGTATTTCTTTTCTGAAACGCCATCGCTTTTGGGCATCGTCAGTGGCTTGTGGTCTGATGGTGGCATTGCGCTGGCAATCATCGTCGCGTTGTTTTCCATACTCTTTCCAATCATAAAAATGGGATTGGCATTTCAGTCAGCGATACATGGGGGCATTATGCCTGCTTGGGCCAATATGCTTTCAAAATGGTCGATGATGGATGTGCTCTTGGTGGCGCTGGTGGTGTTTGCCGCCAAGACCAGTGGCCTTGCCACCGCGATCAGCCAGCCCGGCATCTGGTTTTATGCCTTGTCTGTTGTTGTTCTGGCAGTGGCGAGTTTGGATAAGAACTAGTTGGGTTAAGGGCAGCTTGCAGACCCTAATCGCCATTCACCATGCGTCGTAAAATGGTATTGATGACGATCAAAGTTCATCGAAACAACCTGTCAGGGCGATTGGTGCAATGCGGATAGGGTTATCGCTTTAGGGTCAAATGTCTTCGCGAATTTTCAATGCATGGCGCATAAATACCTTCGCGCCCTTGGAAACACGCCCATATAAATCAATGACATCCTGATTGACCATTCTAAAGCAACCTGAGGAAGCAGCGTGACCAATTGAGAAAGGACGGTTGGTGCCATGAATACGGTAAAGGGTGTCTTTTCCATCCTTATAAAGATACAAGGCCCTTGCACCTAATGGGTTTTCCACCCCGGGCAACATGCCATCTGCAAATTCTTCGAGTTCAGGTTTGCGTTGAATCATTTCGGGTGGAGGGGTCCAAGTTGGCCATTTCTGTTTCCACTGCATGACTGCATCACCTGACCATTCATGGCCTTCTTTACCAACGGCAATACCATAACGCATGGCGCGTTTGTTAGGCATGACGAAGTATAAAAATTTATGCTGAGTATCGATGACAATGGAACCTGGTGGCTTTGAACCGCTATAGCCGACTTCTCGCCTTAAGAAGCGTTCTTTTTGTTTTTGATATTCAAAAGCTGGCATGAGAATGCCAGTATCTTCAGTGGCTGCGTATGCGGAGGCATAACTGATTTGACCAGAAGCACTTGCTATCTCCGTTGACAGCATTTTCGTCTCAGTTGCCGATGATAGTGCCGAAGTCGGATCGCTGGTTGTTGAACACCCTGCAACTACCATAGGCAATGCCATTGCAAACACAATATGAAAGATTGAAGTTGATCTCATGGCAAACGTACCCCTGCATCGGTGTCTCAATTTCGTTGCCCCTGAATAACGCAACATACCTCAAATCAGTAATTTTGGGAAGCCTGTGGCTAGTTTAGCACATCTGCCACCGGGTAAAGTAATTGGTCTAGCGGCCGCACTCTGCGCTCACTGGCTAATTGGATTGTGCGCAAAAAATCATTCTAGAGTCTTCTCCACATTTGGAAGTTATCTAACTCATTGTGATCCAAAGGCTTAGTGCAATCTAATTCTCAAAGCCCGCTCCACGCTAATAGATGTCAAGAAACTCGCAGCTATCATTTCGCCGCCGTCCTCGATGACACCAACTATCATTGTCAAACTCGGTGACTTGAAAAACCCAATCTGTATGTGAAACATGTCGACAAATACGCCACAAAAAATTAGAACTCCAAGCCACGGAAGCTGCAATCTGGTAAAGTCTTTTGAGCCAGTTTGATTGTCACCCTTCAGGTAAGTATATGCCATTGCACCAAGTATCACACAGCCAACATTCAGGCTGACAGCGAGTTCTCCAAAGTCTTGAGCGCGAAGCGCCAGGGCAGGATTAATGTCGAGAGCGACCACAAGAATACTGCCAAGCTGCTCATGAATTTGGTTGGCATCGTCCAACAAGAAATAGAAAAAAAGCAGCGCCCAAATCATGTAGAGAAATCCGTTATCATGCTTGTAGATGTAAACACAGGCAATAGCAGAGATCGTCCACTTTAGATAATTGAACACCTCAGGAATACTGCGATCAGCCTCAATGTTGAATGCGAAAGAGCGTTGTCCCTGTGCCCAAAGCCAAATATGGATAATTATCAGGATGATATCGACGAGCAGAAGAAGCGTTAGAAGAGTCTGATCCTCAACGCGCTTCTTGCAATATTGCTGTATAGATTTTTTCAATTGATGCACTCACCAATACTAGCACAGATATTCCTGCCTTGGTTTAAAGCTCCATAAATTATGGTAATCGATATTTCCAACGAGCGAATGCAGCCGAAGTGCCGGTGTTAAAAATATGTCACGAAATTGATGGTATGACCGTTTGGAGTCCTAAGCAGTCGTGGCAATGGCGCAATGATTATTCCAGTTTAGCAAATTTGTTTTAGCGATATGCATGGCCCCGCGTTTCCTAGACACCCTGCGGGTTCAGTTTCTGCTGCATTTCA
>JAFMHL010000012.1 GCA_017854535.1 Nitratireductor sp.
TTCTATATCGTCTCTTTTCAGCTTCATCACATTCCGCGCATTTTATTGTTAGAATCGCTCTGGCACCAATAAAATCATCAAGATTGGGGATAGGTCAACTCTGAATGAAAACGATTCTGCTGTATCTAATATGTACATAAAAATCAGCATCAATAAATTGCAATATGTTAAGTTATTGATTTTATTAAAGAAAAATGGTGAGCGCTGAGGGATTCGAACCCTCGACCTACTGATTAAAAGTCAGTTGCTCTACCAGCTGAGCTAAGCGCTCCCAAGCATCATCGACTATTGAAAGCCGGTGATCATGTAGGGAAAAACCGGCAATTAGTCCGCCGGAGTCGGCCGGAAAATAGGCGGGTGACCCCGTCGGGTCAATAGCAAATTATCCGAATAAGGAAAAAAAAGGGTTTATCAAACAAAAAAAGTAATTTTAATTATAAATTTCAAAGGGTTAAGTCATATTTCTCTCTGGAAACAGCCGCATTTATGATGGTTCTAGCTTCGATAATCTCGACTGTTGTGTAATCTGGAGACTTCTTTTGCCCGCATCAACTTTAAATTCCATCATTTTACATCCCAAGGCTTCAAATGTCAGGATTATTTGGCAGGACGGTTGTTTCGTAACAATTGTACCGGGAATGTAGCGAGAATGACGCCGCTTAAAATTGCCAATGTGCCGACTATATGAAAGCTCTGAATGATTTCACCCAAGAAGAACCATGCAAAGGTTAGTCCAAATGCTGGAAGTAAATACATAAATATTCCAGCCACTGAAGGACCCAAAATGCGCACGCCGTGTTGAAAAGTGGAAAAGGCAATTAGCGAGGACAAAACTACAATGCCTGAAATGATTGACCAGTGATGCAAAGTGTTTGGCATGTCTTCGCCTTTGATGATTTCCCAAAGCGCAAATGGGAAAAGTATGACAGCTCCGAACAAAGCAACCAATGCAAACAGGGGAAGGGTGCCCAATTCAGCGAAGATGCGTGATTTAAGAACGACCGAATAGACTGCCCAACTCAATGCCGCTGCGAGGAAAAGCAGATCGCCGCTATTAAAATCAAGGTTAAGCAGTGTTGAGAAAGAGCCTTTTGCAACAATTATCCCTACGCCGATTGCAGCTAATGTGACACCGATTGTCTCACGCCATTTCAATGGACGTTTTCGCCAAAGCCGTTCAATAAGAATGATTACAACAGGGGGCATGGTGTAAATCAGTGTGCCATTTGTTGCTGTCGTTTCTTTCAAAGCAAGATAAACGATGCCGCCGCAGATAAACATACCTAGAAACCCCAATAGCAACAGTGTTGGCCATTGAGTTTTGACCAAAGCCCACATTAGCGGCCAGCGATTTTTACAAAGCAAGAGCAGTATTAAACCACTGACGCCCCAACGAATAAAGGCAAGAAGGAATGGAGCTATATCCGTTGCTGCACGACCAAAAACAACATTGGTTGAGAAAAATAGCGGTGAAATTAGCAATGCTGCATAGGCAAGTGTTATGGACCGATTGTCTATGGGCATAAAAGCGCTTTCGCTTGCAAGTTTGTAGGATTTGGCGAAGAAATTGATTGGCCTATTCGCGTGCTATTAAATCACCCTGAAAGATAACCGCAATGCAGGTTTCGCCCTCTGGAAGGATCAGGACATTGCATGCCTCTTTTGCCTGTTGTTCGGTTTCAAAGGGGCCGATTAACAGTCTGGCTTCAAGGCCGGTAACGGTTTCACGCAATACAGCTCTTGGTTCCAGTCTTTGAAAATTCTCAACTCCGTTGGCTGCGGCAAGGTCAACAAAGCGTCTGGTTAAATCAAAAAACGAATCTGATGCGCCCAAATCCATAGCGAACCCGGAGGCAATTTCTGATCCCTGCGCAATGGGCGCCAAGGCTATTTGCGGAGATGTTGTGGTTAGGTCAGGCTGCTTTTCCAGAATAGTGATCCCATCGGGCTTGTTGGGCAGGATGGAAATAGGTTCGTTAGACGTGTTCTCAGTCTCTTGTCGCGATGTATCTTTAGAGATTGATGTTTTTTCTAGAAGTTGGCTGGCGATAACTCCGGCAAAGGCCAAAAGGCCCAAAATAGCCAAGACAGCCAAAAGCTTCACCAGAAATGGAAGCTTTTGTTTGCTAGATATTATCTTTTTGTTGGTATCGTTCATCGGTAAAATTAATTGATTTATGACTGTTGCGTTGTGTTTTTAGGTAATCTGATTTGATTTTCAGTCCGGTTTTCGTAGCAGAACGAATCTGACATGAGTGTAGTAACGGATCGCAACTGCTTGAATATCGGTTGCAGCAAACAATTTCGCTATTGAGTTAGCGCTGGAGCAAATAAATGGCAAGAACCTGTCTTACGATCATTTTGGCCGCCGGGGAAGGGTCGAGAATGAAATCTTCGACTCCCAAGGTTTTACATGAAATTGCAGGTCTCTCCTTGCTTGGTCATGTAATAAAGACCGCTCAGTCTGCGGGCGGGAACGCTCAAGCGGTTATTGTCGGGCGGGAAGCTGAACGTGTTGAAGCAGAGGCGCGAAGCCACTCAGCCAATGTGACCATCTGTTTGCAAAAAGAGCGCCTTGGCACGGCTCATGCCGTTTTGGCTGGGCGATCTGTCATTGAACAGGGATTTGATGATATTCTTGTGCTGATGGGCGACTCGCCGCTGATCCAGCCAGAATCATTGTTGCGTTTGCGCCGCGCGCTTGAACATGGTTCGCAAGTAGCTGTCCTTGGGTTTCGGACCAGTGAACCCCATGGATATGGTCGCCTTTTAGAAAAAGACGGAGAATTGATAGCAATTCGGGAGCATAAAGACGCTACACCTGACGAGCTTCAGGTCAGTTTTTGTAATGGCGGTATTATGGGGCTTTCAGGCCATAAGGCGCTTGATTTGCTGGATAAGATTGGAAATCAAAACTCCAAGGGTGAATATTATCTTACCGATATTGTCGAGGTCGCCCGGGAAAATGGTCAAAAGGTTGTAGCTATTGAGGCTGACGAAAGTGAGTTGCACGGCGTCAATGACCGCTATGAACTTTCCAGGCTCGAAAACCACTGGCAAAGACGCCGGCGCGATCTTTTGATGCGTGAAGGCGTGACGATGCATGCGCCTGATAGTGTTTATCTGTCTCATGATACAGAAATCGGTATTGATGCGATTATTGAACCAAATGTGGTTTTTGGACCGGGCGTTAAAATTGCCAGTGCAGCACAGATCAGAGCTTTCTCCCATCTGGAGGGCGCCACTATTGATACTGGTTGCGTGATTGGCCCGTATGCACGTCTACGCCCCGGCACGGATGTGAAGACAGGCGCGAAGATTGGCAATTTCTGTGAAACGAAAAATACGCTTGTGGAGGCGGGTGCCAAGATCAATCATCTCAGCTACATCGGTGATGCACGGGTTGGGGCCAAAGCGAATATTGGTGCAGGCACTATCACTTGTAATTATGATGGCATTAACAAGCATTTCACTGATATTGGCGCAGGCGTGTTTGTTGGCACTGATACGTCTCTGGTTGCTCCTGTGAAAATTGGCGATGGTGCTTATATCGGATCAGGCAGTGTGATTACTCACGATGTTCCAGCCAATGCGCTGGCGGTTGCGCGTGGAAGGCAAGTGATCAAGGAAGACCGTGCGAATTTTATTCGCCAACGCAATCAGATGATCAAAGACCAAAAAAATAAGAAATAGATGACGGCACCTGTGCTTTCCCATTGATTACTGATTTTTAACCATGACCAAGAACCAGCTATTCATGGTTGTCTGGTAGCTTGCGCAATGGATTGAAACGTAAAGTGAAAACATTGGTTTTTGGGTTCTGCTAGAGACAAACCATATATTTGAACAACGCGCAGAAACGCATAGGATGGTGGGCCCCTGGCAATTCTGTTTGATTTTGATTTATGAGCTTTTTCTGACACTTTGCGGAGTTAGAAGCTTTTTTATACGGGGATAGGTTATATGTGTGGTATCGTTGGAATTGTTGGCAATCAGGCCGTCGCGCCGCTGTTGGTGGATGCTCTAAAAAGGCTGGAATATCGTGGGTATGATTCTGCCGGTGTTGCCACCGTTTCTGAGGATACGCTGGATCGTCGTCGCGCTGAAGGCAAATTGGTCAATCTTGAAACGCGATTAAAAGAGCTCCCACTTGCCGGTAATGTCGGCATTGGTCATACGCGTTGGGCAACCCACGGCGTTCCTAATGAAACCAACGCGCACCCACATTTTTCTGAGAACGTCGCCGTTGTCCACAATGGCATTATTGAGAATTTCAGAGCGTTGCGTGACGAATTAATCGCAGATGGCTATGCGTTTTCTTCCCAAACCGATACGGAAGTTGTTGCGCATCTTGTTGCCAGAGAATTGAAAAAAGGCACTGCGCCTATTGAAGCAGCTCATATGGCCATTGGTCGCCTTGAGGGCGCATTTGCCTTGGCTATTTTGTTCCGTACAGAAGATAATTTAATTTTTGGCGCACGCAATGGTCCGCCATTGGCCGTTGGTCATGGCGATGGTGAAATGTATATCGGCTCTGATGCCATTGCCCTTGCGCCATTCACCAACCAAATCACCTATCTGGAAGACGGGGATTGGTGCGTCTTGAGACGTGGCGGTGTCGAAATTTTCGATCCGTCAGGCAAGTCCGTGAAACGTGTTTTACAGCGCTCTGTTGGCTCGTCTTTGATGGTCGACAAAGGCAATCATCGCCATTTCATGATCAAAGAGATCTATGAGCAGTCAGAAGTTATTTCTCACACTCTTTCTCATTATCTTGATTTTGGAACCTGCGAAGCGCGCATTGGTGAAAATCTACCGTTTGATCTTTCTACAGTTGATCGCATTTCAATATCTGCTTGCGGAACGGCCTATCTAGCTGGTCTGGTATCTAAATATTGGTTTGAACGCTATGCTCGTGTCCCAGTGGATATCGATATTGCATCTGAGTTCCGCTATCGTGAAATGCCTTTGCAAAAGGGTGGGTTGTCGTTGTTTATCTCCCAGTCTGGTGAGACAGCAGACACGCTCGCCTCGCTTCGCTATTGCAAAGAAAATGGGCAACATATTGGTGCTGTTGTGAATGTTGCTGAATCGACCATAGCACGCGAATCTGATGTGATATTCCAAACTCTTGCGGGACCGGAAATCGGTGTTGCATCGACCAAAGCGTTCACCTGTCAGCTTTCCGTTCTTGCTTCCTTGGCAATCGCGCTAGGAAGGGCCAAAGGTACATTAAGCAAAGAAGACGAAAACCGCTTAATCCGTGATTTGACGGAAGCACCGCGCTTTGTGAACAAGGCGTTGAAACTTGAAAGCCAGATTGAGAAGATTGCTCATGACTTGGCCAAAGTTGATCATGTGCTTTATCTTGGTCGTGACACCAATTTCCCGTTGGCGATGGAAGGAGCTCTTAAACTTAAAGAGATTTCCTATATCCATGCGGAAGGTTATGCCGCTGGCGAATTGAAACACGGTCCGATAGCTTTGATAGATGAGAAAATGCCGGTCGTGGTTATTGCGCCTTATGACCGAATTTTTGAAAAAACGGTTTCCAATATGCAGGAAGTGGCCGCGCGTGGTGGTCGCATTATTTTAATCACGGATGAAAAGGGCGCTGCGCAAGCTTCCATTGATGCAGAGCATATTGTGGTTATGCCCAATATGCCGGAAATATTGACACCGATTGTTTATGCTGTCCCAATTCAGTTGTTGGCTTATCATACTGCGCTCGCTATGGGTACAGATGTTGACCAGCCACGAAATCTCGCAAAATCGGTTACGGTTGAATAGAAATAGAAATATTTCTGTACTATATGAGTGGATGAAGAGGCGCTGAATATTCTGCGCTTCACATTTATCGGGCATTAGCATTCATCCATGCATAAGTTACGCACCTATTTCCTAACGGGTTTCATCATCACCGCGCCGCTGGTGATAACGATCTATTTGATCTGGACACTGATCGAATGGGTGGATAGCTGGATTATTCCGTATATTCCTGAGATTTATAACCCAGATAATTATCTGTCGTTCCATGTGCCAGGTTTTGGCCTTCTCATTGCGCTTTTCATCATTACTATTGTTGGATTTTTGACAGCCAACTTTATTGGCAAGAGCATTGTGTCTTTGGGCGAGCGGATTGTTGGAAGAATGCCGGTTGTTCGCAATCTTTACAGCGGCCTGAAGCAGATTTTTCAAACTGTTTTGTCTGATCAGTCTGGTTCTTTTGAACAGGTTGGCTTGCTGGAGTATCCACGCAAAGGTCTTTGGGCCATCGTTTTTGTTGCGACAGAAACCAAGGGCGAAGTCGATGATATTTTAAAGGCTAAAGGCAAAGAAACCTTGAGTATCTTTTTGCCAACAACCCCGAACCCTACTTCCGGCTTTCTATTGTTTGTTCCAAAAGAAGACGTGATCATTTTGGACATTGGTGTTGAAGATGCCGCCAAACTGGTGATCTCCGCGGGGCTTGTGGTGCCCGATGAACGTCAGAAAGAGTTGCAAAAGCTAGCCGATCAGGCGCAAGGCAAAGATGCCCAAGAAAAGGGATAATAAAGCTTTATGCTCTCGTGAAAAGAGCCTTTAAGGAGATATCAATTGAACGACTCGGCCTTGTAACACAATGAAGAAGTCGTTTTAGACCCTGTTATCATCGCAGCTTTTGGGCATGGCGCCTGCCATTGGTAGAATGGTTGCGGCAATGGTTTCTGGAGAGGTTAGTAACGAGAATCTTTCAGCGTTTTCACCATCGCGGTTTATTTGAAAGTATTTTCACCCACTGCGTATCAAGCGTATCGCTTGATCTTGACCGAACAAATAAAGCAATACGCGCAAAGCATCGCCTTGTTCGCCTTCCAGTTTTGGATTTGTGGACATAATGAGTTTGGCGCTTTTTCGCGCTACCTCCAAAACATCGGCGTGATATTCTGCACTGGCAAGGTTAAACCCCGTTGCGCCCGATTGGCGGGTTCCCAATACTTCGCCTTCGCCGCGTAATTTCAAATCTTCTTCGGCAATACGAAATCCATCATTTGTCTCGCGCATAATTTTAAGACGTGCCTCTGCAATTTCGCCAAGGGGCGATTTATAAAGCAGGATGCAGTGGGATGCTTTGTCGCTTCTTCCCACACGGCCGCGCAATTGGTGCATTTGCGCTAAGCCAAACCGCTCTGCATGTTCGATAATGATAATGGTGGCGTCGGGCACATCAACGCCAACTTCAATCACAGTTGTCGCTACTAGAATGCGTGTCTCACCAGAGCGAAAACGTTCCATGGCAGCTTCTTTTTCTGGGCCACTCAAGCGCCCGTGAACTAGGCCAACTTTATCACCAAATTGTTTTTGTAGATAAGCAAACCGCTCTTCGGCAGAAACAGCCTCGACTTCGTCGCTTTCTTCAACCAGCGGACAAACCCAATAGACTTTTTGCCCTTCATCAACCGCTTTTCCTATGCGCGCAGTAAGGTCGGTCAATCGATCGAGCGGAAGTGCGCTGGTCGCAATAGGTTTTCTGCCAATCGGTTTATCGGGCAGTTGTGACACGTCCATATCGCCGTAATAGGTCATCACCAATGTGCGCGGGATAGGCGTTGCGGTCATCACCAACACGTCAGAGTGGGGCGCTTTATCCCCGAGGGCAAGACGTTGGTGGACGCCGAAACGGTGTTGCTCGTCGATGACAGCAATGCCAAGGCTTTGAAAATTCACTGGGCCTTGGAAAAGTGCGTGAGTACCAATGAGGATGTGGATGTCACCGCTTGCTAATCGCGCCAGAATATCCTCTCGGATTTTCCCTTTCTCACGTCCCGTTAATATTGCAGCATTGACGCCAGTTCCTTCGCAAAGGGGGGCTATGGTTGCAAAATGCTGTCGGGCAAGAATTTCTGTTGGAGCCATGATGGCGGCTTGGGCACCGCCTTCGATGACGCTTGCGGCCGCTAGTAATGCAACGATGGTTTTGCCGGAGCCAACATCCCCCTGAAGCAGGCGCAGCATACGTTCTGGTTTTGCGAGGTCCAGGCGTATCTCTTTTACTGCCTGTTCCTGACTACCGGTCAAAGGATAGCGAAAATTTGTCAGTATTTTTTGAGATAGCCTATTATCAAACTGCCAGGCGATGCCGCCAATTTTTCGCATGCGTTCGCGCGTAAGTGCCAAAGCAAGTTGCCCAGCCAAAAATTCGTCATGGGCAAGACGACGACGATGATTTGCTGCCGGATCAAGATCCCGCGCATCGCGCGGATTATGCAACTTTAAAAGGGCTTCGCGAAATCCGGTCCAGTTTTCACGAGTCAGTAATTGTGGATCGGTCCATTCCGGCAATTCCGGCAGCTTGGTCAAGGCTATACGAATGCTCTTTTGCAGGGTCTTTTGCGCAAGACCCGCGGTACCGGGATAAATGCCTTCGACAAGGGGCATTTCGGCAAAGCCAGCCTCATCAACAATGTGATCTGGGTGGACCATATTTGGCCTGCCGTTAAACCATTCGACCTTACCGGATACATATCTGGTTTCGCCCACGGGCAGTGTTTTATTGAGATAATCTGTATGTACGCTGAAAAAGACCAAAGCCAGTTCGCCTGTCTCATCATGGACAAACACGCGGTAAGGCACTCTGCGATTGCCACGTGGGGAAGGTTGGTGGCGGTCTACCCATACTTTCAAGGTTACGATAACGCCTTCAGGAGAGGCGGCTATGCCCGGTTGTCTACGTCTATCGATGACCGAAAACGGAATATGAAACAAAAGATCCCGCAATTGTGCTGGATCTGCTTTTTCAGACCCGCGAAAGAGTTTCGTCATGGCTTTTTCCAGTTTTGGGCCAACGCCCTCCAAGCTGGATACAGAACTAAATAGGGGATTGAGCAGGTCTGGTCTCATAACATCAAAAACAAAATTGTTCCGTTTGTGGTTTTACATATGGCGATTTTGATCATTTGGTCTATGTAACCCAAAAGCAATGCGTGTTTCACGCTTAATAATTGAAATGCTAACTTTTTGGCATCCCCATTTATTATTTCGATCTTACCTTATGGAATTTATTGTGACTGATCAAAATCGCCGTAAACAAATGATCTATCGTTCTAATCATCGCGGAATCAAGGAAATGGACATAATCCTTGGCAGATATGCTGATGAGCATGTAATGAGAATGTCTCCCGACGAGCTAAACGCGTTCGAGGTGATCATGGATGAAATGGACCGTGATTTGTTGAGCTGGTTTACAGGCGAGGTGAAATATCCAGACCATATTGATAAGGTAATGTTTGACAAAATCCTGATCTTTACCACCAAGAATGCCCGCAGCTAATCCCATGTTATTTAAAGAAAATCTAGCCAAGCTTATCTCAGAAAATGATCGCGCGCTAACCTTTACGGGAGTTCCCGACGGTTTGCTGCCTGCGCTATTGGGCAAACTTGCGAGCGATGATAACTCTCATCGTGGCCTTGTTTATGTTGCCGCTGACGGGCAGAAAATTCCGGAATTGATTTCAGCGCTGGCGTTTTATGCGCCATTTCTGGAAGTCTTGGAATTACCCGCTTGGGACTGCTTGCCGTATGACCGAGTTTCGCCCTCTAACAGTGTAACGGCCAAACGCATCAATACTCTGGGGCGCCTTGCCAATGCGCCCAACGACGAAACTCCATTTATTGTTATCACAACGGGCAATGCCTTGGTTCAACGCTGTGTTCCCAAAGACGTGATCGCCAAGCAGGCGTTGCATTTCAAACCGGGTGGCGTTGCCAAAATGGATGATCTGTTGCTCTGGATGGGTGTCAACGGATTTGAGCGAACCGTCACCGTGCGTGATCGTGGCGAGTTTGCAGTCCGAGGTGGTATTTTGGATTTGTATGCTCCTGGAACGCAACAGCCAGTAAGATTGGATTTTTTTGGAGATACGCTGGAATACATCCGCAGTTTTGATCTCGCCGATCAGCGGACTACAGGCCAACTCAAGTCGTTTTCACTGACGCCAATGAGTGAAGTGACCTTCGATGAGGCGTCGATTAGTCGTTTTCGAAAAGGCTATATCAGCCGATTTGGTGCCGCTACCCGCGACGATGCGTTGTATCAGGCTGTAAGTGAAGGTCGGCGCTTTGCCGGAACTGAACACTGGTTGCCATTATTCTACGAAAAGCTGGATACTGTTTTTGACTATTTTACTAATTTGCATGTGATAGCAGACCAAGCGGTCAGTGAAGCAATCACGGTTCGCCTTGATCAGGTTGCTGATCATTTTAAATCACGTGAAGAAGCAATGAGTATGTTACTGGAAAACGGTGCACCTTACAAGCCGTTACCCCCGCAGTTTCTGTATTTAACCGCTGAAGAAGCCGGTGATCGTGTTTCTGCGCTGACGCAAGTCTCGCCATTCCAAACGCCTGATACTGCCGCGCGCGCTGTCCTTGATATGGGTGGACGCCCAGGACGCACATTTGCCCCTGAGCGTTCTGCGGGAACAAATGTTTTTGATGCACTGGTTGAGCATATCAATAGTGAACAAAAGCGTGGCCAAATGGTTTTGGTTGCCTCATGGACTGATGGATCCGCTGACCGGATGCAAAAGGTCTTGAATGATCATGGATTGCCGGAATTGCGTATGGTCGAGAGTTTCGCAAAATTCGATCAACTACCCAAAAACATCATTGCACTGGGTGCTGTGCCGCTGGAGCAGGGCCTTACCGTTGATGGTGTCACTATCATTGCTGAACAGGATGTTTTGGGTGATCGTCTTGTGCGTCGTAGCCGCAAGAAAAAAGGCAGCGACTTTATTTCTGAAGTCGCCAGTCTTTCACAAGGCGATATCGTGGTTCATGTGGATCATGGTATTGGTCGTTTTATCGGTCTCAAAACCATTAAGGCATTGGGCGCTCCCCATGATTGCCTTGAATTGCATTATGCGGGCGATGACAAATTATTCCTGCCTGTTGAAAACATCGAATTATTGTCACGCTATGGTTCGGAAGATACAACGGTTCAACTCGATAAATTGGGCGGGGTTGCCTGGCAATCGCGCAAGGCGAAACTCAAGAAGCAATTGCTTGAGATCGCAGGGCAACTGATCCGCATTGCTGCTGAGCGAGCGCTTTTAACCACGCCGCCTATGACAACGCCAGAGGGCGTATATGGAGAGTTCGAGGCTCGCTTCCCTTATGATGAAACCGAAGATCAGTTATCGGCAATTGACGCTGTTTTGGGCGATCTTGCATCGGGTACTCCCATGGATAGATTGGTTTGCGGCGATGTTGGTTTTGGCAAAACAGAGGTGGCTTTGCGAGCCGCATTTGTTGCGGCTATGGCAGGACGCCAAGTGGCGGTGGTTGTTCCAACCACTCTACTTGCGCGTCAGCACTACAAAACCTTCATGGAGCGGTTCCGCGGTTTGCCTGTCAAAATTGCGCAAGCATCGCGTTTGGTGAGCAATAAGGAACTTGTCGAAACCCGAAAGGGTATTGCGGACGGAACGCTCGATATCGTTATTGGCACTCATGCACTGTTAGCTGACTCAGTGAAGTTTGATCGTCTTGGTCTTCTGGTGATTGACGAGGAGCAGCGCTTCGGTGTTAAGCACAAAGAGAAGCTCAAAGAATTACGCGGCGATATTCATGTGTTGACGCTTTCTGCAACGCCTATTCCGCGCACATTGCAATTGGCTTTGACTGGTGTTCGTGAATTGTCATTGATCACCACTGCACCCGTTGATCGCCTTGCTGTGCGTACTTTTGTAACACCATTCGACGGCTTGATTGTGCGTGAAGCTTTGCTTCGAGAACATTATCGCGGTGGACAAAGTTTTTATGTTTGCCCGCGTGTAAGTGATCTGGAGGAACAAGAGGCATTTCTTCGCGAACATGTACCAGAGTTGAAAGTTGCCAAAGCCCATGGGCAAATGCCGCCTGGTGAGCTCGATGACATCATGAATGCATTTTACGATGGCAATTATGATGTGCTGCTTTCAACAACGATTGTTGAATCGGGGCTGGATATACCAACGGCCAACACATTGATTGTGCATCGCGCCGATATGTTTGGCTTGGCGCAACTTTATCAGCTGCGTGGACGGGTAGGGCGTTCAAAAACAAGAGCTTACGCGCTCTTTACACTGCCAGTTCGCAAGCAGCTAACCGCTCAAGCCGAGCGCCGATTAAAAGTGCTCCAATCGCTGGACGCGATAGGAGCCGGGTTTGAATTGGCCAGCCATGATCTTGATATACGCGGTTCAGGCAACATCCTTGGAGAGGCCCAGTCAGGCCATATCAAGGAAGTTGGCTTTGAATTGTATCAGCAGATGCTGGAAGAAGCTGTAGCCGAACTTAAACATGATGGAAGAGGCGCCGCCGAAGAGCGCTGGTCCCCGCAGATATCTGTTGGTGCGGCAGTGCTTATTCCTGAGAGTTACGTTTCTGATCTGCAATTGCGGCTGTCCCTATATCGCCGTCTTGCAGACATCGCCGAGCCGAATGATATTGATGCATTTGCTGCAGAATTGATTGATCGTTTTGGTCCGTTGCCGGACGAAGTGGATCACTTGCTGAAAATCGTATTCATCAAGGGCCTATGCCGCGTTGCTAATATCGAGAAACTTGATGCTGGTCCAAAAGGATTGGTGGTGCATTTCCGTAATTCTGAATTCGTCAATCCTGCAGAATTGCTGAAATGGATTTCTTCGCAATCATCGCTTGTCAAAGTACGCTCAGATCAAAGTCTGTTTTTGTCACGTGATTGGGACAATGCTGACAAGCGCATCAAAGGAACTGCAATTATTGCGTCCAAGTTGGCGGCTATGGCAAAAACTGAGTTGGAAAAATGATTTAGAAAATGCCGATACTCTATTGATTTAAATTAAAAAAGGCGGGTTTCCCCGCCTCTTTTTTTTGTATGTACTGATTTGATTAGTTTCCAGCAGCCAGTTCTTTGAGTAAGCGCTGCATTTCATCTTCTGTCTTTGAATCAGCCGACTTCGTTTCTGTTTCAACAGTTGGACTGTCAGCTTGCAAAGCTGCATCAAGGTCGGCTGAAAGCTCAGAGCCAATGCTTTCGACAGTTTCATTTGTTGAAATTTCAGGCGAGTCGCTCACGGTTTCTGAAACAGTTTCAATTGTCTTTTCTATTGGAGCGGTTACATCGTCGACGACATTTGAAGTTGTTGCTGCAACATCTGAAGCTGCATCAGCCACGGTATCCTTTGCGGACATTGCCAATGCGCCTGCACCAGCCAGCGACGCTCCGCCAACGGCCAAAGTCGACTTCACTGGGCTACTTGCAAACAGGCCTGACCCTTCGGGCTCAGTTTTTACTTGCGAAGCTTGAGCAGCCTGAGGGGCAGGTTGTGGTGCTGCTTTGCGGGGTTCTACTGCAGGTTCTGCTGGTGTTGACGGTGGTGAATATTGCGTTGGGGCGGGATGAGCCGGCATAGCAACTGGTGAAGCACGCACAATGTTTTGTTCGATTACGACGTCAGACGGGCCACCAATCATCACTAAATGTTCAACATCGTCTCTACGAACCAATACTAAACGTCTTTTATCATCGACGACGGCGGCATCCGTTATGGAGAGCCTTGGTTGCCGTGATTTGGAGTAGCGGGTACTCGCGCCCCCAAATATTTTTCGGAACAGCCAGAAAATGAGCAATAGCGCCACAATCAGTGTTGCGAAAAGAAGCGCCAATTGTACGCCCATGGAAAGCTCTGACCCGAAAATGTTGTTCAGCCACGCCATATTTCAATTCTCCTAATGATATATTTTGCTGCATATTTTGTGGTTTGCAGCTATTTGCGCCCTTAAAGTTTGGAGGCTGTTTAAAGGTTAAAAGTGTCATTTTGCGGTTAAGGACAGATTAACCCTGAATTTGGCTTTAATTTCAAAATCATAGTTCGGCATATTTTAACGCTGAGCGATAAAATCGATCAGTTTTAGGGCTGAATAGACCGTTTTTACATGGTTGGAACCAGCCATAGGGGTTTTCTGAAAAGATGATATGTGATTCAAGTGATGTAGGTTTGACACGGATTCGCGCTGTCTTGCCGGCAGGAGATTGAATGGGCGATTTAACGAACAAAGATGATGTCAGCGAAACGTTGACTAAGACCATGAAACAAGGGTCGAATTCCATCTCCGATATACCGCTCAATGAGCCATTGGTTGACCATTACGGCAAACCGAAAAATGCCTCCGGTCTATTTCTTCTCGGGGTAACAGTAGTTGTGCTGGCTTCAGGTGCTGCCTGGATCGCGCGAGAGCAGATCGGAGAGCCTGTTTTACTTGCGCTGGTTGGCGCTTTGGCCGGGATCGGCGTGTTTTTTCTATTCCTGTTGCTGATCGGCTTTGTGCAGCTATCGGCCAATCGTCGCGGTGACGAATTTTCCCGCAATTTGGTCAATGGGATGGATGCTGGTGTTCTGGTTACAGATGCGGAAGACTGTATTATTTATGCAAATCGCGCCTATGGAATGATAACGGGAGTTGAAGACGGTCTGGAAGTCGCGAATGTTCAAACGGTGTTTTCGCGCAATGCAGAGGCCTCTGAGATCATATACCGTTTGGCCAAACAAGCACGGGATGGAGCAACTGTATCAGAAGAATTTCGTTTGAAATCTGGATTGTTGAACGGACAAGAGGGAGCCCGATGGTTCCGTCTTCGCGTTCGGATGATGTCCCATGTGGATCATCCAAAAGGGCTTGTAGTTTGGCAGTTATCAGATGTGACGGCAGATCGGCGTAGTCAGGAAACTGCATTTCAAGAGTTACAACACGCCATCCATTATCTTGATCATGCGCCTGCTGGCTTCTTTTCAAGCGAAGCAGATGGCAAAGTTGTATATCTCAATTCCACCTTGGCAGACTGGCTTGGCGTTGATCTTGCCTTGTTCAAACCGGGCAGCTTGCGGATTAAAGATTTTGTCTCTGAGCACGGAATTGACCTCTTGGAGGCGATTAAGCCCGATGACAATCAACCAAAGACTGTTGTTGTAGATGTTGATTTTACCCAAGACAATGGCACGCGTATGCCTGTGCGGGTTTATCATAAAGTAACACCAACAGCAGATGGCGCGCCTGGTACTGCGCGTACACTGGTCATTAATCGCCTAGCCAAAGAAGAAACGGACAGCGCATTGCTGGACGCCGAATTGCGTTTTACGCGCTTCTTTAACAATACGCCGATTGCTATCGCGGCTGTTTCTCCGAGCGGCAAAACAGTACGAACCAATGCTACCTTTATGCGGATGTTTAAAGAGCAAATTGGCGACGCGACCAGCGGCGAAGGCTTTCACCTATCACAGCTGGTACAGGAAGTTGATCGCTCAAATGTCGAGAATGCTATTAACGAGGCCGTATCCGGCAATGCAACCACGAAGATGGTTGATGCAACAATGTCGGGGAATGGTGAGCGATTTTTACGGTTGTTTTTAAGCCCAGTTGTGGATGGACCTGAAGCAGATTCAGGTGACGAGCGCGTTGTGGTTTATGCCTTGGAAACGACAGAGCAACGCAAGCTGGAAGAGCAATTTGCCCAAGGGCAAAAAATGCAGGCTGTTGGTCAATTGGCTGGCGGTATTGCCCATGATTTTAACAACGTCTTGACCGCAATCATAGGCTTCTCTGACTTGTTACTGGCGAACCATCGCCCATCAGATCCGTCTTTCCAAGACATCATGAACATCAAGCAAAACGCAAACCGGGCTGCCAGCCTTGTTCGTCAGTTACTTGCCTTCTCACGCCGTCAAACCTTACGTCCGCAGGTGCTGCAATTTGGTGAAGTGCTCTCTGATCTACGCATGCTGCTGGACCGATTGATGAGCGGACGGGTTAAATTGTCTGTAGTGCACGGACGAGATTTGTGGCCAGTCAAAGCGGACATTTCTCAATTAGAGCAAGTTGTCGTCAATCTCTGCGTGAATGCCCGTGATGCCATGGAAGAGGGCGGGGAACTAACCATGCGCACGGCAAATGTCTCTGCACAGACTGTCACAGAGAAATACGTCTACCGCGAAATGCCTGCGGAAGATTATGTCATGCTGGAAGTAGAAGATGAAGGCACTGGCATGAGCGAAGAAGTTATAGAGAAAATATTTGAACCGTTCTTCTCGACCAAAGAAGTGGGCAAGGGCACTGGCTTGGGCCTTTCAACGGTTTACGGGATTGTTAAACAGACAGGCGGATTCATTTATCCAACTTCAGAAGTTGGAAAGGGCACGACCTTCCGTGTTTTTCTACCGCGCCATGTGCCCAAAGCAGAAGATGCAGCAATGCCAACGGAAAAGGTTGCCAAGGAAAGCGCCAAAGACCTTACAGGGAATGCAACCATTCTTTTGGTTGAGGATGAAGATGCCGTGAGAGCCTTTGGTTTAAGAGCGCTCGAGTCGCGTGGTTATACTGTCCACGAAGCCGATAGCGGCGTTGAGGCATTGGAAGTTCTAGAAGAATATGGTGAGGAAATCGATCTGATCGTTTCAGACGTGGTGATGCCAGAAATGGATGGACCTTCCTTGCTGCGGGAGGTTCGAAAAACCTATCCGGATTTGAAATTCATCTTTGTTTCTGGCTATGCGGAAGAGGCATTTGCGAAAAACCTGCCGGAAGAAGAACGTGAACGCTTTGGTTTTCTTGCCAAGCCGTTTTCGCTGAAACAGTTGGCAACAACTGTTAAAGAGATGTTGGACGAATAGAAAGTGATCTTCGCTGGCGGCTTAATGCCTTAAATGATCGACTAGTTTTTCCAGCATGTTCAGGCAATGGTTCAGCTCTAATATTTCGATATATTCATCGGGCTTATGCGCTTGCTCGATGGATCCTGGGCCGCAGACCACTGTAGACATACCAAACTCCTGATAAAGTCCAGCCTCCGTTCCAAAGGAAACGACGCCTGTTTCTTCTTTCCCTGTTAAAGCTTTGCAAATTTCGCGCGCTTCGGAATGTATGGTTGGCAACAGTCCGACGACTTCGGCAATGGTTTCCAATTGTATACTTGCTTCAGGGGATCGTTCCCGCATTGCAGGGAGAAGCTCGGTCTCCACATAGGCGTTGATCGAAGACTTAACATGAACAGCGTCAACGGTTTTTACCGGACGCATTTCCCATTCAACGGTGCAATCTCCAGCGATTGTGTTGCGCGATACGCCACCATTAATTTTGCCAATTTGCAAGGTGGTGTAGGGCGGCGTAAATGGCGCGCCTTCGGGCGTGGTGTTTTTCAATTCTTCGCGAATGTTCATGAGCCGCGCGATGTATAGGGCAGCATATTCAATCGCATTTACCCCCTGATGGGTCAAAGAGCCGTGGGAAGCTAGGCCTTTGAAACGGGTTGTATATTCGTAACAACCTTTGTGGCCTTCGATGACTTTCATTTCTGTCGGTTCGCCCACAATACAAACGGAAGGCCTGATGTTTTCGCGATCAAGATCTTTGACCAATTGTTGGCCGCCAAAACATCCCGTTTCCTCGTCATAGGTAAGAGCGATGTGCACAGGCCTTTTCAGCGGTTTTTGCGCAAACTCTTTTGCCATGGCCATAACTGCAGCAATGAAACCCTTCATATCGCATGTGCCGCGCCCATAGAGGCGAGCATTTCTCTCTTTGAGCGCATATGGGTTGCTGGACCATTCTTGACCTTCCACAGGCACCACGTCGCTATGGCCGGAAAGAACAATGCCTTTGTTTTTCGTTTCGCCAGTTTCGGATGCAAAAGTCGCCAGGCAGTTTGCCCTCTTCCCGTCAGGGCTTTTCCAGATGTTTACCGTAGCGCCAGCATTCTTCAGATAGTTTGCTGCAAAGTCGATCAGTTCCAAATTACTGGTGGCCGAGACGGTTTCGAAGGCGACCAGTTCCCGCAACAGATCAATTGTCTCTTCAAGATGGCGATGGTTTGAGGATGCGGACAACGCTCAATCCTTCACATAGAGTTTGCGGGGTCTATCACATAGAGCTTCAGCAGGGCCGCTTTTTGATATTCTGATGGGTTCGGTTATTTCCAAGCCCCAATCTTCCATCCAGATCGCGGGCATGAAATGAAACGTCATGTTTTCTTCAAGAACGGTGGTGTCGCTTTTGCGAATGGAAGCGGTCCGTTCACCCCAATCAGGTGGGTATGCTAGGCCGATGGAATATCCAGCTCTGCCATCCCGTTCGATGCCATGTTTATCTAGAACGTCATAAAATGCTTTGGCGATATCGCCGCATGTGTTGCCGGGACGCGCTGCTTCCAGCGCCAATTCAATTCCTTCCTGCACCACTTTTTCAGCATCTAGAATTGCCTGGAATGGTTTGCCAAGAAACACAGTTCGGCAGAACGGCGCGTGATATCGCCTGTAACATCCAGAGAGTTCAAAGAAGGTCGCTTCGCCTGATTTAAATTCACGACCGTCCCAAGTCAGGTGCGCGGCTGATGCATCTGGCCCAGAAGGGAGCAGTGGAACAATGGAGGCATAATCACCCCAGTGGCCATCAGCTCCCATGATTTGATCTCTAAAAATATCGGCAACCAGTTCGTTCTTTTTCAAACCAGGCTCAACACGCTCCATCACGCCGTCTATCATTTTTTCTGAAATTTTTGCTGCTCTGCGGATGAAAACAAGCTCTTCTTCAGATTTCACAATGCGCTGCCAATTAATCAGTGATGTTGCATCGACAAAACTTGCATTGGGCAAATTAGATTTCAGCGTTTGCCAGGCTTTGGCGGAAAAGTAGTAGTTTTCCATCTCAACGCCGATGCTGGCTTTGCCATATCCCATTTCACCAATTAGCCTTGCAAGATGCTCCATTGGGTGCATTTTTGTATTTTGCACATAGTCATCAGGGTAGGGCCTGATTTGACCGATATCCATCCAAACAGTGCGCTTGGCGCCCTGGCCATCCATGAAACGCCCCCACCAAACGGGAGGCTTGTCATGGGTAATGATAGCTCCCTGATGGACATAAAATGACCAGCCGTCATAACCTGTAAGCCAAGCCATGTTTGCTGGATCTTCAAGAAACAATAGATCGATATTCTTTGCCGCCATCGCACTTCTAGCCAAGGCTAGGCGGCGATCATATTCGATTTGGCTGAACGGCAATTGAATTGCAGGCATGATGAGACTTTCCCAATGAAGATCAATAAGGGAATGTTGAATGAGATTGGAGAAATGAGCAATCGCAAATTGCGACAGAATTTGTGTAAGTCCGGCCTTATGCGTGCTTTGACTTATTTGTCCAGCCACTCATACCATTTGAATGCTGCCTGCAGATAAGTGCGCCTCAACGAAGGGAATGGAAAGTGTTTTGGTGGCTGGCGCATTTGTGCGGGGATGGTTTTGGGGTTGATCGTTTCGGCGATCATATCCGCCAGCAATGTTCCGCAATGGCTCGCCATCGCAACTCCATTGCCGTGATAGGCAAGCGATGCCCAAGCATTTTCCATTTCAGGGATAGGCCCAGTGTAACTTGTCAGGTTTCGTGTAAGGCACACCAAACCAGACCAGAAATAGGGTGTTTCCACGTTTTGCCAAGCAGGAAAAATTCTCTCGAAATCGGATCTGATTTTTCTCAACCTAATTTTGTTGCTCTCGTCAGAAGCAGAAATTCCGCCGCGCATGCCGAAAAGCATTCTGGGGCCTTCGTCATTAATCCCCAGAATTAGTCGAAAATAATGAAGAGAGTGACGCGTGTCGTAGCACATTTGATGACTTGTCCAGCCTTGGTCAGTCAATTCTTGCGGTGTAAGCGGACGGGTGGCGATGATGTTCGTCAATACCGGCATGAGCCTGCCAGACAGCCAGTTCGGTAAATCCTCAGATGAATATCCGTTTGTGGCGATCACCAGATGTTTTGCTGATATTGACCCGTATGGCGTGGTAACAAGATGCTCACCGTTCACTTGTTCCATTTTGACTGCTGGCGAGTTTCCAAAAGTCTGGACGCCAATATCAGAAACGGCCTTGGATAAACCCAACACATATTTCATCGGGTTCAAGGCAAAGCCCAGCGGGTTTGTGAGCGCGCCATGAAAGTCAGGGCTTTGAATGCCTTCAGCACTCATTTCGCTTTTACTGGTTAGATGGCAATCCACATCAAACAGACTTTTTAATTGCAGTTTTTCAGCTTCGAGAGCTGCAACTTGTTCCGGTTTATAGGCAAGCTGAGTTTCCCCCTGTGAGTGGGTGTCGGCTTCAATGTTATATTGGCTTAAATTGTTGCGTACGGTCTCGATGGATGTTTTTTGAGCTTGAACGTAATCATAGGTTTCAGTTTCGCCAAAGCGTTTGATTGCCTGATCTGTTGTGAGTTTACTGCCACCCAAGCAACAGAACCCACCATTTCTGCCAGACGCTCCCCAGCCAGGTTGTTGCGCCTCTAATATGACAATGGAAGCTGGGTCCAACCCCGATGATGCCAGTTTCAATGCGCAATTTAGACCGGTATAGCCCCCGCCGATAATGATGACTTTCGCTCTTTTGTTACCATTGAGTATTGGCCAAGTTTGAGGGGGTGCGGTCGTTTCCCAATAAGAACCCACATGGGAAGTATAGGCTTGTGGTTCGTAAAGGCGTTGCATTTAATTGGATAATCCATTTATGGTTTGACTAATTCTCCTCAACCCTAATCCAAAGTTTGCTCCAAATGCCAGTGAAGTTTACCGACCTGATCAAAAGTCTTCCCGTCACCATTCCTTTTGTTGGGCCAGAAACCCTGGAGCGGCGAACAGGTGCGCCATATCAAGCGCGCATCGGCGCGAATGAAAGCGTCTTTGGCCCATCGCCAAAAGCGATCAAGGCTATGAAGCAGGCGGCATCAGAAAACTGGAAATATGCTGATCCTGAAAATTATGATTTGTGCCATGCGCTTGCATCCCATCATGGCGTATCGCCTGATAATATTGTTATCGGTGAGGGGATCGACGGTTTGTTGGGTGTTGCCGCGAAATTGTTTGTGGAGCCGGGTGTAACTTCTATTATGCCTGATGGAGCATACCCAACCTTTGCACTGCACATATCCAATTTGGGCGGGGCTATTTCACGCGTGCCTTATGTGGATGACCACGAGAGCATCGACGATCTGCTGGCACAAGCGCGCAAACTTGATGCATCTGTCTTGTATTTCACCAATCCGGATAACCCCATGGGAACGTTTTGGAAGAAGGAGGCCGTCGCACGTTTAATCAAGGAATTGCCAGATGGTGTCGCTTTGTTTTTCGATGAAGCCTATTGTGAGTTTGCTTCAAAAGATGAGTTGCTTCCGATAGATATTTCCAATCCGCACGTGATCCGCTTTCGAACATTCTCAAAAGCCTATGGCATGGCGGGAGCGCGCATTGGTTATACCATCGCCCATGAAGACATCACTGCAGCTCTGAACAAAGTTCGGAACCAATATGGGATAAACCGTGTCGGTCAGATTGGCGCTTTAGCTGCCTTGGGCGATCAAGATTGGTTGAACCAGGTTTGCCAATGGACGGCTGAGGGCAGGGAGCGGATTTATCACATTGCCTCAAGCAACGGTCTTAAAGCTATTCCGTCGATGACCAATTTTGTGACTGTCGATATGGGGCGTGACCAAGTCTATGCAAAAACAGTTTTGGATGAGATCAACAAGCGCGGCGTCTTCATGCGTATGCCATTTGCTGCGCCGGGCAATCGCTGCATCAGAGTTGGCGTCGGAAAGTCTGAGGATTTGGATTTGTTTGAGAAGGTGTTAGGTGAGGTTTTGAAGACGGTTGGGTGAGGCAATTTACATCGTTAAGCAAACAAAAAACCCGGGGTGATTGCTCGCCCCGGGTTTCTTTTTAGAAATTCAGTTGATGTTAGACTGAATAATACATATCAAACTCAACTGGGTGAGGCGTCATTTCGTAGCGCATCACTTCTTCCATTTTAAGTTCGATATAAGCTTCGATCTGGTCTTTGTCGAACACATCGCCTTCGAGAAGGTATTTGTGATCTTTTTCCAAAGACTGAAGTGCTTCACGAAGTGAACCGCAAACGGTTGGGATTTTCTTCAGTTCTTTTGGTGGCAAGTCATACAAATCTTTGTCCATGGCAGCGCCCGGATGGATTTTGTTTTTGATACCATCAAGACCAGCCATCAACATGGCTGCAAAACCGAGATATGGGTTCTGGGTTGGATCCGGGAAGCGGACTTCAACGCGTTTTGATTTTGGTGAAGAACCAAACGGGATACGGCAAGATGCTGAACGGTTACGGGCTGAATAGGCCAGTAGAACCGGTGCTTCATAACCTGGAACCAAACGCTTGTAAGAGTTGGTTGAAGGGTTTGTGAACGCGTTCAAGGATTTTGCGTGCTTAATGATACCGCCGATATAGTACAGGCAGTTTTCAGACAAGCCGGCATATTCATTGCCAGCGAAAGTTGGCTTGCCGTCCTTCCAGATTGACATGTGAACATGCATGCCTGTGCCGTTGTCACCAAATACAGGCTTTGGCATAAAGGTCGCTGTTTTGCCGTAAGCATGGGCAACTTGGTGCACTGCATATTTGTAGATCTGCATTTTGTCGGCATTGCGTGTCATTGTGTCGAACATGATACCGAGTTCGTGCTGGGCTGACGCTACTTCGTGGTGATGCTTTTCAACTTTCACGCCCATTTCAGTCAAGACTGATAGCATTTCGCCGCGATAGTCTTGGCCAGAATCGACTGGTGGAACCGGGAAATATCCGCCTTTCATGCGCGGACGGTGGCCCATATTGCCGCCCTCATATTGGGTGTTCGAGTTTGATGGCAATTCTGAGCAATCAAGTGTGAAGCCTGTGTTATATGGGTCTGCAGAAAAACGAACATCGTCGAACACAAAGAATTCGGCTTCAGGTCCAACAAAAATCGTATCGCCGAGGCCAGATGCTTTCAAATATGCTTCTGCTTTTTTTGCTGTGCCGCGCGGGTCGCGGTTATAAGGCTCACCAGAAACTGGATCCAAAATATCGCAGAAGATTGACAGGGTTGATTGGGCAAAGAACGGATCAACGTGAACTGTGTCTAGATCAGGCATCAAGGTCATGTCTGACTCGTTGATGGCTTTCCAGCCGCCGATGGATGAGCCATCGAACATGATGCCGTCAGCAAACATGTCTTCGTCAACAATGCCCACATCCATGGTCACGTGGTGCATTTTGCCTCTAGGGTCGGAGAAACGAACATCCAGGAATTTGATGTCTTCGTCTTTGATGCGCTTGAGAATATCAGCTGCAGTTGTCATTTTAGCCTCTTTCATATGGTTTTAGTTTTTGACTTTTTAGTTGGCGACTTTTCGAAATATGAGCAGCCGCAATTTTGGATTATATTGCTTCTTCGCCCGTTTCACCGGTACGTATACGAATTACTTGTTCGACTGGCGAGACAAAAATTTTGCCATCCCCAATGCGTCCAGTTTGCGCTGCGCTGCGAATTGCTTCCACAGCAGCTTCGACACCATCATCAGCGACGACGACTTCGATTTTAACTTTCGGCAGGAAATCTACGACATATTCTGCGCCGCGATAGAGTTCGGTATGGCCTTTTTGGCGACCGAAGCCTTTTGCTTCCGTAACGGTGATGCCTTGAAGACCAGCTTCTTGCAAAGCTTCCTTCACTTCATCCAATTTGAAAGGCTTTATGATTGCCTCGATTTTTTTCATCTTCAATACTCCCTGAAGGCTCTATTTCCGGAAATTAGGGATCACATTCGTTCGTTTGTGGTTCTAATTCGCCGAAAGCAGGAAAAATAAACACAAAACATTCTTTTCCAACTCTCCAAAGTCACTAAGCATGTTTTGTGCCAGTTTAACAAAACTTATTTTACGAACCTTGGATCAGAAGATTTTCGAGATGTTTTGGTGTTTGTTGTCGATATAAATTTTCAAGGATAGCATAGATTTCATGAAACCCGCTTATCCATTTGAAGAGTGTAAAAGACGCTGAGAACTGCCTTTGTGAAGGTTAGATTGAGCGGAAAGTTTGTGCTTAATAATCAATGTTTTGGCGGGTAGTTCTAAGATTTTGAATCTCGAAGCGGTTCTTCAAGGTGATGTTCTATTGTTCTTGATAGATTTATCCTATGGGACATTTAACTATGGATAATCTATTGCCAGAAGGAAAAAGTGAGGCTGAAATTTTTCTCCAAATAAATATTAAGCAAGGGGAAAATGGACCTGATCATCTTAATCAATCGGCCCTGATGCGATTTAACGAGAAATATCCTGCGCCGAGTTAAATAGACTGCTTATTTTTTCATCATACCGCTTAAATTATAGGCAATTTTGAAGTGCTGCTATCAACTGGTCTGCCGAAATTAGCCTCAAGATGCGGTCAGCAAAACAATCAGCCGCCGCTTGCTCAACTTCCAGGCAATGTTGATGATCCATTTTAACCGTAACGATTTACCGTAACAGTCAAGGTTAATAAGAAGCATTTGATGCGTATTCGAATTGGATTTGATATAAGTCTTTAAGGGAAGGTGGTCTTTTGGGAAATTGATCGCCATGAAACTTATAGCATTTACTGCAACCATGATCTGCACACTCATCGTCATGGGTCAATTGGACCCGGGATTGATGATCTTTGATCAATCTTTTCAGCTAGTAGCGGCAGTGGTCGCCGGAGCCGGCTTGGCCTATGTTGCGGCCATGGCTTGAGCATCTTAGCGCAACCTAATTGGCCTCGCTCGCAACGCTGTGGGCCTAAGTTTTGGGTGCAACTGATCTGAATGAGCACCCTTTAGATATCTTTTCCGTTATTATTACGCAGTCTTATAGAAGCTAAATGAATTAATAGGGTTCAAAAACGACCTACCGCGGAAATTTTAATAACTACGAATAAGCCCTTTAAGTTTTCCTTGAACCTTCACTCTATCGGCCCTGAGTACGCGCGTCTCATAAGCTGGGTTCGCAGCTTCAAGGGCAATCTTGCCATCTTGTTTGCGGAAACGCTTCAAAGTTGCTTCTTCTTCATCGACCAAGGCGACAACAATATCACCCAGTTCTGCGGAGCTGGTTTCTTGAATGATCACCATATCTCCATTCAAAATCCCGGCTTCAATCATCGAGTCCCCCTGGACTTCCAGCGCAAAATGCTTGCCCATGCCGATCATGCCATAAGGCACTGAAAGCGAATGGGTGATTTCCTGAATCGCAGCGATTGGAACGCCAGCGGCAATGCGGCCCATTACAGGAACAGAGAACCCATCATTACTCTCTTCAAATCCATTGCTGGAATTGGAATTTCCTGCGCCATTAGTACCACCAAAACGGGCAGCCAAGCCGCCACGATTGGTTTGGGCGCTTTTTGAAGGCGAGGGGGCAGTGTTGCGAGGCGAAAACTGGGTCACATTATCAGCTGACGTATCTTTCGAAAGGCCACCTTCAATAACTCCCGGCTTGAAGGCGGAAGCAGCAGGCACCGCGTTTTCAAAGCCATCGGGCAATTTAATAACTTCCAAAGCTCGGGCTCGATTCGGAAGGCGGCGGATAAAGCCGCGCTCTTCGAGGGCCGTAATTAAGCGATGAATACCGGATTTCGATTTTAGCTCCAACGCGTCTTTCATCTCGTCAAATGAAGGGGGAATGCCCTCGGCCTGCAACCGTTCGTGGATCAGCAAAAGCAATTCATGTTGTTTGCGAGTCAGCATCTATCTCTCCAAATTTCCAATACGCAGCCAAAGCTTTTTTAGTGAGCAAGGCGCGATACATGCGCTTTATTCCTAGCATGTTCCTTAAGTGTTCCGCAAGTGTTCTTTTCAAAGTTTACTAACTCTTTGGTATTTTAGGGAGTTCGTATTGAATTTGGACAGTTCTTATTGTTTAGGCGTGCCTATTACAATCGCGATGGGGCTGCATGATTAGATCCTGTGTTGCCATTGTTCGATTTATAGTCTTACCGGTGCATGGCTGGCCTGATGGCGTGCACAAATAGCTAAATATAATGAAGCTTTATTGCTGGATGTGAAATTTGAAACCCGTGTCTTTGTTCTCGACCCAATGGAAAAGCGTATACATGCGGCTCCAGTAAATCGGAACATGATAAGAACAAATCTGTTTATAGTATATTTTTCAATAGTTTAGCGCTATTGACAAAAAGAGAACAAAATGTGTACATTGGGCCATCGTTGACGTTGCAAATGGAATCGCAAAGTCAATATTAGGGAAATGTAAATTCTCATTTCACGGCTCTTATATCTGGGGGCGTTTGATTTGAGGGGTATGCGGCACTTTGGAAGGATGATAACCCAATGGCACAGAATTCACTTCGGTTGGTAGAGGAAAAGGGCGTGGATAAAAGCAAAGCTCTTGATGCGGCGTTGAGCCAGATTGAGCGGGCCTTTGGTAAAGGCTCCATCATGAAATTGGGGAAAAACGAGCAGGTAGTAGAGATCGAGACGATTTCGACTGGCTGCCTCGGACTTGATATTGCGCTTGGCATAGGCGGATTACCTAAAGGGCGGGTGATTGAGATTTACGGACCTGAATCGTCTGGTAAAACGACGATGACGCTTCATACGATTGCCGAGGCCCAGAAGAAGGGCGGTATTTGTGCCTTTGTGGATGCCGAGCATGCGCTTGATCCGATCTATGCGCGCAAATTGGGTGTTAATCTTGAAGAATTGCTGATTTCTCAGCCTGATACGGGTGAGCAGGCTTTGGAAATTGCCGATACTTTGGTTCGTTCTGGCGCTGTGGATGTTTTGGTTATCGATTCGGTTGCCGCTTTGACACCGCGTGCTGAGATCGAAGGCGAGATGGGCGACAGTCTCCCGGGCCTTCAGGCACGCTTGATGAGCCAGGCTCTGCGTAAATTGACTGCGTCTATTTCCCGTTCCAATACAATGGTGATTTTCATCAACCAAATCCGTATGAAGATCGGTGTTATGTTTGGTTCTCCTGAAACAACAACGGGTGGTAATGCGCTTAAGTTCTATGCTTCTGTGCGCCTTGATATCCGCCGCATTGGTGCAGTGAAAGACCGTGACGAGGTTGTGGGTAACCAGACTCGCATCAAGGTCGTGAAGAATAAGCTCGCGCCTCCGTTCAAACAGGTTGAATTTGACATCATGTATGGCGAGGGCGTCTCTAAGACCGGCGAATTGGTTGATCTAGGGGTTAAGGCTGGTATCGTTGAAAAGTCTGGTTCCTGGTTCTCTTATAATTCCGAGCGTTTGGGGCAGGGGCGTGAAAACGCTAAAACCTTCTTGAAAGAAAATCCTGCAGTTGCTGATGAAATCGAATTAGCCTTGCGTCAAAATGCTGGCCTTATTGCCGGAACGCTTCTTGATGGTGATATCCAAAAGGAAGATATGGATGATGATAAGGATGATAATTTCGATGATGCAGCAGAGGCGTAATTAACGTTTGACTGCTCAAGAGGTGGGCTGGTTGTTGTTTTTTGTTAGTTGAGCCAGCTTTACCATTACAGGTTTAAGAATGGGTTGTCAGTGATATGGCAGCCCATTTTCTGTTTTCCTATTTGCAATATAAACCAGTTTGCAGTTGATTTGCTTTTCCCCATCAAAGACGCTTTGACATCTATGCAGTTTGCATGTGGACAGAGTCAGGGACCTCGTTTAAAAACCCCGTCTAATCGGCAGTTCATCTGCTTCATTCCATCAAATTTGTAGCAATTCATCTTGTTGCGAGTAATCGAGGTTTTGTGACCTCTTAGACATTCCAATATCAAGGACGGCACAGCGATGCTTGGCGTAAACGAACTTAGAAAATCTTTCTTGAACTATTTTGGCTCAAACGACCATGAAGTGGTTGATTCCAGCCCATTGGTTCCGCGCAATGATCCAACCTTGATGTTCACGAATGCGGGAATGGTCCAATTCAAGAATGTCTTCACGGGATTGGAAAAGCGAGACTATTCTCGCGCGGCCACATCTCAAAAATGCGTGCGCGCTGGTGGTAAACATAATGATTTGGATAATGTTGGGTTCACTGCCCGTCACCACACATTTTTCGAAATGCTCGGCAATTTTTCCTTTGGCGATTATTTCAAAGAAGATGCGATTGACTTTGCCTGGACACTTTTGACGAAAGAGCTTGGTCTTGCAAAAGAAAAACTGCTGGTGACGGTTTATCACACAGATGATGAAGCGCATGCTCTATGGAAGAAAATTGCTGGTTTGAGCGATGACCGGATCATCCGCATTCCAACCAATGATAACTTTTGGGCAATGGGTGATACGGGGCCATGTGGGCCTTGCTCGGAAATTTTTTATGACCACGGCGACAAGATCTGGGGCGGCCCTCCTGGCAGCGCGGAAGAAGATGGCGACAGATTTATTGAAATCTGGAACCTTGTTTTCATGCAATTCGAACAGATTACGCCTGATGAGCGGGTTAACCTGCCAAAGCCGTCCATCGATACTGGCATGGGACTAGAGCGTATTTCGGCTGTGCTCCAAGGTGTCCACGATAACTACGATATCGATTTATTCAAAGCTTTGATTAATGCGAGCGTTGAATATACGGGCGTTAAGGCTGAGGGTGATTTTATCCCGAGCCACAGGGTAATCGCAGATCATCTGCGCGCCGCGTCATTTCTCATTGCCGATGGCGTTTTACCGTCTAATGAAGGGCGCGGTTATGTGCTGCGCCGTATCATGCGGCGCGCCATGCGCCATGGTAATTTACTGGGTGCCAAAGAACCGCTGATCTATAAACTGGTACCGACTTTGGTTAGTGAAATGGGTGGCGCCTACTCAGAATTGGTCCGCGCTCAGCCGATGATCACTGAAACATTGGAACTTGAAGAAACACGCTTTCGCAAAACATTGGAGCGCGGCCTCGTTTTATTGGGCGATGCTTCCAAAGAGTTGGATGAGGGGGACAGCTTAGACGGGGATACGGCTTTCAAACTTTATGACACCTATGGCTTTCCGTTAGATTTGACGCAAGACGCTCTGCGTCGTCGCGGTATTTCCGTGGATACGGATGGTTTTGCAACCGCGATGGAAAAGCAAAAAGCAGATGCCCGTGCATCATGGGCCGGTTCTGGTGAAGCAGCCGATGATCGCATCTGGTTTGAGCTAAGAGAAGAACACGGATCAACAGAGTTTTTGGGATATGAAACTGAAACGGCCGAGGGCGTAGTCCAGGCTATCGTGCTGGACGGCAATTCTGTGTCTGAGGCTAAAGCCGGAGACGAGATTTCTCTCATTGTAAATCAAACTCCTTTTTATGGAGAGTCTGGTGGCCAACAGGGCGACAAAGGACTTATCCGGTTCGATGGGGGTTCCGTTGAAATTACAGATACGAAAAAACGCGGTGAAGGTCTTTTTGTCCATATGGGCCGTGTGGTTTCAGGTGCGTTGAAAGTGAATTCTCCGGTCGAATTGATCGTTGATCACGCTGAGCGGTCGGGCCTTCGACGTCATCACTCTTCTACCCATTTGATCCATGAGGCTTTGCGTATGGTTTTGGGCGATCACGTTGCTCAAAAGGGATCGCTTGTGGCGCCTAACCGATTGCGGTTTGATATCTCTCATCAAAAGCCGATTTCACCTGAAGATATGGCCGTGGTGGAAAAGATCGCCAATGAAGTTGTTCAACAATCTTCACCCGTCTCCACACGTTTGATGGCCGTTGACGATGCTATCGAGGCTGGCGCCATGGCTCTGTTTGGTGAGAAATATGGCGATGAAGTGCGTGTGGTTTCCATGGGCACAGCAACCAGTGGGGCAAAGGCTGGAAAGACCTATTCGCTGGAATTATGCGGGGGAACCCATGTGCGCAATACCGGAGAAATTGGCGTTATCAAGCTGCTTGGTGAAAGCGCGGTTGGTTCTGGGGTTCGGCGTATTGAAGCGCTAACTGGAAGTGATGCTCTTGCATATTTAGAGGAGCAAGAAACCCGCGTTAACGCGATTGCAGACTTGTTAAAAGTTCCGCCGCAAAACACGGTTGACCGGGTTCAAGCTCTGATTGACGAGCGCAAACGACTTGAAAAAGAGCTGGCTGACGTTAAGAAAAAACTGGCCTTGGGTGGAAGCTCCGGCAGTGGCGCAGAGGTTTCTACGATCAATGGTGTCCAGTTTTTAGGGCAGGTTGTTGAAGGTATTGAAGCGCGCGATTTAAAGGGCTTGGTTGATGAAGCTAAAACGCGGTTAGGCTCTGGAATCGTTGCGATGATTAGTGTGTCGGGCGATGGCAAAGCTGCTGTTGTTGTTGGCGTAACCGCTGATCTGACTTCTAAATACAGTGCGGTTGATCTGGTCCGGGTCGGCTCGACGGCTGTGGGCGGAGCTGGCGGCGGCGGACGGCCTGATATGGCCCAAGCTGGTGGACCTGATGGAGAAAAGGCAAGCGAAGCGCTTGTTTTGATCGGGTCGGCTTTGAACTGAATTGAAACCTAGCCAATGAAGTATGAGTTTTGATTGCCTTATTATGGTTTTTTTAAGCAGTTTTTCCTAATAATGAGCTTTTTATAACTGAAAAAGACCAATAATGGACCTGTCTATCAAGAATAAGCGATTGCGTAAATTGCTTTGGCAGTACTCTTCGGATGACCGATCCTTTCAAAAACTGGCGGATGACCAATATCTTGAGTTGTTGAACAAGCATCTATCAGATTTACCTGATCGCGAAATCTCTTTCTTTGTTAACCGCAAGCGGTTCAGTTTGTTGCGAACCCTTATTGGCGACGCCCTAGAAAGAGATATTGGATCAATTCTAGATGCTGCGTCAGGTCCATTCGCATTTGAAAATTATGTTCGGTGCCACCCAGAGGTGGTCATTGACAGCTTCGATCTGAATCCAAAGCTTAGCGGCCTTTTCAAAGATCTGGAAAAGACTGGTAAATTTAACAACCTGTCTTTTCGATGTGCAGGTGTGGAAGACTTTTCTGAAGCGAAAACCTACGATTTAGTTCTGTTCAATGATCTTTTCTATCACAAGGCGGTCGATTTTTACGGATTGATCAGCCAGTTAATTGAGAGGGTAAAGCCTGGAGGGCTGGTGTATTTCGATATTCTAGATGAGCGATCTAAGTGGCTTTGGTCATCCCTTGGAAAAGATGATCGTTTCGTTCGGTATAACCTTCCAAACATTGCGTTGGAGTTGTCGAAGTATAATTTAGAGTTGTTGAGTATCACTCCTTCCCTTGGCATTAGCGGGATGGTTGATTTTACTGCGCGTGCAGTGCTCTATAGAACTTTGCGGGTTGCTAACAATTACGTCTTTGTTGCTCGCAAGAAACAGAACTAGAAAAAAACCGGCGATGATGCCGGTTCTTTCATTTTAAAAACATTGTTTGAAGTTGTCGATCAGGCCATTGCTGCTTGCAAGTTTTCATCGATCTTGTCGAGGAATTCAATTGTATCGAGCCAAGGCTGATCAGGACCGATAAGCAAGGCCAGATCTTTTGTCATATAACCATCTTCAACACTCTTGATGCAAACGGCTTCGAGCTTTGCTGCAAATGCTGCCAAGTCTTCGTTATCATCCAATTTAGCGCGGTGGGCGAGGCCACGTGTCCAAGCAAAGATAGAGGCGATTGAATTGGTTGATGTTGCCTCACCTTTTTGATGCTGGCGGAAGTGACGAGTGACCGTACCGTGCGCAGCTTCAGCTTCCACAGTTTTTCCATCTGGAGACATCAATACAGACGTCATCAGGCCAAGTGAACCAAAGCCTTGGGCAACCGTATCGGACTGCACGTCGCCATCGTAGTTCTTACATGCCCAAACATAACCGCCGGACCATTTAAGGGCTGAAGCAACCATGTCATCGATGAGGCGATGCTCATACCAGATTTTGGCTTCTTTAAAATTGGCTTCAAATTCGGCTTCGTAGATTTCCTGGAACAGGTCTTTGAAACGACCATCATAGGCTTTCAAAATCGTGTTTTTAGTTGAGAGATAGCAAGGTACTTTGCGGCCAAGAGCATAGTTCATGCTGGCTCTTGCAAAATCACGAATCGATTCGTCTTGGTTGTACATGGCCATTGCAACGCCGGCGCCCGGTGCGTTATATACCTCATGCTCGATCACTTTTCCATCTTCGCCGGTAAACTTGATGGAGAGTTTACCTTTGCCCGGAAACAAGAAATCAGTCGCTTTATATTGATCACCAAAAGCATGACGACCGACGATGATTGGTTTTGTCCACCCTGGAACCAAGCGGGGAACATTTCGGATGATGATGGGTTCGCGGAAAATAACACCACCAAGAATGTTTCTGATGGTGCCGTTTGGAGAACGCCACATTTTTTTCAGGTTAAACTCTGTTACGCGATCTTCATCTGGTGTGATGGTCGCGCATTTTACGCCAACACCGTGTTTGGCGATCGCATTTGCAGAATCAATCGTGATTTGGTCGTCAGTTGCATCGCGGCTTTCAATCCCAAGGTCATAATATTCCAGATCAATATCGAGATAAGGATGAATCAATTTATCTTTGATGAATTGCCAGATGATTCTGGTCATTTCGTCGCCATCTAGTTCGACTACTGGATTTTTGACCTTAATTTTTGCCATGTTGTATAAATTCCTTGGAAGGCTGCGCTTTTCGCGTCGTGATTTGAAAAAGTGTGTAGGCGTGTCATAGCAAAACTCTGCGAGACTGCAAAGGATACCTTTGTTTATGTTTGCGCATTAATTTCGATAAATACGAAGACGTTTGTATGCGACAAAGATGACTTTGCTGTCTCTTTCACATTCTTTCAGTATATGGCACTTGGAGAGACAAATTTGGGTAAGTGAAATTAGAATTGAAACGGTTACTTTAAATGTCTGGCACTGATCTTAAAAACAAAACACTTATCACTGAAGGTCCGGCAATCATTTTATGTGAGCCGCAGCTTGGACAAAATATTGGAATGGTGGCACGGGCTATGGCTAATTTTGGCTTGGCTGAATTGCGCCTGGTCAATCCGCGCGATGGCTGGCCAAGCGAATATGCCACGAAGGCGGCTGCAGGGGCGATCCATGTAATCGAAGCGGCGAAAGTTTTTGAAACTGTGGAAGAAGCCGTTGCGGATCTTAGTTTTGTTTTGGCTACAACTGCGCGTCCACGCGATATGATTAAAGTAGTGCGCGGACCAGAAGAAGCTGCAATAGATTTGCGGCGCCGTTTTGTGGGTGGTCAGCAAACTGGATTGTTGTTCGGGCGGGAACGCTGGGGTCTCAACAATGACGAGATTGCATTGGCAGATGAGATTGTGACCTTTCCAGTAAACCCTGCATTTGCGTCGTTGAATATTGCCCAGGCTGTTTTATTGATGTCCTATGAATGGCTAAAAACTGCTGATAGAAATCTGTCGATTGAATCTTTTCCAGTTGATGAACGCCCAGTAGCGGATCGTAAGCATTTGGTTGCTTTGATGGATCATTTGGAAAATGCGCTGGATAAGGCTGGTTATTTCTTTCCGCCTGCGCGTCGTGACCGGATGGCGCAAACTGTTCGTAATATTTTCGTGCATATGAAATTGAAGGATCAGGAAATACAGACATTGCGAGGTGTTGTCGCATCTCTTGAAGGGCGTCGAAAAGATCGCGGCGGCAATCAAAATGATGAATGACCTTTATTCTCATCGAATATATGGAATAGGCATATGAAACGGTTCTTCATAGGGTTGGCTCTTCTGGTCCTATTGGCGTCCTCTTTTGTGGCATTCAAAATGTTGCAACCTGTGCCGGATGATCTGGATTTGCGTTCAGAGAAATTGACAGATGGTGGTTTGTATTCTGTCTCATTCCAAAAGGAAGAAGGGGCTGCAACAGTTGGTCCAATCACTTCATTTCTCGCAACGGTCAAAGATACTGAAGGCAAAGAGGTAGAAAGTGCTGTGATTCTGGTGGATGGCGGCATGCCTCAACATGGCCATGGTTTACCGACGCAACCCAAACAGACGGATGAAGTCGCTCCCGGGATTTATCGCATTGATGGAGTAAAATTTTCCATGACAGGATGGTGGGAATTTAGATTGAACATAAACGCGCCATTTGGTGATGACAGTGCAACTTTTAATATCGTGTTGGAATGATCAATAAAAAGCACATAATTTTGGTATTGGCGGCATTGATTTTGGCAAGCTGTAGCGAGCCTAAGCTTACGCCTTACGATTTGAAACGGGCCAAAGAATTTGTGCTGTCCTCTTTGCCACCCTTGCCAAGAGATCCATCGAATAAATTTGCAGATGATCCAAAGGCAGCGCGGTTGGGCGAGTTGCTCTTTTTTGATCATGAATTAAGCGCCACTTCTTTGGTTTCCTGTTCAGAATGCCATCAGCCTAATAAGGGCTTCCAAGATGGCATTGCTCTTGGATTTGGAATTGATCAGGTTCACAGAAGAACAATGCCTTTGCGGGGCATCCAATGGGGCAGCTGGTTTTTTTGGGATGGGCGCAAAGACAGCCAGTGGAGCCAGGCGCTCGCGCCGTTTGAAACTCCTGCCGAACATGGCATGACGCGCGATATGGTTGGGCGCGAAGTGCTGACCAAATTCCGCAGTGAGTATGAGGGTGTTTTTGGACATGCGCCAGATATAGCTGATTGGCCTTATCGTGTTTCGCCATTGTTGGAAGGTGCTGAAAAGACTGGTTGGGACACGCTTCCTTTGGAAAAAAAAGACGAAATCAATCGTGTATTTGCCAATATCGGTAAATCACTGGCTGCCTATCAAAGAACACTGTTGCCGGAAAAAAATCGCGTTGATCGGTATTTCGAAGCGAAGCTGAAAGGTGAAGAACCGAAAGAAGCGGATGTCTTGTCGGCTCCAGAAATTGAAGGTTTCAAGCTTTTTATAGGTACAGCAAAATGTGACAATTGCCATTCCGGGCCATTATTTACAGATCACTTTTTTCACAATACAGGCGTTCCTGTTGATAACCTCGGTGATCCAGATTTCGGTAGGGCAAAGATTGTTGCTGACATAAAACAGGACGAGTTTTCCTGCCTTGGTGATTATAGCGATGCGGCGCAATCTGAGTGTCGTGAACTGGAATTCATGTCCGAAGATATAAAGCTTTTTGAAGGTGCCTTTAAGACACCATCTCTGAGGGGCGTTGCGCTGCGTCCTCCCTATATGCATGCTGGGCAAATTGGATCGTTAGAAGCGGTTATTGATCACTATGTGGAACGGCCGGATCCATTCGCGAATATGCCTGAGATGGATGGAACGCTAGCGTTGCATGGCAATCACAATGAAGCGCCTATGATTGAATTGAGCGAAGATGAAAAAGCCAATTTGCTGGCGTTTCTAAAAGCGCTTTAGCTGTCAGCCTCTATGGCTTGATTAGTTGACGCAGCGTTTAGCACCGTAGGACTATTGGTACTGTGAGATATTGATTACATTGCGCACATTAATCAGGAAAAAATTATGCAACCGTCTTTGTTCATATCCCATGGCGCACCCGATATAGCCATCGTTGAAACTCCTGCACACATTGCTTTGCTCCAAATGGCGAACCAATTGAAAAAGCCTGATGCGATTGTTATTGCCTCCGCGCATTTTGAAACGGCAGTTACCGAAGTGGTTAGTGATCGTGCGCCAAAAACTATGTATGATTTTGGTGGATTTGATCCACTGCTTCGCCAGATGGTTTATGCAGCGCCAGGGTCGGAAAATTTGGCTGAAGATGTATTTCAGCGGTTAGAAACGGCCGGTATATCCTGCCAAATCAACCGCGAAAGAGCGTATGACCATGGTGTTTGGACACCTTTGATATTAGCGTATCCAGAGGCAGATATTCCAGTTGTGCAAGTGTCTATCCAGCCAGAAAAAGACGCAGCACATCACTTTGCCATCGGACAGGCTTTGCGAGCTTTAAGAGAAAACAACATTCTCGTCATTGGGTCAGGGCATATCACTCATAATTTGCGCGAAGTATTTTCTGCGATGCAAGGTCATAGAGTTCATCCTGAATCGAAAGCAAAAGTTGACGATTTCGTTGTGTGGATTAGCGAAAACCTGCAAGAAGGCGATGTCCAAGCCTTGCTCGACTGGCGCAAACAAGCACCAAACGCCGTTCACAATCACCCGACGAGCGAGCATTTCATGCCATTTTTTGTAGCATATGGGGCAGGGTGTGTTGGGGTTGATAAAGCTGCTGAGCCAACGCTAATGCATCGTTCAACGCAATTTGATATATTCACGTCCGATATTTGGCGCTTTGACTAAACTGCTTTGCCATTAGTTTCTGGCAATCTTGCCGCCCTCATTTTCATCGATCATCGCATAGATATATTCAAGCGCAGGAACATAAATGTTTGCTGGTGGCTTGATGCCTACGCTTGCAGCGATGCGGCTGGCAAAATGATTACAGTTGAAAGTGAACAGCAGATAGCTCGGCTTTTCTGAACGGGCTTTTTGGATATCTAACAAAAGCTTTTCATAGCGTTGCGCATTTAGTGAAACGCGATAGGCCGCTTTTGGTCTGATGCGGCAATCATCGGGATGGGGGTCTAAAACGCCCGGCATTGGAATGCCAGATGCAAGCGCTGCACCTGCATAGCCACCAAAGGGCGCTAGCATGATCAATTTCTCGTCGATGATTTGTCCAGACGGGCTCAAGCGACCATAGGCAACATAGGTGTGACCAACTGGCAAGAGAGGCGTATGGCGCATTCTTATTTCAATGTAATAAGGATCGCCTTGCTTGATATTTGTTGCATTTACTTTGCGCGGTTTTGGTCCACGTCCAGCTTTGCATTGTCCATGTTTCATATTCGCATAAAGAATTGGAATTCTTGATTCTGCTGCTGCCTCCAATGGGTCGACAAAAGGCTCGCCGCCGGCACCGATTGCAAATCCACCATCTTGCTGAATGCCATCAATGGATGCTAGTTGCCGCTGGTTAGTGGGCAACAATGCTAATTGTGGGTCCTGATAGGCAGTTTGCAGGGGTATTGGTTGCTGGTTTTGCGAAGAGGCCTGCAGGTTTTGAGCAGGCTGTTCTGGATTAACGCCAATATTGTCCAAATTCGCCATCATCGAACCTGCCTGTGTGGTTTGAAGCGAATTGATGATCGGTTGTTGTGTTTCGGGGGCACTATAAGCAGCTGGCGGGATCTCTGAATTTGACGGAGCATCCAAAGCGGCTGATTGCACAGGCGAAATTAACAATGCTTGAGGCTGAGCTAATTGCACCGGCTGCGGAGACGCAACCTCGGTGCTGACTTCCTTCATATAGGCAGATGGTCCACCTACGCAGCCAGAGAGTAACAGCGCGCCAAATAGCGCCATCCTCGATAAGGAGAAGCGTTTTTTCATCGCCGGGTACTTTGCAAAACTGGCTTGAATAGGCTTGGCTTTCCGCTGGAACATAATGCTTGTGTGATTTGTACCTAATTTGGGGCAGTAATTCAAATCAGGTTCAGTTGATGGCTTCGTGAGGGGGCGATAAACGCAATGTAGGGATAAATTACGGCGCGAGTATAACTAATACACTGTTTTTAATCACTTTACCTTTCATTCCGGCAACAAAAAAGGCTCCCGTAACGGAAGCCTTTTGTCATTTTCTGGTGTTGTCGGGTTGATTAAGCTGTCGCTTTGCCCTGAACAGGAATGCCTTTTTCAACTAGATGAGCTTGAAGTTCACCTTGTTGAAACATCTCGCGAATAATATCGCATCCGCCAACAAATTCGCCCTTTACATAAATTTGGGGAACGGTTGGCCAGTTTGAATAATCTTTAACGCCTTGGCGAAGGTCTTCATCCGCCAGAACATTGATGCCTTTGTAATCCAGGCCCAGATAATTCAGGATTTGAACAACCTGACCGGAAAACCCGCATTGTGGTGCATCGGGTGTACCCTTCATAAACAGTACCACATCATTGGTTTTTACTTCATTATCAATGAATTCGTTCATTCCGCTCATAATCTGATTCCTGTTTTCGGGCTATAATAACGCTGGTCTGCTTTATATCGGGTATGTTTGACGTTGTTTCAAGGGTTTTTGCATCAAAAGAAGAAATACCAAATCACGCCAATCCAAAATAATGCTGTTGCTATCCCAATCCAAAAGAACCTGTCTTTCCAAAGTGGGCGGGTGACAAAGGGTGGGATTTTGTCGAGGCCCGACTTTTGGACGCTTGTTTGTTTCTTGGTCACGTTTGCCTCACTCACTCAGGAGCGCTGGTTTGTAAGGCGAGAGCATGTAAGACGCCGCCCATATTGCCCTGAAGTGCTTGATACACCATTTGGTGCTGCTGGACCCGGCTTTTTCCGCGAAAGCTTTCTGAGATAACCTCGGCAGCATAGTGATCGCCATCACCAGCAAGGTCATTAATTGTGACTTTGGCATCAGGAATAGCAGCCTTGATCATTTTTTCGATGTCTGGTGCGCTCATTGGCATGGGGTAAATCCTCGAATTTTGTTATTCAGCAGCAGAAGCTACTGCAATTGTACCATTCATGTAATCAGGAAACCATGATTCATGGGTTTTGCGCAATTGCTCAATGGAAATGGCGACAAGATCATCAATTTTCAACTGTTCGCCTGAAACAGAACCAATTTCGAAGCAGGATATGCCCGCGCCTTCTGCGTTTGCAGCAAACAGTCCGGCGTTGTCTGCCGATACTGTGCAGATGTAACGGGCCTGATCTTCACCAAAAAGTGCAGCGTGGGGAGCCGCGCTGTTCAATTGAACGTCGATTCCTTTGTTCGACGCGATTACCATATCAGCAAGCGCGATGGCCAAACCGCCATCAGAGATGTCGTGGCAAGCCGTGATATAGTCTGAGCGAATAGCAGCTCTTACATAATCGCCGCGGGCTTTTTCCATTTGCAGATCAACAGGCGGCGGCGGGCCTTCTTCGCGGCCAAGGCATTCGCGCTGATAAATTGACTGACCCAGATGCTCTGCTTCAGTGCCAATCAAAAATACCGTGTCACCAGCGTTAGCGCCGCCGATGGTAACCGTTTTTGTTTGATCAGGAATAAGACCAACTGCAGCAATGGTCGGTGTCGGCAAAATCGCCTGCCCGTGGGTTTCATTGTAAAGCGAAACATTGCCGGAGACGATTGGCATTGCCAATGCCTCACAGGCTTCGCCAATGCCTTTGATAGCAAAGACCATTTGCCCCATGATTTCCGGCTTTTCTGGATTTCCAAAGTTCAAGTTGTCGGTCGACGCCAATGGCTCTGCACCAACAGCGGTTAGGTTACGATAACATTCTGCAACTGCTTGCCTGCCACCTTCTTGTGGATCGGCTTCGCAATAGCGCGGTGTCACATCGGAGGTAAAGGCCAGCGCCTTATTGGTGCCTTCTATACGCACAACGCCAGCATCGCCGCCCGGGCGTTGCAATGAGTTGCCTTGAATATAGGTGTCATATTGCTCAAACACCCAGCGCCGCGAACAAAGATCGGGAGAGCCGAGCATTTGCAGTAATGCAACATTATAATCATTAGGCGCTTCGAATTGGTCAGGCCCCATCGGTGAATGCTTGCCCGGCTCAATCCAAGGGCGATCATATTCCGGCGCCTCATCACCCAATTCTTTAATGGGCAGATTAGCGACTTCTTCGCCTTGATGGACCACACGAAAACGCAGATCATCGGTCGTTTTTCCGACAATGGCGAAGTCCAAGCCCCATTTGACGAAAATCGCCTTTGCTTCGTCTTCCTGCTCAGGGCGCAGAACCATCAACATGCGTTCCTGACTTTCAGACAGCATCATTTCATAGGCGGTCATGCGCTCTTCACGGCATGGAACCAAATCCAAATTTAATTCTACGCCAAGGCCTCCCTTTGCGCCCATTTCAACTGCGGAGCAGGTCAGCCCCGCTGCGCCCATGTCCTGAATGGCGATAACAGCACCTGATGCCATCAATTCAAGGCAGGCTTCCAACAGGCATTTTTCAGTAAAGGGATCGCCAACTTGCACAGTTGGGCGCTTTTCATCGATGCTGTCGTCAAATTCGGCTGATGCCATGGTGGCTCCGCCAACGCCGTCACGGCCTGTTTTTGCGCCGAGATAAACAACGGGAAGCCCAACTCCTTTGGCTTCTGACAAGAAGATCGCATCGCTTTTGGCTATGCCAGCTGCAAAGGCGTTCACCAGAATGTTGCCGTTGTAGCGGGCATGGAAATTTACCTCACCGCCAACGGTTGGCACGCCAAATGCATTGCCATATCCACCAACCCCGGCAACTACGCCTGAGACCAGATGTCGTGTTTTTGGATGATCAGGATCACCAAAACGCAAGGCGTTCATGGCTGCAATCGGGCGTGCACCCATGGTGAATACATCGCGCAGAATTCCGCCAACGCCAGTTGCTGCGCCTTGGTAAGGTTCAATAAAGGACGGGTGGTTATGGCTTTCCATCTTGAAGACAACACAGTCGCCATCGTCAATATCAACCACGCCAGCATTTTCACCTGGACCTTGAATAACACGTGACCCCGTTGTTGGCAGCGTTTTCAGCCATTTTTTCGAAGATTTGTAGGAGCAATGCTCGTTCCACATGGCAGAGAAAATGCCCAATTCGGTAAAACTAGGCTCGCGTCCAATAAGGTCTAGAATGCGCTGATATTCATCAGGTTTTAGGCCGTGGGAGGCAATCAGTTCTTCAGTGATCGGATGGTTGTTGTTAATTGTCATAGCGCTCTATGTCTTCTTCTATTCGATTATTTTTGGATTAGGCCTTGCAGCCTTTGCCGCCGCTTTGCCAGCGATTAACATCGGCATCAATGCGCGATCCAAGAGATTCACCTGATAGCGGGCCATAGGTGGCTAGACGGGCAGGGGTGCCGTCAGCCTCAATTACATATTGCGGCAGGCCTTGAGTTGACTTTGAGCTAACGATCAAAATACGTGGTTTGCCGGCTCGGGTGTCGAGCTCCGGAATAACCCTGTATTTACGGAATTCTTTATCCTTGGATTTCATCCAGCAGGCTTGGGCATTGGTGTTGATGGTCTGCAAAGCAGCAATTGCAGCAGAATTATCGCGTTTTGCGGTAACCGATGTTTCGTTCTTTTCGGTCTGACAACCAGAGCTGATTACCAAGACAGATAAAAGAAGGGTCGCCGCCAATTTTTTCATGCTGCGTTCTTTTCCAAAGTGTTTAGCGCCGCTTCAAACAGTCCGCGACCATCCGTGCCGCCATGGGCCGGTTCAATCAGATTTTCAGGATGCGGCATCATTCCAAGTACATTGCCAGCTGCGTTGGTTATGCCTGCAATATCGTTCAGCGATCCATTAGGATTTGAATCCGCCGCATAGCGGAAAGCAACCTGTCCTTTGTCCTCAATTGATTTTAACGTTTTTTCGTCCGCAAAATAATTGCCATCATGATGGGCAACCGGGCAGCGCAAGACTTGGTCTTGTTTGTAATGGTTGGTGAAAACAGTTTTATTGTTCGACACAACCAGATTGACTTCACGGCAGACAAATTTAAGGCCTGCATTGCGCATCAAAGCGCCGGGCAAAAGACCAGACTCGGTCAGGGTTTGAAAGCCGTTGCACACGCCTAAAATACGATTGCCTTTTGCGGCTTTTTCTTTCAGCGCAGCCATGACTGGCGAACGGGCAGCTATCGCGCCTGAGCGCAAATAGTCACCGAAGGAAAAGCCTCCGGGTATCACATAGAGATCGGCTTCTGGAATTTCCGTTTCCGTATGCCAGACAAGATGAGGGGCTTTGCCACCAATCTTGGTCAAGGCTGCGATCATATCGCGATCGCGGTTTGAGCCGGGGAATAGGATAACAGCAGAACTCACTAGACGATCTCCACCTGATAATCTTCGATCACGGTATTGGCCAACAGCTTTTCACACATGGATTCAATGTCATGTTTTGCTGTTGCTTCGTCTTTGACATCGAGGCTGACATCAAAAACCTTACCCTGACGCACCGAGCCGACGCCTTTGAAGCCCAATGAGCCAAGGCTGTTTTCAATGGCTTTTCCCTGTGGGTCTAATACGCCATTTTTTAAGGTTACCGTTACGCGTGCTTTGATCATAGAAATTCAGGCTCAACTGTTTAATGTTTTGAATCGCAAACAGGCGCTAACCGCCTGTTTTGGAATCATTTATCGGATTTATCAGATTTAACCAAAACGGGGCCTTTGCCGCGCTGTGGCTCGTTCTCATTCATAATGCCAAGGCGGGTTGCCACTTCGCGATAGGCTTCCACCATGCCGCCAAGATCTCGGCGGAAACGGTCTTTGTCCATCTTTTCGTTGGTTTTTGCATCCCAAAGGCGACAGCTGTCAGGTGATATTTCATCAGCCAGGACAATGCGCATCAAATCGCCTTCAATTAATCGGCCAAATTCGATTTTGAAATCGATCAACTGGATGCCAATGCCAAGGAAGAGGCCCGACAAAAAGTCATTAATGCGAACGGCAAGCGACATGATATCATCGATCTCATGGGGCGATGCCCATCCAAATGCCGTAATATGCTCTTCGGAAATGATAGGATCGTTCAATTCATCTTTTTTATAGTAAAACTCAATGATTGAGCGTGGTAATACTTCGCCCTCTGGAATGCCCAAACGCTCGGACATAGAGCCAGCGGCCACATTACGAACCACAACTTCAAGCGGGATAATTTCGACTTCCTTGATCAGCTGTTCACGCATGTTCAACCGCTTGATGAAGTGGGTTGGAATGCCGATCTTGTTCAATTGGGTAAAGATGTGCTCGGAAATACGATTGTTCAGAACGCCTTTGCCATCGATGATTTCATGCTTTTTCGCGTTAAACGCGGTTGCGTCATCCTTGAAGAACTGGATTAGCGTGCCAGGTTCTGGGCCCTCGTAGAGGATTTTCGCTTTGCCTTCATAGATACGGCGACGTTTTGACATTAAAGGGTTCCCCACAATTGTTGCTTATTTAATCGCCAACGCATGATGAGCGCGGCTCAATAAGAACGATCTGGATTAGATCACTTAGAATCTGCTTTTTTGCAGTGCACGGATGACTGTCTAGTGAATTGTTAGCGTTAGCACAATATTGCCCATAGATACTCCACCACAATTCATCACAAAAGGCACAGAATGTTTGTCTTTGCCCTTCAATTTGTAATCAAAGCACCTTATATCGACATTAACAGATTCACAGGAGGTCTTTATGAGCGGAATAGATGATCGCGGCGACGCATTTGAAAACAAATTTGCCCATGATGAGGCATTGCAGTTCAAAGCAGAAGCCCGTCGTAATAAGTTATTGGGTTTATGGGCAGCTGAATTGCTTGGAAAAACAGGTGAGGCGGCGCAGGAATACGCCAAAGAGGTCATTCGCGCTGATTTTGAAGAAGCTGGTGATGAAGATGTGTATCGTAAAATCCGCGCTGACTTCGATGCGAGCGGCGTTGAGCAATCTGAACATCAAATTCGTAGCGCTATGTCTAGCATGATGGCGACCGCCATTGAGCAGATCAAGAATGATGCCTAATCATTTGGTCTGCTGACAATAAGATAACCCGGTTCGTGAGAGCCGGGTTTTTTGTTTCAGGGTTAGATAGTTTCTATTGAACCAATGGCGGTTTTAGGTGGTTCATGAATTTTGAAAAAACCATCAATCCTTCCGGCCATGGGCCGTGTCCGCTTTCGCCATTGATGTGTCCGCTTTCACCAGCATCCATGATCAAGGAGCCCCAACTTGCGGCCATGTCTTCGGCAACGTTATACGCGCAGAAATGATCGTTGCGGCTGGCAATGACCACCGAAGGAAACGGCAGTGGATCTGTTGGGGCTGGACCGAAGGTCAACAAGTGCCTTGGGCGAATAGATGGGTTTGCCACATCAGGCGGCGCTACCAAAAATGCGCCGGCGACGGGCTTTCCGAACTCTTTTGCTGCCTGAACAATTACTTGGCAACCAATAGAATGGCCGACGAATACAACAGGTTTTTCGGTGCCATGCACTGCTGCTATCAAGTTGGCTTTCCAGTCTTCAAAAACAGGTTTGTGCCAATCGCCCATTTCCACAAGCTTTGCCGCAGACAAGCGGTTTGCCCAGCGGCTTTGCCAATGGTTCTCGCCTGCGCCTTTGTAGCCAGGGACAATGAGAATATCTGTATCTTTGGTTTTCATTCCGCGCAAATGGGGTTTTGCGGGGCGGTTGTCAACCATCGCAAACTGACCAACGCAGAATTCAAGGGTTAGCAAATGGAATTGGAGGTTCACGTGCTAACCCGCTTTTAGCTCAAAGCTTTGCCAAGGCTTGGGCTTTTATTATCCGTAAATGAAATCGTCCGGATACAATTCCTCAATAAGCGTATCTTGCAGTGTTAAGGTGCCTGTATCGAATTGAAGGATTATATCATCGCCAGATTGCTGCATGTGGGATTGCAAATCATCCCAATTTTTTACGCCTTGATCTTTTAGCCAGATGCGATCCGTTCTACCATCCCCGGTCCACATATCAGCAATGATATCGTTGCCGAATTCGCCTTCAAAGACGAAAACATCTGCTCCTGCGCCGCCAATCAATACATCATTGCCAGCGCCGCCGATAAAGTAATCATTTCCTCCAGCGCCAAACAAGACATCATCCCCCGCATTACCGACAAGGCGGTTGGCGTTGTCATCACCAGCTATGTTATCATTGAAAGATGATCCGTAGACATTCTCGATGCTGATAAAGCTGTCGCCCTGGGCATCGCCAGATATTCCGCCTGAAGCTAGGCTTAGAGAAACACCGGTTTTGGCGTTTGAATAATCTGCGATGTCAATGCCGCTGCCGCCATCCAGGATGTCGGCCCCAGCTCCACCATCAAGACGATCATCACCACCTGCGCCTTTTAATATGTCGTTGCCATCCTGACCCCACAGGCGATTGGTTAGATCATCGCCGATTAGAGTGTCATTGCTCATGGAGCCGGATAGGTTTTCGATAGAAATCAGGATGTCACCTTCGGCTTCACCGCCGAGACCAATTCCCGTTGAAAGGTCGACGATCACGCCTTCGTCTGACCAAGCATAATCTGCAATGTCTACACCAGAGCCGCCATCCAGCAAGTCTGCACCGTATCCGCCAAGCAGACGATCATTGCCATCCAGGCCGTATAATTCATCATTACCCAGACGCCCCTCAAGACGGTTGGTCTTATCGTCGCCTTCAATCCAATCATCGTGCAGGGAGCCGTGAACAAACTCAATGTTCACCAAAGTGTCGCCCTCAGCATCGCCTGTATATCCAAGGCCATCCTTCAGGCTTACCCGAACTTCTGTTTCAGACGTGACATATTCAACCACATCGTCTTCGCCTTCGCCGCCGTCCAGATGATCTCCGCCTTTGCCGCCAGTCAGAAAATCTTTTCCGTCAAGACCAAATAGCTGATCGTCAACATTGGCGCCAATCAGTGTGTCTGAAAACTCTGTTCCGGAAATATTTTGGTTTTCGTCTACAATAGTTTCTTGACCATCGACATCATTTATTCTGTCTTTGCGGATTGCTCCTATTGTGACGGAGCTGGTTTCGCCTATTGGGGTATTGTTTACAGTGATCTGGTTTGGTGCATTTGGCGCGCCAATTTGAACATTGGGCTGTGCAGGGTCGGATACGCCGAGGCTGTCAACCAACGCAAAGCTGCTATTGCTGCCGACGCCTTGCAAGAACTCAGGGTTTTCGTCAAATGAATTAAAGGAGGCAGCCTTGCTAGCGCCGCTATCATTTGAATTAGCATTTCCAATACCACCAAACAGGCTGGCCAATTGTATTTCTGCCGCCTCGACATCTGCCACACTCACACTTTCAAAGATTTCAATAGCAGGGCCAATATCTGATGATCCGGTAGCGTCTTCGGCTTGCTGGGAATTTGGCAGGCTGCCTGTTGCCTGTGGGTCGATCATTTCATCAGGATTGTCGCCACTGGTGTTTTTTTGATCGACGTCTACGTTGGCTGCCTTGTTTTCCATTGTAGAGGCCAGCAAAGCCGCAATGCCTGAAACCAGAGTTCCGGCAAGCATGAAAAGATGTTTGGTGTCTTTTTTCGAAGAACTATTCTTTAAGTTCGCGGTGCTCTTAAACTTGCTTTGCGCAACACTAGCTGCAATGGCAGTATCAAAATTTGCCCCAGTATCAATTGTCAAAATATGTTCCCCGCAGATTTCACCGCATCTGGGGAGATCATATCAAAAAGATTAATACTTAGGAATCCAAATATTAAAGTTTTATTAAAATTGTAAATATTATGGTTAATTAACTATTAAAATATTCAATAAAATTGTTAATTTCCGACTATTTTCAATTTTACAAATATAAATTTACTAATTTTTAATGTGATGAAGGTGTTGTAGTTATATTCTAGAATATTTATAGCAATGGAATAATAAAAAGGCCGCCCAAGGGAGGGCGGCCGGCGGTTCACGCAAAAAATTCATTAAATTTGTAATTCAAAGACGCTTCAAGCTTCACCAAATACGCGGCGGAAAATCGTATCCACATGTTTGGTGTGGTAATCGAGATTGAATTTATCGCGGATTTGCTCCTCGCTCAGATGCTCAAGAACCTCTTTGTCCGCCAGCAGTTCCTCAAGGAAATCTTTTCCCTGTTCCCAAACCTTCATGGCATTGCGCTGCACCAAACGATAGGAATCTTCTCTAGACGCGCCAGCTTGGGTTAGGGCCAACAATACCCGTTGGGAATGAATGAGGCCGCGGAACTTGTTCATGTTGTTGATCATGTTTTCTGGATAGACCAACAGTTTTTCAATGACGCCAGTCAGGCGCACCAGCGCAAAGTCCAGTGTGATGGTTGAGTCTGGGCCGATCATACGTTCCACAGAAGAGTGTGAAATATCGCGCTCATGCCAAAGGGCTACATTTTCCATCGCAGGAACTGCAGCCATGCGCACAATTCTCGCTAAGCCAGTCAGGTTTTCAGTTAGGACCGGGTTACGTTTATGTGGCATTGCCGAAGAGCCTTTTTGACCCGGAGCAAAATACTCTTCAGCCTCTAAAACTTCAGTCCTTTGCAGATGACGGATTTCAGTCGCGAGGCGTTCGATGGACGATGCAATAACGCCAAGGGTCACGAAATACATAGCGTGGCGATCACGGGGGATAACTTGCGTTGAAACGGGCTCTGCTTCCAGACCCAGTTTGTTTGCCACGTGTTCTTCGACTGATGGATCGATATTGGCAAAGGTTCCAACGGCGCCTGATATGGCGCAAGTGGCGATTTCCTTGCGTGCGTTAACAAGGCGCTCGCGGCATCGGGTGAATTCGGCATAGGCCTGGGCCAATTTGACACCAAAGGTTGTTGGTTCGGCATGGATGCCATGAGAACGGCCAATAGTAATGGTGTCTTTGTGTTCGAAGGCGCGTTTTTTCAGCGCTGCCAGCAATTTTTCCATATCCGCTAAAAGCAAATCGGTTGCTTTGACCAATTGAACATTAAAACAAGTGTCCAGAACGTCTGAAGAAGTCATACCTTGGTGGACGAAGCGGGCCTCTGGCCCTACGATCTCTGATAAATGGGTAAGAAATGCAATCACATCATGTTTGGTAACCGCTTCGATCTCGTCGATACGCGCAACGTCAAATTCAACGTCTTTGGCTTTTTCCCAGATTGTCCTAGCTGCTTCTTTTGGAATAACGCCTAGTTCCGCCAGCGCATCGCCCGCATGGGCCTCGATTTCAAACCAGATGCGGAATTTAGTCTCAGGCGACCAGATGGAGACCATTTCCGGGCGGGAATAGCGAGGGATCATTGAAGCGTCCTTTGTCACAATAATTTGGTTGATGTCTGGCTACCAGCTTGGACATGGGGTTTCAACCGCTGGAGAGGGCTGCATCAGCGTTTCCCCCAGTCTTTCATTTGAACGTAGATTATTGAATGGACATTCGCGTTGTTACAGCCAGATAACGCCCGTCGGGGCCTTCGAAACCAAAAGTTTCGTAAAGGATCAATAATGCGATGATTAATTCATTTCCGCCAGCGGGTCGGTAGGTCACAATATCTGCAAAACGATAGGATGTGGGACAGCCTCTGCTTTGGGGAACCGCTGTGTCTTCATGTAGCAATTTGGTTGTCTTTCCAGCCTCTTTGAATATCTGGCTTACTCGAAATCCTTTTGTTCCTCCCAGATCAGCGCAAAGTCCTTCGCTGAAAAAGTCTAATTCTTCCAAGCGAAATTCAATTCTATCATTGGTAGGAGGATTGAACGCCCAAGGCCTTGCTTCCATTCGATGCGGGTTATCGACGACTTCAAGCGGCGTATTGGTTGCGTTGATGATGCCTGCTTCAGAAATCTGTGAAAGCGTATTGCCTGACATTTCGCGAGCCAAATCGCGGGCGTCTTGTACGGATGAATCTTCATTTTCGATGCGCGCGCGAAAAGGCGATCCGCTGATCCAATTGTCGGTTCGGGTATCGATTACGTAAATCGTGGAATAAGGAAAGCCGGAACCGTCTTGTATGCCGAATTCTTCGAAGGCGAATTGGTTGCCATCGACAGAAAAGCCGATAATCGCACGGGTTGCGAAATCTCCTGCATTTGCCGGAGTGATGGCCATGGAGAACCAGAGAAATATCGCGCTTATTAAATATAAATTGTCCACCCTGAATCTCCTTGCTTTGAGGCCTAGCCTTTACCGAATTTTTGCTTCCAACTTGGGAAATTCGGATCATCGCTGTCGCTTGCTTCATAGATGCCTCGTGCGATTGCCCTAGACATAGTAGATGATGCGAGGGCGCAAAGGTCTATCCATTCATTCATGTTTTTTGGGCGAGGTTTTGTTCCTGTGGAAATTGCAAAAACCATGTCACCATCCAAGGGCGTATGGGCTGGCCAAAGGGCCCGCGCAAAACCATCATGCGCCACAACGGCAAGGCGCTTTGCTTCTGCTTTCGTCAAGGCCATATCCGTTGCGATAACTGCGACGGTGGTATTGGTTCCTGCCTGCAGGTGATCGCGAAATTTGATGTGCAGACCATCGGCATTTTTGGGCATGGGGTGCGGATAGCCAAGCCCGCCAAACTCCTTGTTTTGTTCAAAGGCTGCTGCGTGGAAATGGCCTGTATCGTCGATGATCGGGCTGCCCAGAGCGTTTACAGCAACCAAGGCGCCAATGGTTGCGCCATTGTCTAATTTGGCTGAGGCCGACCCTAGTCCGCCGCGAAGCCCTGCCACCAATGCGCCATAACCTGCACCTGTTGACCCGATATCGAATTGTTTGCTAGCAGATTTCGCAGCCTCATATCCAAGGTCACGATAGGGCGAATAATCCTTCCAATCCTTGTCGCCACCATTGATCAAATCAAACAGTATCGCGCCAGGAACTATTGGGATTTTATGGGGGCCGATTTCAAAACCCTTGCCTTGATCTTGAAGAACTTTTTGTATGCCAGCTGCCGCATCTAAGCCGAAGGCGGATCCACCAGATAAAAACAGGCCGTGAATTTCTTCGACGGTGTTTTCCGGTGACAATAGATCGGTTTCGCGTGTGCCGGGTGCTCCGCCCATAACATGACAAGAAGCAATGGTTGGCGTTTCGAACAAAAGGGCAGTTACACCTGTTCTAACGGATTGATCTTCCGCGTTGCCAACCAGAACGCCATTCACATCGGTAATCAGATTTCTCGTTGTCATTGGGTAACCTGTTTAAAGTCAGAGCCAGTCCATACATACAGATCATATTGCTGGGCGGTGTTTCGGCCATCAGATGAAAAACTAACTGGGCCAAGTAAGGTCTCAAACGTTTTTTCAGCTAGATTGCTTGTGGTTTTTTCAGGACTATCCGCGAATGCGCCAAAGGCCACCTGTATTGATTGGAAACCCGCAAGCACAGAAATTTCTGGTTGAATTTTATTGTCTTCCAATAGGATTTTCATTTCCTCTGACAGTTGAAGATCAACCGAGGATTTCTCGACAATAGCTTGAAGCCCCGGAGGAGGCAGAATGTCCTGATCAAGATAAGGCATGATGGATAAAATCTCTCCTCCAGCAATTTCCAAATCGATATTCAATTCATTGGCGTTATTGGCGATCATCGCCACATCTTCTGCCGATGCTCCAACAAAAACATGGGTAATACCTGCACGGCGTAATCGACGTATCAAACGGGCTTGCGTGGATTGAGTAGGGCGGAAATTATCCTGAAACTGAGAAGGCAGCCCTTTTTCTTCCATAACGGCTCTAAAAGCGTCAGCAAGATTGCGCCCATAAACGGTTCCATCATCAACAATTGCATAGGCTTTTCCGGCCCAAGCATCGCCAAATATTTTGCCTGCAAACAAAGACGCGTCGCTATCGCCCGGAGATAATCGCCATATATTCCATGATTCCCGTACTCGATCTTTGATCAGGCGTTCAGAACGTGCTCCAGCTACTAATATTGGAATTGAGGTAGTGGCGTAGGCGCTTGCGACAACAGTAGCGGCCTCGTTGCATAAAAGACCAGTAACCAAGTCAACGCCGGACTTGATCAAATCAGATGCGGCCAAATTCGCAAGCTCCGTGTCACAGCCGTCATCCACGATGACCAAATTGATTTTCTCTCCAGATGTGCGTTCGATTTCGCTGATCGCCAGTTTTGCGCCGATTAGATACTGCCTTGCCAAGACTTCTGCAGTGCCTGTTAATGGCAAGGAAAGGCCTATCTTCTTTTCGGCCTTGGCAGGTGGAGCGGAAATTGCCAGCAGGGAAAAGGCAGCTATCAGCAATGAAAAGATTTGAAGGCTTCGCCGAAAGTCCATCTATTTGGCCCAATACTGCTTAAAGGATTCATATTGTGGAAAGCTAAGCTACTAACAGGCTTCTGTAAATCCGAACACAGCCATTGCATTTATACCAGTCGGTATTAGGTTGGTTGAGTGTATGCGGGATTTCAATAATGGTGATATTCCCGTGGTTTTGGCTCCAAAAGACTTTCAGGCAGAAAAATATGAAGTTTCCCTCCAGTATTGATGAAACCGAAGCCATCTTGGAACAGGGTGGATATGTTGCCGATCGTTCATTGGCAACGGTATTGTATCTCTCGCTGAAGATGAAAAGACCGCTTTTTCTTGAAGGGGAAGCGGGCGTGGGCAAAACTGAAATCGCCAAGGTGCTGAGCCAACAACTAGATCGGCCGCTTATTCGGCTTCAATGTTATGAAGGTCTTGATATTTCCTCAGCAGTTTATGAGTGGAATTATGCTGCGCAGATGGTTGAAATCAGAATGCGCGAAGCCTCAGGCGACACGAATAAAGGCGAAATGGAAAAGGGCGTTTTTGCTGATCGTTTTCTAATCCGCAGACCGCTTTTGCAGGCGCTTGAGGGAAAAGCTGGCAAAGCACCAATCTTGTTGATTGATGAACTAGATAGAACCGATGAAGCCTTTGAAGCGTTCTTGCTCGAAATTCTATCTGATTTCCAGGTCACCATTCCAGAACTGGGAACGATAAAGGCTAAAGAGCCACCGATTGTTATCGTGACCACCAATAGAACCCGCGAAATCCACGATGCTTTGAAGCGCCGCTGTTTGTATCATTGGGTTGATTACCCCGATGCAGAGCGGGAAATGGCGATTTTGAAAGTCAAAGTGCCAAAGGCTGGCGATGCTTTGTCCAAAGAAATTGTAGCTTACATACAAAAGCTCCGCGAAATGGATTTGTTTAAAAATCCGGGCGTGGCAGAAACTTTGGATTGGGCCTCTGCTTTGATTGAGTTGGATAAGTTGGCGCTTGATCCGCAAACCGTTTCGGACACGATTGGCGTGTTGCTAAAATATCAGGACGACATTGCGCGCATACAATCAAGCGAGGGTAAGCAAATGCTGGACGAAGTGAAAGCCAATTTGAAGGCTGCGGAGTAAGCCTTGCCAGATAACGTGACTAATCTGGATCAACTTGATATGCCCAAAGCGGTTGTTTCAGGGCGTTTGCCTGACAATATCTTGTATTTCGCGAGAACCTTGAGGGGCGCTGGTATGCGGATTGGCCCTGCAAGCACGGTGGACGCGGTTCGTGCCGTTGAGATGGCGGGAATTACAAACCGCGATGATTTTTACTGGATATTGCATACGATTTTTGTAACCCGCCGCGAAGACCACGCTGTCTTTGACGAAGCATTTCGATTGTTTTGGCGCTCGCGCGATCTGGTTGAAAAAATGATCCAGATGTTTTCGCCAATGATGCCTGACAGGGAAGCGACGCCAGAGAAAAAGGCCGGGCAGGCGCGGGTGTCTGAATCGATGTTTTCTGGTCAAGAGAATAAGAAAGAAGTTGATAAGCCAGAAATTGAAATTGATGCCTTGATGAGCGCATCAGGCAAAGAGGTATTGCGGAAAAAAGACTTCGCTCAGATGAGCGTTGCAGAATTGGCTCAATCAAGATTAGCTATGAGCAAGCTGGTTCTGCCCATTCAACAGGTGCGCACGAGACGTTTTAAATCGGTCAATCGGATTGCCAGAATTGATCCGCGCCGAACCTTGTCCGCTTCGCTTAGAACTGGAGGCGATTTGGTGCTTCCGAAGTTTCGAAAGCAAAAGGAAATCTATCCGCCGATTGTAGTTCTGGCAGATATTTCTGGCTCCATGGCGAATTATTCTCGAACCTTTTTGCACTTTCTGCATGCGCTGAGTAGCAGCAGACAAAAAGTTCATACATTCCTTTTTGGTACAAGGCTTACCAATGTTACCCGTCAATTACGCCATAAAGACCCTGATCAGGCTTTGGCGGATTGTACTGACCGCGTGGAAGACTGGTCCGGTGGCACAAGAATAGGAACAACCTTTCACGAGTTTAACAAAAAATGGTCGCGCCGGGTTTTGGGGCAGGGCGCAATTGTTTTGCTTATTACTGATGGTCTTGAGCGCGATAGTGATGATTTGTTAGAGCGGGAAATGGATAGACTGCATCGCTCTTGCCGACGCTTGATCTGGCTAAATCCATTGCTGAGGTTTGACGGGTTCCAAGCAAAGGCCAAAGGCATTCGAACAATGTTGCCACATGTGGACGAGTTTCGCGCTGTGCACTCTTTGGATGCTTTGTCGGAGCTTTGTTTGGCGCTTTCCAAGCCTGCAACACGTGAAAACGACCCGCGCATATGGCTTGAAGAAATGGGTGTTAAGTGAAACATTCAACTGACTATCAACCATCCGAATTGGGAGTAAAATTTCTATGACTGCCGCATTTCAGAAACTTGGTGATGAATTGGCTGTTGCCGAGGCTTGGATGCTTGTGGGCAAAGAAGTTGTTGTTGCCACTGTTGTTGAAACATGGGGTTCAGCTCCAAGACCAGTTGGTTCTCATTTGGTTATTGATCAAGATGGGAATTTTGAAGGGTCTGTTTCTGGTGGCTGTGTAGAAGGATCAGTTATCACGGATGCAATGGATGTCTTGAAGTCAGGCGAACCCAAAATGCTTGAATTTGGCGTGGCCGATGAGACTGCGTGGCAAGTCGGATTGTCCTGCGGTGGTAAAATTCGCGTCTATTTGGAGCGCATAGGCTGATGGACCCGCAAAGCCTCAAAGAGTTAAACGCTGCCAAGCGGGCGAGAAAAGCAGTAATTCTGTTGACTGAGATCGAGACGGGTCGTGATCGTCTGGTTCTGGAAAGTGATACTGTTTCTGGAGAGTTGGGTGAAGCGATCGCGAAGGCTTTTGGCGATGGTAAGTCGCGAATGCTGGAGATTGATGGCAGCGAATATTTTCTTAATGTGCATATTCCTGCTCCCAGAATTGTTGTGATAGGCGCTGTCCATATTTCACAGGCGCTTGCCCAAATTGCAAAAACAGCGGGTTATGATTTGGAAGTGATTGATCCGCGAACTGCTTTTGCCACGCCTGAACGGTTTCAAGGTGTTTCGTTGCATGCAGATTGGCCTGAGACTGTTCTGAAGGCACATCCGCTTGATGCTTTTACTGCCCTTGTTGCTGTAACCCATGATCCCAAGATTGACGATTTTCCGATAAAAGCAGCGTTGGAGAGTAATTGTTTTTATGTTGGTGCTTTGGGTAGTCGTAAAACCCATGCGAAGCGGCTGGAACGGTTGGCTGCTTCAGGCGTTGCGAGCGCTGAGCTTGATCGAATTTGCGCGCCGATTGGATTGGATATTGGTGCCTCCAGCCCGCAAGAAATTGCTATTGCTATTATGGCTGAAATAATTGGTGCGTTTCGCAAAAGATCCTTGAAAATGGGTGATAGCAGTGAAGTTGTAGCGTCGTGAAGTTTGGAAAACTTCCGATAGACCAATGCATTGGAACGGTGCTTGCGCATTCCTTGAAGCTATCTGATTTCACCATCAAGAAGGGCGCTTTACTTGATGAAGATGTTATTGCGAAACTAACGGCGTCCGGCATATCCGAGTTGATTGTTGCCCGATTGAATGATGACGATGTCATAGAAGATGAGGCTGCGCGCATCATCGCCGATGCATTAAACATGCGGGGAGTTCATATCAGCGAAGCTGGGACAGGACGTGTCAACTTTCACGCAAGCGCCGATGGCGTTTTCACAGTTTCTAAGAAGATTGTGGACGCGATCAATTCTATTGATCCGTCGATTACGTTTGCCACCCTGCCAAACAATGAAGTTGTCAAAGCAGGGCGGATGGTGGCAACCGTGAAAATTATTCCCTATGCGGTTTCTGCAAACAGTCTGGCATCTGTGAAGCTTCAAGCATCGTCAGCGCCTGTGATGGCTGTAAACGAGTTTGTGTCGAAGCGGGTTACTGTCATTTCGACCAAGTTGCCCGGGCTGAAAGACAAGGTGATTGAAAAGACCCTGAAAGTCTTGGGGCAGCGCCTTCAGGTGGCAGAAGCAACGATCGTTGATCACCAGATCATACCGCACACTGAAGCGGCTGTTCAAAGCCAGATTCAAAAACAATCCGCGGTTTCCGACATCGTCATTATTTTTGGCGCGTCAGCTATCAGCGACATTGGCGATGTTATCCCCGCAGGTTTGGTTGGCGCAGGCGGAACGATCACAAGATTTGGAATGCCAGTCGATCCGGGAAATTTGTTGATGCTCGGCAAAATTGGTGGGACGCCTGTAATCGGTGCGCCGGGATGTGCGCGCTCACCAGCGGAGAACGGATTTGACTTTGTTTTGAATCGCTTATTGGCGGATATTGAAGTGACATCGGATGATATTGCCTCCATGGGCGTTGGAGGGTTGTTGATGGAGATCGTTTCGCGTCCGCAACCTCGAGAGGTCATCAAACAAGCTGAATTCAATATTGCTGCTTTAGTTTTGGCTGCGGGACAAAGCAGGCGAATGGGTGACAAAAACAAGCTCACTTTACCTATCAAGGGCAAAGCTATGGTGTGCTATCCTGTTGATGCGGCAAGCGAGGCTGGCATAGCATCGATTTTGGTTGTTACAGGCCATCAAGAGGGTGAAGTTCGTGAGGCGATTAACAATCCATCTGTTAGTTTTGTTTCTAATGCCAGCTATGCCGAAGGTCTTTCGACGAGCTTGATAGCTGGCATCCGTCATCTGCTTGACGAAGTTACCCATGCGTTAGTGTTGCTGGGTGATATGCCGGAAATTACGAGTGCGATGGTCTTGCAATTGTTGGATGTAGCCAGAAAATCTGATCCTTCAACCATCGTTATGGCGACCCATGGGGGGAAACGTGGTAATCCCGTCCTGTGGCCGAGAGTATATTTTGAAGCTTTGGAAAACATTGCTGGTGACACAGGCGCGCGTCATATCATTGGCCAAAATATTGAACATGTGGTTGAAGTTGAGCTTGGTTCTGCAGCTTCTTTAGATATCGACACACCTGAAGCTTTTGAAGCGTTCCAAGCTAAGATTTAGGATTGCCTTTTGATCGGCATTTTTCTGAGCAATATTTTACGTCATCCCAAACCTTTTCCCACTTTTTGCGCCAAGTGAATGGTCTTTGGCAAACCGGACATATTTTTTCCGGCAAGTCGGACTTTTTACGCATTTTTGGCAATTGTTTTCCGATCCATTTAAATCAGTTGCAAGCCTTTCAAACTAACATGGCCGTCACGGCCGACAATTACATGATCGTGAACAGTTACGCCAAGAGGGGAAAGCACATTCATGATCGTTTTTGTCATTTCAATATCGGCTCTGGAAGGTGTTGGATCTCCTGAGGGGTGATTATGGGCAAGGACAATGGCGGTAGCGCCTAATTCCAATGCGCGTTTGGCTACTTCGCGAGGGTAAACAGGCGTGTGGTCCACTGTGCCAGTTTGTTGAACCTCGTCCTTGATAAGTTGATTTTTCTTATCGAGAAATAGAATGCGAAATATCTCTTTTTCCTCGAAAGCCATGACTGCGCGGGAATATTCCAGCACTTTACTCCAACTCGATAATAGTGGCCTTTGCTTAATAGCGTCCAGTGCAAGCGATAAGCCTGCGGCGTGGATCAATTTTAGATCGGCAATAATTGTATTTCCTACGCCTTTCACCTCGATCAGTCGTGAGGAAGGGGCTGCCAACACGCCTGCCAAAGAACCAAATTCGGCAATAAGCTGTTTTGCCAGAGGTTTTGTGTCGCCCTGACGAATGCACCGATACAGGATCATCTCCAACAGTTCGTATTCAGCCAGCGCATCTTTTCCGCTTTGCAGAAACTTTTCACGCAGACGGTCCCTGTGTCCAAAATAATGGGGTTTTTGAGTGGATGATTTAGAGGACGATTGAACCGAGCCTTCTTCAAGCCCAATGTTTTCAGTGTCTTCGTTTTTCAAGTCTTTTTCCTTCGCCGATAAATCGTTCGAAGGGTTTGCAGTTAAGGCTGCAAGTGGGTGACCCTAAATATATGGTGGCACAGTATAACCAGCTGGGGAAAGGGTAAATATATCGCATCCCGTTTCTGTTACACCGATTGAATGTTCGTATTGAGCGGAAAGAGAGCGGTCGCGCGTAACAGCTGTCCAGCCATCGTTTAAAACTTTGACTGATGGGCGGCCAAGATTGATCATCGGCTCTATGGTGAAAATCATTCCCGCACGCAGTTCAACGCCTTCGCCGCGTCGGCCAAAATGTAAAATATTAGGGGCGTCATGGAATAAAAGACCAACGCCATGACCGCAGAAATCACGAACCACGGAGCAACGTTCGCCCTCGGCATATTCCTGAATGGCAGCGCCAATATCACCTGTATGCGCGCCGGGGCGCACTTCGGCAATTCCGCGCATTAATGCTTCATAGGTTACTTCAATCAAACGCTCAGCCGCCCGTTTGATTGCGCCAACTGTATACATGCGACTTGAATCGCCATGCCAGCCGTCCAACACATAGGTTACATCTATGTTAACAATATCACCGTCGCGCAGAGGTTTGTCATTGGGAATGCCGTGGCAGACCACATGATTGACAGAGGTGCAGCAGGATTTTGTATATCCGCGATAATTCAGTGTTGCAGGCGCAGCGCCATGCTCTTTGCCGAATTTGAAAACAAAATCGTCGATTTCCTGCGTGGTAACCCCAGGCACGATCATAGGCACCAGCAAATCAAGGCAAGTCGCAGTCAATTGACTGGCTCGGCGCATACCTTCAAATTCTTCCTGGTCGTATAATCGTATTATACCAGTGTTCTTAATTGGCGCGGATTTTGCTTGGATATAGTTTTGCATGGGGTTCTTATGACGTTTTGCCTGTCGTTTTTCAATAAAGTTTTTTGATAAAGATCAAATTTGAGATGGCGTCTTTCATGTGATCACGTTTACTAGTCGCAGCGGTTTTATCTCGTCTGGGGTCATGTCACAGCAAATCGCATAAGCCTCTAAGCCTTTCGCAATCGCCTCTCGGAAAGTTTGCCCATAAGCCTTGTCGATATCTTCTGCGATGGAAAATTGATCACCATCATTTCGCTGAATGATATAAAGCATGATGGCACGGTTCCCTTTTTCAGCCTCGTTCACCAGTTCGTTGAGGTGTTTAGTGCCTCTGGCGGTTACGCCATCCGGAAATTCATGCAGACCTAATTGTCGCTGAAAAGTAACGTTTTTGACTTCTAGAAAGGTCGATGGCTTTCCGGCTTCTTCGATCAGAAAGTCTATTCTGCTATTGGTTCCGTATTTCTGTTCAGGCTTGATGCTTGCCGTTGGATCTAAGGATGGCAACATGCCGCTTTCGATTGCTTCTCTGGCAATAGCATTTGCCCGATTGGTGTTGATGCCAATTATCACACGGTTTGCTTCAACCAATTCCCACGTATATTGCAACTTTCTGGTCGGGTTTTTACTGTCAGAAATCCATACCTTATTTCCCTCATCTTTTAATCCGGCCATTGCACCAGGGTTCGGGCAATGAACCGTTAGCTCTGTCCCATTTTCAAGGCAAACATCGGCCAAGAACCGTTTGTATCGGCGCGTTAATGTCCCTTTGATCAATGGTGTTTCAAATTTCATAGTGAATTGCTTTCTAGGAGCTTTTGCTTTGGACAAACCTTTGTTTTGGACTTGTCGCGGTCTCATGTGTTCAATACACATAGCTTTAATTCGCCACCGTCCATTTGGAAAGCAGGCTATATGTCAAACATAGGGAAAGTGTTCTTGCTGCTTGCAGCCGTGATTGCAATTGGATTGATTGTTTATCAAAAACAGATAAGCCAGTTTTTCTTCGCTCCTGAAGGCCTATCGCTGGCTGCGTCTGAAATTTGCCTTCAAAATCAGACTGAACAAAATCTAGTTGTAGACATTTCGGTTCAGGGAGGTGAACGTATGGTTGTGCTTCTTGTGCCTCAAGAACAAGGATGCGCCGCATCGCCTGAAATATCTAGAAAAGGTCTCATAAAAGTGGGAATGAACGAAAAAGAGGGGCCTTTTTGTCGGTTGGAAGCGGTATCAGGACAGAAACTGAAATTGAACCGTTTCTCAGTGGAAGATAACTGCGGGTGGCCGAAATAATGTGGCGCATTGGATTCAGTTTTGAGAAACTCGGGCTTGCTGCTCTACGCCGTCCGGTGTTGTATTCTCTTATCCTGCTAGCGCTAATTTTCACGTCAGCGTTTCATGTTCGGAATTTAAAATTTGATGGCAGTATTTTGTCGGTTCTGCCCGATAGGTCCGCGGCATTCAAGGACTACGAACAACTCAAAGACAAATATCGGAATTTTTCACGCGATGTGACGATACTGGTTGAGTCTGAGCGTTTGTTGACCGCATCAGGCTTGGAAGATTTGCGCAATCTGCATTTGGATGTTTCGCTGGCAGATGGCGTGGCAAAAGCGGTCTCGGTATTTTCCACCCCAGTTTTTGATCCCCAAACTGGTGAACTTGTCGATTGGTTTCCAGAAGAGTTCACATCCGACGCAGACATGATGGAGCGTATGGATGGTTTGATCGCAAAGTTTCCTCAGGTCAAAAGTCTATTTTCCAAAGAGCAAAAAGTGGCCGTCATTGTCGCCTCGCTCGATATCTCGGTTCAAGAAGACGATAAGAAGAGTTTCTTGGCTTATCGATCTTTGCGTAAAACCGCTGAGGAAGTAACTCCTGAGGACTTTAAGTTGTCCTTTACCGGCTTAACCCCAGTTGGCGCGTCTATCTTGGAATCGCTTATAAGCGATCAAACCAAATTGACCATATTCGGTTTGATATTTGGCATTACGATTGCATTTGCTATTTTCAGAAGCTTTATGGCAGCGATTTTATGCGCAATCCCCCCGGCACTGACGGCTCTTTGGGCATTTGGCTTGTTTTCATTTTTAGGAATTCCGATCAATTATCTGACAACAGTTCTGCCAACTTTGGCGCTTATTCTAGCCTTTGCCGATGGTGTTTTTCTATATTTTCGATGGCAGACATTAAGCTCTGCAGAACCGGATTTAGACAATAATTTGATCCAATCCATCATCAAGGTTGGTCCGGCATCTTCGCTCACATCTTTGACAACAGCCGTTGCGTTTCTGTCCTTTGCTTATGCTGAAAGTGAAGCGCTCAAGGATTTTGCTTATCTTGGGGCTGGTGTTGTGGTTCTTGCGTTTCTCGCTGTGATCGTTGCTCTCCCGCTTGCTATACATTGGGCTATCCGGTTGAAACTGGTTCACCCGGGCAATACAAGGCCGCCAATGTTTCAAGGGTTTGGGCGATGGGCGCGCACCATTGCTCTTGCAAGACCAATGATCATTTCAGCGATTGGTATCGTTCTTGTAATCGTATTTGGCATTGCTCAAAATTGGGTGACTGCTGAATACAAACTCGTTCAATATTTACCTAATAAGTCTGATATCAGATATGGCGAAGAACTCGCTAATAAGGTGATTGGAGGCAGGGCCTTATTGCTCATGTCAGTGCCTTTTGAAAATGATGGTGGATTTGAAAGCCCTGAAAATCGCTCCCGTCTTGAGCAGGTTGATAAAGTTGTGTCCGAACAGTTTGGTGCAGAGCGGGTATTTTCTGCCTGGCGTGTCTTGCAGATGTTGGAGACGGATCAAGCGCGAGAACGGATCACAGAACTGGCCAGTCAGGCTGATGACAGTGATAAATCTGATTTCATATCCAGCGATGGCAAAAGCGCATTGGTTACAGTCAGGCTTTCTTCAGAGATGCCCGTTGCCGAGGTTAAGCTTGTTACTGACAAATTGAAAGAAAGCCTTGGAAAATTAGCATATGGCAAGGACGTGCAGATTACGGGCTTTCCGATTCTGATGTCTGTGGAGTTTACTAAACTTATCAATCAATTGCGGACCAGCCTGTTTCTGGCAATTGTTCTAGGTATCTTGTTTTTAGGGATCGCGACGCGGTCACCGTTGATCATGCTGGCTGCCATTACACCAAATTTGCTTCCAATTTTTTTCGTGCTTTTCTTTCTTTTCATGCGTGGTGGAACAATCAACTTGTCGGAAGTAGTAGCGTTGACGGTTGCTTTCGGCATTGCGATTGATAACGCTGTTCACTTGATCAATGTTTATGATATTGAGCGAAAAACCGGAAAAGAAACGCGACATGCTCTGTCAATTGCTATGGAAGAAGCTGGCCCTGCATTGGCTGCTGGAACGATCATCATATGTGTTAGTGTTCTTGTTACCCAGATCAGCAGTCTGCCGGTTGTTCCAACTCTAGGACATTTGATCATTTCCACGCTAATAGTTGCGCTTTTCGGCAATCTTATTATGTTGTCTGCCAATATTTTGACACTTACAAAGTTTACCAGACGCAAGTGAACTTATTGCCGTAATCCGCCAATTCAATTTTCCGTCGAGTAGGGATCTATTTTGAACCGCATTTATAAAGTCTTCGTTTTAATCGCAGGCATGTCCTTTCTTGGATATGTTCCCAGCCAAGCAATGGCGCAGACCGCGTCGGATTTTTTGAAAAGCCTGGAAGGTGACTTCGCCGGACGTGGTAATGCTATTGTCGTTGGTGATAAATCTCAAAGAATTGCCTGCAAAATATCAAGCGTATTCGATATTGAGGCGGGAGCATTGAACGTTACTGGGGAATGCGCGGGCACTAAAGGAAAAAGCAAGATTAATGGCGGTGTGACGGCTGTTGATGATCAGGTTAAAGGCTCGTTTCTTTCTCCCCGAAAGGGTATGACAGTTACCCAGAGTTACGGCGCATATGAGGGAGACAGAATGCAGTTGTTGACTTCCATGGTCGACGAAAATGCTGGTCGGCTTGTAAAAATCAAGCAAGTGATTTCGAAGACCGAAGAAGGCATCAACGCTCAATTCTTCACCTTTAGTAACGCCAGTAATGCTTACGAACCTACCGGAGAAATCATACTAAAAGCTTCGGTGAAAACGGATGAGTAATTTTGTTGATCCAGACAAAGAGCGATTTGGCCAATTCAAAGCCTTGCCGCTCGATCATCCAGTCCAGATGCTGAATTTGGTGCGCCTCAACGATATAGCTGTGTATGAGGACGGAACTGAAGTCTCCGGCGCTGAAGCTTACAAGGCTTATGGCAAAGAGAGCGGACCCATTTTTCAACGTCTAGGTGGCAAGATAATCTGGTCGGGCGATTTTGAGCTAACCCTTATTGGCCCTTTTGATGAGAAATGGGATGTAGCCTTTGTTGCGGAATATCCCAATGGTCAGGCGTTTATTGATATGGTTCGCGATTCGGATTATCGCAAAGCGGTTCGTCACCGCCAAGCTGCAGTGAAAACGTCACGGCTTATTCGTATGAAACCAAAAGAATCTGATAAGAATTTCGGCTAAACGCGAATAATTCTCCTACATAATTTTTAACCACTGATCCTCTGGCAAGCGCTTTGTTTTGAGTTGGTTTACCGGATGGTCCTGATCTCCATAGCCAATGGCCACCCCACAAAACAGCATGTCCTGATCGCTCATGTTACAAAAATCCGAAACGGTTTTTGGAAATTGGCTCCAACATTCTTGCGCGCAAGACTGGAGTCCTGCTTCTTCCAAGAGCAACATAAAGCTCTGCAAAAACATCCCAAGATCAGACCATTGCGGAGGCCCCAAAACGCGATCCATGAAGCAAAAAATACCCGCAGGCGCATCAAAGAACTGATAGTTTCGTGAAAACCATTCCAGCCGTTTTGATTTATCGTCACGTGATATGCCCAACAATTGGTACATGTCTTCCCCAACTTCAAACCGGGCTGTGCGATAAGGTTCTTTCAGCTTATCTGGATAAACTGAATATTCTGGTTTTTCACCGCCGGGGTAAGCTTCCCCTGCCATGCGTTTTTTCATCAAGGTTTTGAAGTCTTGCATTACCTCGCCGTTGATGACGCAGACTTTCCATGGCTGAACATTGCCGCCGGATGGTGCGCGCGCAGCGGTTTGCAAGCATTTTTGGATAATGGATGTATCTACCGATTGATCCGTGAATGCCCTTGTTGATCTTCGTTTCGTCACTGCTTCGCTGACGTTCATGTCAAGAATCCTGTCGCTGTTCTCGTTTCTTGGTGATCCTAAAAGGCTCTCGTTTTGAAGCAAGATAAGATGGAAAAATAACTTATGCTTGAAGTGAGTATAAGTATACGTTATATGATGCCTATGCGTAGTTTTTACGCGAAAAAGGAGAGGGACCCTTTATGAATAATACCCCAAAGAAGAATATCTCGCGTAGATCGATACTAAGTGGCGGCGCGGCAGCTGCTGTTGCTGTTTCGATTATACCATCCAAGGTTTTTGCGATGCCATCGAGTGTGGCGCGTGAACTTGGAAGTAAGCTGAGTAGTCATCGTCACGGCAATAAAACATTGGCAAAATATCTTTGTGAGAGTGTTCATTCCAAGATTGCTACTCGTTTAGATCGCGTAATCGCCGACCCAGCAGTGGATGGTGAGCAAACGGCTCTGGCTTTGATGGAAGCTAGATGCCCAGGATGTAGTGAACGTGTGCATCCCGATACCAGTAACATTTCAGCGGTGATTCCAAAGTGGAAATCTCAATCCATCAATGCACCCCATAATATATCGCGAGGCATAAACATATGACCCTTTCCAGCAAAACCATTTCAAGACGCGGATTTGTATCTGGTACTTCTGCCATTGGTGCATCGGCGGTGCTAGGGGCTCTTTTCGGGCCAAGTCTCGCAACTGCTGCAGCTAAAGCAGTTCCTACTGTTGCGCCAGCAGGTGTGGCAGCAAACGGAACTTATCCGTTCTTTGTCTATCATTGCAGCCTGGTGCATAAAGCAATGTGCGATAAGCTGACGCGTATTGTTGCTGATCCTGCTATCTCCGTTGAGGAAACCAACAAGGCACTGCGGTCCACCAGATGCCCTTGCTGCGATACGCAGATTAATGCCTCTTACCCTGCTATTCATCGAGAAAATGGGAAAGTCCATGTATGAGCAACCGACAAAGCGTAGCTTTCTAAAAGGGCTGGCAGCAACTGGTGCTGCGGTTTCTCTCGGATTGCCGCTTGCTACCCTTGGGCAGGTAAATGCAACATCGGCTGGCTACACACGCCAGGGCTTTGCGCCTTTGCCTCATAAGACAGCCTATGTCTTCGCGAGTGATCCTCGGGCTGGCGATCCAGCATTTCAGGTAATGCCCGGCTAATAAAAGCCAATCTAAAAAACGTAAAGCCCGGTTTGATGCCGGGCTTTTTTGTATCATGCTCATAATTTTGTCTTAGCGGAACATGCCGCGTTCCACTTCGCGCTGGCGGCGCTCAAGGTCATAAATCGATACCGAACCATTTAGATACTGCATTTCGGCAGATGGGCGTTTTTTGTTTCCTGAAAACAGGCGGGTAAGAATATTGCGTTTCATCTCATTGTCTTTCGTAAAAAGTCATCTTTTTTTCTTGCAAAACCGATATGATGATTTGGCCTGATTTTTACAATATCTGAATTTGCGTTGCAGCCCTGCGCCAATTGCAGATCAGAATTCACCGTTTCATTACGGTTTTCAGCGGAAAAATTGCAAATCGGCCTCATTTTCATAAAATGAGTCGAAAACCAAGCCATGTCATAGCAACAAATTTTTCTTGCAAAAACGACGATTTTGCGCAAGATTTTCCGTGTTCGGGCAATTTGCGAACATGAAGACGACTGGAAGACCCAAGTAAATACCAATTGTGGCAACCGTTTTCGGCCCACATTTGGAACCTGAGCGTACCGGATGCGCCATAAAAGTTCCGGGTGAGCATTTGCTGCCGGCCTCGGCGTTGGATGCCACAGGTATCTGCCTTTCTTCGACATACTGCTCTGCTTGACTAGGCCGGATATCCGGCGACGGCTGTACCGTTTTTATGGCAAGAGCGGCGGCACACTGTAAGAAAGGGACTAACATCATGGCTATGACTGGCACTGTAAAATTTTTCAACATGGACAAGGGTTTTGGCTTCATCACACCCGATGGCGGCGGCAAGGATGTGTTTGTGCATATCTCTGCGGTTCAGGCATCGGGCATGACCTCACTTGCTGAAGATCAGAAAGTGAGTTTCGATACGGAAGAAGACCAGCGCGGCAAGGGCCCCAAGGCCGTCAATTTACAAAGCGCATAAGCAGGCTTTTGCTTTTTAAAATGTTTAGCCGGTTCCGCCAAAGCTCTATAGGCGGGGCCGGTTTTTTCTTGGGTGAGACAGGCGAAGCTTTGCGTCTCGCATCTCCCTCCCCCTTGTGGGGAGGGATTAAGAGTGTGGGGCGTTAGAATAGCGAACATTGAAAACCATCATGCCTAAACAGAAATGCGCACCCCCACCGTTTCACACTGCACTTCGTTTGCGTTCAACCGCCTCCCCACAAGGGGGAGGCAATATGACCCGTCAATCTATTCAATCGGCCAAGACAAGCGAAGCGCCGTCGATGCGCGGCAGGCGTTTTTCAAAGAAAAGCGCTGAGAGCGGACGAGCTTGCGTACTCACTCCACAGTTTCCCGCCAGCGGTTTGAAAAGCACGAAAACAGGGCGCAGACAAAACACCATACTGTTGATTTTTATAAGATGCTTTGACTGCACCCTGTCGGCGATTGGGCATCCGTGAGGACTTCCCTTGGCGCTGAAACTTCCTACTCTTCGAAAACAGATGGTCCAGTAATCCGGCATCTGTAATCTTAAAGTCGAACAACAATCGACTATCGCTCCTTAGTAAGCGACTGGCAGCTCCTTATCAGCTCCTCCCGCCATCAGCCATACGTTATGGCGTCAGGGGAGACACCGTTTTCTGCCTGATGATTACCGTCATGACCAGCATTTCGTATGGCAGAAACAGGCCCAGTTTATGGGAGCATTTTTGAAGGAGGATAAGTTTTTCAATTTTAACATTTTTGTTTCAAAATTCACCCATGGTAGATTTTCAAAAATCCAAATGGCGGGCCGGAAATGCAGAGGCTGATCGGCGCGCTCAACAGCTGAAGCAGCAGTTCAAAACTGTTTCCCAAACACGGATACCGGTAAAGAAAAACCGGAGCGGTTTCTTTTGGGGATGGATTATTGTTTCTCTAGCCCTTGGCGCTGTCGCCATCGCGTTTTATGACATCGAACAAAAACGCATTGCCGCCGATGAGGGAAAATTTGTCTATTTCCGTACTTGCAAAGAGGCTCTTATGGCTGGCGCTGCGCCGATTTTGCGTGGTCAACCTGGCTATGACTGGTGGCTGGACGCTGACAATGACGGCATCGCTTGTGAGCCATTTCCAAATTGATGGCTTGCAGTGTCATACATTGCCATCCGCCTATATGGCTTTCCAGTCGTATTTTTCTTTCATATAGGCCGTACTTTCACTAACCATCTCTCCAAGCACATCAAGGTCAATTTTTGCCAGATTGGTAAGGTAGAGGCATGAAACAGAATGTTTGTGAGGGCCCAGCCTTGCCAAATATTCTTGAAAATCGCTGAAACCTGGAATGATATAGACAGCCATATGGGCTTTGCGGGGTTAAAATCCTGTGAGGAAAAATTCGCCTTCGCGCCCGCTTGCATATTTGTAGTGGTATTGGCCAAAACCGATGATTGCGCTGCCGGATTTTCCCGCCAATCCATCACCCCAAAAGGGTTGGATTTAGGCCCGTCCATTTTTCAAACAAGGGCAACAGCGTGCGAGCATCGCCGCGGCGTCGATCCATTTCAACACCATCGATAAAAGCCCGCACATTGCCTTTGTAAGGCAGGGTTTTGTTTTCTGACATGACGGGATCATAGCAGAAATTGCGGTGTGTGGGGAGGGGGCTTCGGGTTGCGATCTGAGGAGACAGTTTACGACGCTTCAAAACTCAACAGGTGCGGATGGATAGGGGTATGGATCGTCGGGTCAAGCCTGACGATGACGATGTGCGAAAGAGTAAACTGACATCGCAATTCCAGTAGTTTTAAATTTAGCTAGTTATGCCTGCGAAAATATCAATTTGTGAGTGACTTGCCATAAGTTGTAAATAGCTTCGAACAGGTGGATTTGTTGTCAAGTACAAACTGGCCGACGCCAGAATTGATATATTTGTCAGTAAGGCATAAACGTCTGACCTGATCGGTGATGACTAATAAGTCGGGCTCTGATATTTCATACGCTGTTCCAAAAACTTGCCGAGTGTCTTTTTTTCGAGGTCCAGTGATTAGTCGTATATTAGCCTCGTGGAATGCGTATCCCAAAAAGATTATTCTATCAGCAGATTCCACCGCTTGATAAATTTGCTCCAACTGGTTTTTATCTTCGATTTGCTCGGAGAAAGTTAATATTGATTTGGAAATGTCAAATAGGTGTCTCTTATCACCTTTTCCAAACTCTAAAGCGGGAAGATCTGAATTTTGCCAGGGGAGTTTCCCGATTTGTCCGTATGGATGAAGGAAGGTTGCACTGGATACAATCTTTTGGGCTTCAGATTGTTCGATGCCGTAGTAGTTCGCTAGACTCTTTGCGAGAAAGAACTCTAGACTACGATCGTAATTGAAAATTACAAAATTTAAGTTTCGAAAAATATTTGCAATTTCGCTTTTCTTTACACCTGCAGTTAGAGTTTGGCAGAAATAATGTATCCAGTTTTCTTGGAATCGATCCCAAACGATTTCGTCAGAGTGTGGTTCTTTTTAAAATATTTCCAACATTTCTCCTCGGCATCAATTATTGTCGAAGCGATACCGAGTTTTGTAATTTTGGTTATATATTCATCTTCTTGAACCTCAATAAAATTGTCTATCGAGATTGCTTGAGCCATAGCTTTTGCTGTGTGCCAGCCGGCACGCACATATTTGTTGTACTCATCTGCTCCATCTTGAGTTCTATAATCAGAATATGACATTAACGCTTTTGCGATTGCTTTATCGCCGCGACTTACATGATTTGTGTGGCTTTCAAAACCAAGATTTACGGCAGATGAAATTTGCCCCTTAAGTGGATCACTTGTTGGAAAACCCAATTCCAAGCTTGCGCCTGCTCCAATTATAAATGTTGTCTTTGTTTTGTACAAATACCGTTTCCTGTTCCAAAAAAAACCCGCCCGAAGTTTCCCTCGGACGGTTCAATTATTCTCCAATCAAATCAAAGTACTACTTTGATTTGCGATGTTACGAACACCCGCTCGTTGAGCCGCATGTATCACATTTCTCACACGTGCCGTTGCGCACCATGGTGAAGTTGCCGCATTCGCCGCATGAGTTGCCCGTATAGCCTTTCATCAAAGCTTTTTGGCGTTCAGCGCCAGCGTCGATTTTCTTGGCAACGACCTTTTCGCCAGCAGCGTCTTTGGTCGAGCGCGCTTCGACAATCGTTGTCTTGCGGGCTTCAGAAGAGGCGCTTTGAGCGTCGGAGAGCTTACCGATCATGTCCGAGACAGAGCCTGCTTCGTCGAGCTTTTCGGCCACTTCCGCTTCCTGATTGAAATCACGATGGAAAGCGTTTGGCTCTTCTTCCAATTCCAGTTTCAAAGCAGTTGCCTTGCTGCCGGAGGAGCCGATGGCTGTAACATTTGTTTTCTTTGATCCACCAGAAGAGGCAGAGCCTTTCGGGTCAGAGGTTCCGGTTGAAGGAACGACGGAAGGAACAAATGCGCCGCGGGTCAGCCCCTTGGAAACTGTCTGTGCCCGTCCTTCAGCAACGCCTTTGCCAAGCGCTGTGTTGGAAAAGTCAGACGTGTCCACATGGGCCAGGTCGCCGCGGTCGAGATAGGAAACAGCCAATTCGCGGAACACATAATCAAGGATCGATGTGGCGTTCTTGATCGCGTCATTGCCAATGACCATGCCCGCTGGTTCGAATTTGGTGAAGATGAAGGCTTCAACATATTCTTCCAATGGCACGCCATATTGCAGGCCGAGAGAAACGGCGATGGCGAAGTTGTTCATCATGGCGCGGAAGGCGGCGCCTTCTTTGTGCATGTCGATGAAAATCTCGCCGATACGGCCATCATTATATTCGCCTGTGCGCAGATAGACCTTGTGTCCGCCAACATTGGCTTTCTGGGTGTAGCCTTTGCGGCGATCGGGCATTTTCTCACGGTCACGTACAGATTTTTCAACAACGCGCTCGATGATTTTCTCTACGATCTTCTCGGTTACCTGCGTGGTGCGGGCAGCCATTGGCGCATCGATCAAATCGTCCATGGCATCTTCGTCTTCCTCGTCTTCGATGAGAGAGGCGTTGAGCGGCTGGGACAGTTTCGAGCCATCGCGGTACAGGGCATTGGCTTTCAAGGCCAGTTTCCAGGACAGCATGTAAGCGTCTTTACAATCTTCAACGGTTGCCGAATTTGGCATGTTGATGGTTTTTGAAATCGCGCCGGAGATAAACGGCTGGGCTGCTGCCATCATTTCGATATGCGAGTTCACGGAAAGCGCACGCTTGCCGATCTTGCCGCATGGGTTGGCGCAATCAAAGACCGCAAGATGCTCGTCTTTAATGGCCGGAGCGCCTTCAAGGGTCATCGCGCCGCAAATGTGGATGTTTGCCGCTTCGATTTCCTTTTTGGTAAAGCCGATATGGGCCAGAAGATCGAAGTTCATATCGTCGAGCTGTTCTTGGGTCGCGCCAAGTTCATCACGGCAATAGTCTTCGCCAAGGGTCCATTTGTTAAAGGCGAATTTGATATCGAAAGCAGACTTCATCGCATCATTGGCTAGGGCGATTTTTTCATTGCTGATACCTTTGGCTTTTAGGGAGCCAGGATTGATGTGGGGTGCCTGATTGAAATTACCGTGACCAACTGCGTAAGCCTCGATCTCGCCGATCTGCGCTTCGGTGTAACCTAGGGTGCGAAGGGCTTCTGGCACAGCGCGGTTGATGATTTTGAAGTAACCACCGCCGGCAAGTTTCTTGAATTTCACCAAAGCAAAGTCTGGCTCGATACCTGTTGTGTCGCAATCCATGACCAGACCTATCGTGCCAGTTGGGGCAATCACGGTTGACTGGGCGTTGCGGTAGCCGTTCTTTTCGCCAAGGGAGACAGCGCGGTCCCAAGCGGATTTTGCATGGGTAACAAGCTGTTTGCCTGAGATGCCTGATGCTTCACACGAGGTATGATCTAGTGGAACCGGGTTTACGGCCAGTTTCTCATAACCTTGAGCATTGCCATGGGCAGCGCGCTGGTGGTTACGCATGACGCGCATCATATGTTTGCCGTTGCGCTTATAGTCCGGGAAGGGACCAAGCTCACCGGCCATTTGAGCAGATGTCTCATAGCAGACGCCCGTCATGATCGCGGTGATGGCGCCACAAATCGCGCGGCCTTCATCTGAATCGTAGGAGATACCAGAGGTCATCAGCAATCCGCCGATATTGGCAAAGCCAAGACCTGTAGTACGGTATTCGTAAGATAGTTTCGCAATCTCTTTAGATGGGAATTGGGCCATCATTACGGAGACTTCAAGAACGATCATCCACAAGCGGCAGCCATGTTCGAAAGCTTCCACATCAAAGGCGAGGCGGTCTTCGGCTGAAGCGCGGGACTTGTCACGGAATTGCAAAAGGTTAAGCGAAGCAAGGTTGCAGGCTGTATCGTCCAGGAACATATATTCAGAGCACGGGTTTGAAGCGCGGATCGGGCCAGCCTCAGGGCAGGTATGCCAGTCGTTCATGGTCGTGTTGTAGTGAAGGCCCGGGTCAGCAGACTGCCAAGCGGCGGTGCCAATTTTCTCCCAAAGGTCTTTTGCCTGCAATGTTTTCATCACGCGGCCATCTTTACGAGCGGTCAGGTCCCAAGTGCCATTTGATTCAACAGCGCGCAGGAACTCGTCCCTGATGGAAACGGAGTTGTTCGAGTTTTGGCCTGCAACAGTCAGATAGGCTTCTGAGTCCCAGTCCGTGTTATAAACAGGGAAGGTGATATCTGTGTGGCCCTGTTTGGCAAGCTGGATAACGCGCTGAATATAGTTTTCAGGCACGGATGATTTTTTCGCAGCGCGGATTTCGCGTTTCAAAGCGGAGTTGATGTTCGGGTCAAAGCATTTGTCCGCATCGCCTTCGCAATTCACGCAGGCTTTCATAATCGCCTTCATGTGCTTGGAAACAACTTTGGAACCAGTGACGATAGCAGCAACTTTCTGCTCTTCCTTCACTTTCCAGTCGATATATTCTTCAATATCCGGGTGGTCGATATCAACCACGACCATTTTAGCGGCGCGGCGCGTAGTTCCACCTGATTTGATAGCGCCAGCAGCACGGTCACCGATTTTCAAGAAGCTCATCAGGCCGGAAGATTTGCCGCCACCTGAAAGCGATTCGCCTTCGCCACGTAGGTAAGAGAAGTTTGAACCTGTGCCAGAGCCATATTTGAACAGGCGTGCCTCACGAGTCCAAAGATCCATGATGCCGCCTTCATTGACCAGATCATCGCCAACAGACTGAATGAAGCAGGCGTGAGGCTGCGGGTGCTCGTAAGAGGATTTCGATTTTACCAATTTGCCAGTGAACGGGTCGACATAATGGTGGCCTTGGGCCGGACCATCAATGCCGTATGCCCAATGAAGGCCAGTGTTGAACCATTGTGGCGAGTTCGGAGCGCAGCGCTGTGTAGCCAACATATGGGCCAATTCGTCGTAAAAGGCACGAGCGTCTTCTTCGGTGTCGAAATAGCCACCTTTCCAGCCCCAATAGGTCCAAGTGCCTGCTAAACGGTTGAAAACCTGTCTTGCGTCCATTTCAGGTGTGTAGCGCTGGTCTTCCGGCAGTTTTTCTAGTGCGGCAAGGTCAGCCTCGGAGCGCCACAACCAAGATGGTACAGTTGATTCTTCAACGCGTTTCAATGCGGCTGGAACGCCAGCCTTGCGGAAGTATTTTTGAGCAAGAATGTCAGAAGCAACCTGGCTCCAAGCAGCAGGGACTGCAATATCGGCCAAACGAAATACGATGGAGCCATCAGGGTTTTTGATTTCACTGGTTGCCTGGCGAAACTCTAGACCCTCGTATGGAGTTTTGCCTTTAGTGGTGAACCGCCGTTCGATGCGCATTTTATTCGTCCCTTTTTCTCTATCTTTTTTGCCGTTGCCATATGGCTTTTGACAAAATTCCGCCCCATGTTGGCGGTGTTACGTCACCGACCTTGGATCAATCCCTGTTTTGCTTCCTGTTATTGCCTACATTTGGTGTTTTCAGATGCATCGACAGTTTATGATCCAAATGGACCAAGTTTTGAAGAAGCTCAGGTTTTCCTTGGCATGCAGGCCACTCGCTATATCTTGTGTTCAGCTTATATGTAAACACTAAATATAGTATTAATTTGCACTTAACGCCAGTCATCCACAGACACATTTGATTGCCGGAAAAAACGTTGCATTTGATCAGGCAAAATCTTTGTCTGACTTCGCCAACACGCAGATTTATCCAGCTTTTCAGCAGCCGTTTCCGGCAGATGACAAAGCTTCGCCAAACAAAAAACCGATAGGTTTCCTGTCCGTTACGCTAAACTATGATGGAAAGAGCAAAAAAATACCTGGTGCTCAATATAACGTTGTTGCCAACGCCCCCCGTTGCCAAATCGTAGAACCGCCAACAACTTCACATTAGGGTGACTCGGTTTTCGTCGTCAAGCGGTTGGGGTCATAAAAATCCAACCTACTACATATTGTGTTTTGCTGTGGAAAACGGGGATAAAAAATTATTGGTATAAATCAAGCATTTGCCTGATTTTTAGAAAATCAGATAATAAATTGGTTGCAATTTCAAAGATGATTGAAATCTGATTCTTTCGGACGGAGATGTATCTTTGGGTTGTGAGATTTTGAAGAATCTATTGAGCGTTGTTTGGTCCGGATTGGCGGAAAAAGAGGTAAAAAAAATGGGTTGTTTTCGCGGTTTCTTACAACCTCCTTTTTTCGACACTTTTAACCGCCTGATATATCTGGATAATATAGGTGTAAGAAAAAGGTAAGGTTTGTGTGAGGAAATGACCGCTTAACCTAACGGCAGCTGGACCCACAAAGTGCACCAGATTTTAAATGAAACCCAAAATAAACGCATTGTTGCGCTTGCAAGTGCAGCTATTATTTTTGCTCTTTTTGCCCTTTGGCAATTGGGCAACAATATTTTTGTGGATGGAAAGTTTGTCGGTTTTGATGCAGCCAAGCAATATATCTATCTTTATTCCAGTTGCACCCTGATGCTTTGTGCGGTTGTTGTGATCACAATTCGCTCTTTTCAGGACAATGCCCATCTTAAATTCATAGCTTCACATGACCAGTTGACCAAATTACCCAATAAAGCACGTTTTTTGGAAAAACTAGATCATTCCAAAACCAGTGAAGGAGGCGTTGTCCTTCTTATTGATTTGATGCGGCTTAAAACTGTCAATTCTTCCATCGGCAGGAAAGGTGGCGATGAATTGCTGGCCGCATTTGCTGATCGTTTGCGCTTATTGTTGGAGACCCCGACAATTCTTTCGCGCATAGGCTCCAGTGTTTTTGGTGTTTTTGTGCCAGGGCTAAAGGAAGAGAAGAATATCCGTGAGTTGTCATCTCTCTTGCATCAAGCTGCAAAGCACCCCATCGAAATAGATGGAAAACAGATATTCCCGGGATTGCGTCAAGGCGCCTATGTTATTTCAGATAAGAATGTTTCAGCTGATCAAGGGTTTAACCGCGCTGAATTAGCCTTGGCCGAATCCAAATTGTTTGGCGGCGAAGATTTCGTTCTTTATAGCGATCTGCTCGCCCACGATGTTGAAGCACGGTCGAGATTGGAAAATGAGTTTCGGCAGGTCATGGAGAATTCATCGCTTGAGGCTTATTTCCAGCCATTGATGGCGAGTGACGGAAAGACGTTGATTGGCGTTGAGGCATTGGCCCGTTGGAAACATCCGAAAAAGGGATTTATTTCGCCCTCCAGTTTTGTGCCGCTGGCCGAAGAGTTGGGCTATGCGGGACAACTCGGCGAGCAAATCATGCGTAAAGCTTGTCTTGCCATCAAACCGTTTAGCAAGCTTAGACTTTCTGTGAATGTTTCGGCTAAACACTTCATGCAGCGTAATTTTGTTTCAGAAGTTGCAAATATACTGATGGAAACCAATTTTCCTCCGGAGCGATTAGAAATTGAACTGACGGAAAGCGTGTTTGTTAAAGACGCTTCTGGAGCAAATGAAATCATCGATGGCTTACAGCAATTGGGTATTTCGATTGCCCTTGACGATTTTGGCACTGGATATTCCGGCCTTTCATACCTCAACAAGTTGTCGATAGATCGGATCAAGGTAGATGCCGAATTCGTAAAAAATATTTCTGTTTCTGAAAATGCACGCTCTCTCGTCGGCTCTATCATTCAAATGGCAAAAGAGCGCCATTTTGCTATCACCGTTGAAGGTGTGGAAACCGAAGAACAGTTAGCACTGCTAAGTAAATATCCTGACCTTTGTTATCAGGGTTATTTGTTTGGTAAGCCGATGCCTATCCACGAACTCAGCCAGCACAAATTGATGGATATCATCAATTTCGAAAAGTTCATTGCAGACCGAGACCCTGATAGAGCGGTGAATGGTGTACATGCCGATGAAGAAGACGAAGATGAATATGAGCGCAGGGCCTAATCGAACTGCTTCAACTTATTTGTTGGCGCGCGATCCGCACCATGCAGCAATTAACAAGACAGCTGATCCGATAAGGAAAAACGCTCCAGGAAAATGAATGGATGCGCTTTCGCGTGTAAAAAACGCGAAAATTCCAGTGGCACTGGCCGGGCCAATGATTGCTGCTAATCCTGAAATAGATGTCATCCCACCTTGTAAAAATCCCTGGCGTGTTTCGTCAACCTGTTGGGAAGCAAGTGCTTGCAGGGCAGGACCAGCAACGCCCCAGCCGAGCACATGGGGAATGATTCCCACGTAACCAATTGCTCCGCTCGTATTGAATGCGAGGAGCGCATAAATAACAGCGCTCAAAGTGAACCCGCCGGCAATGGTTGCCACTTCGCCAAAGCGGGCGACAACCCGCTTGACCAAGAAACCTTGAACGAAAATGAAGGAAATGCCGACGACAGCAAGCGATAAGCCCGCTTCGCGCGTTCCCCAACCATATTGAACATCCGTGAACAATACCCAAATGCTTTCAAGTCCGCGTTGCATGGTGTTGGCTAGGAATAACGCTATACCGAGGGGCAGGATGATGCGATTGGAAGCCATCCATTTCATCGAAGAAAAAACGCCGACTTTAGAGGTGGTTTTTTGCGCCCGCTTTTCTGGCGGTAGTGTTTCCTCCAAAAAGAAATAGCCGAAAATCACGTTGATGAATGATAAGGCTGCTGCACAATAAAAGGGAAGGCGAAGGTCAATTTCACCCAATACGCCGCCGATCAGAGGGCCAAGAATGAAACCCAGGCCAAATGCTGCGCCAACCTTACCAAAAGCGGCAGCGCGGTCCTTGCCAGTTGAAACGTCCGCCATATAGGCGTTTGCAACCGAGAAGGTTGCGCCAAATATACCGCCTAATGCTCGCCCGATGATCATCCAAGTAATGGTTGGCGCGAATGCCATCAAAATATTATCAAGCCCCAAGCCAGTGAGCGCGACAAGCATAACAGGACGGCGGCCAAAGCGATCTGACATCGCACCTAATATTGGCGCGAAAAGAAACTGCATGAGTGAGAACACAACGGCAATCAAACCATAGAGAACTGCAGTTTCTGATAGGTTGCCACCTGCTAACTCCTCTACCAATGATGGCAAGATTGGCCAAACAAGGCCAACGCCAGTCATATTGATGACAACGGTGATTAGAACAATGATTATTGAGCGAGAAGGCATGGGCTATATGCCTTTATCTCTTTGCCAAGTGGATAGGGCTATCCATCACGTTTGCCGGAAATCGGTTCAACGTAAGACATTTCCATATCCCATGGGAAATAGATCCAGGTATCCTGAGAAACTTCTGTTACAAATGTATCGGCCATCGGTACTCCAGTTGGCTTCGCGTATACGGTTGCTATATGAGCGTCTGGAAGGATTTCGCGGACCTTCTTAGCCGTTGCGCCTGTATCGGTTAGATCGTCAATCACCAAAATTCCAGCGCCTTTGCCGCCGCTTTCTTTGATCAAATCGGCTGATATATTTTTAATAACCTGCAATTCTCCCTGATCTTTATATTCATGATAAGAGGCTATGCAGATGGTTTCGATGTTGCGCACACCCAATTCGCGGGCAATGATCGCTGCAGGGACTAGACCGCCGCGGGTAATAGAGACAATTGCTTTCCATTCGCCTTTGGCATCGCTGATCCCAGCCAACCGCCAAGCCAGTGCTTTACAGTCGCGATGAAACTGATCCCAAGAAACAGGGAATGCTTTTGGTTTGCTTGTCATAATTGCCTCTTTTGGTGCGATTGGAGGGGGTATGGACGGGCTATAAAGCCAAGCATCTCATTTTGCAATTACTACCCTTTGGGCATATCAGTAGATTTGGGTTGGTATAAAAAAAACCCGGTCCATTGCTGAGCCGGGTTTTCATCCTTCCAAATCGTCTAGCGGAACAAGACACCGCAAGACAAACAGTGTCTTTATGTGACGACGCAGAAGTGATCTAGACCATCATAGCCGCGGAACGTGCCGGTGCTGCGGTTAAAGCTGCGATATTTATTATCACACCAATTTGCCCACTCAGCTGACCAAGGCTCATAGGTTGCGCCGATGCTGTCGTCATAGCGAATGACACGCGGTTCATTATAATCATCACGGATCGGCTCGCTGTATGGCTGGCGAATTGATTCGCGATAAACAGGCTGTGGCTGGATATAAACTGGTTGTGGAGCACGATAGACAGGCTGCGGCTGAACATAGACTGTGCGTGGACGGGCTTGATCGGCAAGGATTGCGCCGATTGCAAAGCCAATTACGCCCGCTGCCAAAGCGTCACTGCTGCTGCGTCTGCTTTTTTTGTAGTGGCGTTTCTTTTTGTAATGACGATCACTGTAATGATGACCGCGATCATTTTTCCAATGTTTACGCTTGCCTGCTTCAGCCTTGGTAACTGGCATAGCCGTCGTTAGAATGAAACTGGCTGCAAGGGCCACACCAAGTGTTTTGGTTGCAGTTTTTTTCAAAGAATTGAGCATTTTAGCCTCCTGTTGGATACATTTTGCATCCGTTGTGCATCCGTTGTGCAGCCTTTGTTCGAAGCCAGCTGCGTTATTTGATGATGAAGAAATAGCAAACCGACCATGAATAGAACCTGAACGGTATATTCAGCCCATAAAATGAGTGCTTTTTTCAGGCGGTCATCTGTTCATAGGAGATAAATCCGGTTATTCGTTTTTCATGACCAAAGCACCAGACACACTTCGTATAGCCATTGCCCAACTCAACCCTGTGATGGGCGATATTCAAGGAAATATCGCGCTTGCCCGTGAGGCGAGAGCCGATGCTGCCCGTTCCAAGGCTGATCTCGTATTTTTCACCGAATTGTTTGTTTCAGGCTATCCGCCGGAAGATCTGGTTCGCAAACCGGCCTTTTTAAAAGACTGCATAGAAGCGGTTGAGGAACTAGCCAAAGATACGTCTGACGGTGGACCGGGAATCATCATTGGTTCTCCTTATTCAGCGGATGGAAAAGTATATAACGCCGCTGCAGTGATTGATAACGGGAAGGTTCAAACTTGGCGCTTGAAAGTTGACCTGCCTAATTACGGCGAGTTTGATGAGAAGCGTGTGTTTGATGAAGGGCCGATGCCCGGTCCCGTTAATTTTCGGGGTGTTCGCCTTGGCATACCCATCTGCGAAGACATTTGGGGTGAAATGGGCGTTTGTGAAACGCTAGCGGAATCAGGGGCAGAAATTCTCCTTTCGCCAAATGGCTCGCCGTATTATCGCGGTAAGATGGATATCCGCCATCAGGTAGTCATTAAACAAGTAATCGAGTCGGGTTTACCGATAGTCTATGCCAACCAGATGGGCGGGCAGGACGAATTGATGTTTGATGGCGGTTCTTTCGTCATGAATGCAGACAAGAAGCTCGTTGTTCAGATGAACCAGTTCGAGAGCAATTGCACTACGACAACCTGGCGTCGCGGCAAATCTGGATGGGCATGCGATGAAGGTGTTCGCGCCAAGCCACCGAGCGATGATGAAGCGGACTGGCGCGCCTGCGTCATGGGTCTGCGGGATTATGTGAACAAGAACGGCTTTAAGAATGTGGTGCTTGGTCTTTCGGGCGGTATCGACTCGGCCATTTGTGCGGCCTTAAGCGTTGATGCCTTGGGTGAAGAGCGCGTTCGCTGTATTATGATGCCCTATAAATATACATCTAAAGACAGCCTGAAAGATGCAGAAGATTGCGCGAAAGCTTTGGGTGTTCGTTATGAAGTCATTCCGATTGAAGAGCCCGTAAAAGGTTTCAACAAGGCATTGAAAGCTGCATTTGATGGCACGGATAGTGGTGTGACCGAGGAGAACCTTCAATCGCGGGCGAGGGGCGTTATCCTGATGGCGATCTCCAACAAGTTCGGCTCTATGGTGGTGACGACTGGCAACAAGTCTGAAATGTCGGTTGGTTACGCCACGCTTTATGGGGACATGAATGGCGGATACAATCCGATCAAAGACTTGTATAAAATGGAAGTCTATAAGTTGTCAGCATGGCGCAACGAACATTGTCCACCTGATTGCAAAGGACCTACAGGCATTGTGATTCCGCAGAATATTATCGACAAAGCGCCATCGGCAGAATTGCGTCCGGATCAAACAGATCAGGATTCCCTGCCACCTTATCCAGCGCTGGATGATATTTTGGAATGCTTGGTTGAAAAAGAAATGTCGACGGAAGAGATTGTTGCCAAAGGCCATGAAGAGGCAACAGTTCACCGCATAGAACATCTTTTGTACATCGCCGAATATAAGCGCCGCCAGTCAGCGCCGGGGGTAAAAATCACCCGCAAGAATTTTGGCCGCGACAGGCGCTATCCGATTACGAATAGATATCGCGATAGAGGGTGAGCTAATCAGTAAATTTCAACATAGTTCTGCACAAAAATTGCTTCCTCATATTTACGATGTTTGGCTGGAAGGAAAAAAACGCGATATCAAGATGCTGCTGAATTTCTAGGATTAAATCCGGCAAATTACGCTAGATCAGTTGCCCATGTTTGCGGTTTGTTAGACGCAGCTGCTACGTTGGAAGGCGTACCCTTGCTTGCTTTGTCTGTCGTTAGATCTTCGAATAATACAATAAACCCTGAGGCATGGAAAAATGGACCATATCCTGAATTTCGCGAGGCTGTGATTCATAGAGCCCAAACACATACTTTTTCTCGCGATGATATTTCAAAGATCACTCTTGGACTTCAAAAATTAGAGGGAAAGGGAAATAATACATCTTGGGAATATGTATTGAATCACGATGCTTTCCAACAAATGTTGCTATCGGTATCAGGTGTCTCTGGAACAAGCTCAACTATAGACGCCGTTTATGATTTGGGATCAGAATCGCCCTTGATTCGAATTGATCTTACCAATCGATATGTCCGTGACTCAAAGGTTCGGAAAGCGGTTCTTGATCGGGCGAAAGGCAAGTGTGAGTATTGCGGCGAAGTAGGATTTACAAAATCTGATAAATCCAAATACTTGGAAACTCATCACATTCTGGCATTGGCAAACGATGGAGCAGACAGAATATCCAATGTAATTGCACTTTGCTCAAACCATCATCGAGAGGCCCATTTTGGTGAAAATTATATTGAGATCGAAAAGAAAATGATTGAGATTGTAGACAAGAAAAATGGATCTCGGTCTCAGAATTAGTTTGGCATCTACACTTTGCTTTCCATTTGCCCAAACCGCTCACGATATTCACTTGGTGCTACATTGATAACACGCTTAAAGCTCCGCCTCATCCGTTCGTTGTCCTGAAAACCACAACGTGCCGCGATGGCTTTGATGTTGTGCTCGGTTGTCGCCAATAATTCACGCGCTGCATCCACTCTGATTGCTTCGATTGCCTTGGCGGGTGACGTGTTCATTGTCTCGGAATATCGACGAGAGAAATTCCTCGGGCTCATTCCGCATTCTTGGGCCATTTGATCAACGGTTATCTTTTGTTGAATGTTTTCTGCAATCCATAGATGCAGTTGGGTGAATCTGCCTTCCGCATCTTGCGCTTGCCTGTCCAGTTCGGCGCTAAACTGAGATTGTCCGCCAGAGCGAACCATGGGGGTGACCAGTGAACGGGCCATTTTGATCGCTGCTGATCGCCCCAGATCTTCTTCGATAATTGCCAGTGCCATATCAATCCCAGCCGTAATACCTGCCGAAGTCCAAATGTTACCGTCTTTGATATAAATCGGATCAACCTCAACATTGATTGCTGGAAATTGCTCTGCGAGATGATCACAATCTTCCCAATGGGTGACCGCGCGACGCCCATCTAGCAATCGTGCGGCGGCAAGGACAAAAGCGCCCGAACAAACAGAACAAACCCGTTTGGAGCGGTCAGCCAATTGTATGAATTGATCTATGAATGGCTGATCTTTTGCTGCTGCAACAGCTCCGTCACCACCAATTGCCACCAGCGTATGGATGGGTTTGTGATTGCCCTCAACAAGCCAATCTTCCATCGGTTCGCTATCAATCAGCAAGATCGTATTGGTAGATGTGGAATTACCGTCAAATGAAACGACATGGGTTTTGTAGGCAGGGCCAGACAAAGGCGTTTTTCGCGCATGGGTGAATACCTGCAGCGGACCAACAAGATCGAGAAGCACAATGTTGGGATAGACCACAAACAGGATGTTTAAGGGTTCACTTTCATGTTCAGGAGGTTTGGCGTAAAAAGTGTTCATGTTGTCATTTATGCCAAAATGAAATGGTTTAGTCTACCCTCATATTGAAAACAAAAAGGATAATGCGATGCTTAAACTTAAACCGAACTGCGAATGCTGTGATGTAGATTTGCCACCTGAGAGCATGGATGCGCGAACCTGTTCGTTTGAATGCACATTTTGCAAAGACTGCGCTCAAGACAATTTTCAAAAGACGTGCCCCAATTGTGGTGGAGAGTTGTTGCGCCGCCCAATACGACCACCGGAAAGGCTTATAGATAATCCGGCCTCGACGGTTCGTTTTGTCAAAGCTCATCCTGAATGCGCCCATCTTCAAGCCAAGAACTGAGGAAGTGATATGAAAACGTTAGCTGCATTTGTTTTTCCCGGTTTTGAGACACTCGACTATTTTGGGCCGATAGAAATGTTGGGGGGATATGGAAATGAAACAGAGATTATAACCGTTGCAAAAGAGCGCGATCCTGTTCCCAGTTCCCATGGTCAAAGGATTGTTCCGGACAAAATTTTATCAGAGAAAAATGACTATGATTTAATTCTCATTCCTGGCGGCGATCCTGCTTTAGCCCAAGGCGAAGATGAAGAAGTTGTTCAGTGGATTCGTGAAGCATCTGCCAATGCAGAGCGTGTCATGGCAGTTTGCACAGGAACTGTTTTATTGGGAATGACCGGCGTTTTAGATGGTCGCAAAACCACGACAAACAAGATGGATTTTAACAACACCGTCCACCGTGCTCCAAGTGTTGAATGGGTAAAAGAGGCAAGGTGGGTGAAGGATGGAAAGTTCTACATATCTTCCGGCGTTTCGGCAGGAATGGATATGGCTCTGGCCGCAATGGCGGATTTGTTTGGAACGGATATGGCAGAAAGAATAGCGGTTGGTTCTGAATATGAATGGCACAAAGATGCCAGCGGCGACCCCTTTGCCAAACTTGCTGGATTGGTTTGAGTTTGATGCATTGGTCTTGATGCCGACCTTTGCACAACGATGAACTTTTCACCTCTTTTAGAAGCTTTCGCAACTGTATGCTTGCCCTCTGATTATTAGTATGTGAGAACCGCGCGGGGGCGGGAGCCGGGAGAGGTTGCTTGCAAAGTTTGAGTAAAGAGGATGGCGTTGTTGCTGTATTGCGCGATGCGCTTGGTCATGTTGATGTCCAAGATAAAAAGGCGCGCCTTCAGGCCTATGCAAGTGCACGTCAAAATCTGAAAAACTTGGCGCCTTTTGATGAGCTTTCTTCTTCGGAGTTCAATGCCCAGTTAGTCGAATTTGACCGGCGTGCAGAGGAGATCGAGCTTGAATTTCGAAATTCAACTGTAGAAGTTCAGACTTGAACTGACAGTTTGCCGTTTTGAGGCGATGATCTGTCAGGTCAGATTTGGTCTACAAA
>JAFMHL010000044.1 GCA_017854535.1 Nitratireductor sp.
CTCCGAAGGCAGAGGTCGCGCGTTCGAATCGCGCCGGGTGCACCAAATTTTCACAATTCAACAACAAAGCATCCTAGTAGTATAAATCTACAGTTGGGCCTATACGGGCGATAGGTTAAAAGAAATCTGTTCCAAATCGGAAGAACCTCCCTAATGCGTAGATTTCAATGCCCTAAGTGCGAAAACGAGGTTCACTTTGACAACAGGCAATGCGTTGTTTGCACTACTCAGTTTGGATATTTGCCATCTGCCGACAAGATGCTGGCATTATCTGGCGGCAACGATGAAACTTACCCATGTGAAAATCGCAATGTAATTGGCTGCAATTGGCTTTGCGAGGGCGTTACGAACCTTAATCAGTGTCTAAGTTGCAGGCATACAACAAAGTTGCCAGATCTTAGCGTAAGCGAAAACCTTCGGCAGTTTACGCTATTGGAGCGTGCAAAACGCCAATTGTTTTACTCCATCATGAAATTTCGTTTGCCGCTTTATAGAAGTACGGAAAGTGCTGAAGGATATTTGCATTTTGAGCTGTTGGGGGATGAGATCGACAGCGAGGGAGAAATCGAAAGGGTGATGACTGGGCATAAACAAGGGCGCATTACGATCAACATCGCTGAGGCTGATGACGCAACCAGAGAGAAAATTCGCAAAGCCCATGGCGAACCCTATCGAACTTTAATCGGTCACTTCAGGCACGAAATTGCACATTTTTACTGGGACAAACTGGTTGCGGGGAAACAATCAATCGACGAATTCCGAGCAATCTTTGGAGATGAGCGGGCAGACTACTCAGACGCTTTGAAAGTATATTACAAAAAAAGTGCGCCTCATGGGTGGTCCAAGTCTTTTGTAAGCGCATATGCAACCGCGCATCCTTGGGAAGACTTTGCCGAAACATGGGCGCATTATTTTCATATGATAAGCGGGCTTGAGACAGCATATGCCTACGGAATAAGTCCTCAACCCGTAAAAGATAGCGCACCCTATATGGTCCTGATATCCGATCCATTTGATGTGATCGATCTAAGGATATTGGTAGATCATTGGGTTACGCTAACAGTTGCCATGAACGAGATGAACCGCTCTATCGGCAATTTTGACTATTACCCATTCGTTCTCTCTGATAGCATTTTTCGTAAGTTGAAGTTCGTTCATGACTTGATTGGTGCGCATACCAAAAACTGATATTCAGTCAATCGGAATGACATCCACAGATTGCTTGGTTTTATGGCCACCGGAGGTGCGGGTAATGCCTTTAACCGGAGCGACATCAAAATAGTCCCGTCCGCGCGCTATTACGATATGATCCTGCCCCACGAAAAATCCATTTGTTGGATCATATTCAACCCATCCATTTTCTGCTCCACACCATATACAGACCCAGGCATGCATGGCATCTGCCCCTTCAAGGCGAGGTTTTCCTTCTTGCGCGCGCGTTCTCAAAAAACCGCTGACATAACCCGCTGGAATGCCAATGCCCCGCAGGCAAGAAATCATGATGTGTCCAAAATCTTGGCACACGCCATGTCGACCATTAAACGCTTCCAACATGGGCGTTTCAACGGTTGTGGCTTTTGGATCATATTTGAATTCTTGAAATATGGCGTTGCCTATGGTGGAAACAACATCGATCAAGGACATATCGTCAGTCACAAGATCACGTGCAAATGATCTTGTCCCATTTTCAATAGGCGCCCGAATGGAAGAAGCGCAAAAATGTAAAGGCGAGCGGGCATCCAAAGTGCGGATACTCGATAATGCAGTTGGTAATTCACTTAAAGGGAATACTCTATTTGATATTTCATGAGGTAAGAAACGTTCGACCCGCGCCTTGAGTGAAAAGACAATATTTTGATGGTTTTTTTTAAAAGCTGCCTCGATGCAATTATTATCGAAGAAGTCTTTTCTGCTAGCCCACTCATCAGCTTGGGGAGTACAGGTAATATTTCCTGCAATGAACCGCTGTTCATGCTCCAACTCCGCAGGCATCATTCTTATGATATGTCTGCTTTGAGCAGCAGGATATTCATATCTGTATTCAATTTTGAGTTTGATATCGTAGCGCATTTAAAAATCCATCACCGCAGATATGTTGATGTAAGATCATTGGAAAACTGCGAAAGCTGGTTATTCAGCGTAGCAAACATGGTCTCATCAAGTTTATCGGGCGTTTCAACCGCTATGCCAGCTTGTGTCCGAATTAGTGTGCTTTGAAGCGGTGTGAGCTGATGATTTTCATCAGAACCTGGCAATGATGCAGCGAGACTTTCAAGTTCTTTGAGTTGATAAACCACAGATCTTGGATTGAGCGGATCCAGAACCAAAAGATCGATCATTGTTGATCGGTTTGTAGACAATTCATATCGGCGGCGATGGGTCATCGCACAGTCTGCAACCTCTATTGCAAAGTCCAGGCCGCCAAAAGGAGCGTCAGGGTTTGAGAATTTTGAGACCAGATTATTTGTTGTCACCGCTCGTTCAAGAGATCGGCCAATACTCAGAAATCGCCAGCCCATAAACCGTGTCATATTGTCATGTATCAACCCCGAGAAACCGGAGAGTTTGCGCAGTAAGACACTCATAGCTCTGACCATGTCATTTCCGGGCACAGCTGTTAAGGACATTTGATCGATTGTCTTGGCCAAATCCACCAGAGCCCTGCTGCCATCCATGGAGAAGCGATCTGAAACTCTATTGGCTGCATTCATAGCGCTGTGGATCGTAGTTCGAATGGCCAGTGGAAACTGCTTTTCCACATTTGCAATTCCTAAATAAGTTGCGTGATCATGAACATATTCTAACAACTGGGTGTTTTGGGCGTCAGCTTCTGCCATGCGTACATGATATGCTCGAACCAGTCTGATCAGATGCTCTGTTCGCTCAGTATATCTTCCAAGCCAGAAAAGATTATCAGCGGCCCGGCTTGGTAATATGCCCGGTTGATGGCGAACGAAGGGTGCGCTTGGCGTTTGCAACATCGTCTCAGCATTCACCGGTTTATCACTAACAATCCAAACATCAGCAGCTGACCCACCGTTTTGCATCGCCAAAGCAGTTGTTTCGCTGGAATTTCCAATGCGAGCAAATCCACCTGACATGACACTCCAATGATCGCCTATACGCGCTAGGAAAACGCGCAGGCTCATGGGTCGCGGCACGATCTTTCCATTATCAAGAGCGGGTGTAGTTGATAACCGGACAGCCTCTTGCCCAACCAGCGTTTCACCATTGTCATCTATCCAATCATCGAGTGATTGATTTGCCTGATCTTTGGATTTGTTGGCCTTGAGTGAAATATCATCTGTATCAAACAGAAACTTGGTTGCGTAAGCATCCCCAATAGTCATCTTATAGGCATTGGTTTTTACAAAATCCCGCTCTGCTTTTTGGCCACACCACCAAGTGGCTATATTAGGCATGATCAACGGGTCTCGCGCCCATTCGCGCGCAATTCGAGGGAGAAAAGCCAGCAATGCGCGCGTTTCCAAAACACCCGAACCCAAAGCATTGATGATGGTGACATTTTGTGAACGCACGGCATTCAACAGTCCTGCCGTGCCCAGCTGTGATGTTTCCTCCAGCTCCAACGGGTCGGCCCAATGGGCATCCATGCGTCGCCACAATACGCTTATCGGTTTTGGACCATCGACAGTTCGAACCATCAATTTGCCATCGCGCATGGTCATGTCCTCACCTTCAAGCAACATGAAGCCAAGATAGCGGGCAATATAAGCGTGTTCAAAATAGGTGTCGTTTAATGGGCCAGGCGTTAAAATTCCGATCCGGCTACCATCGCCCCCCCGCAACGCCAACAAAGCGTCGCGAAACTCTTTGAAAAACCCAGCCAGTCTATGAACATGGGATGGAGAATATAGATCAGAAAAAATACGGGTTGTTGCTAGGCGATTCTCCAAGGCAAATGCCGCACCTGAAGGCGCTTGTGTACGATCGCCCAACACCCACCATTTTCCGTCTGGGCCCCGACCAATGTCAAAAGCCAAAAAATTCAGAAATTTACCAGACCTTGGTTCAACCCCAACCAGAGGCCTTAGCCATTCAGGGTTTTTTGCGATCAATTGTCCGGGCAGAAAACCGTCTCGAACCAGCGTATTTTCTCCATAAAGATCACCAATTACTTGTTCAAGGATATTGGCCCGTTGCTTCAATCCCACGCTGATTTGGTGCCATTCCTGTTCGCTTATCAATAGGGGAACAGGGCTTAATGGCCATTCGCGTTCGGTTGTTCCTTGAGTGCTGTTGTCTCGGTAATAGACACCCGCATCACGCAGATATTGTTGGCCGCGGGCGATGCGGATTTTCCAATCATCCAGTGAAACGCCGCTAATTGTCTGAACAAAGCTGCGCCATACAGGCCGAATTTCCCCGCTTTCGTCAATTAACTCATCCTGAATTCCATCATGTAAGGTGTAGTCTTTTAGGACGTTACGCCAGACATCATTCTTTTTAGAGCTCGAAATGGGTGGCATCAGTCACAACCTCATTTGCCATTCGCAGGACGTCGTAAATCCAGCGTAAATGGAAATTCGGGATGCGGTGTTTCGCTGGTTGGTTCATAGGCGCCGGGTGTATGAGCATTTGCCTCAAATCGAGCAAGCCTTCTAGCCTCCGCCTCATTTCCGTTCACAGGAAACGTATCGTAGTTGCGCCCGCCTGGATGTGCCACATGATATTTACATCCGCCAATTGCCTTGCCGGACCAAGTATCGAAAATGTCGAACACCAACGGTGCATCAACCTCCAAAACCGGATGCAAGGCATTTGAAGCCTGCCATGCTTTATAACGTACGCCACCAACGCTTACGCCGTTCTTATTGGTCTTTTGCAACGGTACTTTACGTTTGTTGCAGACCACCTGATAGCGCTCTGGATTGTCAGAACTTAATTTGACCTGAAGCCGTTCAGTGGAGCTATCTGTATAGCGTACGGTCCCGCCGATGGCGCCAGTCTCGCCCAATACATGCCAAGGCTCCAACGCTTGTCTCAGCTCCAGCGTAACACCGGCGCATGTAATCTCACCGCAAAATGGAAACCGGAATTCAGTTTGTGCTTCATACCATTCAGGCCGCAGGTCAAACCCATTTTGGGAAAGATCACCCAATAAACCAAAAAAGTCTTGCCACACGAAATAGGGAAGCATGAAGCGGTCATGCAAAGTGGTTCCCCAACGTGTGAGCTCACCTTCCAGCGGGTTCTTCCAAAGACGGGCGATGATCGCGCGAATAAGCAATTGTTGAGCAAGGCTCATTTTCGGGTTCGGCGGCATCTCAAAACCACGAAACTCAACCAACCCCAAGCGCCCAGTTGGACCATCTGGCGAATACATCTTATCAATGCAAATTTCTGCGCGATGGGTATTGCCAGTTACATCAGTCAAAAGATTTCGCAACAGGCGGTCCGTCAGCCATGGTGTTGCCGAGCCGGCCTCTTCCTGTTTTGGAATTTGCGAAAGGGCAATCTCCAATTCATACAGGCTGTCATGGCGGGCCTCGTCAATGCGCGGTGCCTGACTGGTTGGTCCAATAAATAGACCGGAGAAAAGATAAGACAGGCTGGGATGGCGTTGCCAAAACAGGATGATGCTTTTTAGCAAATCTGGACGGCGGATAAACGGACTGTCCAAAGGTGTGTCACCGCCAACAACCACATGGTTGCCGCCGCCAGTTCCGGTATGTTTGCCGTCGATCATGAATTTATCGGCGCCGAGGCGCGTTTGACGTGCTGCCTCATAAACGGTTTCAGTAATGTCTACGCATTCGCTCCAGTTTGAAGCAGGATGAATATTGACTTCAATGACGCCCGGGTCTGGCGCAACGCGAATAACATTCATGCGAGGGTCGCTTGGCGGAGAGTACCCCTCAATATGAACTGGAATTTTCAAAGCCTTTGCGGCTCTTTCAACAGCAGCGATCAAATCAAGATAATCTTCCAACTCTTCAACGGGCGGCATGAAGACGCAAAGGCGGCCATCGCGTAGTTCCACAGAAAGGGCTGTACGCACAGCGCCATCCAAATCACCCAATTCTTGCTCAACGCGATTTTGAACAGCTTCAGAGGCTGCAAAAGAAGCGCGCATTTGCTCGCGCTTTTCACTCTCACCAGCCTCTGCCACATCCGGTAAGGGGCCGCGCGGGATAGTCGGATCTTTTGCATGGGTATATGGATATTGCGAAGGCGGCACATAGGGCAAAGTGCCAAGCGGTAAGCGATAACCAACGGGACTATCACCGGGAACCAGATAAAGGTTGCCGCGCCGAGGCTTCCATTTTTCAGAGCGCCATTTATTGTGACTTGATGCTTTTGACTGCCAACGCTGCACGGGCAAAACAAAGCCAGATGGTTTCGTTAATCCGCGTGAGAATACCTTTGCAATTCGCAAACGCTCTTCAGGGTCTTCAAGCTTGGAGTTTTGCGGAGTCACATTTTCAGGAAGTTTTCCTTCCTTCAAAATCCACTCTGCAGGGTCTTCATAGGCTGGAACCACATATTCCTGTGAAACGCCCAGTTCATCAGCCATGTTCTGCAGAAGCTGTTCCGCATGCTGTGGCGTAGCGCCCGTATCGATGTCTTCAAAAGCTATCAGTTTTTCATCCTGCCAGATCGGCTTTTCATCACGTCGCCAGTAAAGCGAAAATGTCCATCTTGGTAGGCTTTCGCCCGGATACCATTTGCCCTGACCAAAATGGAGAAAGCCTGTTGGGGCAAATTTATCGCGTAACTTTCTGATCAGTTCATCAGCAAGCCCCCGTTTGGTCTGACCAACCGCTGATGTGTTCCATTCGTCTGCTTCAAAATCATCGATGGAAACAAAGGTAGGTTCCCCGCCCATGGTTAAGCGCACATCGCCATCTTTTAAAGCGGCATCAACTTTCTTGCCCAAGGCATCAAGGGCAGTCCAAGATTCGTCTGAAAATGGTTTGGTAATACGTGGGTGTTCAGCAATCCGGCTCACAGTCATATCAAAAGCAAAATCAACTTCTGCAAAACTGGCTGCGCCTGAAATAGGAGCAGCGTTACGGAAATGCGGTGTAGCGGCAAGCGGTACATGGCTCTCGCCTGTCAACAAACCAGATGTTGGATCAAGCCCTATCCAGCCAGCACCCGGCAGATAGACTTCGCACCATGCATGCAGATCTGTGAAGTCGACTTCAGTCCCAGATGGACCATCTAAGGCTTGGAGGTCAGGTTTGAGCTGAATGAGATAGCCGGAGACAAAACGAGCGGCAAAACCGAGATTACGCAATATTTGCACCAGCAACCAGCTGCTGTCGCGGCACGAGCCTTTGCCTGTTTCGAAAGTCTCTTGGGGTGTTTGAACACCCGGTTCCATCCGTATCACATAATTGATCTCGTTGGAGAGTCTTGCGTTTAGCCCGACAACAAAATCAACTGTTCGTTGTTTATCGCTGCTAATCGTATTCAAGAACTTTTGTAATAAAGGTTCGACCGGCTCTGGCGTTTTGTAAATCGTCAGGTCAGGCGCAATGTCTTCATGATACTCAAATGGCCATTCTTCTGCGGCCTCTTCAACGAAAAAATCGAAGGGATTGTAAACTGTCATATCGGCGGTTAGATCGACTTCAATTTTTAATTCATCAACTGGATCAGGAAAAACAAACCGGGCCAACCAATTGCCATAAGGGTCTTGTTGATAGTTCACAAAATGATTGGACGGAGACACGCGCAGTGAATGAGAAATGACGCGCGTTCTGCTGTGAGGTGCAGGGCGTAGCCGGATTACCTGAGGCCCAAGCGTTACAGGTCGGTCATATTTGTAATGAGTTAAATGATAGATACTTGCTGTAATAGACATGGAGTTCCTTGGAATTGAGCAATGTGCTCAGACATTTATAGGGAAGTGCAGCAGAAAATCAGCAAAGCAGCCATCAAATCGAAACATTTGACAGCAGTATCTTTGTTTCTCTTAAGAGTATTTGGCTCGTCTTGTCAGTCGGTATCAACGGATCAAACCTTAGTGGGCTGGTAAGCAGATTTCCAGTACTAAATTCTTTTGTCGGAGCAACCAAAATCTGGGTGAGGTTCACGCCAATACGCTATTGATCGAGGTAATTGCGCGCGAGATTTTCTGAAGTTTGAATAAACCGCGCACATCTTACGTCAGAACCTGGCTCGTCCATTCTTGAAATAATCCAGCCCGTATAGGTAAAGCTTCGCAATAGCTGAAAAAGCGAAAGATTTGTAAGGTCAATCTCGCGCTCTTGTGTGTACCCATTGATCAAAGCTTCGCTTAGGTGCTCGCAATTGGGTTCGCGATTTAGCCTGTTTATGGTCGTTGCCAGTTCGAACAGTCTGAAACCCCAGCCACTGTCATCAAAGTCAATCATAGAGATTCCGTTTTCAGTCACCATAACATTTTCAGGAACCAGATCAGCATGGATCAGTCCGTAGTCGAGTTCTGGAAGTAGGCTTTCTAAATGTTCTACAGCCAAAAGACGTGCTTCACTAAGTAGAGTTTTTTGAGCCTGGCTTAATTGCGAATTTTCCCAAAATCTGCCCCATATTGGATTGTCGCCCAGAAGCCCTTCGAGATCCCACGAAGGACGCTCAAAGGAAGCAGGTAAAGACCAGTTGTCGGATATGTGATGCAACTTCGCCATTTCCTGCCCAAGAAGGCGAAAAGAACCAACTGAACTTGGAAGTTTACTAAGTCGCCCATCGACGCCCATGGGCTTGCCGTCTATCCATGTCAGCAAATCAGCAACAACACCATCAACCTTGCAGGTAAACGCATCACTCTTGTTCAACACAGGCATTGGCACTTTTAGGCCTGCTTCAGATAGCGCTGCCATCCAAGCCAGCTCTGAAGCCATTTCAGTATCTTTTCGATATCCGACCCTATGAAGGCGCAAGGCCAGCGGGCCTTGTTTTGTATCTACGCGATAGACCTTGTTTTCGCGTTCAGCGATGAGTGATGCCGGACAATCCTCATATCCCCAAGCACTTAAAAAGGCACGAATGTCAGTCAATTGCCGGACCTATGGTATCCATGGCTGCATCAAGGGTTTCAATGAGCAAATCTGCATTGTCTTTTGAAAAACACATGGGAGGTCTGACTTTCAAAGTGTTGTAGTCAATACCCAATTTGTTGAGTAATATTCCGCGCTGGCGCATCTCATTGGCTAATCTGTCGACATATTTTGTTGCTGGTTGTTTGCTGGTTCGATCCGTCACCATTTCTGCGCCAAAGAATAATCCATATCCGCGAACATCACCAATACAGGCATGTTTGTTCGCCAGTTGAATAAGCTTCTCTTTTGCATATGCGCCCACATCTCTGGCATTTTCTTGAAGCTTCTCGCTTTCAAGAACGTCCAACATCGCATTAGCTGCGGCGGCCGAAACTGGATTACCGCCAAAGGTGTTAAAATAACGAATTGAGGTGCGAAAGGCTGCCATGATTTCCGGCGTTGTAACCACGCCCGCTACAGGATGACCATTCCCCATTGGTTTGCCTAAAGTAACAATATCTGGCTGTGCATTGATGCGCTGATGGCCCCACATATGTGTGCCGTTGCGTCCAAATCCTGGTTGCACTTCATCTGCGATAAATAAGCCACCAGCTTTTCGTACAGCTGCCATCGTTGGTTCAAGCCAGCCTGGTTCCAAAGTCGGGAATCCTTCATTCACAAAGGATGGACAAAGGATGATTCCGGCAAAGCCTATGCCTGAGACTTCCAGATCATCAATTGCTTCTTGTACTTTGCGTGCAAATTGATGAGCATGGGCCATGCCACTTTTACCGCCCAGTGGCCGATAACTATCGGGCGCAGGAACATGACGAACATTACCGCCATCGCCAGTGTCTGGCTTGTTGGTGCGGCTTAGTTGGGAAACCGTTGCAGTATTCCCATGATAAGTGTGGTCAGTTGCAATCACGCCTCGCTTGCCAGTTACAGCTTCGAGCATGCGCAGAGCAATGTCGTTGGCTTCAGACCCGGTGCAGGTCAAGATTGCCGTTGAAAGAGGATCGCCAAAGGTAGCAGTTAATCTTTCGACGTAATTTAAAATGCCTTCATGGGGATAGCGCGTATGGGTATTCAGCATTCCTGCTTGTTTGCAAATAGCCTCAACCACATGAGGGTGACAATGACCCACATGTGGAACATTATTATAGCAGTCTAGATATCGATTGCCGTCATGGTCCCAGACCCAAACGCCTTGGCCCCGCACGAGCGATACAGGTTCATTATAAAATGTTGATACATTTGGCCCCAACAGTTTGGCGCGCCGTTCCATCAATTGTTCTGTATAATTCAAAAACCCACTCCGATGAAAACGTCTTGAGGAAAAGCGTATTCAAAATGAATCTTCTAAGCAAGAAACTTTGTGCCAATACAGAACCAAGTCTTTAGTAAAAGTCTTTGAGATGGAGAAGCTGAACAGTTGCTTACATTAAGTCACCTGAGCAATCCACGAGACATCAAATTTGGGTTTAGCGTGGAATTATTGCGCCGCGATGGCCAATCACCCGATTGGCTAAATCATGCCCAGCTTTCATAGCCTCAGCCAAATCGCCAGTTGTCAGATAGGTCGCTAAAAAACCACCATTAAAACTGTCGCCTGCTGCAGTCGTATCAATCACTTTGATCGCAGGCGCAAAACTTACTGCAGAGACCTCGCCTTTATCAATGGGCCAGGGGCCTAGCTCGCCGCGCTTTAAAACACCAAGTCTCACACCATTTGTCCTCAATCGCTTCAGGACCTGATCTTCATCTGAATCGCCGAATAATGCCATTTCGTCATCCACGGATGGTAGCGCTATATCGCAATGAGACCACGCTCTGGTTATCTCATATCGAGCTTCCTCTTTGTCTGGCCAAAGCGCGGGTCGATAATTGCTATCAAACACAAATTTACCGCCATCGGCCCTAAAATCTTTTAGCCAAGTATAAAATCGGTCGCGAACTGGTCGGGGAAGTATGGCAAGAGAAATAGCCGACATAAAGATGACGTCAAAGTTGCTCAATTCTTCAAAGCCTGCATCTTCGCTGGATGCATACATCAAGCGAGCAGCAGATGCGTCTCTCCAATATGAAAATGATCGTTCGCCCGCTTCATTTGTGCTGATGGAGTACAGTCCCGGTAATCGAGTCGGATGCCTTTTTAGAAATTTTGTGGAAACGCCCTCACTGGCAATAAAGGTTTCTATGCGATCCGACAGTGGATCGCGACCAATCATCGAAACAAACGCAATTTCGTGATCTTTGCCCAGGCCGCGGGAAAGATAAATTGCAGTATTCATGCTGTCTCCGGCAACGCCCAATGCCGCGTTTTTTCCATCAGCATCTACAATCATTTCGATCATGGCTTCACCAAGGCAGGCTATTTTTAAAGAACTCATAAATTTCTACTTCGAATATTCGGTCAAGAAACGAAACGCCCAAGGTTCTATTTGTCAGGCTCTATTTGAATGAGTCTGGCATTAATGTTGTCGGCAGCCACAAGGCTATTTCTGGGAAAATTATCACCAATAGGAGAATTAGCAACATTGGAGCCAAAATGATCAACACATCCGGCATTACCTTTACCACACTCACTTTTCCTATGGCTGCCGAAATCAGCAAACAGAGCCCGTAGGGTGGCGTGACCAATCCAAAGGCCAAAGAGATAATGCCGATGATCGCAAACACGATTGGGTCAATGCCAGCAGCTGTTGCAACGGGCATCAATACGGAGCCAAGAATAATGATCGTTGGAATGGCGTCAATGAAAAGTCCGAAGAAGAGAAACAGGGCTGCAATCAAAATTGCCGTTCCAAAGGTGCCAAATTGCATGCTTGTCATGAATTCCACGATCAGCCTTGGTGCATTATAAAACGATAGCATCCAACCAAAAGCTGATGCTGTGCCGATGGCGAATAGTGAGATGGACGCAAATCTTCCTGTGTCATAAAATATATCACCTAGATCACCAACCGTAACCGTTCGGTAGACAAATACACCCAAAATCAAAGAATATGCAGCTGCAATAATGGCGCTCTCCGTTGGGGTTACCAAACCGCCAACGATCCCACCAATGACGAGTATGGGCGTAAGAAGCGCTAGCGCGGCGCCTTTGAAGGCATGCCAGAATTCAGCAAAACTGGGCTTTGCCACAATCGGGTAATTGTAGATTTTCGCATAGGTATAAACGGTAGCCATCAATGCAAAGCCGATCAAAAGGCCTGGAACAGCACCTGCCAAAAATAGTGCGCCAACAGATATTTGCATCACACCGCCCCAAACAACCATCAGGATGCTTGGAGGGATAATAACGCCCATCACTGACGAGCATGCTGTCAAGGCAACGGCAAAGCGGGTGTCATAGCCTTCTTTGACCATGGCAGGGATAAGAATTTTCCCGCAGCCAGCGGCATCTGCTGTAGAGGAGCCTGAAATTCCGGCAAACAACATTGAAACTGCTACGTTTACATGACCCAGTCCACCGGGCATCCATCCGGTCATCACCCGCGCAAGGGCAATCAGTTTGTCCGTAATCTGACCTGAGTTCATCAAATTTGCCGCCAACAAAAAGAACGGCACAGCAAGCAGAATGAACGAATTATAGGATTGGAACATACGATCCAAAATAATGAAGGGCGTCAGTCTGATATCGAGCATTACAATAGGAATAATTGCGATCCCCAATGCAAATGCCACAGGAACGCGAATGATGATGAGTAGCAAGAAGCCACCCACAAGAATGGCGCAAGCAAGCCCGGTTCCAAGAATCATTGAACGTGTCCTTTTGATGCCCTGAAATCGGCGAATAGTTGAGATAGCCTATAAAATGCGAATGCAGCCCAGACCACGCCAGCTGCGAAGGATCATCGGAAGATGCTGCAAATCTGGTTGCATTCCTTGCATCTGATCAGTCTGCATTTATGACTGGCACATGCCTTGATATTAATGGCGGCATTCTTCTTTCTTAAGAAGTTTGCTTAGCGCTTGCAAATAGCCCCATTGCGTTCAAAGACAGCCATCGCCAAATCTGTTGGTGATGGCTGTTAGCAGACGTTGGGCACTACCGGCGAATGGTTCCGTCAGCCAACCAAGCGTCAAAAACGCGAAGGGCGGCAACTGCAAACGCTTCATCGTTTATGTGGCAATCCAGCTCATCATATTTCACGGGATCTTTAAACGATTTTCTCATTTCGTCTAAAAATTCAGCAAACGCTTCAGGATCATGAGCGTCTCCGCCTTGCCGGTCCCATTCTTCAATGCCTTGGTTTGGCATCAATACATGAACCGGTGCCTTTGATTGTGAAAGCCGCTCCGCCATATTCTGCGCGGTTAGTCGTCTTTCCTCCCCGTTAAGGCTCGAAGATTTGATCAAACGGTTGTGCTCATGAAACGGTCTGTCTTGAAATTGTGCGGGTATTTCCTGCCAGCCCGCAAAGTCGATCAGATCCAAACAGCCGGGCGCAACAAGTTGGGGAATGTTTCCCAGACCTGCGCCTAGCAAACGCCCATTGCCAGCGCTGACAACTGAGCCAAAGATCAGATTACTGAACTCCTGAAGTGCAAAATCCATGACACATGTAAAGCCGCCTTCTGCTGCGATGTGTTCGAATGCCATTCCGCCCATGCCAGTTGCGTGAAAAACGGCTACCTCGAAACCACGTTTTTCCAATTCAGGTTTCAAGATCTTTTGGTATCGTAGGCAAGAAGTGCCAAGGGCAGTCATGCCGATGATGGGCGTTTTGCCATCTGGTTTTTGAACTGCGCGAGCAGCGCCCAAGACCGCGCCAGCTGCCTGGCTCAAAGATGATTTACAAAGCGAGTTCAGACCATACAGGCCGCCAGCCCAAAGGATCATCTGAATATCAGAAGCCAGGCGCTCAGGTGGGATAAGCGGCGAGAACGAGACCGTCGAGACTACATATTTCGGAACGCCTAGAGGCAGCACCTTGCAAACATCCAGGGCCAAGTCCGTGCCCATGGTGCCACCAAGAATGACAATACCATCAAACTTTCCACCATCAAATAATTGACGGGCAAGTTTGCAGGCTCCGGTTGTCATTAACTGCATGGCGCTGTTCTCATCGCCGCTTATAATAACAGCCTCAATAGTGCTGTCGGCAGCCTGAGCGACCTGATGTTTGGAAATATCTGTCAGCTTTTGCGGATCCCCCAAAACACTCACATCCATGGTAAGCGTTCCACCACCCATCGCAGTAATACGCTCGACCATATAGTCCAGTTCATCGTTTTTCGTGTCGTAAGTGCCAACAACGAGAATTGTCTTATCAACCATCATTTCCTCCGGACATTTTTGCGAAACAAGTCGTTCGACATTCCGCCAATTTCAAGATGCGCATCGTTTAAAGCTGCATCCAAGCAGTTTTGAGATTTTGATATTTAGAAATCGCATGAAGTGATTTGTCGGAGCCATTGCCGGATTGACCAACACCGCCAAGAGGTACAGTCACATCAGGTCCGCCATAGGTATTCACATGAACCACGCCGCAATGGAGGGCCCGCACCATGCGATGGGCACGCGATAGATTGCTTGTCCAAACACCTGCCGCAAGGCCATAGTCTGTGCCATTGGCGAGAGATATCGCGGTCGCCTCGTCTTCGAAGGTTGTAACGGAAAGGACGGGGCCAAAGACTTCTTTCTGAAAAAGACTGTCCGTTGGATTTACGCGGTCAACAATCGTTGGTCCCATATAGAAGCCACCTGTTTCTTCCAGTGATCTGACACCGCCCAGAAGAATATCTGCTCCTTCGGATTTTGCCTTATCTACGGCGGCAAGATTTTGCTCAAGTTGGGCAGCTGAATTGATGGCTCCAATTTGGGTGTCGATTTGCAGCGGATCTCCCGGCTGCATTGTCTCAGCTGCTTTGACAACTGCAGCTACAAAATCCTTCTGAATATCTTTTTGTACAAGCAGGCGTGAACCCGCCACACAGACCTGACCGGAATTTCTGAAAATACCGCCTGCAACCACCTTTGCGGCTTTATCCAAATCATCGGTATCATTGAAAATAATGTGCGGAGATTTGCCGCCCAATTCCAGATAGACCCGTTTCATATTGGATCGCGCAGAATATTCCAGCAGCCGTCGCCCAGTGCTACCCGATCCGGTAAATGCCAAAACATCCACATCCATCGAAAGAGCCATCGCTTCGCCGACTATGCTGCCTTCTCCCGTAATTACATTTAACACGCCCGCTGGAATCCCTGCCTCAAGGGCTAATTCTGCCAGTCGTATCAATGTCAGAGAAGCTGTTTCAGGCGGCTTGACGACTACTGAGTTTCCAACGGCCAGCGCGGGGCCAATTTTCCAGGCACCGATCATCAACGGAAAATTCCAAGGGATAATGGCTCCCACCACGCCGACTGGTTCATGATGTATCAAACCTAAAACATCATCTTGTGTGGGGGCAATTTCGCCGTATAGTTTGTCTATTGCTTCAGCGTAATACCGTATAGTTGCTGCTGCGGACATCGGCTCGGCTTTGATTGCCATGCTGATTTCCGTGCCATTATCGCGAACGCCCAATACCGCAAGTTCAAGGGCATTCGTTTCTATCAGATCGGCCCATTTATGCATGATCCGCTTACGTGCGGCAGGCGGCATATTTTTCCATCGGCCATCTTCAAAGGCTGTCCGTGCAGAACCAATAGCAGCATCCATATCTACTGAAGTTCCGCGGGCAATCGAGGTTAGAACGGAGCCGTCGATAGGCGTAATGACATCCAAGGTTTCGCCAGAAGAGGCTGGAACAGGCTTTCCGTCAATCAAATGATATTGTTGCGCTACTTTTGATTTTCGAAGCATATCAATTGCCGACTGATCCATGGATAAATTCCTAGCGTTGTTGGCTGTCATGCATTTCATGATCAGGTTCTGGTTGGCGTTTTCTGTGTTCAATAATCAAGGTGCGGATGTGCATCACAGTCACCAGCAAGATCAGACCGAAAAGGATGGCTGCAATTGGCCTATCGATAAAGTCGAGCGGTTCTTTCACCCGCGCCATGGCACTGCGCAATTTGGTTTCCATAATGCCGCCTAGTACCATTCCGAGAATAATCGGTACGATGGGTAAATTGAGCCGTTTGAGGATCAACCCAAACACACCAAATCCGGCAGCTATCGCACAATCGGTAATAGAGTTTCTAAGCGAGTAAACACCTACAAAACTCAAAATCAGAATAACGACACCCAAAAAACGCGTTGGTATCTGGATAATTTTTGTTAGCAAGTTGGTCGAGAAAAGCAGAAAGATCAGCACCATTACATTGAGAAGCAACATGGCGATATATAGTGCGAGGACAAAATCCATTTCGTTCTGGAAAAGTTGCGGACCAGGAATCACATTGTGGACGTAAAATACAGACAACATCATTGCCGTTAGCGCTTCACCGGGGATGCCGAGAGCAAGGAGCGGGATCATTGCCGCTGCGGGGACAGCATTGTTGGAAGCTTCAGACGCGATCAAGCCTTCAGGAGAACCCTTGCCGAATAGCTCAGGTTTTTTAGAAGTCTTTTGCGCATAGGTGTAGGACATAAATTGTGCAGTGAACTCTCCAACGCCGGGGATCATTCCCATCATCACGCCGAAACCGGAAGAAACGGATGCAACGCGTTTGTGTCTGAACAATTCTTTCATACCGGAAAAAAGCGAGCCCTTGAGGGGCTGTGCTTTCGGACTTTTATCCTCGTCGGTGAGAAGTAAAAAAGCTTGTGACAAAGCAAAGAGACCCAGCACAACCACAATGAGATTGACACCGGAAGAAAGCCAGGTTTGGTCAAATGTATAGCGCTGTGTGTATTTGACAGGCTCGAGGCCAATCGTGTTCAAGAAGATTCCAAAAGAGGCCAACATTCCGGCGGCAAAAATCTGTCCGCGATGAGCTAGAACGACAAGGACAATTCCGAGCAGTGCCGCCAGAAAAATTTCGCGACTTCCGAATTGAGGCGCAATCCATGCCAAAACTGGAGAAAGCAAGATCAAGCAGATGATACCGAGCACACCGCCGAAAAACGATGCAGAATAAGCAAGTGAAATTGCCCGTCTTGCTTCGCCGGCTTTCGTCATCGGATAACCGTCATAGGTAGTCAGTGCGTTGACAGCGGTGCCAGGCGTGTTGATCAAAATTGCAGGTATCGAACCGCCATACATGGATGATCCATAGATACCGAGCAGCATGGTTAGGCCAACCAATGGCTCCAATGAAAAGGTGGCTGGTAAAAGGATTGCAATGGCAACGGCTGCGCCGACGCCTGGAATGGCTCCAATAATGACACCACCAATTGAACCGATCAGGAGAGCGATTAGAACATCAATCCTTGCAAGCAATCCGAAAGCTGAAACGAGATCTTCCATGGTTAGTCCTAAAAATAGGTCAGCATGAAGGAGCGGATGGCATCAGGCAGAAATTCATACACCTGGCCGCCAGGAACTTTCACCTGAAGAAATGATTTGAAAATGACAACAATGATTGTCGCCGTTAGGGCCGCAATCGTTAGCATTTTTGCACTTCGGTATCCCATCCGAAAGGTGAGGCTTACCGCGAATAGTAGTGTTGATGGCAGATAGCCTAACACTGGCACGATGAAGACATAGGCCATAAACCAGACAATGAACTCGAATGACCGCAGCCAGAATGTAACTTCCTGCCACCGTCCCTCGATACGCGGTGAGACAAAATCACTGATCCAATTCAGGAAAGCAAATCCGGTCATGCAGATCAAAGATATGGTTGGCCAGAGAGAAGGCTGCGACGACCATTTGGTTGCAGATTGCCAAGTGGTTTCGTTGCCAAGCTGGCTTACAAGAAAGATGGACAAGATGAGGAATGTCGAGGCAAAAACAAAATTGCCAGGGCGACGATAGCGCTGGAACAATTGCTTAAGTGTTTTGATTTGAACCAGCATAAGCCTCCCGCCCAGTGTTTCTCAGATTGTGCCTGAAAGAAAATGAGTCAGCGCGAGGTTCGCGCTAACTCTGGTCATATTAAAAGGATTATTTTAGCAGTTCGCCAATAGAATTGTTGATAGCAATATCTGACTCGATCTGCGCTGCTGAAGCCGCAGCGTCTTTCCAATAGATACCAGCACCCGTTTCAGTAGCCAGTTTCTGAGCACGATCTGACATCACTGTTGCTTTTGCAACGTCAATGATTTTCTCGCGAACATCTGTTGGTGTATCTTTATGAACAAACAAACCGTTCCAAAGTGCGATATTCAAAGACGGCTCAATCTCTGCAACTGTTGGCGTATCAGGTGTTAGAGAAATTCGTTCAGATCCAATGGATGCCAGAACTTTCACTTTATCAAGGCAAGGCAAAATCAACTGCAGAGTTGTGTTCATCACATCAACATCGCCTGAGGCAAGGGTATTGCAATCAAGCGCATCAAATGCAGCTTCTGAGGAAAATGCAAAACCTTGTTTCTTGGCAAGTGCAAAAGTTACCTGCGTTGGTGTTAGAGGCGCGCCAAAATGGCCCAATGCTACGTCATTTGATTTGGCATGTTCTGCCAATCCTGCGATGTCGTCGTAAGGCGCATTTTCGCCAGCTACGATAACAAATGGATAGGTCAGGAAAATACCCAATGGCTCAAATGGGTTTGGCGCCAATTCTGGAATGCCGATATTTGGACCAACCACTGGAACACCAATGACAAATGAACCAATTGTATAACCGTCAGCTGGGGCTTTAGCCACTTCAACAGCGCCCGGGAATGGACCACCGCCACCACCTGGCTTGTTTACTACAGCTGCAGGCGATCCGTATTTCGTTTGAAAATCCTCAGCGATCATTCTCGTCAACACGTCTTCCAAATCTCCCGGAGGAAACGGAACGATAAATTCGACAGGTTTTTCAGGGTATTCAGCAAAAGCAGGTGCGGTAGCTAGCGCACCAAAAGATACTGTAGCGGCTAGCGCCAGTTTAAACAGCGATTTCATAAATTCTCTCCCATAACAGGTTCATTATTTGAACCTTAAGTTGCATTTTTATCTTGATACGAAAAACTATCTCTGTCAACATACGTGAAACGAAAAGGAGGAACTGCTGCAATTTCTGCGGCAAAGTGACAATGGGAACAATTGCCAAAGCATTGAATCTTCTCAATTTTTTCTCGGAGAATGCGCCAGAGCTTGGCCTGATGGATTTCAAAAATCTATCCGGTCAAGATAAGGCAACGGTCTATCGCCATTTAACCGAATTGGAAGCAAACGGCTTTCTTGAGCAAAATGAGAAGACAAGGAAATATCGCCTCGGTGCTGCAATTGTTCGACTTTCCTCCATTAGAGAGCGCTCATTTCCCACACGAAGAATAGTGTCTGAATGGATTGATCGTCTTGCCGAGGAAGTTCAAGAATTGGTGCATGCCTCATTGATCCAGCGACTGGAAATGTCGCCTCTCTATTTTTGCGATAAAAGCCGAGGAGCAACGAGAGTGAATTTTAGTGAAGCGGAGATGCTGCCGCTTCATGCAACCGCATCCGGATTAGCCGCTCTTGCCTTTGGGCCGCCAAGTCTGCTTGAAAAACTATCGAACAAGCACCTAGCCAAATATTCCAATTCAACTCCAACAAATTTCGATACACTGAAAACGATTGTCGGTGAGGTTCATGAAAAGGGCTTTTCTTTTTCAAACCAATCTTATGAAGAAGATGTGTGTTCTTTTGGCGTGCCGTTTTTTGAAGCGGGTCCTTACGCCTGCGGAACCATCGCAATCGCCATTCCTGCCACACGACTAGATTCTTCCAAAGCGCCATTTTACACCAAAAAATTATGGGAGGCCTCAAAGGCAGTCTCGCGTGAATTAGGCGGGAACATTCCCGAAAAACTTGAAAATAAATGGCGACAAGCAGCCTAGTGCCCATTTTACGGAGAAACACATGAACACTCAAAACGTCAATTTCCTGAAGGAAAATAATGCCCGCCATATGTTTCACCCTATGGCACATCCCGCCGATAGTCTGGCCAATCCACCCAAAATCATCACCGGAGGCGAAGGCGTTCACATCAAGGATGTTGATGGTATCCAGACTATTGATGCTGTTGGCGGTCTTTGGAATGTCAATCTTGGTTATTCTTGCGAACCTGTAAAAGAAGCAATTAAAAGGCAGCTGGACACCTTGCCTTATTATTCAACCTTTCGCGGCACCTCCAATGAAGCAGTAATTTCTTTGTCCTATGAGCTTGCCGAGTTTTTTGCTGAAGACGGATTGGTGCGCGCCTTCTTCACATCAGGTGGGTCAGACAGTATCGAAACGGCGCTTCGCCTTGCACGGCAGTATCACAAAGTCCGAGGCGAACCAGCACGGACCAAATTCATCAGTTTGAAAAAAGGTTATCACGGCACCCATATGGGTGGCGCTTCAATCAATGGCAATGCGAATTTTAGAACAGCCTATGAGCCTTTATTACCGGGCTGTTTCCATATTCCCGCGCCCTATACTTATCGTAATCCGTTCAACGAAACCGATCCTGCCAAACTTGCACAGCTTTGCGCTGCTGCTTTAGAAGACGAAATTGCCTTTCAGGGAGCCAGCACAATTGCTGCTTTTATTATGGAGCCTATTCTTGGCGCGGGCGGCGTTATTCCGCCCCATAAGTCCTTCATGCCAATGGTTCGCAAAATCTGTGACAAGAACGGAATTTTGTTAATCACCGATGAAGTGATAACCGCCTACGGACGAACAGGTGCCTGGAGCGGTTCACGGCTATGGGGCATCAAACCTGACATGATGTGTACCGCGAAAGCGATTACCAATGGGTATTTTCCTTTTGGTGCCGTAATGCTCTCACAGGATATTGCCGATACATTTGAAAACGACAAAACAGGTGCGGCAGCTATTGGACACGGATACACCTATTCAGGCCATCCTGTAGGTGCAGCGGCAGCGCTTGCTTGTCTGACCGAAACCAAACGCCTTGATGTCACCACCAATGCAGCTGCAAGAGGCACGCAGCTATATGAGGGTGCTTTGAAGCTTATGAACAAATACGAGACAATCGGCGATGTGCGAGGAGGTCACGGTTTGATGACGGCCATCGAGCTTGTGTCCGATCGCGAGACGAAAGCGCCGGTTTCAAAAGAGCTCCCAGTAAAACTCCAAGAGGCTATTTATCAAAACGGAACAATGGTGCGGGTCTCTGGTCCAAACATGATCTTCTCGCCACCACTGATTATTTCCAAGGATGAAGTTGATAGGGTATTGGCGTCAGTGGATGCCGGATTTGCCTCGCTTTAACAAAACAAGAGTAGTTAAAAAATGAAAACACCAATGATCAAAGCTGAAGATAATTTCGTTGCTCTTTTGGGCACAAAAGGCGGCCCCTCTATCCGAACCGGATCTACAAATCCCACATCCAACCTGCTTGTCCTTAACGGTCAGCAAATTGTGGTCGATTGCGGTCTAGGGGTAACGCGTGCCCTTGTCGACCAAGGCATGGCATTAAAAGATATCAGCTTGGTTTTCATCACCCATATGCATTCAGATCATTATCTTGAATTGGGCCCCATGTTGCATACTGCTTGGACAACAGGACTAAAAACGCCGGTATTGATTTATGGGCCAAAAGGCCTCGAAGACTATTGGGATAATTTTTTACGCTCCATGAAAGCCGATATCGAACTGCGAATAGAAGATGAAGGCAGGATCAATATTGCAGATCTCATTTCTTTCAAAATCCTTGATGAAGGTTCCATTCATGAAGGCGAAAACCTGTCCGTCGCTGTCATGCGAAACCAACACCCACCTTTGATTGATACATTTGCTCTGCGTTTTAATACGAGCGCCAACAGCGTCGTCTTTTCCGGCGATACGGCATATCTTCCAAAATTGGCTGATTTCGCAAAAGACGCGGATCTGCTGATTCATGAAGCAATGCTAGGCGAGGCGCTGGATGCGCTGTTTAAACGTGTTGGCAACACTGATGACCGCCTGATGAAGCATTGGCTGCAATCGCATACCATGGCGGCGGATGCGGGGAAAATAGCTTCGATGGCTGGCGTTAAAACGCTGGCGCTCAATCATCTAATTCCCTCGGATGATCCTGACTTCACCCATGATCATTGGCGCAATGCTGTTAAACCCAGCTGGGCAGGTAAACTCTATATTGGGGAAGATGGCTTGCGTATATCGCTGGATTAGGGAGGTACACCGCACTTTTTTGCCAAACAACACCGCTATTATTGTTGAAGTTAAATGGCGGACAGACAGTCCGTATAAGTATTGTTCCAGTAA